>NZ_FNPM01000004.1:0-527416 GCF_900107295.1 Variovorax sp. YR266
CCGCGACCCGAGATCGAGAACACGTCTTCCACGGGCATCAGGAACGTGCCGTCCACGGCGCGCTCGGGCGTCGGGATGTACGTGTCCAGGGCTTCTGCCAGCTTCATGATGGCGCCTTCGCCCAGTTCACCCTTGTCGCCTTCCAGGGCGAGCTTGGCCGAGCCATGGATGATCGGGGTGTCGTCGCCGGGGAATTCGTACTTGTCGAGGAGTTCGCGAACTTCCATTTCGACCAGCTCGAGCAGCTCCTTGTCGTCGACCATGTCGCACTTGTTCAGGAACACGATGATGTAGCCCACGCCCACCTGGCGAGCCAGCAGGATGTGTTCACGGGTCTGGGGCATCGGGCCGTCGGCGGCCGAGCACACCAGGATGGCGCCGTCCATCTGGGCAGCGCCGGTGATCATGTTCTTCACGTAGTCGGCGTGGCCGGGGCAGTCGACGTGTGCGTAGTGGCGGTTGGCCGTTTCGTACTCGACGTGCGCGGTGTTGATCGTGATGCCGCGGGCCTTTTCTTCAGGCGCAGCGTCGATCTGGTCGTAGGCCTTGGCTTCGCCGCCGAACTTGGCCGACAGAACCGTCGCGATCGCAGCCGTCAGCGTCGTCTTGCCGTGGTCAACGTGACCGATCGTGCCCACGTTCACGTGCGGCTTGGTGCGGGTGAATTTACCTTTTGCCATTTTTCGACTCCGAAAAAAACGTTTCCAACGTATGCAGATGGGTTGCAAAGCTGCCGTTGCAACCCCCAAAAACTGGTGCCCTTTGCGGGAATCGGACCCGCGACCTCTCCCTTACCAAGGGAGTGCTCTACCACTGAGCCAAAAGGGCATTTGTAACAAAGTTACGAATTCACATCGCCTCAACAATGAACCGAGTCTCTGGAGCGGGAGACGGGAATCGAACCCGCGTCATCAGCTTGGAAGGCTGGGGTTCTACCATTGAACTACTCCCGCATCGGGGGCACTCAAGGCACCCAAAGCGCGAAATCCAATCGCTCTTAGAAACCAAATTCATCGCTGGTGGAGAGGGCTGGATTCGAACCAGCGTACTCGTAAGAGGGCAGATTTACAGTCTGCTGCCATTAACCACTCGGCCACCTCTCCGGCGAACCTCGAAATATAGCACGGTTTTGTGACTACTCAGAAATCCAAGCATCCAGAAGATGCTGGGAAACTGCTCAAGGTGTGAGCCTACGATTATCGCCCAACTTCACCCCTCCGCCCGCTGGGCCTCCCGCCACGCACGCGCTTCACCGAAGTGGCCGCAGCCGATGAACGGCACGGGCGGGCGCAACGCCGAAAGAGGGGACGGATGATTCGACATCAGCACCTTATGGCGCTTAACGTCGATCAACGCCCGCTTACTCTGCGCGTGCGAGCCCCACAGCATAAAAACAACAGGTTTTGCGCCGTCTGAAACATGGCGAATGACGGCATCCGTCAGCACCTCCCAGCCACGGCCGGAATGGCTGGCCGGCTGCGCTTCCTCGACTGTCAGGCAGGTGTTGAGCAGCAGTACGCCATGCATCGCCCACTTCACCAGACTGCCGCCCGGATTCGGGAACGCTGGCGGAGGTGTGCCCAGGTCGCGCTGGAGCTCCTTGAAGATGTTGCGCAGCGAAGGCGGCAGTGCCACGCCGGGCGCCACGGAGAACGCCAGCCCCTCGGCCTGGCCGCGCCCGTGGTACGGGTCCTGGCCCAGGATCACTACGCGCACGTCCTCCGGCGGCGTGAGTTCCAGCGCCCTCAGCGGCTGCGGCGGAAAAATCACCGCCCCCGCATCGAGACGCTCGCGCAAGAAGCCCAGCAGCTTTTGTCCCACGACACCGCCAAAGAAATCGTCAACCAGTGGCTGCCAGCCAGGCGCCACCGGCCAGTCGGCAGGATCGCTGCTCGACAGCTGATCGGGCCGGCTCATTTGAACAACGCAGCGAGGGCCTCGCCGGGTTCCTTGGCGCGCATGAATGCTTCGCCGACCAGGAAGGCGTTGACACCGGCCGCACGTAGCGTGGCGACGTCTTCGCGCGTGCCGATGCCCGACTCGGTCACCGGCAAACGATCGGAAGGCAGCTTCGGCAGCAAGTCGATGGTCGCCTGGATCGACACTTCGAAGTTGCGCAGATTGCGGTTGTTGACCCCGATCAGCGCCGTCTTCAGCCTGAGCGCACGGTCGAGCTCAGCCGCGTCGTGCACCTCCACCAGCACCGCCATGCCCAGCCCGCGCGCGATGGCTTCGTAGTCCTTCATCTGCGCATCATCGAGACAAGCGACGATCAACAGGATGGCATCGGCGCCCATCGCGCGCGATTCGTACACCTGGTACGCATCGATGATGAAGTCCTTGCGCAGCACCGGCAGGTCGCACGAGGCGCGCGCCTGCTTGAGATAGTCCACGCCGCCCTGGAAGAACTGCTTGTCGGTCAGCACCGAAAGACAGGCCGCGCTGATCTCGCCGTCGCCCTCCGCATAGCTCTGGGCGATGTCGGCCGGAATGAAGTCTTCGCGCAGCACGCCCTTGCTCGGGCTGGCCTTCTTGACTTCGGCAATCACCGCGGCCTGCCCGGCGGCGATCTTGGCGCGCAGGGCGCCTTCGAAGTCGCGCGTCAGCACGCGGCTCTCGGCATCGAAGCGCACGGCCTCGAGCGGCGCTCGCTTCAGGGCCGCAGCCACCTCCTGGTGCTTGACGGCAACGATCTTGTCGAGGATGTCGGACATAGCTTCTGGGGTTTCCGGTTTCTTGGGACTCAGACTGTCGTGGAGGCCTTGATCAGCTCGGCCAGCTTGGCCTTCGCCGCGCCCGAAGCGATGGCGCTGCGCGAGCGCTCCACACCCGCTTGCACCGAATCGACCACGTTCGCCGCGTACAGTGCCGCGCCAGCATTCAGCAGCACGATGTCGAGCGCAGGGCCGGCCTGATTGTCGAGCACGCCCAGCAGCATCGTCTTCGACTGCTCGGGCGTTTCCACGCGCAGCGCGCGGTTGCTCGACATCTGGAAGCCGAAGTCCTCGGGATGCAGTTCGTACTCGCGGATCTCGCCGTCCTTCAGCTCGCCCACCATGGTGGCGGCACCGAGCGATATCTCGTCCATGCCGTCGCGCCCGTAGACCACCACCGCATGCTCGGCGCCGAGCCGCTGCAGCGCGCGCACCTGGATGCCCACGAGGTCGGGGTGGAACACGCCCATCAGGATGTTCGGCGCACCGGCCGGATTGGTCAGCGGCCCAAGGATGTTGAAGATGGTCTTGATGCCGAGCTCCTTGCGCACCGGCGCGACGTTCTTCATCGCCGGATGATGGTTCGGCGCGAACATGAAGCCGATGCCGCATTCCTCGATCGAGCGCGCGATTTGCTCGGGCTTGAGGTTGATGTTCACGCCCAGCGACTCCAGCACGTCGGCACTGCCCGACTTGCTCGACACGCTGCGACCGCCGTGCTTGCTCACCTTGGCGCCCGCCGCGGCCGCCACGAACATCGAGCAGGTCGAGATGTTGAAGGTGTGCGAGCCATCGCCACCCGTGCCGACGATGTCCACGAGGTGCGTCGTGTCCGCGACGGGCACCTTGGTCGACACCTCGCGCATCACCTGCGCGGCGGCGGTGATCTCGCCGATGGTTTCCTTCTTCACGCGCAGGCCGGTGATCAGCGCGGCCATCATCACGGGCGAGCACTCGCCGCTCATGATGAGGCGCACGATGTGCAGCATCTCGTCGTGGAAGACTTCGCGGTGTTCGATGGTGCGCTGCAGCGCTTCCTGGGGGGTGATCATGGAAAGTCTCCTCGAGAGTGAATCAGCGGCCGACGCGAACGGCGGGCGCGTCGGTGAACGCGAGCTTGAGGCCGAAGCCGATGAAAAGCACGCCGGCGGCGCGGTCGAGCCAGTGCATGCCCTTCTGCACGGCGCTGCGGTGCGCCATCCAGCCTGCGGCCAAGGCCCATCCCACGTTGACGGGAATGGCATTGAGGTTGAACAGCACGCCCAGCAGCACGAAGGCCAACGCCTTGTTGTCGGTGCCCGGCGCGATGAACTGCGGCACGAAGGCCAGGAAGAACAGCGCGACCTTGGGGTTCAACACGTTCGTCCAGAAGCCCCCGAGAAAGATCGCCTTGAGACTGCGCTCCCCGCCCGCATCGGCGGCCGCCTTGTCGAGATCTGCAGGCGGCGCCGCGCGCGACAGCAGCATGCGCACGCCCAGATACAGCAGGTACGCCGCACCGATGTACTTGAGCACCGTGAAGGCCGCCGCCGATGTCGCCATCAGGGTGCCGACGCCGACTGCGGCGGCAAAGATGTGAACGAAGCAGCCGGCCGTGATGCCCAGCCCCGCCACGATGCCGGCGCGCACGCCGGAGCGCAGCGAATTCGTCACGACGTACAGCACGTCGGGCCCGGGCGTGAGGTTCAGCAGCCAGCCGGCGGCGATGAAAGCGAGCAGATGGGGAAGATCAGGCATCGCGTCCTCGCAGGGCTCAGGCGTTGAAGAAGGCGCGGATCCCGGCGACGGCCCGGTCGACGCCGGCGGCATCGACGTCGAGGTGCGTCACGAAGCGCAACCGGTAAAGCCCCGTCGCCAGGATGCCTTGCTGGTTCAGGCTCGCAATCAGTTCCGACGAACGCGCCTGCGCAGCCCCGGTGAGATCCGCGAACACGATGTTCGTGTGCGGCGCCTCGACCGTCAGGCCCTCGATGCCTTCGAGCCCTTGTGCAAGCCGCTGTGCCAATGCATGGTCGTCGGCCAGGCGATCGATGTGGTGATCGAGCGCATGCGATGCAGCCGCAGTCAGCAGCCCGGCCTGCCGCATGCCGCCGCCTGCCATCTTGCGAATGCGATGTGCGCGTGCTATGAATTCACGCGACCCCACCAGCGCCGAGCCGATGGGCGCTCCCAGCCCCTTGCTGAAGCACACCGACACGCTGTCGAAGCACTGCGCGATGCGGCGCGCCTCCGCGCGGATGTCGCTGCGCTTGTTCAACGCCGCCTGCGCGGTCGCCGCATTGAAGAGCCGTGCGCCGTCCAGATGCCGCTGCAGCCCCTTGCTCTTCGCCAGATCGGTCGCAGCCTGCACGTACTCGAAGGGCAGCAGCTTGCCGCCCAGCGTGTTCTCCAGCGCCAGCAGCCGCGTGCGCGCGAAGTGCGCGTCATCGGGCTTGATGGCCGCCTCGATCTGCGCCAGCGGCAGCGTGCCGTCGGGCGCGTGGTCGAGCGGCTGGGGCTGCACGCTGCCGAACACCGCCGCGCCGCCGCCTTCCCACCGATAGCAGTGCGCCTGCTGGCCGACGATGTATTCGTCGCCGCGGCCGCAGTGCGAAAGAATCGCGCACAGGTTGCTCTGCGTGCCGGTGGGCACGAACAGCGCAGCCTCGAAGCCCAGCATCGTGGCAATCTTTTCCTGCAGCGCATTGACGCTCGGGTCGGTGCCGAAGACGTCGTCGCCCAGCGGCGCCGCCATCATGGCCTCCCGCATCGCGGGCGTGGGTTGCGTGACGGTGTCGCTGCGCAGGTCGACGAGGGAAGTGCGATCGTTCATGGTGGCTCAGTCCAGGAAGTTCTTGAGCATGGCGTGGCCGTGCTCCGTCAGGATGGATTCGGGATGGAACTGCACGCCTTCGATGCGCACGTCATGCGCGAATCCGGTGTGCCGCACCCCCATGATCTCGCCGTCATCGGTCCATGCGGTGACAGCCAGTGCCTTCGGGCAGCTCTCGCGCTCGATGGAAAGCGAGTGGTAGCGGTTGACGATGAACTTCTCGGGCAGACCCGCGAACACGCCTTCTTGCGTGGTCGTGATCTCGCTGGTCTTGCCGTGCATGAGCTGCTGCGCGCGCACGATCTTGCCGCCGAAGGCCGCGCCGATGGCCTGGTGGCCCAGGCACACGCCAAGAATGGGCAGCTTGCCCGCGAAGGCCTCGATGGCCGCCACCGAAACACCCGCTTCCGCCGGCGAACACGGCCCGGGCGACACCACCAGCCGCGTCACGCCGGAGGCGATCAGCTCGCCGATCTGCTCCACCGTGATCTCGTCGTTGCGGTGCACCTGCACGTCCGCACCCAGCTCGCCGAAGTACTGGACGATGTTGTAGGTGAAGGAATCGTAGTTGTCGATCATCAGCAGTTTCATGGCTTGCTCACAATCCGGTGCACGCCCTTGACGACGGGGAACACGTTGAAGTTGATCAGAAGGCCCAGCTTGAGGCCCGACAGGCGCAGCGCGGCAAGCACCTGCGCACGATGCAGGTCGGTCAGCACGTCGACCGCCTTGAGTTCGACGATGACAGATTGCTCGATCACGAAGCCCGCACGGTACACCTCGCCGAGCGAGCGGCCCTTGTAGCTGGCCGACAGCGCCACGTCGCGCGTGAAGCCGATCTCGCGCTCGGCGAGCTCGATGGCCAGCGCAGCCGCATAGGCCCCTTCATCGAGCCCCGTGCCGAGCACGCGCTGCACCTCGACGGCCGCGCCGATGATCTCGTGCGAGAAGTCGTTCTGAATATCGGGTGCGGTGCTCATTCCAGGCCTTCCTCGACCAGTTCGGCGGCACGCAGGAGTGCGCGCGCCTTGGCTTCAGTTTCTTTCCACTCCAGCTCGGGCACCGAGTCGGCCACCACGCCGGCCGCGGCCTGCACGTGCAGCATCTGGTCCTTCACGATGCCGGTGCGAATGGCAATGGCCACGTCCATGTCGCCCGCGTAGCTGATGTAGCCGCACGCGCCGCCATACAGCCCGCGCTTGGTCGGCTCCAACTGGTCGATGAGCTCCATCGCATGCACCTTCGGCGCGCCGGTCAGCGTGCCCGCCGGGAAGGTAGCCTTGAGCACGTCGATGGCGGTCATGCCGTCCTTCAGCGTGCCTTCGACGTTGCTCACGATGTGCATCACGTGGCTGTAGCGCTCCACCGCAAAGGCTTCCGTCACCTTCACCGTGCCGGTCTTGGCGATGCGGCCGATGTCGTTGCGCGCGAGGTCGATCAGCATCACGTGCTCGGCGCGCTCCTTCGGGTCGTTGATGAGTTCTTCCTCCGCCGCCTTGTCGAGCTCGATCGATGCGCCGCGGGGGCGCGTACCGGCCAGCGGGCGGATGGTGATCTTCTGTTCGCCCTCGCCCGTGTTTTCCTGACGCACCAGGATCTCGGGCGAAGCGCCCACCACGTGGAAGTCGCCAAGGTTGTAGTAGTACATGTAGGGCGACGGGTTCAGCGAACGCAGCGCGCGGTACAGCGACAGCGGCGACTCGGTGTAGCGCTTGCTGATGCGCTGGCCCACCTGCACCTGCATGAAGTCGCCGGCGGCGATCATTTCCTTGGCGCGCTCGACGGCCGCAAGGTAGTCGGCCTTGGCAAAGCTTCGCTCCGGCGGATGCGGCTGCGTGGGCTTCACGACGGGGGCGCTCACCGAGTACTTGAGCTTTTCCTTCAGCTCGCGCAGGCGGCGCTTGCCCACGGCATAGGCCTCGGGCTGCTTCGGATCGGCATAGACGATGAGGTAAAGCTTGCCCGACAGGTTGTCGATGACGGCCAGCTCCTCGCACTGCAGCAGCAGGATGTCGGGGCATCCCAGCGTGTCGGGCGGGCAGCTCTTTTCGAGCTTGCGCTCGATGTGGCGCACGGTGTCGTAGCCGAAGTAGCCGGCAAGGCCACCGCAGAAGCGCGGCAAGCCGGGCCGCAGCGCAACCTTGAATCGCTTCTGGTACTCGGCCACGAAGTCGAGCGGGTTGCCCTTTGCAGTCTCGACCACCTGCCCGTCGGTCACCACTTCGGTGACGGCCTCGGCGCCGAAGCCGCTGGCGCGCAGCAGCGTGCGAGCCGGAAGTCCGATGAAGCTGTAGCGCCCGAAGCGCTCGCCGCCCACCACCGATTCGAGCAGAAAGCTGTGCTTGCCGCCGCCCTGCGAATGGGCCAGCTTGAGGTAGAGGGAAAGAGGCGTCTCGAGGTCGGCAAAGGCCTCGGCCATCAGCGGAATGCGGTTGTAGCCCTGGGCGCTGAGGCTCTTGAATTCAAGTTCGGTGATCACGGATTCGTTCTCCAGTTGCCTGCGGCGCTCCTTCGGCCGGCGGCAAGGTCATTCACGGGTGGTCCGGCGTCGTAGTGTGTATCGACTCGGAACCGCGGGCGCACGGCGTGCGCCGTGCAATCAAACAGTCAGCGAAGTATGGCGACGCCAGGGCCAGGCTCCCCGGCTGCCTTCACCTGTTTGAATGATGTGATGAACGAACATATGAGGCGCGGAGTTTAGCCCACGAAAACGCCAAAGCGTGCAACGGTCGTCTTCATTGGCCGCTTTCAGGGTTCCCCCGAAGCCGTGAACGTAAAACAAAAAGATACATTCGCACGACCGTTCGCAAAACTCCAAGGAGACTCCGTTGACCGCTCTTTCGCTTCCGACCGTGCTCTTCTCCCGCCTCGCCCTGGCCGCCTGCCTGGCCACCGCCCTCGGCGCCTCGGCCGCGCAGGTCGACGTGGCCGGCGTCAAGCTCGAAGACCAGATGGATCTGCGCGGCAGCCCCTTGGTGCTCAATGGCGCGGGCATCCGCTACAAGGCCATCTTCAAGGTCTACACGGCCGGCCTGTACGTGGGCAAGAAGGTGTCGACCACCGAAGAGGCCCTGGCCGCGCCGGGCCCCAAGCGCGTGGCCATCACCATGCTGCGCGACATCGACGCGAACGAACTCGGCAAGCTCTTCACAAAGGGCGTGGAAGACAACTCGCCCAAGAGCGAAATGGTCAACCTCATTCCGGGCCTGCTGCGCATGGGCCAGATGTTCGCGGACCAGAAACAGCTGAAGACTGGCGACACCTTCACCATCGACTGGCTTCCCGGCACCGGCACGGTGATCACGGTGCGCGGCGTGCCTCAGCCCGACCCGGTGAAGGAGCCGGCCTTCTTCAATGCGCTGCTGCGCATCTGGCTGGGGCCGAACCCGGCCGACTGGAAGCTGAAGGACGCGCTGCTCGGCAAGCAATAAGAAGGGCCGCTACCGCAACGCAGCCGGAGCAAGCTCGGCCAGCGAATCGACGAAGCCGTCGGCATCGACGCCGCGCACCGGCTCACCGTGGTTGTAGCCGTAGGTCACGAGCACAACGGGGCAGCCCGCGGCGCGTGCGGCGCGCGCGTCGTTGCTCGAGTCGCCAATCATCAGCGTGCGCGCGGGCGTGGTGCCCAGCGCTTCGCAGGTCTTCAGCAGCGGCATCGGATCGGGCTTCTTGCGCTCGAAGGCATCGCCACCGAACACCAGCTCGAAGAAACCGTCGAGGCCCTTGTCGACCAGCAATGGCTTTGCGAACGACGTCGGCTTGTTGGTAAGGCAGGCCAGCCGCAGGCCGCTTGCGCGCAACGCCTTCAGCCCGTCGATCACGCCGGGGTACACCGCCGAGTGCTGTCCGTTGATGGCGAGGTAGTGGTGCTGGTAGCGCTCCCATGCGCGGTCGAACAAGGCCCGTGCCTTCGCATCGGCAGCAGCATCTGGCGCCATCACATGCACGAGCGCGGAATGAATCAGGTGCTCCGAGCCCTTGCCCACCATCGTCTCGATGGCGGCAGGCGCCACATGCGGCAGCGAGAGGTCGTCGAGCATGCGGTTCAGCGACGCAGCAAAGTCGCCGAGCGTGTCGACCATGGTGCCGTCGAGGTCGACGATGGCGGCGTCGAAGCGGGTGTGGTCGAAGCTGATGGAGTTCAAAACAAACAAATAGAGTTCAAAAATTGCCCGGTACTTTACTGGCCCTCAAAAAATGGAGTTCCAAAAAATTTCGAAAATCCTGGGTGAACAGCGAAGGCTGCGAAGCCGGCCTGCGCGACCTCAGCCTCCCAGTCCCTGCAGGTCGCCCGCCTGCTCCAGCGACCAGATGTTGCGCAGCAGCGTCCGCGCTCGCTCGGTGCCGATCACCGGCGCCGCCAGTTCCAGCAGCTTGTCTTCCAGCTCCGCGTCCGACAGCGGCAGTTCGGGGTCGCCCTTGCGGTCGGGCTGGAGCCAGACGTGGCGCTGGCCGTCGATCGTCTCGATCTCCACCCGGGCAGAGCGGCGGCCCGGGAAGGCGGCGTCGATCCCGGGATCGACCACGGCCGTGATGCGCGCCATCATCGCGCGCGTGTCGGCATCCGCCAGCCGCTCGGGCGTGTACGCCGCGAGCCGCACGCTGCCATGCACCAGCGCCGTGGCCACCACGAAGCGCAGGCTGAAGCGCGCCTCGTTCTCGGTGCGCGGATCTTCGTAGCAGGCGATGTCCAGCGCGGGACCATAGGTGGCCACGTGGACGCTGCGGATATCCGCAGCCCGCAGGCCATGCTGGCGCGCCAGTTCCAGGGCCCCGTCGATGGCAGCGAAGGCATGGCCGCAGCCGATGTGGTTCTTGAAGGTCAGCCGGGTGATGTGGAAGTCGCGCCCCAGCGTGTCGCCCACCGCCGACCAGTCCGGACCGTCGCTCATGGCGCGGCCGAAGCCCGCCTCGCCCTCGAGCACGTCCAGCGAGCCCGTCACACCCTGCGCGGCCAGTTGCGCGGCGAGCACGCCGCCTTCGGCAGCACGCCCCGCATGCAGGGGCTTGGACATCGAATCCATGCGGAAGGCCTGCTGCAGCCCCGCTGCAAAGGTGGCGGCCGTAGCCATCGCATGGGCGAAGGGCGCGCCGTGCAACCCCAGCAGGCCGGCGGCGGAAGCGGCCGCGCCAAAGGTTCCCACGGTGCCGGTGTTGTGCCAATGGCGATAGTGCGCCCGCCCCATCGCCACACCGATGCGGGTCGAGACCTCGTAGCCGAGCACCACGCCGCGCAGGAATTCAAGGCCGCTGGCGCCCCGGTCCTGCGCGATGGCCAGCGCGGCCGCCACCGTGGCCGCACCGGGGTGGTACATGGCATCGCGGAAGCTGTCGTCCACCTCGGCCGCGTGGGCCGCCGTGCCGTTGAGCAGGGCGGCCGCGCGTGCCGGCGCCGGGCGGCCATCGGGCAGGCGCGCACGGCCACGGTCGAGATCGTCGGCAAGCAGCGCGCGAAGCTGCGGCATGGGCGCAACTTCCAGGCCGGGGAACAGCGCGGCATGCCAGTCGATCACGGCGCGCTTGGCGTGGTGCAGTACCTCGTCGCCCAGCCGGGCCTGGCGGAATTCGGTGGCGTAGCGGGCGAATACTTCGGTGGCGTACACGGGATGTCCGATCGGTTCGAGAAGAAGAGGAAAAGAAGAGCCGGGCCTGTCGCTCAGGCCAGCACGACCACGCCGTCGGCGGCGCGCACGCCCTGCCCCTGCGGCAGCACGAAGACGGGGTTGATCTCGGCCTCGACCAGACGCTCGCCAAGCTGCGCCGCCATCCTCGAGAAGGCGACGATCGCATCGACCAAGGCCTCGATGTCGGCCTTGGGCCGTCCACGGAAACCATCCAGAAGCGGCCAGGTCTTGAGGTCGTGCGCCATCGAGAGCGCCTCGGCGCGGCCGAGCGGCTTCAAGCCACGCGCGTCCTGCGCCAGCAGCCGCATGGTGGTGTCCTTGAAAAGCTCCGCCGTCACGCCGCCCATGCCCAGCAGGATGGCCGTGCCCAGCGCATCGCGGTG
Source organism: Variovorax sp. YR266 (assembly GCF_900107295.1). Lineage (NCBI taxonomy): Bacteria > Pseudomonadati > Pseudomonadota > Betaproteobacteria > Burkholderiales > Comamonadaceae > Variovorax > Variovorax sp. YR266. The sequence continues at coordinate 11,534 of NZ_FNPM01000004.1, forward strand.
CATTCCCAGGATCAGTTCCGTGCCGCCCGCAACCATCTCCTGCACGAGAAAGCGCTGCGGATGCACGCCGGTGCGGGCCTTCACGTCAGCCGCCATGCGGCCGATGCGCTCGCCGATGGTGTCACCGTCCAGCCCGACGGCAACGCCGCCCACGTCGCTCTTGTGCGTGATCTCGGACGACAGGATCTTGAGCACGACGCGCCCACCCAGTTCGCGCGCGGCGGCTTCCGCCGCGGCTGGCGAAGCGACCACGCGTTCCGCGGCGCAAGGCACGCCGAAGCGCGAGAACAACTGTTTGGCCTGCGCCTCGTCGAGCGAACCGGAGGGCAGTTCGCCGGGCTCCACCGGCGGCAAGGCCGCGGCGTCTTCCCCGGACGCCACGAAGCGCTGCACGCGCAGCATGCCGGCCAGCGCGGCGGTGCAGCTCTCGGCTGCGGTGAATGCAGGCACGCCGCGGCGCGTGAGCAGCGCTCCCACTTCGGGCGCATGCGGGCTCACGTAGGCCATCACCGGCTTGTCGGAATTCGGCAGGCATTCCTGGATGGCGCCGGCCAGCAGTTCGGGCATGGCCAGGCTGGAGGAGCCGACGATGATCACCAGCGCGTCATAGCTCGGGCTTGCCAGCAGTGCATCGATGGCGCCGCGCAGCAGGTCGGGGCGCAGGCCGGCGAGCGTCACGTCGATGGGGTTGCGGTCCAGCACGGCCTCGCTGCCGGTCTGCAGCGCGCGCAGTGCATTGGCGGTGGCCTCGTCGGGCGCGGGCGTATCGAAGCCCGCCACGCCCAGGTCGTCAGACACCAGCGTGCCGGCGCCGCCCGTGGAAGTGAGGATGGCGACGCGCCCGCCGCGCAGCTTGCGGCCTGTGGACAGCGCGGCAGGAATGTCCAGCAGATCCGAGAAGCTCTGCGCCCGGATCACGCCGACCTGCCTGAACAGCGCGTCATACATGCTGTCGGCACCCGCCATGGCACCGGTGTGGGACACGGCGGCCTTGGCGCCCGCCTCCGAGCGGCCGATCTTGAAGGCCACGACCGGCTTGCCCATGCGTGCGGCCTTCAGGCAGGCCGCGCGGAACTTCGCGGGGTCGCGCACGGTTTCGACATACAGCGCAATCACCTTGGTGGCCGGGTCGTCGGCCAGGTGGTCGATGAAGTCGGCCAGTTCCAGGTCGACCTCGTTGCTCGTGGAGATCAGCTTCGACAGGCCGATGCCGCGCGCCGAGGCGCGCGACAGCAGCGAGCCCAGGATGCCCCCGCTTTGCGAGACCACGCCGATCCCGCCGGCCTGGAACTCATCCATCTCCAGCGCTCCGGACGGCGACAGGACGATGTTGTCCGTGAGGTTGACGAGCCCGATGGTGTTGGGACCCAGGATGCGCATCGTCCCTGCTGCCTCGATCAACTGCTGCTGGCGCCGCGCGCCTTCCTCGCCGGTTTCGGTGTAGCCGCTGGCCAGCACGATGGCGGCGGCGCAGCCACGTGCCGACAGCTCCTTCACCGCCAGGTGCGCGCGCTCGGCTCCCAGCAGCACGACGGCTACGTCGGGCACTTCCGGAAGCGAAGCGATGTCGGCGTAGCACGGCAGTTCGCCGATGCGCTCGACCTTCGGGTTCACCGGCATGATGCGGCCTGCAAAACCGTGCTTCTGCAGATAGGCCACAGGGCGACCGGTGGTTTTCCTGGGGTCTGCCGAGGCACCGATGACGGCGACGCTGCGCGGCGACAGCAGCTTGGCGATGGCTTCGTTCATGGCTCAGTCCCTGGAGGCCGTCTTGGCCAGAAAAGCTTCCACCGAAGCACGGTGCTCGCTGCTGGTGTAGCAGATCCCCTGCGCCTGGCTGCCCTGTGCGAACACGTCGTGCGAGGTCAGCTCGAAGCTCTGGTTCAGGATGGTCTTTGTCAGCGCGAGCGCAGTGGAAGACGCAGACGAGAGTTCGACCGCCCACGCCCGCCCGTCGGCGAGCAGCGTGTCCGCGCCGGTCTTGCGGTCCACGATGCCCAGCGAGAGGGCTTCGTCCACCTTGACCTGGCGGCCGGTGAAGATCAGCTCCTTGGCCTTGGGCAGGCCTACGCGGCGCGGCAGGAAGTACATGCCGCCGCCATCGGGAATGATGCCGCGCAGCACATAGCTCCAGGCGAAGCTGGCCCATTCGCTGGCAATGATGAAGTCGCAGGCCATCGCGGTGTCCGCCCCCAGACCGGAGGCAGCGCCGTTGACCGCTGCGATCACCGGCTTGGGCATGGTGTGCAGCAAGGCCTGCACGTGATGCACGCGCTGCTGGCGATGCCAGCCGTTGAACCCCACTTCACCTGCCGGAGCGTTCATGCGCTTCTGCATTCCGCCGATGTCCCCGCCGGCGCAGAAACCCTTGCCTGCACCGGTCAGCACCATTGCCCTGATGGCCCTGTCGGCGGCCACGTGCTCCAGCACGTCGATGAATTCCGTGCGCATGTCGTCGCTCATGGCGTTGCGCTTGTCCGGGCGGTTGAATGTCACGGTCGCGATGGCGTCCGTCACCTGAAAGTCGATGAGGGTGTATGTCATGTGCTTTTTCCTGGGCGGCCGATGGCCGCAGTTCAATCGGCCTTGATGCCGTTTTCCTTGATGACGCGCGCCCACCGTTCTTCTTCGGCCCGCACGTAGTTGTCCAGTTCAGCCGGCGGCCCGGCGTTGATGACCAGCCCTTCGTGTTCGATCTTTCGCACGAAGTCGGGTGCACGGGCGGCCTTGCGGCCGGCGGCGTTGAGGCGCTCGACGACTGCTGGCGGCGTACCGGCCGGCACGAACAGGCCGTACCAGCTCTCCACCAGGTAGCCCGGCACGCTGGCCGCAATGGCCGGCACACCCTTGAATGCCGGCGAGGGCTCAGCCGTGGTCACGCCAAGGGCGCGCAGCTTGCCGCTGTCGACGAAGGTGGACACGGCCGCTGCGGTGGCGAACATCATGTCGACCTGGCCGCCCAGCAGATCGGTCAGCGCGGGACCTGCGCCCCGGTAGGGAATGTGCGAGAGCTTGACCTTGGCGAGGTTGGCGAACATCTCGCCGGCCAGATGGGCGGAGGTGCCCGCGCCCTGCGATGCGAAAGTCAGCTTGCCGGGATTGGCCTTCGCGGCGGTGAGCAGATCGGCCACGGACTTGTAGGGACTGTCGGGGCGCACCACCAGCACGTTGGGTCCGCGACCGACGAGGATGACCGGCGCAAAGGCCTTGTTGCTGCCATACGAAAGCTTGGGCTGCAGCGATGGATTGACGGCGTGGGCGAACGAGGCGACCACGACGCTGTAGCCGTCGGGCGCGCTCTTGGCCACGTTGTCCGTGCCGATCAGTGTTCCCGCGCCCGGCTTGTTGTCGATGATGACCGGTTGCCCGAGGTCCTTGGACATTTCCGCGCCCAGCGTGCGAGCAATCAGGTCGGTGCCTCCGCCCGGCGCGAAGGGCACGACGAAACGGATGGGCTTGTCGGGGTAGGCGAAGGCCGTGCCGACGACTGCGAAGCCTGCGAGAAGGAAGGCGAGCACGCGTGCTCGCCCGGTGGAAGGGGCTGCCATGGTCTGATGTCTCCAGAACTGTTTGATTTGAAAGTCCGTCACATGCCCGAGCTGCAGCGCGTGACAGCTGAACTCTAGGATCAAGCGGCTCGCAAAGGTGATTGCAATTCCACTGGATGGAACACAGGCAATGGATACTTCGATTCGATCCATTCACGGTGAATCCACGCGTCGCCTGTCCGCAAGGCTCCCATGACCGAACTTCCCAACTTCAATCTCGACCACAAACCCGGACGATCACCTGCCAATCGATCGCTGGAGCGAGGCATCGAAATCCTGCGTGCATTCCGGCCAGGCTCCGAGCTGTTGGGCAATGGCGAACTGGCCGAGCGCACCGGACTTTCCAAGTCCACGGTCAGCAGACTCACGCAGACGCTGGTGGGTGCGGGCATGCTGCAGCTGGACAGCATCGAACGCGCCTATCGCCTGGCGCCCGCCGTGTTGAGCTTGTCGCACGCGATGCGCACCGGATCGCGTGTTCTACAGGCAGCAACACCGCACATGCGCGAGTTGGCGCTGCAAAAGCGCATCAACGTCGGACTGGCCGCGCCGGACCGGGACGAGATGGTTTACCTTGAATCCATTCGCTATGCCAAGCGCGTAGCGCTCCGGCACGTGGTTTCGGGCCAGCGTGTGCCGATGGAACTCACGTCGCTGGGCAGGGCTTACCTGGCGGTCGCTTCGCAACCTCGCCGCGCCAGGCTGATGGAACTGTTCGCGCAACGCCGCAGGCACTGGCGCAAGATGGAGACAGAGATCAAGCAGGCGTGGGCGGACGTGCATGCCAAGGGGTACTGCGCCGCGGCCTGGCAACCCGAGGTGGTGGCGCTGGCCACGCCACTGCAGATGGACGACGTCATCTACGTGCTGAATGTCAGCGTCTCGACCGAGGAGTCGATCGCCGTCGTATCGCGCGAGCTGGCGCCCGCTCTGCTCGAACTGGCGCAGAAGATTCGTCACGCGCTGATCGTGCAGGAACCGCGAGGCGCCTAGATGCCCGGTGCTTTCCAGAGCATCAGGCAATAGGGCTCAAGACATCGAGCCATTCGCCAAGTATGGCTCGCGGCTCCAGTCGCTGAACTTCGCAGCATTCGCAAATCTGCCTGCTCCCGTTCGCAGGAGTTCGCCCTTTCAGTCCTTCTGCAGTCGTTGCTTTCTGCGTAGATTGCGAACCATGACGACACCCGTTGGAACAACCGAACTCCGCGAACTGGTGCTGCCGGTGCATGCCAATCACCGCGGCACGCTCTTCGCCGGCCAGGGCCTGCAGCTCATGAGCAAGGCGGCCTTCCTGGCGGCGCGCGGCCTGGCGCAGCGCGAAGTGGTGATGGCCGAGGTGACCAGCGTCAGCTTTCTCTCGCCCGTGCCGGTGGGCTATCAACTCGTCCTGCGCGGATGGGTCAGCCGCATCGGCCGCTGTTCGATGACCGTGTGCGTGACCGGCCTGGCCGACGTGCCGGGCGTTCCGGCGGAAGAAGTCCTCAAGGGCGTGTTCGAGATGGTGGCGGTCGATGCCGCCGGCCGCCCCGCCGCCATCGATCGCTCTTATCTGGACAAGGAAGCCGCATGACCACCACGACCCTCATGACCCCCACGACCGAGATCGCCGCACCGGCCGGCTTCAAGGCCAAGAAGTCCGTCGCCCTGTCGGGCGTGACCGCGGGCAACACGGCGCTGTGCACCGTGGGCCGCACCGGCAACGACCTGCACTACCGCGGCTACGACATCCTGGACATCGCCGAGGTCTGCGAATTCGAAGAAATCGCCCACCTGCTGGTGCACGGCAAGCTGCCCACGCGTGCCGAGCTCAAGGCCTACAAGGCACGCCTGAAGGCCATGCGCGGCCTGCCGGCGAACGTGAAGGACGCGCTGGAGAGCCTGCCCGCCGGCGCCCACCCGATGGACGTGATGCGCACCGGCGTCTCGGCGCTGGGCTGCATCCTGCCCGAGAGAGACGACCACAACCTGCCCGGCGCGCGCGACATCGCAGACCGCCTGATGGCTTCGCTCGGCTCGATGCTGCTGTACTGGTATCACTGGAGCACGCAGGGCAAGCGCATCGACGTGGAGACCGACGACGACTCCATCGGCGGCCACTTCCTGCACCTGCTGCATGGCGAGAAGCCTTCCAAGGCCTGGGTGCGCGCGATGCACACCTCGCTGAACCTGTACGCGGAGCACGAGTTCAACGCCTCGACCTTCACCGCGCGCGTGATCGCCGGCACCGGCAGCGACATGTATTCGTCCATCGCGGGCGCGATCGGCGCGCTGCGCGGCCCCAAGCACGGCGGCGCCAACGAAGTGGCCTTCGAGATCCAGAAGCGCTACGACTCGCCCGACGAAGCCGAGGCCGACATCCGCCGCCGCGTGGAGGCCAAGGAGGTGGTGATCGGCTTCGGCCACCCTGTCTACACGGTGAGCGATCCGCGCAACGTGGTGATCAAGGGCGTGGCCAGGCGGCTGTCCGACGAAGCCGGCTCGACCAAGATGTTCGACATCGCGCAGCGGCTGGAATCGGTGATGTGGGAGGCCAAGAAGATGTTCCCCAATCTCGACTGGTTCAGCGCCGTGAGCTATCACATGATGGGCGTGCCCACCGCGATGTTCACGCCCCTGTTCGTGATCGCGCGCACCAGCGGCTGGGCCGCGCATGTGATCGAGCAGCGCATAGACAACAAGATCATTCGCCCGAGCGCCAACTACACCGGCCCCGAGGACGTGAAGTTCGTGCCGATCGAGGCGCGGATCTGAGCCGCGCAGGAGTCTCCGAGCGTTTGTCGCGGGTTTGCCATACGGGCGCAAACTAGCGCCTGCCACCGCGATGGCACGCCGTCGCGGGAGGCATGCACAACAACACTGGAGACAACAGCATGACCCTGAATCGCCGCGCCTTTTCATCAGCAGCCCTGGCCGGGCTGGCATTGCCCGTCGCCCGCACCGGCTGGGCCAAGGATGCCTTTCCGGCCAAGTCGCTCAAGATCGTCTGCCCCTTCGCACCCGGCGGGGGCTCCGACTTCATCGCGCGCGTTGCGTCGAACGTGCTCAGCCAGCGGCTGGGCCAGGCCGTGGTGGTGGACAACCGGCCGGGCGCCGGCGGCACGCTCGGCACCGAGTACGCATTGCACACGCCCGGCGACGGCTACACGCTGCTGCTGATTGCCGGGAGCTACACCGTCAACCCGTCCCTGTACAAGCTGCGCTTCGACCCGGTCGCCGACATGACGCCGGTGATCCAGTTGTCGAAGGGCGCATACGTGCTGTGCGTCAACCCGGCCAAGGTGCCTGCAAAGAACCTGAAGGAGCTGCTCGACTACGGGCGCCAGAACCCGGGCAAGCTGACCTTCGCTTCGGCGGGCAACGGCAGCCACCTGCACATCGTGACCGAGTACATGTTCGGCATGGCCAAGGTCAAGGCCACGCACGTGCCGTACCGGGGCACGGGGCCGGCTGTCACCGACCTGGTGGCAGGCAACGTGGACATGCTGGTCGCAGGCACCGAGGCCTTGATGCCGCACGTGCAGTCGGGCCGGCTGCGTGCGTTCGCGGTGACCACTGCGCAGCGCCTGCAGGCCTACCCCAACATTCCCTCGATCGCCGAGGCCGGCGGCCTGCCCGAGTACGACGTGGTGGCATGGCACGGGCTGATCGCGCCCAAGGGCGTGCCGCCCGCCGTGCTCGCGAAGCTCAACGGCGCGCTCGACGCCGGCCTCAAGGCGCCCGAACTCAACGCCAAGCTGGAGCCCACCGGTGTGTCTGCTGCAGGCGGCACGGCGGAACAGTTCGGCGCGCTGATTCGCGCCGAAATTCCGCGCTACGCCAAGGTCGTGAAAGACAACGACATCCGCTCCGAGTAAGCCGCTTCCCGATTTGCCACGATGAATTCACGACACAGAAAACAACTCCCGGGCACCACGCTGGACTACGTCGACGCCCGCGCCGCGGTCGATGCACTGCGCCCCGGCGCCTGGGACACCCTGCCCTACACCGCGCGCGTGCATGCCGAGAACCTGGTGCGCCGCTGCGACCCGTCTATCCTCGATGAATGCCTGATGCAGCTCATCGAGCGCCGGCGCGATCGTGACTTTCCGTGGTTTCCCGTGCGCGTGGTGTGCCACGACATCCTGGGCCAGACCGCGCTGGTGGATCTGGCGGGTTTGCGCGACGCGATAGCGGCCGAGGGCGGCGACCCCGCGCAGGTGAACCCGGTGGTGCCGGTGCAGCTGATCGTCGACCATTCGCTGGCCGTGGAGTGCGGCGGATTCGATCCGCACGCCTTCGAGAAAAACCGGCAGATCGAAGACCGCCGCAACGAGGACCGCTTCCATTTCATCGACTGGACGAAGCGCGCCTTCGCCAACATGGAAGTGATTCCGGCGGGCAACGGCATCATGCATCAGATCAATCTGGAGAAGATGTCTCCGGTGGTCTACGTGCAGGACGGCCTGGCCTTTCCGGACACCTGCGTGGGCACCGACAGCCACACACCGCACGTCGATGCGCTGGGCGTGATCGCGGTGGGCGTCGGCGGCCTGGAGGCCGAGAACGTGATGCTGGGCCGCGCCTCGTGGATGCGCCTGCCCGACATCGTCGGCGTGGAGCTGACCGGCCGACGCCAGCCGGGCATCACCGCCACCGACATCGTGCTGGCGCTCACCGAGTTCCTGCGCAAGGAAAAAGTGGTCGGTGCGTACCTGGAGTTCTTCGGCGAAGGCACGCACGGCCTGACCATCGGCGACCGCGCGACCATTTCCAACATGTGCCCCGAGTACGGCGCCACGGCCGCGCTCTTCTACATCGACGACCAGACGCTCACCTACCTGCGGCTTACCGGCCGCGAAGACGCACAGGTCGCGCTGGTCGAAACGTATGCGAAGACAGCCGGCTTCTGGGGCGATGCGCTGGAGACCGCCAGCTACGAACGCGTGCTGAAGTTCGACCTGTCGAGCGTGGTGCGCAACATGGCAGGCCCTTCCAACCCGCACCGCCGACTGCCCACCTCGCAGCTGGCCGAGCGCAACATCGCCGTCGGTCTTGCAGAGGCCAGGCGGCAGGAAGCCGCGGGCCTGATGCCCGACGGCGCCGTGATCATCGCGGCCATCACGTCGTGCACCAACACCTCGAACCCGCGCAACGTGATCGCCGCCGCGCTGCTGGCGCGCAATGCCAACCGCCTGGGCCTCAAGCGCAAGCCTTGGGTCAAGTCATCGCTGGCTCCGGGCTCCAAGGCCGTGGAGCTCTACCTGCGCGACGCCGGCTTGCTGCACGAGCTGGAGCAGCTCGGCTTCGGCATCGTCGCCTTTGCCTGCACCACCTGCAACGGCATGTCGGGTGCGCTGGACCCGAAGATCCAGCAGGAGATCATCGAGCGCGACCTGTACGCCACCGCGGTGCTCTCGGGCAATCGCAACTTCGACGGCCGCATCCATCCGTACGCGAAGCAGGCCTTTCTCGCGTCGCCGCCGCTGGTCGTGGCCTACGCGATCGCGGGCACGATGCGATTCGACATCGAGCGCGACGTGCTGGACGTCGTGAACGGCAAGGAGATACGCCTGCAGGACCTCTGGCCGAGCGACGAGGAAATCGACGCCATCGTCGCGGCCTCCGTCAGGCCCGAGATGTTCCGCAAGGTGTACGAACCCATGTTCGCGATCCACGCAGACAACGGCGAGAAGGTGAGCCCGCAGTACGACTGGCGGCCGCAGTCCACCTACATCCGCCGCCCGCCCTACTGGGACAGCGAGGGCGTGGGCGCGCTCGCGGCCAATCCGCGCACGCTGCGCGGCATGCGGCCGCTGGCGCTGCTGCCGGACAACATCACGACCGACCATCTGTCGCCGTCCAATGCGATCCTGCTGGACAGCGCCGCCGGCGAGTACCTGGCGAAGATGGGCCTTCCGGAAGAAGACTTCAACTCCTACGCCACGCACCGCGGCGACCACCTCACGGCCATGCGCGCCACCTTCGCCAACCCGCAACTCGTCAACGAGATGGCGGTGGTCGACGGCGTGCAGAAGAAGGGATCGCTCGCGCGCATCGAGCCTGAAGGCAAGGTCGTGCGCATGTGGGAGGCGATCGAGACGTACCTGAACCGCAGGCAGCCGCTGATCATCGTGGCCGGCGCCGACTACGGCCAGGGCTCGTCGCGCGACTGGGCCGCCAAGGGCGTGCGCCTGGCCGGTGTGGAGACCGTCGTGGCCGAAGGCTTCGAGCGCATCCACCGCACCAACCTGCTCGGCATGGGCGTGCTGCCGCTGGAGTTCAAGCCCGGCACCACGCGACTCACGCTGGGCCTGGACGGCACCGAAACCTACGACGTGATCGGCAAGCCCGCACCGCGCGCCGACCTCACGCTGGTCGTCCACCGCAAGGGCGGCGACACGCTGCAGGTTCCGGTGACCTGCCGGCTGGACACGGCCGAGGAAGTGTCGATCTACGAAGCTGGCGGCGTGCTGCAGCGCTTTGCACAAGACTTCCTGGCCGAGAACAAGTCGGCAGCCTGAGACAACCACCACTCCCATTTGCCATGGCATCCGCTCCCCAAATCAAGATTCCCGCCGTCTATATGCGTGGCGGCACCAGCAAGGGCGTGTTCTTCCGCCTGCAGGACCTGCCCGCGGCGGCGCGGCAGCCCGGGCCGGCGCGCGACGCGCTGCTGCTGCGCGTGATCGGCAGCCCCGACCCCTACGCCAAGCAGATCGACGGCATGGGTGCGGCCACCTCCTCCACATCGAAGACCGTGATCCTGTCGCGCTCCACGCGGCCGGACCACGACGTCGACTACCTGTTCGGCCAGGTCTCCATCGACAGCGCCTTCGTCGACTGGTCGGGCAACTGCGGCAACCTGTCGGCGGCGGTCGGGCCGTTCGCAATTGCGCAGGGCCTGATCAACCGGGCGCGCGTACCGCAGAACGGCACGTGCACCGTGCGCATCTGGCAGGCCAACATCGGCAAGACCATCGTCGCCCACGTGCCGATCGCCCGAGGCGAGGTTCAGGAAACCGGCGACTTCGAACTCGACGGCGTGACCTTCCCCGCGGCCGAAGTGCCGCTTGAATTCATCGACCCGGCCGACGAGGGCGACGGCGAAGGCGGCAGCGCGATGTTCCCGACCGGCAAGGTGGTCGAAGAGCTCGAAGTGCCCGGCGTGGGCACTTTGCGCGCCACGCTGATCAACGCGGGCATTCCGACCATCTTCGTCAACGCAGGCGACATCGGCTACACCGGCACCGAGTTGCAGGACGCGATCAACAGCGATGCGAAGGCGCTGGCAATGTTCGAGACGATCCGCGCGCATGGCGCGGTGAAGATGGGCCTCATCAAGGACATCGGTGAAGCGGCCAAGCGCCAGCACACGCCCAAGGTGGCCTTCGTCGCAACGCCCAGGGACTACACGGCCTCCAGCGGCAAGGCGGTGAAGGCGGCGGACGTGGACCTGCTCGTGCGTGCGCTGTCGATGGGCAAGCTGCACCACGCCATGATGGGCACGGCCGCGGTCGCCATCGGCACCGCAGCGGCGATCCCCGGCACGCTGGTGAACCTTGCGACCGGCGGTGGCGAGCGCCAGGCCGTGCGCTTCGGCCACCCATCGGGCACGCTGCGCGTCGGCGCCGAGGCCCGCAAGGTCGATGGCGAATGGGTGGTGACCAAGGCCCTGATGAGCCGGAGCGCCCGCGTGTTGATGGAAGGCTGGGTGCGCGTGCCTGGCGACAGTTTCTGATCGACAAGCCGGAGTGGGACGCGCTGGAAAGGCGCTACACCTGACGCGCCAGCTCGACAAAGGCCTTCAGGTAATCGACGTCGGTGTCCGCTTCCCGCGCGCCAAGAAAGATCTGCTTGGCGATGCCGCGCGAGCCCAGCCGGACCGGGACGATTTCCATCTTCTCCGCGTACTCCTCCACCAGCCAGCGAGGCAGCGCGGCCACGCCACGGCCGCTCGCCACCATCTGCAACATGATGTCCGTTGTCTCGATCGCCTTGTGGCGCTTGGGCGTCACGCCCGCGGGCATCAGGAACATGTTGTAGATGTCCAGCCGGTCCGTCGCAACCGGGTAGGTGACGAGAACCTCTTCGGTCAGTTGCGCGGGTTTCACGTAGGGCACGTTCGCCAGGCGGTGGCCGCGCGCGACCGCGAGCACCTGTTCGTAGTCGAACACGGGCTCGTAGTGCAGGCCTGGCTTGTAGAGCGGATCGGGAGTCACCAGCAGGTCGATCTCGTAGCCGAAGAGCGCGCCGATGCCGCCGAACTGGAATTTCTGCTTCACGTCGACGTCCACGTCGGGCCATGACGCCAGGTACGGCGACACCACCTTCAGCAGCCACTGGTAGCAGGGATGGCATTCCATGCCGATGCGCAGCGACCCGCGTTCGCCCTGGGCGAACTGGCGCAGGCGTTCCTCCGCCAGCGTGAGCTGCGGCAGCACCCGGTTCGCTACCGCCAGCAGGTACTGGCCCGCCTGGGTCAGGCGAAGGCTGCGCCCTTCGCGCTGCCAGATCTCCGTTCCGAGCTGGATCTCGAGCTTGCGGATGGAATGGCTCAAGGCCGACTGCGTCAGGTGCAGCACCTCGGCAGCGGCCGTGAGCGAGCCTTGCTTGTCCACTTCCTGGACGATGGCCAGATGCGTGCGCTCCAACATGACTAATGAGCAGCATTCATGGGTACGTGAAATAAGACCATTTTACTTCAAGAGTCGTCAAACCTAGGATCCACCCTTTCTCTGACTGCCCAGACGCTCCGATACCCATGACCACCACCCATAACCTTGGCTTTCCCCGCATCGGCGCCAGGCGCGAACTGAAGTTCGCGCTCGAGTCGTACTGGAAGGGAGAGTCCTCGCGCGACGCGCTCAAGGCCCTCGGCGCCGAGCTGCGTCAACGCCACTGGCAAGACCAGGCCGGGATCGACCTGGTGCCGGTGGGCGATTTCGCGTTCTACGACCAGGTGCTGGACATGAGCTTCACGCTCGGCAACCTGCCCGAGCGCGTGCGCGGCTTTCACGGCGACACCCTGGACAACTACTTCCGCGTGGCGCGCGGCCGCTCGGCGCAGTCCGCCGAAGACCACGCGGGCTGCTGCGGCGGCGTTGCCGCAGGCGAGATGACGAAGTGGTTCGACACCAACTACCACTACATCGTCCCCGAGTTCACGTCGGCAACCGAGTTCAAGCTCGACGCATCGCGCATCCTGGAGCAGTTCGCCGAAGCCAAGGCGCAGGGCGTGAAGGCCAAGCCCGTGCTGGTCGGCCCCGTGACGTACCTGTCCATCGGAAAGGCCAAGGACGACTCAGACAAGCTCGCGCTGCTGCCGCGCCTGCTGCCGGTGTACGCGGAACTGCTCGACGCACTGGCGGCCCAGGGCGTCGAGTGGGTGCAGATCGACGAGCCTTTGCTCGTCACCGAGCTGGACGCCGACTGGCAGCACGCCTTCAACACGGCCTACCACCATCTCAAGGCCGCCAAGGTCAAGATCCTGCTCGCGACCTATTTCGGTCAGCTGCTGGAAAACAAGTACCTGGCCGCCAACCTTCCGGTGGCGGGCCTGCACGTCGACGCCATCAACGGCCGCGACGACGTGGTGCCTCTGCTGAGCATGCTGCCCGCGCACAAGGTGCTGTCGCTCGGGGTCATCAACGGCCGCAACATCTGGAAGAGCGACCTGGTCGCCATCCTCGACTGGCTCGAGCCGCTGGCGCAGCGCCTGGGCGAGCGTCTCTGGATTGCACCGTCGTGCTCGCTGCTGCACGTGCCGGTGGATCTGGCCAGCGAGCAGAAGCTCGATGCCGAGGTCAAGTGGTGGCTCGCCTACGCACTCCAGAAGCTCGAGGAGCTGAGAGTGCTGGCCGCCGCCCTGCGCCACGGCCGCGATGCCGTGAAGGATGAGCTGGCAGCCAATCAGGCCGCCATTTCCGCCCGCCGCAACTCGCCGCGCGTGAACAACCCCGGCGTCAAGGCCGCCATCGCCAGGCTGAACGCGGCCTTGGGCCAGCGCAAGAGCGTCTACGCCCAGCGCGCGCCCAAGCAAGCCGCCCTGCTGAAGCTGCCGGCCTACCCGACCACCACCATCGGCTCATTCCCGCAGACTGCGGAAATCCGCCATGCGCGCAGTGAGTTCAAGGCGGGTCGCCTCGATGCAGCAGGCTACAAGGCCGCGATGCAGGCCGAAATCGGCCGCAGCGTGAAGGAACAGGAAGTCCTGGGCCTGGACGTGCTGGTGCACGGCGAAGCCGAACGCAACGACATGGTCGAGTACTTCGGCGAGCAACTCGACGGCTACGCCTTCAGCCAGTTCGGCTGGGTGCAGTCGTACGGTTCGCGCTGCGTGAAGCCGCCGATCTTGTTCGGCGACATCAGCCGTCCGAAGGCGATGACCGTGGAGTGGATCAAGTACGCGCAGTCGCTCACGCAAAAGCCGATGAAGGGCATGCTGACCGGTCCGGTCACCATCCTGAACTGGTCTTTCGTCCGTGACGACCAGCCGCGCTCAGTGTCGTGCCACCAGCTTGCGCTGGCCATACGCGAAGAAGTGCTCGACCTGGAGAAAGCCGGCGTGCGCGTGATCCAGATCGACGAGGCGGCGCTGCGCGAAGGTCTTCCGCTGCGCAAGTCGCAGTGGCAGGAGTACCTGGACTGGGCTGTCGAGTCCTTCCGCATCACGGCCAACGGCGTGCGCGACGAGACGCAGATCCACACGCACATGTGCTACTCGGAGTTCAACGACATCATCGCGTCGATCGCCGACATGGATGCCGACGTCATCACCATCGAGACCTCGCGTTCGGACATGGAGCTGCTCGATGCCTTCGACAACTTCAAGTACCCCAACGAGATCGGCCCGGGCGTGTACGACATCCACTCGCCGAACATCCCGAGCCAGGAGCACATCGTGCAGCTGATGAAGAAGGCGGCCGAGCGCGTTCCCGCCGAACGCCTGTGGGTCAACCCCGACTGCGGCCTGAAGACGCGCCAGTGGGCTGAAGTGGTGCCGGCGCTGACCAACATGGTGGCAGCCGCCAAGACACTGCGCGCATCGGCCTGAGCTCAGCGCGGACTCCACCGGCCCCTTCTAGGGATGCCAGGTGGAGACCACCGCCGGAGTCTGCGCAGTGGGCCGGCCGGCCAGTGCGTAGGAGAGTTCGTTCGCGGCCTTCATGATCGTCTTCGCGTGGCCGAGCAGCTTTGCCTTGGGCAACCGGTCCGCGGGGCCCGAGATGCACACCGACCCCAGCAGCGCCCAGCGCAGGCCGAAGACCGGCGCCGACACGGTCGCCACGTTCTTCTCGCGCTCGCCGATGGAGAAGTGATAGCCCTTCTTGCGGATGTCTTCGTACAGCTTTCCAGGCTCGCCGGAGAACGCAAGAATCACCCGCCCCGGTGACCCTTTTTCCAGCGGCAGCATCGCGCCCATGCGCGCGTGGTGCCGGATGGGCTGCGGCCCTTCCACGCGCGCCAGGCAAGTCCTGGAATTTCCTTCGCGCACATAGAACGCCGCGCTCTCGCCCGTTGCATGCGACAGGGCAAGCAGCATCGGCTCCACGACATTGTTGGCATCGAAGCTGGCTTGGTAGCGGGCTCCGAGCCAGCCTGCCGCAGGTCCCAGTCGCCATTCGCCGTCGTCGCGCTGCACCACGTAGCCGGCAAGCGCCAGCGTGCGCAGCAGCCGCAGCGCGGTTGTCTTGTGCATGTGGCTGCGGCGGGTCAGCTCGGCCAGCGAGAGGCGCTCGTCCTGCATGCCGAAGGCATCGAGCAGCTGCAGGGCGCGGGTGACGGCGGTCACGCCGCCCGTCGCGTCCGCGTCCACTTCGCGCGGCTCTTCGATGACTTCGGTCGGCCTCTTGGCTGCCGGCAATTTGTTTCGCACAGTGGTCCATGGTCCGTTCAGTGGACCACCATTGTATGGAGCGGAACGCAAATCTAAAGTCGCTTCATGCCTCGGAGCACCACCGCTCGCAGGCACTGATTGATCGAACGATTCCGGAGACAACACAAATGCGCACCTCGAGCCCCAGCTCCATTCCTCGCCGCGCGGCCATCGGCCTCGCCCTTCTGTTTTCTTGCGGCGTGACGCTGGCTCAAGGCTATCCGGCGCGCCCCATCCGCCTCGTCGTGCCGTTCCCGCCGGGCGGCGGCACGGACATCATTGCCCGCGAGGTGGCGAACAAGGTCGCGACCTCGGAGGGCTGGACCATCGTCATCGACAACAAGCCCGGCTCCGGCGGCAACATCGGCGTCGACGCGGCAGCCAAGGCCAACCCCGACGGCTACACGCTGGTGCTGGGGCAGACCAGCAACCTCGCGATCAATCCGACGCTCTACGCCAAGCTGCCCTACGACCCGGTGAAGGACCTCGCAGCTGTGGGCCTCGTCGCCTCCGCACCGCTGGTGCTGGTGGTCTCGGCCGCGTCGCCCTACAAGAAGCTCGCGGACGTGGTCGCCGCCGCAAAGGCCAAGCCCACCGCACTCAACTACGCAAGCTCGGGCAACGGCACGGTGGCCCATCTCGCCACCGAGCAGTTCCAGAAGGCCGCGGGCGTGCAGTTCACGCATGTCCCCTACAAGGGCGCATCGCAAGGCCTGACCGACCTGGTCGGCGGCCAGATCCAGATGTACATCTCGTCCGTGCCGACCCTGATCGCGCAGATCAAGAGCGGCCAGTTGCGCGCGCTGGCCGTGACCTCGCTGCAACGCAACCGCGACTTGCCTGATGTGCCCACCATGGCCGAGTCTGGCTACAAGGATTTCGAGGCCGTCACATGGTTCGGCGTGGCGGGCCCTGCAGCCATGCCGAAGGATGCGGTCACCAAGCTCAACGCAGCTTTCAACAAGGCGCTCGCCACGCCCGAGGTGCAGAAGAAGCTCGCGGCGCAAGGCGCGGAGGTGATGTCCGGCCCGCCCGAGAAGTTCGCATCGCTGATTCGCACGGACGGTGTTCGCTGGGGCGCCGTCGTCAAGGTTTCGGGCATCAAGCTGGATTGAGCGCCCTTCTTCATCCCATCACTTCTGAAAGCACCCTCATGTCATCGCCCCTCCCCGACATCGTCCGCAACTTCGAGCGCGTGCCCGCGCACATCGTGGCGCAAGCCGCCGAATTCCAGCCTGCCATCCTGGCCGACGTGGCCGGGCGCCGCGGCGCGGTGGACGGCCGCATCAAGGCACTGCGCCCCCGCATGAAGCTGGCCGGCACCGCGATCACCGTAGAAGTTCGCCCCGGCGACAACCTGATGATCCATGCCGCCATTGCCATGGCGAAGCCCGGCGACGTGCTCGTGATCGACGGCAAGGGCGACCAGACCTCCGCGCTCATGGGCACGATCATGATGACCGCCTGCAAGCAGGTCGGCATTGCCGGCGTGGTCATCGACGGGGCCTGCCGCGACAGCAACGAGATAGACGAGATGGACTTCCCTGTCTTTTCCGTCGGCACCAACCCGAACGGGCCGACCAAGAACATCGGCGGGCGCATCGGCCATCCGGTGTCGATCGGCGGCGTCACGGTGCATCCGGGCGACTTCATCGTCGGCGACGGCGACGGCGTGGTCGTGGTGGAGCGCGAGAAGATCGAATCGCTGCTGCCTCTCGCCGCGAAGAAGGTGAAGGACGAGGCCGCGCGCATCGCCGCCATCAAGGACGGGGACACCGCCGCCAAGTGGCTCGACGCAGCGCTGCGCACGGCCGGCGTGCTGAAGGAGGGCGAGACGCTGTGACAGCCATCCTGGTGACGGGCGCCGACCTCGCGCCACAGGCACTCGACCTCCTCGAGGGATACGAAGTCATCTACGCGGGCAAGACACCGACCGAAGACGACCTCGTGGCCCTGTGCCGCGCGCATGACCCGGTGGCCATCATCGTGCGCTACGGCAAAGTGGGCCCGGCGGTCATGGACGCGGCCCCTGCGCTCAAGGTGATCTCCAAACACGGCAGCGGCACGGACACCATCGACAAGGCGGCCGCACAGGCACGCGGCATCGAGGTCGTCGCGGCCGTGGGCGCCAATGCCGCGGCGGTGGCCGAGCAGGCGCTCGCGCTGCTCCTGGCCTGCGCCAAGTCGGTGGTGGCGCTCGATGCGCGCATGCATGCCGGCCATTGGGACAAGGCAACGCACAAGAGCCTCGAGCTCGGCGGCCGCACCATCGGGCTCATCGGGCTCGGTGCCATCGGGCTTCGCTTTGCGCGCATGGCCGATGCGCTCGGCATGCGCGTGCTTGGGTTCGATCCGTACGCCAAGAATCTTCCGGCGTACGTACAAGCCGTGGACCTGACGACCACCTGGGCCGAATCGGATGCCATCTCTCTGCACTGCCCGTTGACGGACGACAACCGCGGGCTGCTCAACGCCGAGACGCTGGCACGATGCAAGCGCGGCGTGATCGTCATCAACACGGCACGCGGCGGCCTGATCGAAGAGGCCGCGCTGCTGGCGGCAGTCCGCTCGGGCCAGGTGGCCATGGCCGGGCTGGACAGCTTCGCTGTCGAGCCGATGGCGCCCGGCCATCCGTTCCAGGGCGAGAAGAACATCGTGCTGAGCCCCCACATCGGCGGCGTCACCAGCGATGCCTACGTGAACATGGGCGTGGGCGCGGCGAAGAATCTGCTGCAGGTGCTCGCCCGCCAGACGACGAGCGTCTGAGGCGCAGCCGCAAGGCGGCACCATCCGGACCAGGATAAGGAGACAAAAAAATGAACAGAGGCAAGAACGCCCGCCGGGCGGTGGCCGTGCTCGGGCTGTCGGCCACGCTGGCGGCAGTAGCAACGGCGCATGCACAGACCTGGCCGGCCAAGCCGGTGCGCATCCTCGTCGGCTTCTCCGCAGGCGGCCCCACCGACGTCGTGGCGCGCGCCTTTGCCGACCACGCATCGCGCGCACTGGGCCAGCCCTTCATCGTGGACAACAAGCCCGGCGCCAACACGATCCTGGCGGCAGAGGCAGTGGCTGCCGCGCCGGCCGACGGCTACACGCTGCTGCTGGGCGCAACGAATCACACGATGATCCCGGCGCTCTACAGCCAGCGGGTCAAGTTCGACGCCGTGCGGTCGTTCGCCCCGGTGTGCTCGCTCGCCGTGAGCCCGACGGTGCTGGTCGTAGGGCCGTCGATGCCCGTCAAGTCGTTCGGCGCGTTCCTGCAGGCGGTGAAGGCAGAGCCGGGCAAACGCACCTATGCCACGCCGGGCTCGGGCAGCTCGGGGCACTTCGCGAGCGCGCAATTCACGCGGCTGACAGGCACGTCGATGAACCACATCCCGTACAAGGGCGCGGCGCAGGCGACGACCGATCTCATGGGAGGCCAGGTCGACAGCTCTTTCGCTACGCTGGGCTCGGTGCTCACCCAGGTGCAGTCGGGCAAGCTGACGGCCCTGGCCGTGGCGGCACCGAAGCGATCGGCACTGCTGCCGGACGTGCCGACTTTCGAGGAGGTGGGCGTCAAGGGCTACACGGCCGACGCCTGGTACGGCTTGCTCGCACCCGCCAGAACGCCGCCGGAAGTCCTGGCCGTGCTGCGCCGTGCCGCCACCGAGTTTGCGCAAGCGCCGGCCACGCAGGAGAAGCTGCGTTCGCTCGGCATGGAAGCACAGAACACCTGCGCCGATGCCTTCGGCGCGCAGCTGGCGCGCGAGGTCAAGCTCTATGGCGAGCTGGCCCGAACGCTCGATCTCAAGACCGAATGAACGCACACCCCAAGGAACCCATGATGAAAGCCATCCGACGCATGCTCGCCGCGTGCCTCTTCGCTGCTGCCGCTTCCGCCCAGGCCGCCTTTCCGGACCGCCCCATCACGCTCGTCGTGCCGTATGCGCCGGGCGGCTCCGCGGACGCGCTGGCGCGCGTGCTGGCGGTGCGCATGGGCGAGAAGCTGGGCACCAGCGTGATCGTCGACAACAGGCCTGGCGCCAGCGGAACCATCGGCGCGAGCTTTGCGGCCAAGGCCGCGCCCGATGGCTACACGGTGCTCTACGACGCAACGCCCTACTCGATCAATCCGCATCTCTTTCCCCGCATGCCGTACACGGGCAATGCCCTGCAGCCACTGGCGCTCGTCTCGCTGGCGCCCAACATCGTGATCGTCCGCGCGGAGTCGCCGGTGAAGAGCATCAAGGACCTCGCGGACAAAGCGAAGGCCGAACCCGGAAAGCTCAACTTCGCATCGGGCGGAAGCGGCACCGTGCAGCGGCTTGCGGCGGAACTGCTGCGCCAGCGGCTCGGGCTCGACATGGTGCATGTCGGCTACAAGAGCGGCGGCCCCGCCATCTCCGATGTCATGGGCGGGCAGGTCGACTTCATGTTCAGCACCATCGCGGCGTCGTATCCGCTCGTGTCCTCGGGCAAGCTGCGCGCGCTGGCGGTGTCGTCGCCGCAGCGCTCCGCACGCCTGCCCGATGTGCCGACCATCGCCGAGACCGTTGCGCCCGGCTACGAGGCCTACGAGTGGAACGGCCTGCTCCTGCCGGCCGGCACGCCCGCGCCCATCGCCGACAAGCTCCACAAGGCGGTGGTCGATGTCCTGAAGAATGACGAAGTGAAGCGGCGCTTCGTGGACGTGGGCGTGCAGCCGGTCGGCTCGACGCCATCCGAGTTCGCCGACTTCCTGAAGAAGGAAGATGCGAAATGGGCGGAAGTGATCCGCAAGGGCAACATCAAGCTCGACTGAAGACAGCCATGAATCACGCCCCTGACGCGCCACCGGTTCCCCATTCGGTGGGGACGAACCGGCCCGCGACTGCACTGCCCGCCGATGCCTGCGACAGCCACATGCACATCTTCGACCCGCGCTTCGCCGCGTCGCCGCACTGGAAGCGCCACCCGCCGCGCGCCGAGGTGGCCGCCTATCGGCTTTTGCAGCAGCGGCTCGGGACCTCGCGCACGGTGGTCGTCAATCCCTCGACCTACGGCACGGACAACGCCTGCACGCTCGACGCACTCGCGCAACTGGGCGAGAGCGCGCGCGGCATCGCAGTCGTCGGCCAGGACGTGGCCGACGACGAGCTCGACCGCCTGGCGGCGCATCGCGTCTGCGGCTTGCGCGTGAACTTCGTGACGCCGCAGTCCTGGGGCGTCACCACGGCGCAGATGCTGACGACGCTGGCGCGCAAGGTGGCCCGGCTGGGTTGGCACATCCAGGTCTTCCTGCAGCCCGAACAACTGGTGGAACTCGCGCCAATATTGGCGGCACTCCCGGTGCCGCTGGTGATAGACCACGTGGCCCGCATCGACCCGGCCGACGGTGTCGGCGGCGCGGCATTTGCGGTGGCGCGCCGGCTGCTCGACGGTGGCAACACGTGGATGAAGCTGTCGGGCGTCTACATGCGATCGCGCGACGGGGCGCCCGCCTACCAGGATGCCTTCGCGCTGGGCCGTGCGCTGGTCAAGGCAGCGCCGGAACGACTGGTCTGGGGCAGCGACTGGCCTCACACCACGGAGACTCCAGGGACCGTCAACGATGCCGACCTGGCCGACGTGCTCTCTGCGTGGTGCGACGGCGCCACCGCCGTGCGCGACCGCATCCTGGTCGACAACCCGGCGAGGCTCTATGGCTTCGCGATGACCTGATCGCAGAGGAGACCGACTTGTACCTATTGCAAGCGCCCCAGGTGCTGGACCTGCAGACCTTCACCAGCATGCCCGAGTCCTTCCGCCGCCCGGAGCCCAGCGTCTGGGCCGATGCCAACCGCGGCGGCCAGGTGACCGATTCCTTTCTCGAAGGCCCTGTGTTCGACGACGACGGCAACCTCTACGTCACGGACATCCCTTTCGGCCGGATCTTCCGCATCGACACATCGGGCGAATGGACGCTGGTCGCCGAGTACGACGGCGAGCCGAACGGCATGAAGTTCGTCGACGCACACACCCTGCTCGTCACCGACTACAAGAACGGCCTGATGCGGGTGGATATTCGAACCGGTCGCGTCACGCCGCACCTTCAGCGGCGCAACACCGAGAGCTTCAAGGGCGTGAACGACCTGGTGCTCGATGCGCAGGGCAACGTCTACTTCACGGACCAGGGCCAGAGCGGGTTGCACGACCCTTCGGGCCGCCTGTATCGCCTGAGGCCCGACGGGCAGCTCGACCTGCTGCTGTCCAACGTGCCCAGCCCGAATGGCGTGGCCCTCTCGCCGGACGGCAAGGTGCTCTATCTCGCGGTGACGCGCGGCAACTGCGTCTGGCGCGTGCCGTTGCTGGCCGACGGGAGCGTTGCCAAGGTGAGCCAGTTCTTCACGTCCTACGGGCCCAGCGGCCCCGACGGGCTTGCGGTCGACACGCAGGGTCGGGTGCTGGTGGCCAATCCCGGCCTGGGCTATGTCTGGGTGCTCAACACGCGCGCCGAACCCGTCATGGTGCTGCGCGGGCCCACCGGCGCCTCGACGACGAACATCGCCTTCGGTGGCCCTGGCAGGTCGACCTTGTTCGTCACCGACTCCACGCACGGCAACGTGCTGAAGCTGGCGCTCGACGCTCCTGGCGTGGAACTTCATCGCTGGTCGTCCTAGCCCCAAGCCCTTCCTGCAGGCTCGCAAGCGTCGATGGGCCGGTCTTTTTCGATTTGTTTCAAAAAAGGCCTTTACCTCCCGAAGGAAACTTTTCCCGGTCTTTTGCACACCTACCACGCATTGTTTGCAAAACCCAACACCGAGGAACACTCCATGCGTCTCACGACGAAGGGCGGCTTCGCCTTGACGGCCATGATCGATGTCGCCATGCGCGAACGGGATGGCCCCGTACCGTTGGCCTCGATCAGCCGACGACAGCACATTGCCCGCTCGTCGCTCGAACTGCTGTTCAGCAAGCTGCGCCAGCATGCGCTGATCAAGGCAACGCGTGGACCGGGCGGCGGCTACACGCTGACGCGCAGGGCGTCCGAAATCACCGTGGCGGACATCCTCGCTTCGGTCGATGGCCAGCCACTGGCCGACACCGAAGCCTCGCCGAACAAGGAAGACGCCGGCGGCAGCAGCAAGGGCTGCTACTCGACCGATGCGCTGTGGGCCTCCGCCAAGCACCATGTCATGGAATTCCTGGGCTCCGTCACGCTGCAGAGCCTGGTCGAAGACCAGCTGGCCAAGGGCGTGCGCGTCGAGCACGAGCCCCCGAAGAAGAAAGAAGCCCTACCGAGCCCCGCAGCCCTGCCGATGCGCGTGAACGCGCCGAACTCGGTGTTCGCGTGGAACGGCGTGTTCGCCAAGCGCTGAAGACAAAGCAGGCTTTACATGGCTGACTGACCTGAAACGCAAGGCGCATTACGGGTTTTGAAAACTCGTACGGCAAGGGATCGATGCCTCCGGAAAACGCCGGAGGCCCTTGCCGGAGATCGCCTTGGTTTCTCTTTCTGCACGCCCACGCGCGGCCTGTGTCCGCCTGTCCGACATCGCTTTCACGCTGCTTGCCATCCTTGCGATCGGTGCGCTGGTCCCCGCCTGCGGAGGCGACAGGGGCAGCAGCAATAGCCACAGCAGCAGTGCCCCGACCCGTCCGGCGGCGTCCGCGAAAGCGCCCGACGACGCTCCCCGCGACTGCACCGTCACCCTGGAGGGCGACTCGATCCTCTATGGCGCCTACAACAACAACCAGCGCTTCGACGAGCCGCCCGCGGCGATGCTCAAGCGCATGCGGCCGGCCTACACGGTGCTCGACAACAGCGTGGCGGGGTCGACGGCCGCCCAGCGCGCGGCCGCCTTCTCCAGCACGCCGCTGACCACGCATTTCGTGGTGCTGCAACACGGCATCAACGACGGGCAGTTCGGCCAGCCCTACGAGCCGGCGCTGCGCCGCATGGTGGCGCACGTGCAGGCCCAGGGGCGCACGCCGGTCGTCACCGGCCTCAGCCGCCAGACGCACCCCGCCCCGGGCAGGGACGCGGCCGACAACATCGCCAGGCGCGTGGCCGGCGAGACCGGCGCGCTGTTTGCCGACTGGGGTGCCGTGTCCTTCAAGCCCGCCGAGATGGCGGACGTGCTGCACCCAGCCCCGGCCTACAGCGAGCGGCTGGTCGGGCGCATCGTGGCCTTGCTCGACCAGGCTGCGCCCGAGTGCAGGTACTGACACCCGCAACTTTTTTCGATACGCCATTACGGGTTTTGGTGGCTCCATTCGGCAAGGAAGTGCATTCACCTGAGACCGAAAGAGGAGCCGCCTCGCCATGCTTCAGAGCACTTTCCGCACGCCACCGTCATCGCCCGAATCTTCCACGTTGCCCCGCCAGGAGGCTGCCCGATGAGCGCAAGCAGCCTTTGCGTCGTCGCGACCGCCTTCTTCGCGCTCGGCGTCGTCTGGTTCACGGGCAAGGCGCTCGGTGTGCGCGCCGCGGGCACGCCGCCGGCCCACATCGGCGCCCGGCCGGAGCCTGTCGCCACGCGCGAGCGCATCGACCTGCGACAGCCGCTGCGCGCGCTCGCCGTCACCCACGGGGCAACGCTGGCGCAACGCGGCATCGGGCTCGACCTGCGCCTGCCGGAAGACCCGCTGCCGGTGGCCGTGATCGCGGGCGACCTGCCCCAGCTCATGGCGCATATCGCCGACGCGGCGGCTGCCACCCTGCCGCAGGGCACGACGCTGCATGTGCTGGCGCGCGCCGAAGGGCACCAGGCGGTGATCAGCTGGCGCGAGGCCACTATTGACAGCGACACCGACGCACCCCGCCTCTCGCACGCCTTCGAAACCAGCGCCAGCCGCGCGGCCACGCCCCGCATCCATGCCTGCCGGGCCATCGTGGCGCGGCATGGCGCGCGCATCTATACCGCGCCCTCTCCTCTTGGCGACGGCTGTCTCACGCTGCGGTTTCCGCTGTACGGCGACCGCGCGGTGCGTGCCCCGAAGGGGCTGCTGTGATGGCCACCCCGTGGCTCTTCGTGCCGCCACCCACCCGCGCACGAACACGGGCGCGAGCCACCGTCGGCGCCTCAGGCTCCCTGCGCTCCTGGCTGGCCAGCGCGGGCTGCCTCGGCGCGGCGGCGGGCGGCCTTGCGCTGTCGATCGGCCTCGGGCGCTGCGAGGCTGGCAGCACCAGCGCCGCCAGCCTGTCCACGCTCGCGCCGATCATGCAGACCCGGGGCCATCCCCCGGCGGGATGCAGCCGCGGCAGTAAAGCTTTCACAAATGCCAACCCAGTGAGATAGATTCATGCCTGCAACGCTCGCTGCGTTCCCGAACGACTTCTCTTTCCCTTCCATGCCGGACCGTCCTCCCACGCGCAGTGTGGAAACCCTCTACGGCGACCACCACGGCTGGCTGCTCGGATGGCTGCGCCGCAAGCTCGGCCACGCGGGCGACGCCGCCGACCTCGCGCAGGACACATTCGTGCGCGTGCTGGGCCGTCCGGGCGATGTCGAAGAGGTGCGCGAGCCGCGTGCCTGGCTCACCACCATCGCGCACGGCCTCGTGGTCGACCACGTGCGCCGCCGCACGCTGGAGCGCGCCTGCATGGAAGCCATCGCGGCCCTGCCGGAGCCTCAAGCGCCCTCGCCCGAGACGCAACTGCTGCTGGTCGAGGCACTGGTGCGCATCGACACCATGCTCGACGGTCTCCCGCCCAAGGCGCGCAGCGCCTTCCTGCTCTCGCGGCTCGACGGCCTGGGCTATGCCGAGATCGCGCAGCGCCTGAACGTGAGCCTGAGCTCGGTCGAGAAATACATGGCAACTGCCATCCGCCACTGCCTGGCGCTGCGATGAAACCTGCATTCCCCTCTTCTTCTCCTTCGTCCGGCGACGGCGGCAACGCCTCCGACCTGCTCGAACAGGCCATCGCCTGGGTCGTGCGGCTGGGCTCCGGCAGCGCGGACGAAACAATGCACAGCGCCTGCGACGCATGGCGCGCCGCGCACCCCGCGCACGAACAGGCCTGGCAGCAGGTGCAGGCCGTGGAAGACGCCTTCCGCCAGGTGCCGCGAATCGGCGGCAGTATGAGCGGCGGTATGAGCAGCGACATGGGCGACGCAGGCGGCGCGCTGGCCCACGGCGCGTTGCAGGCCGCGGCCCTGATGCGCGCGCAACAGCAGCGGCAGCAGCAAAGCCGGCGCCGCGCACTCGGCGTGCTGGGCCTGGCTGTCACGGGCGGCGTTGTCGGCCTGTTCGTCTGGCGCGAAACGCCCTGGGAGCAACGCACGAACTACGCCACCGCCGTGGGCGAGCGCCAGCGCGTGACGCTGGCCGACGGCACCGAGCTGAACATCAACACCGGCTCCGAGGTGCAGGTGATCTTCTCGCCGCGCCAGCGGCGCATCGTGCTGAATCGCGGCGAGCTCTTCGTGCGCACCGGCGCCGACAGCGGCGCGCTGCTGGGCCACCGCGCCTTCTGGGTCGAGACGCCGCATGCACGCTTCGAGGCACTCGGCACGCGCTTCGGCGTGCGCGAACAGGACGACCAGACGCGGCTGTCGCTCACCGAAGGCCGCGTGGCCATCCATACCGAAGGTGCGCCGCCGGTGGTCGCGCAGGCCGGCGACGGCTACATCGTGCGCGGCGGCGCTGCACAGCCCCAGCGCATCGTCGACCGCAGCTTCGAGCCCGACGCCTGGACCGACGGCGCGCTGGTGGCCCGGCAGATGCGCCTGGACGCCTTTGTCGCCGAACTGGCGCGCTACCACGGCACTCCGCTGCTGTGCGATGCGGACGTGGCCTCGCTGCGCGTGTCGGGCGTGTTCCAGCTCAATGGCCCCGACCCGGTCGGCCGCGCGCTCGAAGCGCTGGTTCGCACACTGCCTGTACGGCTCGAACATGGCACAGGAGGCACATTGACTGTTGCGCGACGTTGAGACGGCTTAATCCGGACCGCCCTCCCGGGTTCTGGCGGTTCCGGCCGGCAAGGCCCACCCTGCTTCCCGCGCTGCTGCTGGGCGTCGCGGCGGGATGGGCTGCGCCCGCAGGATCCGCACGTGCACAGGCGGAGGCCTCCGCACGCGCCGGTTTCGATGTTCCGGCCGGCGCGCTCGAAGACGCGCTCAGCACCTTCGCGCGCCAGGCCGGCATCACGCTGTCTTTCGATCCGGCGCTGGTGCGCGGCAAGAACGCGGCCGCGCTGCAGGGCAGCCGCACGGTGCCCGAAGGCCTGGCCGAGCTGCTGTCGCCCCACCAGCTGGAGGCCGTGCCCGGCAGCAGCGGCGCCTATGCGGTGCGCCCGGCCGTGGCCACGGCGGCAGCCCCGGGCACCGGCAGCACCCTGCCCACGCTCACCGTCACCGCACAGGGCGAGCGCGCTGACGGCCAGGTGCAGGGCTACGTGGCGCAGCGCAGCGCCGCCGCCACACGCACCGACACGTCGCTGCTCGAAACGCCGCGCGCCGTCACCGTCGTCACGCGCGCGCAGATGGACGACCAGGCCGTGCACACCGTCGAGCAGTCGCTGCGCTATTCCGCCGGCGTGCTCACCGAGGTCAGCGGCTACGACCCGCGCTTCGCGTCGCTCACGGTGCGCGGCTTCACGCCCGCCGAATATCTCGACGGCTTCAAGCTCCCCACCACCAGCCTCGTCACGCGGTGGCTGGTCGAGCCGCAGGTGCTGGAGCGCGTCGAGCTGCTGAAAGGACCGGGCGCGGTCTACGACCCGTCGGCGCCGGGCGGGGCCATCAACATGGTGTCGAAGCGCCCTTCGGCGGAGGCGGTGCGCGAGGTGAGCCTTTCGGTGGGCAACCGCAACCGCTACCAGGGAAGCTTCGACCTCGGCGGCGCGATGAACGCCGACGGCAGCCTGCTCTTCAGGCTCAACGGCGTGCTGCGCAACAGCAACGGCCAGACCGACTTCTCGCGCGACGACCGCAACTTCATTGCCCCGTCGCTGACGTGGGCGCCATCGCCGCGCACCAAGGTCACGCTGATGGCCGAGGCCACGCGCGACCGCATGACGCCCAAGAGCATCTGGCCCGAAGGCGCCCTCATCTCGCCCAACCCCAACGGCAGCATTCCGCGCGAGCGCTTCATCGGCGAGCCCGGCTTCGACCGCTACAACCGCGATGCGTTCTCGCTCACCTACCTGCTGGAGCACCAGCTGAACGACAACTGGACGCTGCGGCAGAACGCGCGCCACGCGACGCTCGACATCGACTACCGGCAGATCTACGGCACCGGCTTCGAGAGCGACCTGCGCACACTCGACCGCTCGGTGGTGCGGATGAAGGACAAGAGCCGCACCACCACGCTCGACACCCAGCTCGAGGGGCGCTTTCGCACCGGGCCGGTGGAGCACACGCTGCTGATGGGGCTGGAGTACCAGCGCCAGAGCAGCACCACGCAGACCAGCGTCGATCCGGCCTCCTCCATCGATGCCTTCGCACCGGTCTATGGCGCGCCCGTGCCCGAGCCCGCGTTCTCCGTTCAGTCGACCAACGGCATCACGCAGCGCGGGCTCCATGTGCAGGACCAGATGCGCGCGGGGCCGTGGTCCCTCGGGCTGGCCGTGCGGCAGGACCGGGCGCACAACAGCGCCAGCCCGGGGCCGCAGGCGGCAGCGTCATCCATCGGCCTCGACACCAATACCAAGACCACCTACAACGCGGGCCTGCTCTACCTTGCGCCGAACGGCCTGGCGCCCTACTTCAGCTACTCGACCTCGTTCACCCCGCTGCTGGGCACCATCGCCGGCGGCGACCTCCTGAAGCCCGAGCTCGGCCGGCAGTTCGAGGTGGGCCTGAAGTACCGCCCGCCGAACGTGGACGCACTGTTCACCGTGTCGGTCTTCGACCTGAAAAAGAACAACTCGCCCACGTTCACCCCGTACGTGCTCAACCCGGTTTCGCAGATCGGCGAGGTGCGCACGCGCGGCCCGGAGTTCGAGGCGCGTGCCTCGCTGACCCGCCAACTCAAGCTGGTGGCCAGCTACACCCTGCTCGACGCAAAGATCACCCGCAGCCTGAACCCCGAAGAAGTGGGCAAGCAGCCGCTCAACACAGCGCGCCAGACCGCCGCGCTGTGGCTCGACTACCGCTTCGGCAGCCCCGAGCTGCAGGGCTGGAGCGTGGGCGGCGGCGTGCGCCGCGTCGGCAAGGTGCCGGCCAGCGTGGACAACAGCAGCTACAACCCGGCCTACACGCTGGTCGATGCGGCCATCCGCTACGAACGCGGCCCCTACAGCTTTGCGCTGAACGCCACCAACCTCTTCGACAAGAGCTACGTCGCGGGCTACGGCCAGTACTTCGGCCAGGGGCGCACGGTGCAGGCGAAGCTCACCTACCGCTGGTAGCCATGACGACAGTGGCTCGTCAGCGCAGCGTTGCGTGCGGATGCAGCGGATGCGCCAGCGTGTCCGCAATCAACCGCAGCGCCTGATCGCACTGCTCGCGCGACATCGGCCCGCCCAGGCAGATGCGCACCGCATCGGGCGGATCGCCATCGGTGGAAAAGGCCGCGCTCGCCACCACGCCCACGTTCTGCGTGCGCAGGTACGACGCGAACTCCACCGGGCTCCAGCCCGGCGTGAGCGGCAGCCACGCATGAAAGCCCTCGGGGTGCGCCTGCAGGCCGCTGTCGCCCAGGTAGCGCGTGGCCAGCACCTGTCGCGCCACCGACTCCGCGCGCACCGCCTGAAGCATCTCTTCGGCCGTGCCGTCTTCCACCCACAGCGTGGTCA
The DNA here is from genome assembly GCF_900107295.1 of Variovorax sp. YR266. Lineage (NCBI taxonomy): Bacteria > Pseudomonadati > Pseudomonadota > Betaproteobacteria > Burkholderiales > Comamonadaceae > Variovorax > Variovorax sp. YR266. The sequence continues at coordinate 40,620 of NZ_FNPM01000004.1, forward strand.
GCGCATTGGTGATCGGCGACGCCATCACCGTGGTGGCGCGCATCGCGCCCGCCAGCCGCTGCGACTGCACCACGGTCGGCGAGCACACGTACGCGCTGCGCAGCCCCGCGCCGAAGCATTTGGAGAAACCGCTCACGTAGTACGTGAGCCCCGGCGCCAGCGTGGCCAGTGACGCGGGCGTCTGGCGCGGCAGCATGCCGTAGGCGTCGTCCTCGATGATCGGCACCGCATAGCGCAGCGCCACGTCGGCCAGCGCCTCGCGCCGTGCGCGCGACACGGTGGCCGCCGTGGGGTTCAGCAGCGTGGGGTTGCAGTACAGCGCCTTGGGCTTGAGCGTCTTGCAGGCGTGCTCGAAGGCATCGGCGATGGGACCGTCGTCGTCCATCTGCAGCGCGTGCAGCTGCACGCCGAGCTGCGCGGCGATGGCCTTCACGCCCGGGTAGGTGAGCGTTTCCACGCAGATCAGCTCGCCCGGCCGCGCGAGCTGCGAGAACAGCGCGGTCAGCACGCCGTGGATGCCGGGACACACCAGGATGCGGTCGACGCTCGCATCGGGCACGAAGGGCCGCAGCCAGTGCATTGCGGCGGCGCGGTCATGCGCGGTGCCGCCGAAGTCCTGGTAGCGCAGCAGGTCGTGGAAGTCGACCTGCGCGAAGGCGCGGCTGGCGCTGTCGTGCAGCCGCGCCATCAGGTGCTCGTCGTCGGGCTCGGGCGGCATGTTCATCGTCATCTCGGCGCCGCTGCCGCCGCGCAGCCGCAGGCTCGGGCTGCCAGAGCGGATGAAGGTGCCGGTGCCGGCGCGCGAGTCGATCAGCCCGCGCTTGCGCGCCTCGGCGTAACCGCGCGCCACCGTCGTGTAGTTCAGCTCCAGGTCGGCGGCCAGCTCGCGCAGCGTGGGCAGGCGGTCGCGCACGCCGAGCCGGCCGGTCTTGATGTCGTCGGCGATCAGGTCAGCCAGCAGCAGGTAGGCCGGCCGGGCGGTGTTGCGCAGCTGCTTGCGCCAGTGGGCGGTGATCGTGGTCATCGGTGATGGTCCGGCGAAGTTGATTGCATTCATTGATTGCATCTGGCCACCGATCAACATGCAGGATCCGCGCCCGCGCCAGAGGGGATGAATGCTTCGATCAGGTGCGATCAACCCCATTGATCGGGTGCATTGATCGCATGGCATGTGCGTCGTCGCGGTGCAGAACAGGCCACGCGGGCCCACCCCGAGGCGGCGTTTTCGGGTACCGGAAAAATTTTTGCGTGCACGCAGCCCGCACTGCTGCACGTTGATCGCGCATTGATCGCATGAACCCGGCAAACCGCTGGCACATCGCCTGCGAAGGAAAAGGCACGCAACACCTGCGTACCCATCACCCAACCGGAGTACCTCATGCCCAAAGTCACCCGCCCCCGCAACGAAAAAGGCGAGTTCCTCGTCGACTACGAAGAGAAGGTGTTCGAAGACGTCAAGGCCGAACCCGGCCAGAAGGCGCTCGTCACCTTCCACACCGTGGCCTTCGAGGGTTCGATCGGCTTCGTGAACCTGCTGCAGGCCACGCGGCTGCGTCGCAAGGGCTTCGAGACTTCCGTCCTGCTGTACGGCCCCGGCGTGACGCTGGGCGTGCAGCGCGGCTTTCCCACGCTGGGCGACGAAGCCTTTCCGGGCCACCAGAACTTCAACAAGCAGCTCGCCAAGTTCATGGAAGAGGGCGGCAAGGTGTATGCCTGCCGCTTCGCGCTTCAGGCGCTGTACGGCCATGGCGAAGGCGCGCTGATCGAGGGCATCACGCCGATCAACCCGCTCGACGTGCTCGACCTCGTGCTGCTGCACAAGAAGGCGAACGCCGTGGTCATCGACACCTGGACGCTGTAAGGCGGCACGAGCGATGGCTTTCACCTCCCGCATCGTGCGCGCAGCGGCGATCCAGATCGCGCCCGACTTCGAGCGGCCCGACGGCACGCTCGACCGGGTGTGCAGCGCCATCGACGAGGCCGCATCGAAGGGCGCGCAGATCGCGGTCTTCCCCGAGACCTTCGTGCCCTACTACCCCTACTTCAGCTTCGTGCTGCCGCCGGTGCTGCAGGGCGCGCCGCACCTGCAGCTGGTGGAGCGCGCGGTGGTCGTGCCCGGCCCCGTCACGCAGGCGGTGGCCGAGCGGGCCCGTGCGCGCGGCATGGTGGTGGTGCTCGGCGTGAACGAGCGCGACCACGGCAGCCTCTACAACACGCAGCTGGTGTTCGACGCCGACGGCACTCTGGTGCTGAAGCGCCGCAAGATCACGCCCACTTATCACGAGCGCATGGTCTGGGGCATGGGCGACGGCGCCGGCCTCAAGGTGGTCGACACGGCCGTGGGCCGCGTCGGCGCACTGGCCTGCTGGGAGCACTACAACCCGCTCGCACGCTACGCGCTGATGGCGCAGCACGAGCAGATCCACTGCGCGCAGTTTCCCGGTTCGCTGGTCGGCCCGATCTTCGCGGAGCAGATGGAAGTGACCATCCGCCACCACGCGCTGGAGTCAGGCTGCTTCGTGGTCAACGCCACCGGCTGGCTCACCGACGAGCAGATCCGCAGCGTGACGCCCGACGCCAACCTGCAGAAGGCGCTGCGCGGCGGCTGCCACACGGCCATCGTCTCGCCCGAGGGCAAGCACCTCGCACCGCCGCTCACCGAGGGCGAAGGCATGGTGGTTGCCGACCTCGACATGGCGCTGATCGCCAAGCGCAAGCGAATGATGGATTCGGTCGGCCACTACGCGCGGCCCGAACTGCTGTCGCTCGCCATCAACGACCGGCCGGCGCAGACCACCGTGCCCATGCACCTCACGCAACCTTTTGCCCAACGGAGCCCCGACCATGACGACAACACCCACGACGATGCAGCCGCAGGACAGCCGGCAGCTGATGACCGAGCTCCAGTCCTTCGGGTTGCGGCTGGTTGACCCTTCGGCCGGCGTCTCGAGCCGCCGCGGCGGCGCGGGCCCTTCGGACCACAAGGCCGTGACGGTCGACGGCCACACGATCATGGTGCCGGTCCACACCTCCACCGCCTGGCACTCGCCCTTCACCGCCGAGGCGCCCGACGCCACCGGCATGAGCCGCGTGATGCGCGGCAGCATTCCCATTGCGAGCGTCAGCTTTCCGAAGCAGCCGCGCTTCTACGCGATGCAGACCTTCGACGGCGTGCCCTACTCGCACATCGCCACGCTGCACGGCAGCGACGTGCTCGCCACCACCGTGCTGCAGACCTGCATCCGCTACGAAAGCCGCAAAAAAAGCTGCAAGTTCTGCGCGATCGGCCAGTCGCTCGCGGCCGGCCGCACCATCGCGCGCAAGACGCCCGAGCAGCTTGCCGAGGTGGCGCGCGCCGCCGTGCTGCTCGACGGCGTGAAGCACATGGTGATGACCACCGGCACGCCCAACGCCACCGACCGCGGCGCGGCCGTGCTGTGCGAGAGCGCCTTCGCCATCAAGGCCGCGGTCGACATTCCCATCCAGGGCCAGTGCGAGCCGCCTGACGACGACCAGTGGTTCCACCGCATGAAGGCCGCTGGCATCGACACGCTGGGCATGCACCTCGAAGTGGTCACGCCCGAGGTGCGCGAACGCATCATGCCGGGCAAGGCCAGCGTGCCCGTCTCACGCTACATGAGCGCCTTCGAAGCCGCCGTGGGCGTGTTCGGACGCGGGCAGGTCAGCACCTACATCCTGGCCGGGCTGGGCGACACGCGCGAGGCCATTCTCGACACCTGCGACCAGTTGCTGGCGCGCGGCGTGTACCCCTTCGTCGTGCCCTTCGTGCCGATCAGCGGCACGCCGCTCGAAGACCATCCCGCACCCTCGCCCGAGTTCATGAAGTCGCTGCTCGCGCCGCTGGGTGAGCGCGTGGTGGCGGCGGGCCTGCGCTCGGCCGACATCAAGGCCGGCTGCGGCAAATGCGGCGCGTGCTCGTCGCTCTCCGTCTACGAAAGCTGAGCATGCTGTGCATCGACGACCTCTGCGAGATGCGCGAACGGATGGGCGACCACTACGCGCCCGTCGAATACCTGGTGCGCGAAGCCGCCCAGCGGTGGGAGCGCGACGAGGCCATGGCGCTGCGCCGCGCGGTGTTCTGCATCGAGCAGGGCATCTTCGTGCGCGACGACCGCGATGCCATCGACGACCATGCGCGCTTGCTGGTGGCCATGTCGTGCAACGGCGGCATGCCCGAGCAGGTGGTGGGCACTGTGCGAATCCATCGCGGTGAAGCCGAAGGCGAATGGCGGGGCTCGCGGCTGGCCGTGCACCCCGCGTTCCGCAGCCAGGGGCACCTGGGTGCGACATTGATACGGCTGGCGGTGTCGCGCGCCAACGCGCTGGGTTGCGAGACCTTTCTCGCGCAGGTGCAGATGCAGAACGTGCCGCTGTTCAACAAGCTCGGCTGGACGGTGCTCGAAGAAACGAGCATGCACGGCCGCCCGCATGCGCGCATGCAGGCCGACCTCGGCCGCTATCCGCCATGCCATGACCCCGTGAGCGGCTTCGTCACGCGCGCCAAGGTGCTGGCATGACGACGAAGGTCCACGAGATTGCAGAGGCCTTGCGCGCCACGCGCGGCTTCGCCCACAAGCGCGACATCAGCGACGTGGTGTCGGCGCTGGGCCGCTCGCTGCCCGGCGGCCATGCCGCGCTCGCGCAGGCCGTGCCCATCGGCGACGACTGCGCGGCCATCCCCGACGGCCATGGCGGCTACCTGCTGTTCGCCATCGAAGGGCTGGTGGAAGACTTCATCGTGCGCATGCCGTGGTTCGCGGGCTACTGCGGCGTGATGGTCAACGTGAGCGACATCTACGCCATGGGCGGACGCCCCACCGCTGTAGTCGATGCGCTTTGGAGCAGCGGCATGAGCCCCGCCGACGACGTGCTGCGCGGCATGGCCGAGGCCGCCGTGCGCTACGGCGTGCCCATCGTGGGCGGGCACAGCAACAACCGCAGCGAGCGGCCGCAGTTGGCAGTCGCCATCCTCGGCCACGCGCGCCGGCTGCTGACCAGCTTCGACGCGAAGCCGGGCGACCTGCTCGTGATGACCGCCGACCTGCGCGGCGCCTACGAAGAGCCCTTTCCGTACTGGAACGCCTCGACCCGCGCGCCCGCCGCGCGGCTGCGTGCAGACCTGGAGCTGCTGCCGGCCATCGCCGAAGACGGCCTGTGCGGCGCCGCCAAGGACATCAGCATGGCCGGTGCAGTGGGCACGGCCATGATGCTGCTCGAGTGCTCTGGCGTTGGCGCGCGCATCGATCTCGACGCGCTGCCAAGGCCCGATAGCGTGCCGCTGCTGCGCTGGCTGTCGACGTTTCCGAGCTACGGCTTCGTGCTCAGCGTGGCACCCGCGCAGGTGGCCTCGGTGATGGCGCGCTTTGCCGCGCGCGACATCGCCTGCGGCGTGATCGGCGAGGTCGATGCCACCCGGCAGGTACGGCTGCGCGCCGAAGGCGAAGAAGCGCTGCTGTGGGACTTCGGCAGCGACGCCTTCATCCAGCCGCACTCCGCCCTGCTGGAGCCCTCCGCATGCCTGTGATGCACTTCCGCGTGCGCTGGCCCGATGCCAGCGAAACCCGCTGCTACTCGCCTTCCAGCGTGGTGCGCGACTACCTTGCGCCCGGCGAGCGCTACGCCCTGGCCGACTTCATGCGGCGCACGCGCGAGGCATTGGGCATGGCCTCGGAGCGGGTTCGCGCGAAGTACGGCTTCGCCTGCTCGCAGGCCATGGACCAGCTCGCCGAGATCGAACACATCGCCGCGCGCTTCAGCGAAACCGCAGAGGCCCAGGTCACCGTCGTCGCCTTCGACTGACCGTCCCCATATCCAGAGAGAGAAAGAAACCCATGTCACACCCTTACGGCGGACGCAGCCACTACAGCGTCGTCATCGTCGGCGGCGGCCAGGCCGGCCTGTCGCTGAGCCATTGCCTGCAGCAGCGCGGCATCGACCACCTCGTGATCGAGAAGCGCAGCCTCGTGCACACATGGCGCACGCAGCGCTGGGATTCGTTCTGCCTCGTCACGCCCAACTGGCAGTGCCAGCTGCCGGGCTGGGGCTACATCGGCAGCGATCCGCACGGCTTCATGGTCAAGGACCAGATCAACGAATGGCTCGCGGGCTTCGTCGAGCACGTGAAGGCGCCAGCCATCGAAGGCGTGACTGTCGAACGCGTATCGCGTGACGGCGAACGCGAGCGCTTCAGCGTACAGACCGACGCCGGCCTCTACACCGCCGACCAGGTGGTGGTGGCCTCCGGCGGCTATCACCGCCCCATCGTGCCGCGCCTGGCCGAAAAGCTGCCTGCAAGCGTGGCGCAGTTCCACTCGGCGCAGTACCGCAACCCGGCGCAGCTGCCCGAGGGCGCGGTGCTGGTGGTGGGCTGCGGCCAGTCGGGCGCGCAGATCGCCGAAGACCTGCACCTGGCCGGCCGCAAAGTGCACCTGGCCACCGGCAACGCGCCGCGCTGCGCGCGCTTCTACCGTGGCCGCGAGGTGGTCGACTGGCTTGCCGACATGAAGTACTACGACATGCCGGTCACCGAGCATCCGCTGCGCGAAGGCGTGCGCGACAACACCAACCACTACGTGACCGGCCGCGACGGCGGGCGCGACATCGACCTGCGGCGCTTTGCGCTCGAAGGCATGGAGCTGTATGGCCTGCTGAGCGGCTTCGACAACGGCGCCTTCGAGCTGCAGCCCAACCTGCGCGACAACCTCGACCAGGCCGACGGCACCTACAACCGCATCAACGCATCGATCGACAAGCACATCGCCGCGCAGGGCATCGAGGCGCCGCCGCCTTCGGTCTACACGCCGGTGTGGGAGCCACGGGAAGAACGCACGCGGCTCGACCTTGCTGCTGCGGGCATCACCAGCGTGGTCTGGTGCATCGGCTTCTCGCCGGATTTCGCATGGGTCGATGCGCCGGTGTTCAACGGGCGCGGCGCACCGGTGCACCTGCGCGGCGTGACGAACGAACCGGGGCTGTACTTTCTCGGGCTGCCCTGGCTCCACACCTGGGGTTCGGGGCGCTTCTCGGGCGTGGCTCGCGACGCGGAATTCCTGTCGGAAGCCATTGCGCAGAGAAAAGAGGGATTGCGCGGCAGTACCGGTACCCCGGCGCCCGAATTGCGCGCAGCCTAGGCCTGCTGCGCCTCGGTCAGCGCCTGCGCAGCCACCACCGCCTCTGTGCGGTTGCGCACATTGAGCGCGCGAAAGATGGCTGCCAGGTGGATCTTCACGGTGCCTTCGCTGATGCCCAGGCTGCGCCCGATCAGCTTGTTGGGCTTGCCCTGCGACAGCAGCTGCAGCACCTCGACCTGGCGCTCGGTGAGCACGTTGCGCAGGTGCTCCAGCGTCTGGGTGCCGCCATTGCCGCCGCCTGCGCCGCGCGTCAGCGCCTCGGCAGCCGCCTGCGGCGCCACGCCGGCCACGATGCCCGGCGGCAGCGCCGTCAGCATCATCGGCGGCACATACACGCCGCCGGCCAGCACCAGCCGCACGGCTGAGAGCATGACCTCGGGTGAGTAAGCCTTGGGTATGAAGCCCAGCACGCCGCGCTCGAGCGCGCTGCGCATGATGGCCGGGTCTTCGTAGCCCGACAGCACGATCACCGGCACGGCCGGATGGCGGCGGCGGATTTCGTCGATGTGGGCCTGGCCGTCGGCGCCTGGCATGTTGAGGTCGATCAGGGCCAGGTCGAGGTCGTCGGTGGCTCCGGCAAGCAATTCGTCGACGCTCATCGTCAGAACGAATTCGATGCCAGGCTCCAGCTCCGACAACTTGGCTTTGACCGCCTCGATGACGAGCCGGTGGTCGTCGGCGATCAGGATTTTCATGATGTCTTTCCCCGTGTCCCAGCGTGCAGTGCACTTGCAGACGCTGAAGATACCGGCGAATGCCCCGCACAGCAAGGCCGGCCGTCCCACCAACGGCATAGACCCCAAGCGATATGGCGCCCGCCGCGCCCCCTTTGGAAGAATGAACGCCTACTCGAAGGAACCGGGGACATGGGCATGTGCCATCGCAGCAGACTCTGGCGCCGGGCATCCTTCGCAACGCATGGCTGAGCGGGCCCGCCCATGGCTCGCCTTCTAGACTGCTTCTCCAGCTTCATCTCGTTCGGCCTCGCACTGGACGCATCGATCGCGGCCGGCACGCCCATGCTGGCGCACGATGCTGCACAGCAGCAGGCCCGCCAGCGGCTCGACGCGGCCCGCGCCGCCGCCGAGGCCTCGGGCACGCCCGCGGGGCAGATCGAATCGGCGGCTTTCGCAATGGTGGCCTGGATCGACGAAATCCTCGCGCGCCACCCCGAGGCCACCTTGGCGGCAGGCGCGGCGGCCCCGCTGCAGGTGCAGCTCTTCAACTCCAACAACGCGCACAGCGAGTTCTTCCACCACCTGTCGGCCCTGGGCGCGCGGGACGACGCGGTGCGCGAGGTGTACTGGCATGCGCTGGCGCTCGGCTTTAAGGGCCAGTACTACTTCGAGGACGGCGACCAGGGCGAGCTGGGCAAGCTGAAAGACCTGCACGGCAGCCAGCTGCTGCTGCGCCCGCTGTCGACCGGCAGCCTGGTGCAGGACCGCATCACGCCGCAACCCTACGAGGTGCCCGACCCGCGCGGCCCCAACGACACGCGCCGGCGCGACCGCACGCTGCTGCTGAGCAGCGCCGCGCTGGCACTGGCGCTGCCCCTGCTCTACCTGCTGTGGCTGTGGTCCACCGGTCCGCCCGCGGCCTCCACCGGCCTGAGCCAACGCGTCGAGCAGCACCTGCAGACTTTTGCCTGCGCCGACCTCACGGCCACCGTCGACCGCGACGGCCGCACGCAAGTGACCGGCTTCGTCTCGCTGCCGGGCGACCTGCCGCGCGTGGAGCATGAAGTGAGCGCGCTGCCCGGCGTGAAGGCGCCGCGCTTCGACATCGGCCTGCGCGTATGGCCGCACTGCGAGGTGTTCGCCATCCTCAAGCCCTACCAGATGCGCAACAACGAGAAGGTCTACGGGCTGGACGTGACCGCGCTCTCGGCCCGCGAAGGCCAGCTGCGCGAGGGCGACAACGTGCGCGTGCAAGTGGTCGCGCCGCGCCACGACAGCTACATCTGGGTCGACTACTACACGGTCGACGGCTCGGTCATGCACCTCAATGCCGGGCAGGTGCCCACGCGGCTGCACGCCGGCGAAACGCTGGAGCTGGGCCGCGACATTCCGTCGAGCTGGCTGGTGAGCCCGCCCTTCGGCAACGTGCTGGTCACCGTGCTGTCGTCACCGACGCCATTCAGCGAAACCTCCGACCGTCCGCCCTACGAGCTGGCCTCCGCCTACCTGCTGCGGCTGCGCGAAGCGCTTGCGGCCGGCAAGAGCAGCGAGCGGCTGATCGCCGACTTCGTCTTCCTCGAGACCGTTTCCCGATGAATGCCCTGCTCTCGCCCACCCATCGCTTCTGGCTGCTGCTGGCGCTGTGCCTGCTCGGCTTCGGCCTGCTGTACGCGGTGGTGCGCGATGCGGGCCGCGGTGCGCGCAGGCGTGGGCTGCAGAAGCGCATCGCGGCGCTCGGCGCGCCATCCACCGGCGCCGACGAGGCTGCCATCGACGCCCTGAGGGACGACATGGCGCAGGCGCAGCAGGCCCTGCGCCGCTCGTCACGGCTGAAGGCCCTGGTGCCCGCGCCGTGGTTCCTGTGCTTCGGCGACGCTGCGGCCAACCTGGCCGGCCTGTTCGCGACGGCACACGCCGACCGCGTGCCCCCGCCCGAACCTGCGAGCGGAGGTGGCGGCGAACCCTTCGGCGCAACGTGGTGGCACTGGTGGCTGACAGGCGCGACGGTGGCCATAGAGATCCATCCGGGCGCGTTCGGCGACACGGCCGGTACGCCGCCGCTGCGCGGCCTGTGGCTGCAGTCGCTGCTCGCGCTGGCCGAGCGGCGCGACCGGCTGCCTCTCAACGGCCTGGTGGTAGGCGTGGCGGCGGGCGAGCTGCTGCATGCCGATGCCACGGAGCTGAAGTCGCTGGCCGCCCGGGCGCGCCGCCTGCTCGACGAAACCAGCGACACCCTGCGCCTGCAACTGCCCACCTACCTCGTCGTGACCGGGCTCGAACAACTCACGGGCTATGCGACCCTGCGCGGCGCGCTGCCGCCCGAAGTGCTGGCGCAGGTGCTGGGCCATCGCCTGACCGACGCCTCGCCCTTCATCGAGACACCGGCCGGCGAGCGGCTGGATACCGTGTTCGAGCCCATCGCGAAGCACCTGCACGCGCTGCGCATGGCGCTGCTGCGCGAGCAGCCCGGCGCCGCGGGCCGGCTCGCCATTCACGAATTCGTGGAGGCCGTGCGCGCGCTGCAGCCCGGCCTGCGACAGTTCGCGCAGGTGCTGTTCGAGAACCACGGCAAGACCTCGCGCGCGCCGCGCTGGCGCGGGCTCTACCTCACGGCAGCCGCATCGGACTCAACCGGCGGGGCCTTCGTGAACGATCTGTTCGAGCACTTCCTGCCTGCCGACCAGCCGCTGGTGCGGCCAGGGCGGCCGTCATGAGCCGCCCCCGGGGCAAGGTGCGGCGACTACTTCGCGTCGACACGGATCGCGCGTGCGCCGAAGTTCACGTCGAGTGCCTGCGCCTTGCCCGTGGTGACCGGGCGCACTTCGCGCCAGCGCGCTCGGTCGAGATCGCGGAACGCCGCCATCACGCCGATGGACTTCGCATCGGGCGGCAGGTTGAAGTCGAGCTTCTTCGTCTCGCCGGGCCGCAGCAGCACTTCTTCACGCTGCACGAGCTCCGCGCCGAGCGTGGCCTGGTCTTTCTCGAACAGCGAGAAGAAGTCGGCACCCTCGAACGGGCCAGGCGACTTCAATGCATACACGCGCACGGTGAGCGGCGAGGCCCGTCCACGCGCATCGGGGTTGGCGTCGGCGCCGGCCGTGAGGGTCACGGCCACCGTGGTGACCACCGGTTTGCTCGCGCAGCCCGCGATGAAAAGACCCGCTGCAGCAAGGCCAAGAGCTGCGATGCGGCGCCGCGTTGCCGCGCCAAGGAGGCCTTCATAGGACGAATGGTGTGTACCCAGCGTGCGCATGCTATTCCCTTCGTTGCATTGACCGGTCAAGACGCATCTTTGATTATCACCAGCGAACTCCAACAGGCAACATGCTGACCAACGAACTCGCAGCCACACTGCTCGCGCCCATCGGCGAGGCCTCGCCGTGCGGCGACGATCTCGAGTACGACGCGGACTTCATGACGCTGGTCTCGGCCGCGCAGGGCAAGCCCGAGCAGCAGTTCGGCGACACCGTGATTCCCGCGGTCGAACCCGAGTGGCGCGAAGTGGGCGAACGGGCCGACGGCATCCTGCGCCGCAGCAAGGACGTGCGCGCCGCGGTGCTGCTGCTGCGCGCATCCACCCGCATGCAGGGCGTGGAAGGCTTCGCCGCCGGGCTGCGCCTGCTCAACGGATTGCTCGACACCTTCTGGGAAGGCATACATCCAAAGCTGGATGCCGACGACGACAACGATCCGACGATGCGCCTGAACGCGCTCGCGCCGCTGACCGACGAGAGCATGGGCCTGCGCGACCTGTACGAGGCGCAGATCGGCATCGCGCGCGGCGTGGGCCCGATCCGCGTGCGCGACATTGCCATTGCCCACAACACGCTCACCGCCGTCGGCGGCGAGGCCACGTACTCCGCAGCGCAGGTGCATGGCGGGCTCGAAGCCATCCAGGCCGAGCGGCCCGAGGCGATCCAGGCCGCCCTCGGCGTGCCCGCGCTGGTGGAGCAGCTGAAGAAACTCGTCGCCGATCACACCGGCCGCGCCGATGCCGTCGACCTCGAACCGCTTCGCACCATCGCCCGCGTGCTGCAGAAGGCCTGCGCCGCCGCCAGCGGCGCGCCGGCCGATGCCGCTTCGGATGCCTCCGGCGACACGGCCGCCGATGCACAGGCGAACGGCAGCGCGGCCTCCCGCCCCGCCGGCGCACGCGGCGAGATCCAGAACCGGCAGGACGCGGTGCAGATGCTCGACCGCGTGATCCGCTACCTCGAGCAGGCCGAGCCGGGCAACCCCGCGCCGCTTCTGATCGAGCGCGCCAAGAAGCTCATAGGCGTGAGCTTTCTCGAAATCATGGCCAACCTCGCGCCGAACGCGATGGACACCATCGAAACGGTCACGGGCCGCCGCCCGTCCGAGTAAGCCAGCACCACCCCACACCCGCCCCCATTCACACCCGCAAGGAGCATCTCCATGGCCAAGAGCAGTCAGAAATTCATCGCCCGCAACCGGGCGCCCCGGGTCCAGATCGAATACGACGTGGAGCTCTACGGGGCAGAGAAAAAGGTGCAGCTGCCCTTCGTGATGGGCGTGCTGGCAGACCTCTCTGGCAAGCCGGCAGACCCGCTCGCGCCGGTGGCCGATCGCAAGTTCCTGGAGATCGACGTCGACAACTTCGACTCGCGCATGAAGGCCATGAAGCCGCGCGCGGCCTTCGCGGTAGAGAACTCGCTCACCGGCGAGGGCGACCTGAAGGTGGAGCTCACCTTCGAGAACATGGAAGACTTTTCGCCCGCCGCCGTGGCGCGCAAGGTGGGCGCGCTGAACAAGCTGCTCGAAGCGCGCACGCAGCTGTCGAACCTCGTCACCTACATGGACGGCAAGGGCGGCGCCGAAGACCTGCTGGCCAAGGTGCTCGAAGACCCGGCCCTGCTGCAGACGCTGGCCGCGAGCAAGAAGCCCGAAGACGCCGGCGGCACACCCGCCGCCTGACGACGATACCCATCCGACCGCCACACAGGATCACGAGGAGTAAACCACCATGGCCACCGAAGCACTCGAACAGAGCGCGCTGAAAGATGTCGCGTACGCGGGCAGCGACTTTTCGTCGCTGCTGCAAAAGGAATTCAAGCCGCGCAGCGACGAAGCCAAGAGCGCCGTCGAAGCCGCGGTGCTCACGCTGGCGCAGCAGGCGCTGGCCAACAGCACCGTCATCGGCAAGGACGTGACCAAGTCGATCCAGGCCATGATCGCCGCGATCGACGCCAAGCTCACCGACCAGGTGAACAAGATCATCCACCACCCCGAATACCAGAAGCTCGAGAGTGCGTGGCGCGGCCTGCACTACATGGTGAACAACACCGAGACCGACGAGAACCTGAAGATCCGCGTGATGGACATCTCCAAGACGGATCTGGCCAAGAGCCTGAAGAAGTTCAAGGGCGCGGCCTGGGACCAGAGCCCGATGTTCAAGAAGATCTACGAGCAGGAGTACGGCCAGTTCGGCGGCGAGCCCTTCGGCGCGCTGGTGGGCGACTACCACTTCGACCAGAGCCCGCCCGACGTGGAACTGCTCGGCGAAATGGCCAAGATCGCCGCGTCGGCGCATGCCCCCTTCATCACCGGCGCCAGCCCCAACCTGATGCAGATGGAGTCGTGGCAGGAACTCGCCAACCCGCGCGACCTGACCAAGATCTTCCTCACGCCCGAGTACGCCGGCTGGCGCAGCCTGCGCGAGTCGGACGACTCCAAGTACCTCGGCATGTGCATGCCGCGCTTCCTGGCGCGCACGCCCTACGGCGCCAACACCAACCCGGTGGAAGAGTTCGACTTCGAGGAAGACACCGCCGGCGCCGACCACAGCAAGTACGCCTGGGCCAATGCGGCCTACGCGATGGCGACCAACATCAACCGTTCGTACAAGCTGTACGGCTGGGGTTCGCGCATCCGCGGCATCGAGTCGGGCGGCGCGGTGGAGAACCTGCCGCTGCACACCTTCCCGAGCGACGACGGCGGCGTGGACCAGAAGTGCCCGACAGAGATCGCCATCAGCGACCGGCGCGAGGCCGAGCTCTCGAAGGCCGGCCTGCTGTCGATGATCCACCGCAAGAACTCCGACTTCGCTGCTTTCATCGGCGCCCAGTCGCTCAACAAGCCGGCCGAGTACGACGACCCGGACGCCACGGCCAACGCCAACCTGGCGGCGCGCCTGCCCTACCTCTTTGCCTGCAACCGCTTTGCGCACTACCTCAAGTGCATCGTGCGCGACAAGGTCGGCAGCTTCAAGGAGCGCGAGGACATGCAGCGCTGGCTGAACAAATGGATCATGAATTACGTGGACGGCGACCCGGCCAACTCGTCGGAAATCACCAAGTCGCAGAAGCCCCTGGCGGCCGCCGAAGTGGTCGTCGAGGAAGTGGAAGGCAACCCGGGCTACTACACGTCCAAGTTCTTCCTGCGCCCGCACTACCAGCTCGAAGGCCTCACGGTTTCTTTGCGCCTGGTGTCCAAGCTGCCGACGGCCAAGGGCGCCGGCTGAAAAAAATCTGGGGATTCTTCTTGAATTCCCGGTTCCGTTTCGTTCTATGAGTAGCTGCCGGGCATCGGAACTTACCTCCCACCGCCGGCAGCCATTTTTCTCGTTTCGATCATCAACCGCCCGAACGCAATCGGGTTCCAAGGAGTAGGAACATGTCATCTGACTTTCACATCAAGCTCGACGGCGTCAAGGGCGAGTCTTCCCACAAGGACCACAAGGACGAGATCGAGATTTCGTCGTGGTCCTGGAACGTGGCCAACTCGTCGGGCGCAGGCTCCGGCGGCGGCTCGGGCAAGGGCAAGGCCACGCCCGGTGAATTCCACTTCACGCACACCTACGACAAGGCCTCCCCGGTGCTGGCCAAGAACTGCGTGAGCGGCAAGCACTTCAAGGACATGGTCCTGACCTGCCGCAAGGCCGGCGAAGGCCAGCAGGAGTACCTGAAGGTCACGATGAAGGAAGTCTTCATCTCTGCCGTGAGCCCCGGCGGCGCGCAGGGCGGCGACGTGTACGAACAGGTGATGTGCTCGTTCAAGGACATCGAGTTCGCCTACAAGGCCCAGGACGACAAGGGCGCCGGCGGCGGCGAAGTCAAGTTCGGCTGGAACGTGGCGACCACCGAGACCCGCTGACGGGCGACGGACCGCCGGGCACGGCATCGGGCGCGCCAGTGCCCGGTGCGGTTTCCATGCGTCCTCACCGCACCGGAGCAATGCAATGGCATTCAGCACCCCACTCATCGGCAGCAGCGGCGCGCTGCTCACGGCCTACAACACCGACTGGTCGGTCGGACGGATCGGCTCCAACACACGTGAAGACGTGATGCTCGTGCAGGCGCTGTTCAAGATCTTCTACTACGAGCTGCTCGGCTTCAACCACGATCTGGACCCGCCTCCCGGCCAGACAGAGGTGATCGTCGTGGACGGCTACTACGGGCAGATCACGCAGAAGCACATCACGCACTTCCAGACGCAGCTGATAGCGCTCGGACACAAGGTCCTGCCGGACGGCATCTTCGATCCGTTCCGGGAGCCCGGTGCGTCCAGCACGATCAGCAAGACACGCTACGCGCTCGACCTGCTCAACAACGGCTGTGCCAACTGCTGCAAGGAGCAGGGCATCGACAACTACACCAACCTGCCGAACCGGGAAGACATGCCCCTGTTGCTGCGCAGCGCGTTGAAGAAGGTCAAGAAGACGGCCAAGAAGTACAGCTGAGCGGCCCCAGCGACCGCCAGCCTGGCGCCCGTCCGATGGACGGGCGTTTTTCTTTAGGGGCTCAGGTGTCCGTCGATGCGGCATTCTCGGGCATCAACCGCGTCGCATCGTCCTCGTCGTCCTCGATCACCCACAGCGTGAGCGCCGTGTAGTTGTCGTACCCCGGCTTGGCATTCGCCTTGACCTGCGCGTCGATCAGCTCGGTCCACTGGCTGGGTGTGCGGGAGGCATGCAGCGTGTCTATCAGGCACTCGTCGCCCAGCGGCTCCCACACGCCGTCGCTGCACAGCAGCAGCACGTCGCCGGGCAAGAGGCGCATGCGGTCCGACACCGCGATGTCGGGCGCCTCCTCGACCGAGCCCAGCGCCGACAGCAGCATGTTGCGCTGCGGATGCAGCCGCGCGCCCTCTTCGTCGAGCATGCCGCCGGCCACCATCTGCTGTACCAGGCTGTGATCGGTGGTGCGTGCCACGATGGCGCCGCCACGGAACAGGTAGGCCCGGCTGTCCCCGCTGTGCACCCACGCCAGAGCCTGGCTTTCGAGGTCGATGGCCGCGAACACAATGGTCGAGCGCATGCCCGCGAGCTTGCCGCCCTCGGCCTGGCGCGCCACCACGTCGAGGTTGGCCTGCTCCACCAGCCGGCGCAGCGTGGCCTCGTCGAGCCCCGGCGCGGCCGAGAAGCCACCGAGCATGCTGCCGCGCGCGGTGGCCGCCGCCACGTCGCCCCCGCCGTGGCCGCCCGCGCCATCGGCCACCAGGCAGGCGACATAGCGCTCGTCGTGCCAATGGCCGTGCACGTCCTCGTTGTAGGTGCGGCCTCCCTGCCGGGAGAGCGTGACGATTTCGATTTCCAAGCGGGGTGCCTCGCGGGTGCTGGGGTTGTTTTGATTCTTTTCAGGCGTCGGACTTCAGGCGTGCCATCTGCTCTTCGTAGGCCTCGAGGAAGGCCTTGCCGAAGAGGCTGTGGAAGTCGTCCTCCGCCTCGCTCGCGATGCCGCCATAGAGCGACACGAACTGGTCCCAGAGCTTGGCCTTGCGGTTGGCGCTGAAGAGCGCGTCGAGCGCCGACTTGGCACTAATCTTCTTCTCCAGCTCCGCCGGCTCGAAGCGCCCGATGACGTGGGCCAGCGCCGCGCGCATGCCCACCATCACGCCGAATTGATGCGCGCGCAGGTCGTTGAAGGCATCGCGCATCGCGGCCTCGGGCGGCATGAAGCCACGCACGCCGGGCCCCAGCAGATGGGCCAGCGCCACCTCGACCGTGGGCGAGAACTTCAGCGGGTTGTTGGCCTGCGCCGCGATCATCGTGACCTCGGCGCGCACCTCGCGCTTGAACTCCTGGCGCGTGAGCAGCAGCTGCAGCGTGCCCTCGGTGGCGCTGCGCAGCATCGAGCCGATGCGCTCCATCAGGCCCGGCGTGAGCATCTCGGGCGGCTGGTGCGTGCTGGCCAGGCCGCGCAGGAAAGCGGCGAGCAGCTCGTCGTCGGTGGCGATGCGCTCGGATGGCGGCGTTGCCGCGCGCCTGGCTGGTGGCGCAGGCGCGATGTCGATGGGCGGCGGCAGCGACTCGGTGGGCCTGCCGGAATTCTCCGGCCCGCTGATGCGTATCGGCTGGCCGGTGATGTCGTCGAACTGCGCCAGCGCTTGCACGGGCGCCGGCGCAGCTACCGGAGGCGGTGCAGGCGGCGGAGGAGGTGGTGGCGGCTCGATGGCCTTCGGCGGCGTGAAGCCGAACTGGTCGATCGGCAGATGGTCGGAGCGCGGCGTGGGCGTACGCGGCGCCGCGTGCTGCAGCGCGGCCAGCGGATCGGCTTCGGAAGCGGTATTGGGCTGCAGCAGCGGATCGGCCAGCGGCGACAGCGCGAGCGGATCGCCGCCGATGCCGCCGCCACTATTGCCCATGCCGCCGAACAGCTCGTCGATGCCCGCGGCCTTGCCATGCGCGGGCGGCGCGCCGAGGTCGGAGAAATCGTCGAGCGCGCCAAGGCCGGCCGCCGGCGTCGACGACGGCGTGGGCCCCAGCAGGTTCGCGAAAGGATCGATCTGCGCGGCTTGCACGTTGCGCGAGCCGCTTTCCATCGGGTCGGGGAACAGCAGCGAATCAGGCAGTGCCGTGGCAGGGGTTGGGGCGGGCGCTGCCGCTGGTGCGGCCGGCGGCGCGAGGCCCGCCAGCAGGTCGGCAAAGGGGTCGTCGCTCGAAGGTGCGGCTGGCGCGGCCATGGCAGCCCCTCCAAGCACCGTGTTCGGGATGGCCAGCGACGGCGGCGCGGCGGCCGTCACGCGCACCGTGAGCTCGAAGCTGCCCACCACCAGCCGCGCGCCATCGGTCAGCGCGGCCTCCTTGCCCGAGCCCAGCGACACGCCGTTGCACTGCATCGGGTTGCTGCCCCGATCGATGACGAAGTACTGACCGTCACGGCACAGCACCTGCGCATGCACGCGCGAGACGGTGCGGTCCGGGTCGTCCAGCACCAGCGTGTTGGTGTCGGCCCGGCCGATGGTTCCGCCATTGGGTCCGAAGTCCGCGGCAATGGCCTGCCCCGCCGGAGCGCCTTGCCGGGTGATGACAGCGATATGGATCATGAATCGGCCCCCGAAGGCTCTGTGCCTGAATGCGCCCGAACAAACTCGCAAGGAGTATTCATTCCGTGGGGCATGTTGGCAATCTCGCCTAAAGAGGTATGCCGTCGCCAAGCCAGCGCTGCTGCCGCCATGCCGGCGCGCTGGTTGCGAACAGCGGTGCGCGCGCGTCGAGCAGCGCCAGATGCAGCGCCGCTGCCACGCGCTGACGCTGGAAGCCCTCACGCAGCACACCCGTACAGCTGTCGGGCGAGACCGGTTGCCCCATGAAGAGCCGCACACCTGGGGCAAAGCGTGCACCATTCTGCTGCCACCACGCACGGATCTTGTCGATGTCGGGCCAGGGCAAGGCGATGTCCTCGGGCAGCTCGACGTTGTCGTCGTCGGGGTCGTCGGTCGGCCCGTCCTCGAAGCCGTCGGGCGGCGGAACCTCCATCTGCGCGAGGTTGAAGTCCACGCCCGTGATGGTGACGAAGGCCTCGGCCGCGATGCGTGCCGTGGCCGGCTGCGCCATCTGCTCGATGAGCCACGGCACATAGCGCGCGTCGCCGATGAAGCCCGAGCCGATGATGCGCAGACGCTGCGCCTCGGGCAGCGCGGCGCTGTCGAGCAGCAGCGCGTGGCCCGGTGCCAGCTCCATCGCCTGCAGTGCAAGCTGGAACGCGCGGGGCTGGCGCGGCCCGCTCTTCAGTGCAAAGGCCGCAAGCACGTCCAGCGCCTGCGCCCGGTCGCCGAGCAGCACCGCCGCCCACGCGGCCCAGAAGCGCAGCTCGGGCTTGGCCTCGCCGAGCAGCGATTGGGCCTGCGGCAACAGGTCGGCACGGCCCAGCTCGCCGGCTGCACGCAGCGCGCGGATGCGGACGCTGTCTGGAGCGCCCGCAAGCAGCTGCCCGAGCAGCGGGCCCACGTCGCGCCGATGCAGCGCGCAGGCTGCCACGCCGAGCTTCTGCCGCAATGGCGAGGCGTCCTCGAGCAAGGCCCTGACGCGACCGCCAAGATACTTCGGCTCGACCCAGCCCAGCGCGGAGATCAGGCCGGGCACGACCTCGGGCAGGTCCTTGGCGCGCTCGACCAGATCATCGAAGCGGCCATCGACCGCCTCGATGGCGAGCACGGCGGCGACGAAGAAGTCTTCGGGACCTTCGTTGTCGGTAATCGCCAGTGCATGCTGCCAGCCTTCTTCGCCGGCAACGCGCAGGCCGTCGATGTGGGCCGCGAGGCGCTCGTCGAGGTCGGCGAATTGCTGGGGCGAGTAGTTGGGGGCGTGGACTGCGCTGGCGCGCTGAAGCCAGAGGAAGGAGGCTTCGTCGGTGTGTTCGACCAGGACATCGCTCAGGGTAGGCGACGAAGTGTCGGGATCATTCATCGCGCACCTCCGCGTGTCAGTCGAATCGCGCCAACCATTCGTCCGTTCCATAGCCCGGATCCGACTCGGCAAAGATCGCTGGGTGCCGCTGCAGACGCACCGACGCCAACGACGAGCCGACGCGGTGATAGGGCTTCATTTCGTCCCTGTCCGGATAGCCCAGGGCCGGTGCCGGGCCGGCCTGGATCACCCAGCAGCTCGGCAGCTCATGCACCGGGCAGGCGCGCCCCAGTTCCTCGCGCAACTCTTCCAGCGCGGGCAGCCGCTGCTGAAGCCCGGCCCCAACGAGCGTGAGCCAGTTCACGCACTTGAGGGCGGGCGCATCGGATTGCTGCAGGGCGATGATGGTCGAGTCCATGTAGTTCAGATCGATGCCCGGGTACTTCTTTGCGAGCATCAGCATCTGGCTCGCAGCCTCGTTCTCGTACTCTCCCTCCGGGTCCCAGTTGACCGCGAAACCTGCGTGCCCCGAGTCGAAATCGAAGCCCGCGACCAGCTCGGCCAGCAGGTTCGCGACGCTTTCATACCCTGTGTCCATGAACCAGGATGGAAGAATGAGCCGTACCGCGCCCACCCGCGTTTCCTCTTCTTGATCGGCCAGCAAGTAGAAGCCATGCTCCGAGGGCTCGTCCTTGTCGTTGCCGCCTTCAAGGCTCAGCATATAGATGCCTTTACCCTTTCCCTTGCGCTTGAGGAACCAGTCGGGCAGTAGCTGCAGAGAGTCGGCCTTGAGTGGCCTGGAGCCCTCCATCGATTCGGTTCGGTAGAACTTCAGGTAGCTGCCGATCACGCCGAGTGCCTTCGCATAGAAGTTCTGGATGCCTTGCGCGTGATCGAACATCGACCCGCGCCAATACAGCGTGATGTCAGTCACGAGCCGCAGGTAGATTCCATCGCCGCCGGAAAAAACCAGCTTGTCAGTCGCTTCGCTCATGGGGTGCTCCTTTTCTCAGCAATCGCAGTTCTTGGCGTTGATCTTCACCGGCTTGTTGCCGTTGGCCAGCTTCTGCTGCCGCAGCTTCTGCGTCTTGCGCCAACGATCTCCGGGAAACTTGAAATCGAAACAGCGCTTCACGATCGGCACACCCGCCGCATCCGTGCCGAGCGACAACACCACATCGGGAATCAGCAGGCCGTAGGAGCGCGTGAATTGCTGGGTGATCAGGCCGCCGAGCTTCTGGATCGCGCGCGCGGCCGACGATAACGGATTGCTCAGGCGAGATTCCAGTTCGTAAGACCAGTTGCCGCTCGATGAAGGATCCCGGCTCCAACCACCACGCGGCCCCTTCACATGGCCTTTCGCGAGGTCTTTGCAGAACTCTTCGCAGAGCTTGTTCGCCATCGCCTCCTCGTCGGCGTCGAGTCCGAGATCCTTGACTACCGACTGGAGAATGCCAGCAAGATTGGCCGCGTTCTCCGAGTTGTGGAACATCTTGTCCATGAAGCGTGCGGCGTTCTTGCCGTCCATCTTCACGTCGAACGAATAGAGGATCCAGGTGGCCTCCTTCATGAAGGTGCTCGACTTCACGCCACCGGCCACACCGGCGTTGTCGCCGTTGGAGAGCGCGAACTTCGAGCCCTTGTTCGCCGCCATCACCTTGTCCCCCTTGACGGTGGTTGTCCCGTTGGTCAACGTGATGGATTGCGCGATGTTCGGATAGGGCACGGGCACTGGGCCACCTGGACTCGGCGTCTTGCAGACGTCCGGAATGGTCGCGGTGGTGATCCCGCTACTCATCTTGTGGACGAGCGAGCCCACAGTGCCATTGACCCGGATCGTGACGGGCATGGCGGGCCTCAGCCATCGCGCGGCTCGATGCCGCGTACCAGTACGGCGCCACGCTCGCCGGACTCGGAACTGGCCCACACCATCGACACCGGCCCCTTGCCGTAGTGCTTGAGATGGGAGATGACTGCAAGGGCAATGTGCAGCGGCATTCCGGCAGCTCCCACGTCGCCCCAGCAATCGGCCGGCGCCACGAAATCGGTGGCATTGCGAAAGTGCTCCTTCGTCCGCAGCACGGTAAACCCGTACTCGTCGGCGCGATAGGTCTCGCCGTTCATGTCGCAGAAGACGTTATGTACCAGGTCGTTCTGGTCCAGCGATTTCAGGGCCTGGCGAAAGGCCTGCGTGAGTCCGTCGCCGATGCAGACCTCCCCGCTCTTGATGAGCCGCGTCTCCAGACCCAGGCCGGGCTCGTCGAGCGTCGCGAGCGAAGTCAAGCCGGCTCGCGCCGTGAACTCGTGCGAGGCGACCAATACGGCGCCCGCTGCCTCGCCGGGAATGAATCCCCAGGGGTTGTTGAGCACGCCGCCGCCATGAAGCTGGTCGCTGGCCTCGACCCATTCGAGCGTTTCCGGTGCGAGGTAAGTATCGACACCGCAGACCAGACACGCGTCGATCGAGGCACCGGCACAACCACGCGCCGCCGCGTCGAGCGCCAGATGTCCACCCGCATGGCCGATCTCGAAGACCCGCGATGCATTGAAGAGCTCTTGGTGCCGCTGTGTGACATGTGCCAGCAACGCATCCCGCAGGTCCGCCGGCCGTCCAGCGCGCGGAGGTGGCAGGGCCAGGGCCAGACCGAGCCGGCAATGCACCGCGGCGCCGGCAGCTACGAGTGGTCGCATGGCTTCCTCGATGGCCGGCAGCAGCAGGGCGGCGCAGCGCTGCTGCGCGTCGACGTCCGCACCTATCCACGGCGCGCGGGCCACACGCATCGGTTCACCCGCCGAATCGATCAAGAACGGATGCTCGCCGAAGCCGCAAACACCGGCGCGCGCCGCGGCGGCACTCGACCACGCGTTGCGGCCTATGGGCGTGCACGCACCGAGACCGGCAATCTGCAAGACGGCAGCGGTCATGCCGACACTCCGGTTTCGTCGAGCTGCTCGCCCAGACGCACGAGGCGCTTCTCGACGATGCGAGTTCGCAGCAGCTTGTGCACCTTGGGATGACAAGGCAGCGCGCTGTGCCACACCAGCGAGACACGCGAGTGATCGGGCTCGACGATCACCGTGTGCAACCTCGGCCGCTCGTGCGGCACACGGTCGCCGTCGATGAAGAATGTCTCGAGGCCAAGAATCACTCGCGGCAGTTCGAAACGCAGCTGTCCGGCTTGTGGCCAGAGATGGATCAGCACCACCGGCTCTCCACCGATGAGAAACTGCGGCGCCTGCTGATCCACAGGCGCGCACTGATAGTGCCGGTCATCGAAATCCACCGGCAGCAGCGGCAACCGATCCCGCTGCCACGCTTCGTCATACGTCCCCGCAAACCTCGCGCGCGGCTGCCAGTGATTGCACAGCGGCCCGAACCCCGCAGGCTCCGGCCGGTCGCTCCATGCCCGCACACATTGATCCGGATATTCAATATTCGGCAGTCGCACACCTTCCGCATGCGCAGCCTCCATCACAAAGCCCGTGCCCACCGGATTGCGCACGTCGAACTGCGGCAACGGCGCATCGCGCGTCCACGGATCGACGCCGCCATATGCGCGCTCCCACACCAGCGGCATGGTGCTGAAAGGCTCGGGCTCCGATGGTGCGCCGCCGAGCCACACGCGGTCGCCGGTCACGCGCAACCGCTTGGCGATCGGGCCGACGCGCAGGCCCACGTCGAGCTGCGTCACGGGCACTCCACCGGGCGCATGCGCATTGCCGATCAACAGCACGTCGGTCGTCAGCTTGGTGCGAACCAGGTCCATCTCGTAGAGCAGGCTGGGCTGCGGCGCGGCCTCGTCGACGAAGACGGGCGCCTGCGCGACCGGTGGTTGTTCGGGGGCAACGCTCGTCTCGCCATCGGGCGAAATATCGAAGCTGCACTTCACCGCCACGAGCCAGATCTCCGCTCCGTCGCGGTCGCGCACCCAGGTGCGTTCGGCGGCATAGGGTGTGCGGTTTTCGAGTTGCCACATGGCGTGTTTCTCGTTCGTCAGTTGATGCCCACGTAGGCACCCTTGACGCGATTCGCACCGCGCGAGCGCGTGAGCACATAGTTGCCGTTGATCAGCACCTTGCCCGCACGCGTGAGGACGATGCTGGCCTCGCCGCAGCGCAGCTCGATGCGCTCGCGCCCCTGCAGCACGACGCGCTCGCCATCCACGCGCGCATCGAGTGCCGGTGGCGCCTCGGTGCGCAGCGGCTGCACGCGTCCGACGATGACCGGGTGCCGCACCTCGCCCTGCTCGAAGGCCACGACGATCGCCGCGCCTGCATCACCAGGCGCCAGGCCCACTGTCGAGAGCGCCTGCACCGGCGTCATGCCATCGCCCAGCGTGACCAGGAAGCGCCCCTCGGCATCGAAGCCGGCAAAGGCGGCCACCGCCACGCCCTGGCCCGACAACTTCGACCAGGCGGCCACGCTGTGCAGCACGCTGCGCGCGCTCTGGAGATCGGTGTGGTCTTCCACGGCTCAGTCCTCCCCCAGGTTGGAGCCCTTGATCTTGATCGAGCCACCGGCCTTGAACGACGCGCTGCCGTCGGCCTTGATGGTGATCTTGGCGCCCTTGATGGTGATGCCGCTGGCGTTCATGACGATCTTGCTGCCGCCCGCCTTGAGCATGATGGTGGGCGCCTCGACCATGCAGATCGCGCCCGCCTTGATCTTGATCGGCCCCTTCGATGTCTCCGAGATCACCGCGGCCGACAGCTTGTGCGGACCGCCCACGGAGATCGACTGCAGCGCGCCCACGCTCACCTTTTGCACGCCGCCCACACTGACCATCTGCGCGCCGCCAACGCTCACGGTCTGCACGCCGCCCACGTTGATGGCCTCGCCCGCGCCAACGCTGTGCATGCGGCCCGCGCCCACGGTGTGCGCCTCGGCCACAGAAATGGTGGTGGTCTGCATGCCATTCACGGTATGACTGCGCCCGCCGTTGACGGTCACGGTCTCGCCGCCGTTGACGGTCTCGGTGCGATGGCCGGTGATGACGATGGTCTCGGTGCCGCCCACCGTCTCGCTGCGGTTGGAGCCGATCGACACGGTCTGGTCGACGCCCACGTGCTGCTTCTGGTTGTTGCCCACGCTCTCCGAGTCGTCCACGTCGATGGTGTCGGTGCGGCTGTTGTGCACTGTGGTCGTCTGGTTGTTCTCGACCGTGGTGTTCATGTCGTACTGGCCGTGGATGGTCACCTTCTCCTTGCCGGCGGTGTCGTCCATCGACAGTTCGTTGTAGCCCTTGCCCTTGTGCGTGTTCGACTTGATGCCGCTCACCACGGCGCCGGCCGGCAGGCCGAAGGGCGCCATCGATTCGCCGTTGTAGAAGCGGCCGACGATGATGGGCTGGTCGGGGTCGCCATCCAGAAAATCGACGATCACTTCCTGGCCGATGCGCGGGATGCTGATCGCGCCCCAGCTCTTGCCGGCCCAGGGGTGCGACACGCGCACCCAGCATGAGCTGTTCTCGTCGTTCTTGCCGTAGCGGTCCCAGTGGAACTGCACCTTCACGCGGCCGTGCTCCTCGGTCCAGATCTGCTCACCGCTGCGGCCCGTGACGATGGCACTCTGCGGGCCGGGCATGGTGACGCGCGGCGTCAGGCGCGGCGGGCGCCAGGGCGTGTTCAGCGGAATCACCGTGAGCAAAAAACTGCTGCTCGCGCGCTGGCCGGTGCTCAGCGCCGGCGTCTCCGCGATCAGGTCGCCCACCAGTTCGCCCAGCCCGGTGTTGACGGGGTCGTCGGCCAGCGCGTCGTGCAGCACGACGTCGATCGAACGCCGGCTCTCGGGAAAGTTCGCGCCCTCGTAGCCGGGATGGCTCGCGACGAATGTGCAGGCCGCGATCAGGTAGTCACCGTCGCGCTTGCCGTCGGGATCGCCCTTGAACGCGAAGCTGCGCCCGGCCGTCACGTCGGGCCAGCTGGTCAATGCCCAATGGCGCTGCCGCCGGCCGATCAGCTCGTCGAGCCGCAGCTGCGCGAGGTTGTCGGTGTCGTCGCCCGACTGATAGCCGCCCGGGAACTCGAACACTTCCAGGTCCGACAGCTCGTGCGTGTCGGGATCGCCCTTGTCGGCGCGCAGCTGCTTGCTGATGACCTTGAAGTCGCGATCGCGTGACGCGAACTTGCCCGATTCGAATTGGCGCGAGCTTATCCAGCGCGTGATCTCGTTGAAGCGCCCTTCCGACGCACCGCGCTCTGCATGGTTCAGCGTGTCGGCAACGGGCAGTTTCTCGTGTGCCAGCGTGCTGCTGTCCGACAGGTACAGGGTGCCGGGCGCGTCGTGCGCGTCGAACCAGTAGTAGATGCCCTCTTCTTCCAGAAGGCGCGAAAGAAACTGGTAGTCGCTCTCCCGGTATTGCACGCAGTACACGTGGGGCTCATGGGGGCCGACCACGCCGCCCGCCTTGAGCTTCTTGAGGCTGCCGATGGGGCTGTCGTCGAGCACGGCATCGATCACGCCCAGCACCGGCTTGTTCTGCAGGATGCGTGCGTTGACGCGCTTGCTCAGCAGCCAGAACCACGAGCGCAGGCTGATGCGGTATTCGAGGAAGCGCCCGCTCTGCGCCACGCGCGTGAAGCGCACGGCATGCCCCTGGCAGTGCCGCTTGTGAGTATCGCCATCGGCATCGGCGAATTCGATCACGACGTCGAAGGAGCGGCCCAGTATGTCCGCGGCATCGATGCTTTCGTTGTCGGTCAGCACAGTGAGTTCGTAGGCCGAGGGGCGCGCCAGCACCTCGTGGCCCACGATGCGCCAGAACATGAGCTTGTCGACTACGGGCGAATCGCCCTGGATGCTGAACTTGTGATCGGCCATGCTTCCCGTCCCTTTTTTTGCGTTCCCCTCCCTCGCGAGCCGCACCGCCGTGCGGCCGCGCGGCCGCGCGGCTACCTCCGCCTACGGCGCCAGCAACAGCACCAGCGGCTGGCTCGGCACCGTGCGCACACCGGGGCAATTGGTGCTGTTCTGCAGCGACGTGCTGGTAAGCCGCGACGCGGGCATGCCCATCCACAGCACCGTGAAGGCGCCGGTGAGATGGCGGCTCGGCCCCATCACCGTGCCCGAGGCCACGCCCAGCATCACGCCCGGGTTGTCGCCGTTGGTCATGGGAATGGTGGTGCCGAGGTTGTGCGCCGGCCCGCCCATGATGAGGATCGTGGGGCAGTTCGGAATCGCCATCGGCCCCATCGCGATGTTCGGATACGGCACCGGAATGGGCGACGGCGCAGCGGGCGTGATGCAGACATCGGGAAAGCCCATGTCGGTGCCCATCAGCTGGCAGTTGGCGAACATTTCCTGTTCTCCCTTTTCGCTTCAGCCGAAGTGGATCTGCGCGCCGCGCGCCTTGATGAGCTCGCGGCCGTTCACCAGCGTGTGCTCGCCTTCGAGCCGCAGCAGTTGCTTCGCCTCGCACTCCAGATGCGTGGCCGCCACGCGGTCGATGCCGTCGGTGGTGCGCAGGTAGTGCTTGCTGAAATGCTGCACGCGGTCCATCACCGAGGACAGCACCGAGCCGACCAGCTTGATGCCGGTGCCCACCACGGTGAGCTGGCGACCGACGACGTCTGCGGTGTCGGTGGCCAGGCGCGTGCGCTGGGTGGCCACGTCGAGCTCTTCGGCCGCGAGTTCGAGCCGGCCGCCCTCCACGGCAATGCGCATGTTGTTGCCTTCGCAGCTGACGACGTTGGCGGTGCCCTCCTCGCGCTGCAGCACGGCCATGACCCAGACCTCGTCGGGCGCGATGCGCAGGCAGGCAACGCTGTCGCCAGCGGCAGGTTCGAGCAGGCAGCTCGCCGCGCGCCGCGTGCGAAGCCGCAGGCCGCCACTGTCGACGACGAGCGCCCCGACCTCGTCGAGGCCGAGCACGCCGACGCACCACTGGCCGGTGATGGCCTGGGCGGGCGCTGGTTTCAGGCTGCTTGTCTTCATGGTGTTTTTCCTCCGTTGCTTGGCTTCGATGTGGTGTGGCTGCGATGTGGCGTCATGCGACCAGCGGCTGCCAGCGCTCGGATTTCTCCAGCTCCGGGTCGCTCTCGATGGCGCGTGCTCGGTCGGTCATCTGCGCGTCTTCCGTATTGGCGCCATGCAGCACGGTGCGCATCAGCGTGGCGTGGCGCAGGTCGGCGGTGCCCAGGTCGGCATGGCGGAAATCGGAATAGGTGAGTTCGGCGCCCGTGAAGTTGGCGCCGCGCAGCTTCGCTCCCGCGAAGTGCGTCTGGTACAGGTCGCAGCCCGAGAAGTTGGCCTGCGGCAGCACGGCCCCGGTGAACAGCGCCTGCCTCAGCTTCGCGCCGGAGAAGTCGCACCCCGTGCCGCCCGCCTCGCAGAAGATCGACGAGGGCGCCACCGCCTTGGCGAACTTCGCTCCATCGAGCCGCGCGCCCTGGAAGTTGCACTGCCGCAGCACGATGCCGCTGAAGTCCGCGCCACCCAGGTCGGTGGACGAGAACTGGCAACCCTCCAGCTCCAGCCCCGCGAACGACATGCCTTTCAGCGAGGTCTTGAAGAACACGTTGCGCAGCATGCGCGCCCCGGTCCACGTGAGGTGCGACAGGTCGCACTCGTTCACCGTGGTGTAGTGCCATCTGGTGTCGTCGGCGCACACGTCCAGCAGCACCGACTGGCTGAACACCGCCGAGTCGAGCTGCGCGCCGCGCAGCACCGCATGGTCGAGCCGGCACTTCGCGACGGTGGCCATGGTGAGCACGGTGCCGGCCAGCTGCGCGTGCGTCAGGTCGCATTCGGTGAACACCGCACCGTGCAGGTTGGCCTCGCGCAGATCGACGTGGTCGAGCAGGCAGCGATTGAACACAGCCTTGCGAAGGTTAGCGCCCGAGACGAGCGCGCCGCGCAGGTCGCACTGGTCGAACACGGTCTCGCGCAGGTCTGCTGCGCGCAGGTCGGCTTCGGCGAAGTTGACCTTGGAGAACACGCCGCCGCCCAGCGGCAGTTTCGCGAACTGGCCCTTGCGCAGGTCGAGGCCTTCCAGCGTCTCTCCGACGCCAACGGCAATGGCGAGCAGTTGCGGTGTCATGCTGCAGCCTGCTGTTCAGGAGTGAGCCTGGGCCACGTGCGCGCACGCTGGAGCAACGCGCCGTCGAAGCTGGTCGATCCGTCGAGCCGCACGCGGCTGAGGTCGGCACCGAAGAGGTTGCTGCGCCGCAGGTCGGCACCGCGCAGGTCGGCCGACTGGAACACCGCGTCGCTGAAGTTCACGCCCGACAGCAGCGCTCCGGTGCAGATGGCTTTGCGCATCAGCGCGCCCTTGGCGCTGGCCAGCCGCAGGTCGGCCCCGTCGAGCCGCGCATCGCAGAGGTTGGCGCCGTCGAGCACGGAACGCACCAGCTTCGCACCGCGCAGGTCCGAAGCGCCGAAGTTGAAGTTGCGCAGGTCGGCCAGGCCCATTTCGGCATCGGCGAGGCTGGTGCCCTTCACGGCCACGGCGCCGGCGCACTTCGCGCCCATGAGCCGGGCGGCGTCGAGCTTGCAGGTGACGAAGGTGGCGGCTGTGAGCGTGGCGTCGTGCATGTCCACGCCCGTGAGGTCGCATTCGATGAAGTTGCAGGCCGACAGGTCGGCCTCGGGCCAGCGCATGCCCTTCAGGTCGAGCCTGTGAAAGACCTGGCCCGCGAGCAATGCACCCGTCCAGTCCGCCTCGCCCCAGGTGGTTTCGAACAGTTGGGCCTTCGTGAAGTTGGCGCGCCGCATCTGCGTGCCGCCGAAGGCGCAGTGCATGAGCATGGCCTGCGAGAAATCGCAGCCGTCGAACACGGCGCGCGCGAGCCGCGCCTTGCCAAGGTTGGCCTCGCGAAAGCTGGCACCGATGGCAATGGCGCCTTCGAGGTTCGCATGCGCGAGCACCGCCCCCGCGAAAGTGGCGCCCGAGAGATTGGCATTGCTGAAGTTGGTGCTCTCCAGCCATGCGCCTTCGAAGTTCACCTCGCGCAGGTCGAGGCCAGAAAAGTCGGCGCCCGTGAAGTCGGCGCGCGAAAACAGCTTGATGCCGGCCGCGATGGCGCGCGTCATCTCCGCACGCAATACCGCTGCCGCATCGGCCGGCATCGCAAAGGCCGGCGGCTGCACATGCGCGGACTGCAGGTAGCCCTTGCGCTGCACTTCCTCGAGTTCGCAGAGCTTGGGGAACATCGGCGTCAGGTCGACCTTGCGGGTGCTGCCCGCCGCCTGCGCCTGCATCTCGGCCAGATGCTTCTCGGCGTTGTAGAGCGGCGGCCCGCGGTGCTGCACCTTGGCGAGGTCGATGCGGTTCTGCTCCGCCGCTTCCAGCGCCTTCTCGAGCACGGTCAAGGCGTCTTCGACGGCGGCCCAGCCCTGCGCGTTGGCCTCCTTCATCTTCTTCTCGAGGTACGGGGGCAGCTCATCGCCCACCGGCACGTTCTCGCGCGGCGGCATCCTGATGCCGAGCGCGTCGGGGTCCTTGCCCATTTCCACGGCCTTGTCGCGCGCGAACTCGACGTCCATCTCGGCCCGGCGGTACTGCGCCTCGCCCTGCAAGCCGTCCATGCCGAACGGCGCCTTGGCGGCTTCCACGTCGGGGTCGAGCGTGCTGATGCCTTCGGGCAGCAGGTCGCTGTCGATGATGGCGTAGACGGGGCCCATCTTCGGGTCTGCGCGCTTCGCGGCGGCCTCAAGGTAATGCGCGTCGCTGCGCGGCTCGCCGGTGCGCTCTACCGCGCCCATCAGGCTGGCCACGTCGGAGCCGTCGTCGGTACCGACCTCGGCCAGCCCCTGGAAGATCGCGATGCAGCGCTCCGCATGCGGGAAGAACCACACGGTGGTCAGCCGCAGCGGCACCTCGCGCACCTTGGGCTCGCTGCTGCCGGCAATCCTGTAGCCGACGAACACGCGCGCGCGCAGGCCCGGCAGGCGGCCTTCGATGCGCGGCTTTTGCGGGTGCATGTTGTCGAAGGCGAAGGGCTCGTCGCCGACGAGAGGCGCGGCCATCCACTGGTCGGGAGGCGCGAGGTTGAAGTAGCGCCAGTCGGTGTCGGGCGCAAAGCCCGGCGCATGCAGCTTCAGGTAGTCGGCGTCGTAGGTGCCGCGGTACTGCGCGCGCTGCGGATGCATCAGGTCGAGCGCGCCGAAGCCGGCCGGCGCAATGGCCTGGTCGGGCCGCAGCAGGCGGTCTTGCGGCAACTCGGTGTTCGGCAGCCACAGGACGCCGTCACGCGCCTGCCGGCCCCGGCCTTGCGGGTTCTGCGCGAAATCGGCGCCGCCGTATGCGGCAGCCCAGTCGAGCGGCAGCGACTCGAAGGACTGCGGCGCGGTGGCGCGCGTACCCTCCCAGTGCCGCTCGCCGAAGACGAGCAACGTCTTCTCGCACGCGCCGAAGCGCGCGCGCACCGCGCAGGCATCGGGTCGGTCGGCCGGCGCGAAGGCCTTGCCGTGCACCAGGAACTCGGGCGTGAGCTTGGCGACGCCTTCGTCGATCAGCGGCTGCGCCATTTCCTTCGCAAGAAAGGACCACATCGACTGCTCGGCCCACAGCGTGCCGCGCTCGCCCTGCGCGAACGGCAGGTGCAGGTACGCACTGACGCTGAGTCCGAACCGCTTGCGGAACTCGATGGGCCGCGTCGAGAGGCCGAGCGCCTGAGGCTTGAGGACTTGCATTCGGCGCCCCGGCTAGTCGTCTTCGGGCTCGCGCTCTGCGGGCGGCCGGGCCGAGCCGTCGGGCTCGACGGCGTTGTTGACCTTGCCGAGATCGGCGGTGCCGCTGGGGTCACTGGTAAAGACCTCCGCGATCGGCAACCCCAGCCCCATGATCGGCACCAGGCCGAGGATGGCGTCGAAGCGCCGGTTGCTGGCCTTGCCCGCCAGCGACCGAAGCCGGTCTTCCAGGCTGTGCAGGCCTTCGGCATGCGCGTCGTCGGCGGCCTTGCCCAGGGCTTCGGCCGCATCGGCGTACTGCTTGAGCGTGGCGCCGATGTCGACATAGGCCGAGGCGGCGCCTGCCACGGCGGCCAGGCCGCCGGCCACCGCGGCCGCCCCGGCGCCCGCGCCACCGGCGCCCGGCGTGAAGGTGTGCAGCGCCGATTGCTTGACATCCATCGCCACCGCTGCGATGTCGGGCGCCGCGCAGTTGGTCAGCTTCACGCCCGCCGTGTTCTCGATGTTCACGCCCAGCACGTTGGCCATGGCCAACGCCAGCGCGTTCTCGATGCTCATGCCGATGAAGGTCGAGCGGGTCACGCCCATGTTGGCTTCGCTGTTGGTGCCGATATAGCCGCTCGAGTTGGAGCCCAGCACCGTGGTGTTCGAGCCGATGGAGGTGGCGTTGATGTCGCCCACCGCCATCATCTCGATCTTGGTGTTGCTTATCAGCTTGATCTTGTCGGCCATCAGCCCCAACGGGCCGCTGGGCACGGTGATGTACTTGGAGTTGGAGCCCGTCACCAGCCAGTCGATGTGGGCGGCCTCGAAGCTCATCTTCGCGGCCTTGTAGGTGACGTTGCCGCTGACGGTGATGGTCTGGTTGCCGGTGACGTTGCGGGTTTCCCCGGCGCGCGAGGTGTCGGTGCGCGCGCCTGTCACGTCGCTCAGGCTGGTGCCCGTGACCATGGTCTTGTCGTCGCTGTCGACGAAGGTGGTGCGAGTGCCAACCACCTGGTTGTTCTGCTTGCCCTTGACGGTGTTCTTCTGGTCGACCACCACCATGTTGGTGTCGTTGCGCGTGACGGTGCTCTTGCGGTCGCGGTCTACCAGGCTGGTCTGGTCGCGCTTGACGGTGATGGTCTGGTCGCGGTCGACGGTGGTGGAGTCGTCGCGCTCCACGCTGCGGCTCATGTCGAGCTCGGCGTGGATGTTGATGTTCTCCTCGCCCTTCTTGTCCTCGAACATGATCTCGTTGTAGTTCGCAGGACCGCCGCCGGGCGTGGAGCGGGTCTTGAAGCCGCTCTGCGTGGGCGACTTGTACGGGATGGGCTGCTCGTCGTTGTAGACGCGCCCGACGATGATCGGCCGGTCGGGGTCGCCGTTGAGAAAGTCGACGATCACCTCCTGCCCGATGCGCGGAATGAAGTAGCCGCCCCAGCCCTTTCCGCCCCAGGGCTGCGACACGCGCACCCAGCAGGTCGACTTCTCGTTGCTCTCGTCGTAGCGGTCCCAGTGAAAGTGCACCTTCACGCGGCCGTGGTCGTCCACGTGCAGCTCGTCGCCCTTGGGGCCGACGACGATGGCGGTCTGCGGGCCGGGCATGGTCACGCGCGGCGTGAGGCGCGGCGCGCGGAACAGGCGATCGGCCGGCATCACGGTGAGCAGGAAGATGCTGTTGCCGGTCTGCGCGGCGGCCAGCGCGGGCGTGGCGGCGATGAGCTCTTCGAGCACCGGCAGCGTGTCGGCGTTCACCGCGTCGTCGCGCAGCACGTCGGCCAGCGCGTTGTGCACGGGCCGCGCCGCGGCGCTGGCGCTCACGCCCTCGTAGCCTCGGTGGCTGGCGACGAAGGTGCAGGCAGCAATGACGTAGTCGCCGTTGCGCGTGCCGTCGGGGTCGCCCTCGTACTTGAAGCCGCGCCCGGCGGTGACGTCGGGCCACGGCGTCACGGCCCAGTGGCGGTCGCGGCGCGCGTTGAGTTCGTCGCCGCGCAGCTTGGCGCGGGTCTCGGCTTCGTCGCCGGTGAAGTAGCCGCCCGGAAACTCGAACAGCTCCAGGTTGGCCAGCTCGTGGTCGTCCGAGGCGTCGATGTCGGCGCCCAGCTTTTTCTTGATGGCCTTGAAGTCGCTGTCGCGAGATGCATGCTTGCCGGTGTCGAACTGGCGCCCGCTGACCCAGCGCGAGATTTCGTTGAAGCGCGGCTCGGCGGCGTTGGTGGCCATGTGGCGCAGGGTGTCGGCGGCGGGCAGCTTGTCGTGCGCCATGTCGCTGGCGTCCGAAAGATGCATGGTTCCGGGGGCGTCGTGCGCGTCGAACCAGTAGTAGATGCCTTCGTCCTCGAGCAGGCGCGAGAGAAACTGGTAGTCGCTTTCCTGGTGCTGCACGCAGTAGCGGCGCGGGTTGTGGGTGCCTACGACATTGTCGGCCTTGGTTTTCTTGAAGCGCTTGATGGGGCTGTCTTCGAACACGGCATCGAGCACTTCGAGAACTTTCTTTTCTTGCAGGATGCGGGAGTTGGCGCGCTTGGTGAGCAGCCAGAACCACGAGCGCAGGGTGATGCGATATTCGTAGTGTCGTCCCATGTGGCCGGCGCGCACGAAGCGCACGGCATGGCCCTGGCAGTGGCGCTCGTGCGTGCCGCCGTCGGCATCCTGGAACTCGATGACCACGTCGAAGGCATGCCCGAGGATGTCCTTGGCCTCGATGGCCTTGTTCTGCGAGATCACCGTAAGCTCGTAGGCCGACGGACGCGCAAGCGCCTCGTGGCCGACGATGCGCCAGAACATCAGGTCGTCCTTCGCGGGTGAATCGCTTTCTATGCGGAACTCGTGGTCGGCCATTTTTTTCTCTTGATGGTGGTGGCGTGTCAGTCAGTCAGGAAGACATTCGGGGTGCGTGCGAATGACACCGGGTACTCCCCTCCGCGAATGTCCCCCGCCTTCGGCTCCTCCTTTATTTCGCTGCGGGGAGCACCCGATGCCATTCGCACATGGGCGCGGCTGTGGTGCCGGCCGATCAACCACCGATGCGAACAACGATCACGTCGATGGGGTGCCTTGCGCAGCGAAATAAAGGAGGAGGCCGCAGGCCGGGGGACATTCGCGGAGCAAGGTACCCCGTCGGCGTGAGCGCGCCCCGAACAAAGCACAGTCAAAACTGAAGACCAGGCTTTCATCTCAGTCGAACGCGTAAGTGAAGTCCGCATCCTTCACGTCTAGCGCAACACGGCGGATCTCCCCACCAGAGGCCAGACGCTGCAGATACTCGACAGAAATCGTAGGCAGCACGGTGTTGGTAAGGATCGCGTCGATCACGCGCCCACCCGACTCCGGGTCCTGGCACCGCGCGACCACCTGCTCGACCACCGCTTCGCTGTACTCGAAGGGCACGCCGTGATTGGTCTCGACACGCTTCTTGATGCGCCCGAGCTGCAGCCGCACGATCTTCTTCATCATCTCGGGCGACAGCGGGTAATAGGGAATGGTGACGATGCGGCCCAGCAGCGCGGGCGGGAACACCTTCATCAGCGGCGCCTTCAGCGCATCGGCCAACGCGTTGGAGTCGGGCAGCAAGTCAGGGTCGCGGCACATGCTCATCACCAGCTCGCTGCCGGCGTTGGTGGTCAGCAGGATGATCGTGTTCTTGAAATCGATCATGCGGCCCTCGCCGTCTTCCATCCAGCCCTTGTCGAACACCTGGAAGAAGATCTCGTGCACGTCGGGGTGGGCCTTCTCCACTTCGTCGAGCAGCACCACGCTGTAGGGGCGGCGGCGCACGGCCTCGGTCAGGATGCCGCCTTCTCCATAGCCCACGTAGCCCGGAGGCGCGCCCTTGAGCGTGGAGACGGTGTGCGCCTCCTGGAACTCGCTCATGTTGATGGTGATGATGTTCTGCTCACCGCCGTACAGCGCCTCGGCCAGGGCCAGCGCGGTCTCGGTCTTACCCACGCCGGAGGTGCCGCAGAGCATGAACACGCCGATCGGCTTCTGCGGGTTGTCGAGCCGCGCGCGCGATGTCTGGATGCGGCGCGCGATCATTTCCAGCCCGTGCTTCTGGCCGATGACGCGCTGGTTGAGCGTGTCGGCGAGCTTGAGCACCGCCTCCACTTCGTTCTTCACCATGCGGCCGACGGGAATGCCGGTCCAGTCGGCGACCACCGAGGCCACGGCCTGCTCGTCGACCGAAGGCAGGATGAGCGGCGACTCGCCCTGCACCGCGTGGATCTTGGCCTGCAGCTCGTGCAGCTCGGCGAGCAGCGTGGCTCGGTCGTGCGCGGGCTCGGCGGCGGCTGGTGCCGCATCGGTGGCAGCAGCAGGCGTATCCACCGGCTTGTTGCCCGCGCGCAGCTTGCTGCGCAATTCGAGCAGCCGGTCGACCAGCCCCTTTTCTTCCTGCCAGCGCGCATTGAGCGCATCGAGCTGCACCTTCGATTCGGCCAGCAGCGCGGTGACCTGTGCTGCGCGCTTGGTCACGTCGATGCCGATGGCTTCTTCGCGGCCGATGATTTCCTGCTCGACCGTGAGCCCTTCGATGCGGCGCATGCAGTCTTCCACCTCGGGCGGCGTCGCGTGCTGCGACACGGCCACGCGCGCGCAGGCCGTGTCGAGCAGGCTCACGGCCTTGTCGGGCAATTGGCGAGCGGGAATGTAGCGGTGCGACAGCTTCACGGCCGCCTCGATGGCCTCGTCGAGCAGTTGCACGCGGTGGTGCTTCTCCAGCACGCTGGCCACGCCACGCAGCATCAGGATCGCCTTGGTCTCGTCGGGCTCCGGCACCTGCACCACCTGGAAGCGACGGGTGAGCGCCGGGTCTTTCTCGATGTACTTCTTGTACTCGGCCCACGTGGTGGCGCCGATGGTGCGCAGGTTGCCGCGCGCCAACGCCGGCTTCAGCAGGTTGGCCGCGTCGCCCGTTCCTGCCGCACCGCCCGCACCCACCAGCGTGTGGATCTCGTCGATGAACAGGATGATGGGCGTGGGCGAGCTCTGCACCTCGTCGATCACCTGGCGCAGGCGCTGCTCGAATTCGCCCTTCATGCTCGCGCCGGCCTGCAGCAGGCCGATGTCGAGCGTGAGCAGCTTCACGTCTTTCAGCTGCGGTGGCACGTCGCCGCGCGCGAGGCGCTGCGCAAAGCCTTCGACCACGGCCGTCTTGCCGACGCCGGCCTCGCCGGTGAGCAGCGGATTGTTCTGGCGGCGGCGCATGAGGATGTCGACGATCTGGCGGATCTCTTCGTCGCGGCCCGTGACCGGGTCCATCTCGCCCTTCTTGGCCTTCTCGGTGAGATCGACCGCGAACTTCTTCAGCGCGTCGCCCTTGCCCATGGCGGCCGGCGCCATCGCGCCCGAGTCTTCACCCGGCGCGCCGCTGCCCATGCCGGTGCCGTCCTGCGCGCGCATCTGCGATTCGGGCGAGGCGTCGCAGATTTTTGCGAAGTTGTCGGCCAGGTCTTCGACCTTGACCTTCTCGAACTGCTTCGACAAGCCGAACAGCGGGTTGCGCAGGCTCTGCGTCTTCAGCATGCCCACCAGGATGTAGCCGGTGCGCACCTGCGCCTCGCCGAACTGCAGGGTGGCATAGGTCCACGCGCGCTCGATGGCGTTCTCGATGTGCGGAGAAAAGTCGCTGATGGCGGTGGCGCCGCGCGGCAGGCGGTCGAGCGCGGTGGTCATGTCTTTCGCGATGACCGACACGTCGAGCCCGTAGTGCTGGATCACGCGGTGCAGGTCGGAGTCCTGCGCCTGCAGCAGCTGGGCGAACCAGTGCTCCAGCTCCACGTACGGATTGCCCCGCATCTTGCAGAACACGGTGGCGCCTTCGATGGCCTTGTAGGCCAGCGAGTTGAGTTTGCCGAAAAGGGCGGTGCGGCTGATTTCACTCATGAGGGACTCCGTATCTCTTCTGAACGAATGAAGATGGGTTTGTTGAAAGACTGGTTGCCGATGCGCACGTCCGCCGCATCGCGCGAACGCTTGCGCTGCCCGAGCCACGACACCCAGCCCAGGCGCGGTGCATTGCCCTTCGCGTCGCCAAGGCGCGTGAGAGGAACCTGCGCCTTCTCGAGCACCAGCTCGGCGTCCCACTCGAGCTCGTCGCCGAGCAGTTGCTGCATCCAGCGCTGCAGCACGGGGCGCGCATTGCCGATGGGAAGGAACATCCGGTACTGCTCCAGCGTGAGCGGGCCCAGGTGCAGGCGCACGCGGTGCTGGCGGTCCCAGGCGCGGGTGCCGAGCATGGCGCCCATGCCCATGGAGCGCGAGCTCTCGCCTTGCCCCAGCCGCGTGAGCTCTGCCACCGGCAGGCTCATCCAGTGGCCGACCCAGCGCTCCAGCTTCACGGGCACGCCGAAGTAGCTGCACAGCACCGACTCCACGCTTTCCACGTTATGCACGCGGCGCGCGAGCCAGCCCGAGAAATGCAGGCGCGCGTCGTCATGGATCTCGTCGCGGTCCACGCGGCCCGGCGTACCGATGCCGACCAGCGCACCGACCTGCAGGCGGAAGCGGTCTTCGCCCGGCCGGTCGAGCGCCACGGCCGGCCGCGACTGCGCCCACGCGCGATAGAAGTGCAGCGAGAAGCGGTGCGAAAAACTGTCGAGAAAGGCCAGCCACGTCGGGTCGCCGTGGTTCAGGCTGCGCTCGCGGATGAAGTCGCTCAGGTGCACCGGCAGCGGACCATTGGGGCCGATGTAGCTGAAGAAGTGCTGGCGCAGGCGCGGCGGCGAATAGGCTGTGGCGGGCTCGAAGCGGCTGAAGCTCGCGGGTGCGAACGAGAGCGATGGCTCCTGCCCCACGCGCACCGGCTCGGCGCTCGGCAGCAGCGCGCGGCCCCAGCGCGGCGTGGTCTTCGCGACGGACTCCAGCCGGCGCATCACCGCGAAGTAATCGAACGACCACGGCTCCGCGGACCACCCGCGCAGCGCGTTGTCGACTCGGGTGCTCACAGAATCTGTCGCGTCCCGCACAGCGGCCTCCAGCGCATGGTCTCGCCCTTGCCCGCGATGCGCAGCACGGTCTCGACGAAATGGTTCACCTCCACATGGCGCGACAGGAAGCGCGCCAGCACGGCCCCGAACAGGAAGGCGCTGTGGCCGTGAAAGGCGTCCTTGTCGACTTCGAGCGTCACTTCGAGCCCGCGCCCGAAAGCGATCGGGCCCTTCAGCGGCAGTCGGCGCGCAACAGGCTTGCACTTCACCGACAGCAGGCCGCGCACCTGGCCCTGGCGCATCTCGTCGGCATGCACGGCATAGAGCATCAGCGTTTCGCGCAGCGCGGCCGCGCCCTGCTCCGGCGTGCTGTCGGAAAGCGACAGGTAGTTCAGCGCAAGGTGATCGACCACGCGCCACCCCAGCCCCTGGCTCACCACCGGCGACACCGGCCGCGACGGCCCGCGCACCATGCGCACGCGCTGCACGGGAAATGAATCGACGCAGTCGAAGTCGTTCTCGCGGCCCAGCGGCATCAAGAGCGGCAGGTCGCGGTTGGTGCACAGCGCCGTCACCGCCAGCTGCCGCAGCGTGGCCGCATACGGCGCCTGCTGCGGATCGACGATCTGCATGTAGACCTCGGAGCCGATGTGGCTGCTGCGGTTGCCCTCGGTGCGCTGTCGCACCGACAGCATGCGCGGCTCGCGCGTGGTCGTGAAGTAGGCCGGGTGGCTGTTGCGGCTGCCGTGAAAGGCCGAATAGAAAGGCCTGAAAGGTTGCTCGGCCGCAACCGCATCGGCACCGGGCGCGCCGTGGCCGATGACTTCGGTAATGGTGTGCACCTCGAAGTCCTGCGGGCGCGTGCGATCGGGCACCAGGTGGAACTGGCTCACGCCCTCGGTCATGGGCACGCGGTCGAGCCGCTTGCTGAACAGGTTGACGGCGGGCACGCAGTGCAGCTGCACGTTGTCGGCGCTCACCAGCTTTTCGAGTGCTGCGTCGCCGCGCGAGAACAGCAGCACGATTTCGACGTCGGTCACCGGCATGGCCGCGAGCAGCGCCTGGAGCCCGCCGATGCGCACGAACTGGAAGCGCTGCGGAAACGCGAAGTACTCCTGCAACAGCCGAAAGCCCGAGAAGCCGGTGGCGGTGGTGGGCAGCAGCGCTTCGTCTTCCTCGAAGCCGACCGCGCCGATGGCGCTGGCGGGCAGGCTCTGCGCCACGCCTTGCAGTGCGCCGCTGGGCGCGAGCGGCCGCACCAGCACGCCGATGGGCTGGCCC
Source organism: Variovorax sp. YR266 (assembly GCF_900107295.1). Lineage (NCBI taxonomy): Bacteria > Pseudomonadati > Pseudomonadota > Betaproteobacteria > Burkholderiales > Comamonadaceae > Variovorax > Variovorax sp. YR266. Next base: position 79,853 of record NZ_FNPM01000004.1, read on the forward strand.
AGCGCGCATTCGTGCAGTTGCCAGGCCACGTCTTCGGCACCGCCGAAGTGCAACACCAGATCGTCGAGTGCGATCTGGCTGAAGTTCAGGCCAGCCGTGGCATGCAGCGCAATGCGCAAGCCGCCGCGGATGGCGCGCGATTGCGGGTGCGTGTTCAGCGGCAGGTCGGGCGCGTAGGTGAAGTACTGCGCGCGCTGCACTTCGATGGGCCAGATGCGCAGCGCATTGGCCGTGCGGAATTCGCAATGCGTGTTCTGCCCCACCGCCTGCCGTGCGCGCAGTCCGCTGCCGCGCGGCAACGTGGGGCCGGTCGCAAGGTTCGCGTCGTCGGGGTCGGGCACGAAAGACACGACCACCATCGCCGGCGTGGGCGAAAGAAAGTGCGGATAGATGATGTCGAGCAAATGGCCCGTGAAGCGCGGGTACTCGGCGTCGAGCTTCAGGCCCACCCGTGCCGAAAGAAACGCCGTGGCCTCGATGAGCCGCTCCACATACGGGTCGGCCACTTCCTGGCCCTCGATGCCAAGTCGATGCGCAATCTTTGGAAATGCCCGCGCGAACTCGGAAGCGCTTTCGCGGAAGTAGCGCAGCTCCTGTTCGTACAGGCTCAGCAGCCGAGGGTCCATGCGGGACTCACCTTGGGTTTTGCGCCATGTCCACTATCTCGATGCGTCCTTCTTCCAGGTCAACGCGGCTTCGCATCAGAAACTCCAGCGGCACGGGCTGTGCCCACAGCATGCCGCGTATCTGCAGGCCGATGCTGTTGTGGGAGTCCAGTGCCGGGCCTTCCATGACGAGTTCCACTTCGAGTGTGCGGGACAAAATGCGCGGCTCGAACTGCAGGATTGCGTTCTTCAAAGCCTGTTCCATGCTGACACGCTGCACCGACGAGGTGAACTGGCCAGACAGCATAGGCAATCCGTAGTTGATGACCGAGCGCGCCGCATTCGGGTATTGCTTGTCGTCCATCGAGAGGCCGTAGCCGGTGGCGTTGAACAGCCAGCCGAGGTCTCGCAGCACGGCCTGGCGCAGCGCCTGCTTGGTCAGCGTGCGCTTCTCGTCGCCCTCGCGCTTTTCGTCGGGCGCGTTGTCGACGAGGCGATCGAGCAGCGAGGGCTGCAGCCGCTCCTGCGCGGTGAGCTCAGCCATCGACGCTGCCCTCGGCCTCTCCGGCCTCTGCAGCGCTTTCGCTGGCCTGCGTGAACAGGATCTCGCGCACGTCCATCAGCGCGTACTCGCCCGCGTCGCTGCCGAGCACGCGCTGGCCGTAGCCGGCCCAGACTTCGGGGCGCAGCTCGCGCCACTCGGTCTTGCGCGCCAGACGCAGCTCGCCGTCTTCCACCTTCTCTGTGCCCTCGTAGCGCGTGGGAATCAGCGCAAGGGTTTCACCGCCGTTCTCGAACTGCAGGTGCGCGGGCATCCACACGCAGTCGCGCAGGTCTTCGGGCGGATCGATCTTGATGTGCGCGAGCCGCGCATACGGAATCCAGTAGTACTTGCCGTTGACGAAGGCTTCGAGCACCGGGCCCAGGCGCATGTCGGCATCGGCCAGCCATTCGAAGGGCGCGCCGTCGATGGTGCCGCTGATGGCGGGCGCGCCGTCGAAGGCGCGCTGGCGCAGGTCCTCGGCCAGTTCGCTCTCGCCGCGGCCCTGGCGCAGCAGCGACTCGATGAGCAGCGCCAGCCATTGGTCGGGCTGGCCGAAGATCATGGGCGTGCGCGTGCCGGCGAACACTTCGGCGCGCAGGCCCTCGCAGCGCACGGCCTCGCCGTAGACCTGTTTCATGGGCACGGCCAGCGCGTCGAGCTCGGCCGCGACGGTGAGCTGGTTGAGCGCGCGCTCCCACTGCCCGAGCACGCACAGCAGCTGCGCCATGAACACGCGGTGCTTGCTGTCGGAAGGCTTGGCGCGCACGTCGTCGCTCAGGGCCTTGAGGGCGGCGGCCGGATCGGCGGCCTTGAGGAATTCGGCGGCGGTCGTCATGGTGTGCGGCTCCTGGGTGGGGTGATGAGGCTCAGGCGCGGGTGAACTGGCATTCACGCACCGCGCCGCGCAAGCCGGTGGTCTTCTGCGGTGCCGACTTGACCTTCACCGTGCGGTAGCTGATGGAGATCAGCTCCGAGGGCACGCCCCAGTGACCGCCGGAGTTGAGCACCAGCCGGCAGATGCGCGCGTTCTCCAGCACCAGCTCGAAGGTCGACTGCGCATCGGGCGAGCGCTCGTCGCCGCCCGACTTGAAGGCGCTGATGACGACCTTCAGGTCTTTTTCCTGCGCGCGCAGCAGGCTGGCGATGGTGGCGGTGGCCGCGTCGCTGCGGCGCGCAACGATCAGGTTGTTGGGCACGACCTGGTTCTGGCTGGAAGACTCGGGCACCTGCACCGACCAGTAGTAGCCGCCGATGTTCATGCGCGCCTTGCCGTCGTCGAAGGGGCGGTCGAGCTCGCCTTCGACTGGCGCACCCTTGTTCTCGATCAGCATGACCAGGTCGGTTTCGGCCGAGCCGGTGCCGATCAGTTCGTAGAACCGCTGGGCGTCTTCAGGGCTCCAGGAGCCGTCGTCTAGAAATGCCATATCACCTCCGGAAATCGAAACAGGAAAAGGAAACCGTGATCTCGGGCCGCGCCGTCATGGCCGGGCTCCGCCGTCCGCTGCGCCGCTGCTCCTGCGCAGCAGGGCCGCGAACACCTGCCGCTCGCCGCTCTCCGCCGGCGGCTGGCCGCCGCGCACGCGCACTTCCGACACATCGGCCTGCGCATAGGCCACGCCGAACAGGCGCGGCGCGCTGTAGGGCGTGGCGGGCACGGCCATGACCAGCAGGCGCGCGTCGCCGGCAGCATCGAGCCACGGCAGGTCGAAGCGCTTGACCGAGGGCTGATCGGGCGTGCCGCGCTTGAAGCGGTTGGTTTCGCCGACGAGCTCGTCGGGGTAGACCGACTGCAGGTTGCCGCGCGCGTCGATGCCGGCGATGACGAGATCGAGCGAACGGCCGCTGGTGTTGCGCACGTTCAGGCGCAGGCGCTCGCCGGCGCGCGGCGAGGGCAGCGCGTTCGCCGCTTGGGCCTGAACTTGAACGATGGGCGTGCTGCGCAGCATGCGGTCAGCGCTCCACACTTCGAGCGCGGCATCGAAGCCGTCGAGCTGGCCATCCTTGCCGTAGGCCTGCAGCTGCGCGAGCCACTTGAGCTGCGCCAGTACCTGCAGGCGGCGGCGCAGCGCGGCGGTGTCGGGCAGCACCACGGTGGAGACAGTGGCGCCGAACAGCGGCGAGAGCAGCTCGAGGCGCTGGCCCGAGGGGCCGAGGTCGGTCCAGCGCACGTCGGCGGTGGCCGCATCGTCGGTGGGGCGGATCGCAGCCGGGTAGTCGAGGCTGAGGCCGGCGGGCAGCGGCTTGTCGGCGCGCACGCGCAAGGCGGTGGCGGCCGGTTCACTCATCGGCGTGACGCTCCAGAACGCAGCGCCCGACACATCCTTCAGCGCCGTAGGCACGGCCAGCCACGCGCCGCCGAGCTTGATCTGCGACACGGTGGCAGGCGCGCTGCGCACGGCGCCGTCTTCGAGCGTGGCGAGCACGCGCAGCTCCTGCTGCTGCGCGAGGCCGTCGAGCAACCCGGCCTTGATGGCCAGGCTGTCGCCGCTGCGTTGCGCGCGCCATACGGGACGCGTGGATGCGGGCGCGCCGCTGTTGGCGAACAGCGGCGCATCGAGGTTGCCTTCGGCCACCGGAGACGGCAGCTCGCGCGTAGGAAAGCGCTGCGCGAGTTCGTCGATGACCGGCGGGTACTGCGCGAGCACGCCGTCGAACAGGTCGCGCCAGGTGGCGGGCTTGCGCGACAGCGCCTCGACCACGGCCCAGGTCAGCAGGCCCTGCGGCCGGGCATTGCGCCCCTTGCGGGGCAAGCGCAGCTCGGGCGTGATCTGGTGGCTTTCGGACGCGAAGAAGGCGACGTAGCGGGCGCGGGGCACGGCTTCGGTCGGCACGGGTGGCGTCTGCGGTCGCGCGGGTGGTGCCCCGCCGGTCAATTGCGTCACGCGCAGGCCGCGCCAGCGCACTTCGTCATCGGGCGGGCCTTCGGCTGTGGCGGGTGCATCGGCCGTGCCGCGCGTCATGGAGTTGGCCGAGCAGGTGTCGAACACCGAGGCGACGAACACGTTCTTCGCGAGGAAGGACTGGATCCACGCGTCGAAGTCGACGTCGCGCAGGTCGCCGGTGAGCACGTTGTCGCTCCCGAGCGTGCCGCGCACGTCGCGCGCGAGAAAGTTCTCCGACAGCCCATCGGGCTCCTGGTAGCGCTTGGCGATGTCGCGCAGGCGGGTGCCGTGGCCGGAGAAGTACAGCAGCACGAAGTCGCCGCTCTTCGACTGCGCGAGCAGCCTGGCCAGCGCGTCGTGGATGGCTTGCGATTCGGGCAGCGCGGCGCCGCTCACGCCGTCGGCGAGCACTGCGATGTCGGGCGCCGCGAAGCCCTGCCTGAGCAGTGCGTCGCGCATCAGCATCACGTCGTTGCGCGGCGCTTGCAGCCACAGTGCCTGCGGCTGGTTGACGAGTTCGGAGACACCGACGAGCAGCGCGCGCTGGGTGGCGAAGGCCAAGGTGCAGCAGGCGAGCAGCCACAGCACGAGCAGCACCTGGAGAAAGCGCAATTGCGTGACGCCCTTCCCCTTGGGCCGCAGGTGAAGGTGCAGACGGGCGGCATGCCCGAGGGCCGCGGCGCGTGTCATGGCCGCTGCTCCCCAGCCGGCCCGGCTGACTCGACCAGCGGCGAAGCCGCGAGCACCGCCAGCGCATCCACTGGCTCCGGCACCCGCAGCCGCCATACGCCATTGCCACCCGGATCGCCCGGCCCGCCCACCACGTCGGCCGATATCGATTGCAGCAGCCGGTCGGCCTCGTCCATGCGCACGCCGGCTTTCCAGCGCACCACCAGGTCGGCGCGCGCCGGCGCGGGTACGGCTGGCACGTCGCGGAAGCGCACCTCGTCGTCCTCGGGAGCACCGCGGCCGCCGAGCAGCCCGACGTTCTGGATCACCACGAACAGCGCCAGCACCGCGAAGGCCGGGCGCGTCCAGCCTTCCGCGCCGAACCAGCGGCGGATGCTGCCCCACCAGCCGCCTTCGGGACGGGGCTGCGGCCGTGCAGGCGATGGAGCGGGAGAAGAAGAAGCCTCGTCGCCCTGCGGCCGCGTCAGCGCCTTCCCCAGCTGCAAGCCCACGTCGCGGTACAGCTCCTGGTAATCGGCACGCGGGTCCTGAGGCCCGAGCGGCGTGCCCGACAGCACCGAGAACACACCGCCCACGCCGCGCAACGCGATGCGCCCGGGCTCCGGCGCAATGGCGAGCGATGCGTGCGCGGCCCACTCGTCGTGCACCGCGCGGATCGCGGCGAGCCGCGTGGCCGAAACCTCGCCGAGCACGCGCGCGCAAAGCTGCGGAGTAGGTGCCAGCGTGAGCACGTTCCAGGCCTGGATCACGCCGAACATCGGCTCGAAGGGCTCGTCGTCAGGCTCCAGCAGCACGTCGAAGGCAGATGCCCAGTCGGCCTCGCCGGCGGCCATCCAGCCCTGCCAGAGATCGCCCTGGATGCAGCGGTCGAGCAGCACGCCGAGCAGCCGCCCTTCGTGCACCACGCTGACAAGGCGGCCCGGCGCCCAGCGGGCCGGAAAGGCGCGCTGGGCGACAGCCTCGCGGCGCCGGGCCAATTCGACAAGAGGCAGCAGCAGGTCGGATGCGGCAGCCGCCGGGGCCGGTGCTGCGCCCGTTGGAGGGGACGTGCCCGGCATGGCCACGGTGGCCGTGCCGGGTGCGCTGTCCGGCGCATCGTCGGGCACGGCCGCGCCGGTTTCCAACGCGTGGCGGATCACGCTGAGCGGGGGCCAGAGGTCGTGGGTCATGGCGTCTGTTCCTGAATGGCTATGTCTTCAGGCATAAGACGCTTCAGCACCGAGGATTTTGAAAACCTGCAGGATCGCGGCCATGTTGTCGGGCTCGATGGCGATGCCCAGCGTCTGCTGGAGCCAGCCGCCGATCCGGGTTTTGGCGTAGTCCGCGGTCAACCCCTCGCGCTTGTGCACGAGGCCGAGCCGGCCCGCGCGGTAGTGATAGGAAGCAATGGCGTGGCGCGAGGCGATGCCCGACAGCCCGCCCTCGGCCTCCTTGCCGAAGCCCTCGCACAGCAGCAGGCGCTCGGGCTCGGGCAGTTCGGCGATGAAGGCGCGCGCGGCCAGTTGCACGGCCTGCGCACTCAGACCGTGCTCGGCCAGGCAGCCGTCGAGGTCTTCGCCCGCACCGATCTCGTCTTCGAGCTGCGCCTCGGTGATCTGGTCGCCGATGGAGAGCTTGCGGCGGAAGGAGCTGGCGCGCGTGCAGTCGATGAGATAGCGGCGGAAGTAAGCGCACAGGGCAAAGGCGGTGGAAGGCGCGCTGTGGCTCGCGCGCTCGTCGGCTTCGTCCGGGTCGGCATCGAGCCGCAACACCTTCACATAGATGAACTGCGCCACCAGCTCCTGCCGGCCCTCGCCCAGCACCTGCAGCTCTGGCGGATTGCAAGCCACCAGCGCATCGCCCACGATGCGGTACATGGCGCCCATGTCGTTCGGGGACAGCGTCTGCCTGCGCCGCCAGAGGCGGACGAGCTCACTGCTTTCCGCGGACGAAAGGGTTTCCTGCATGAGGAGTCAAGGCGCCCGATCGATCAGTCGTCGACGCAGCTGCCCTCCGAAGGCACCAGGCACTGCGGCAGGTTCGCGCCCACCGGCCCGCCGCGCGTGCGGATGGCCGACGACACCGCGGCCTGCGCAACGGCAAGGCCGCGCGGCAGCAAGATCCACAGCTGGCCACGCTCCTTCATGCGGCGCGCGTTGGTCGCGGCCTGCTGGCCGTTGCCGAAGAAATAGTCGGCCCGCACCGCGCCGCGGATGGCACCGCCGGTGTCCTGCGCGATCGTCAGGCGCTGCATCGGCGCGCCGCTGCCGGGCGTGCGCGTCGACACGAACACCGGGTAGCCCAGCGGCGTGCTGCGCGGATCGACCGCAATCGAGCGCCCCGCCGACAGCGGCACGCCGAAGGCGCCCACCGGGCCGCCTACGGGCGAGGTCGATTCCTTGAAGAACACATAGCTCGGGTCCTTGATGCCCGAGCCCGACACCGCGCCGGCCGCGCGCCGCCCCGGCACCACGACCGGGCCACTGGCAACCGGCCGCGCGAGCGTGAAGCCGCGCGTGCGGATGGTGCCGCTGTCGACCGCGCCGACATCGTCGTCATCGCCGTCGTCCAGCTGCAGCTCGATGGACGAGCCGCGCACCTTCACCGGGCTGCGCGGCTTGCCGTTGGCGGCCTGCGCCAGCGTCGGGCGGAAGGGCTGTCCGTTCTGCTCGGCGTAGGCGACGCGCACGATGTCGCCGTTGGCCAGCTTGATGCGCCCCGAGCCCTGGATCTGCATTTCGTACAGCGCGGTGGCGCTGCTCACGAAGGCCAGCACCTTGGCGTTGGGCGCGCCCTTGGTCTCGATTTCTTCGCGCGTGTAGTACGGCAGCAGCTGCTTGCCCTCGACCCGCAGGCGCACCTTGCGGTCGAGCGTGTCGCGCGAGATGGCCGAGAGGTCGAGCGCAAAGAGGCCCGGCGCGCCCATGTCGCGCGTGCTGAGGCCGGTCTGCACCACCACGTTGCGCCCTTCCACGCGAGCCGCCACCGTGCCGTTGCCGGCGGGCAGCTTGCGCGCATCGGCGAACAGCATGTCGTCGGGCTGGCCGTACACGGGGTAGATGAAAGGCGCGCCGTACTGGCGGGCGCCCGCGATCTCGGGCTCGAAGTAGCCGGTGACCACGCCGTCGGGCTTGCGATCGTCGTCGCGAATCTGGTAGGCCGAGAACTCGCCCTCGAAGAAGCCCCGGATGGCGTTGTTGTTCTTGCCGTCGACCTTGAGCGCGCGGTCGCACACCTCTTTCCATTCGGCGCCGCGCCCGGTCAGCACCTTGCAGCTGCCGAGAAAGGCGGGCCAGCTTTCGGAGAAGTCGTCGCGTGACCAGCCCGGCACCGAGTCGAAGCCCACCGAGGTGTAGGTGGCGAGCTGGGTCGAGAAGGTGCGCGCCTGGCCGGCCACGCTGGCGCCGGTCGGCGGTGGGCGCGAGGCGCTGCTGCTCGTGCCGGCGGTGTCGGTCGTGGCCGCGCCGGTGCCCGTGGTGGCCGGTGGCGGCGCGGTGCAGCCCGCCAGCGAGGCGATGACGGCAACAACGGCTGCAGTAGCGGCCCACTGGAGCACGTAGTTGAGGCGCTGTTGCAGCTGCTGTTGTCGTTGCTGCTGCAGTGCTTGCGAGGTGGTCATGAAAGTCTCCTTGTCCGGAAAGTGGCGACCCGAGGGGCCAACGCTCTACAGACGATTACTTCTCGACGATTTTGAAATTCCCGACGCCATAGACGTCGTTGCACGGGGCGCCGGGTGCGCACACGGGTTTGCCCAGCAACGGCGAGGGGCCGGTACCGCGCGTGGCTTCGAGCGCGGCCAGCACCGGCAGCGGGAACACCGGGAACACGCCGTCGTTCTGCACGCCGGCGGCGCTGAAGTCGCGCTCGTGCTCGCTCACGAGCACCGCGAACTGGTCGGTGCCGGCCGGGCCGCCCGCGTCCATCGGCCACGAGGCGCGCGGCAGAGAAAGCGAACCGCCCGCGGTGATCTTGTTGTACTTGTCGAGCAGGTTCGGGAACAGCAGGAACATCTCACCGCCGCTGGACAGCAGGAACACGTAGACAAAACCTTCGCGCTTGCTGCGCACCTCGAAGGCAAGGCGGTCCTTGCCGATGGCGACTTCGGCCTTCTTCGGCGTGGCCGTCACCTCGAAGCCGGGCGCGGCGCCGGTTGCGAGAGATTGCAGCGATTCGGCGGGCGTGCGCGGGGCCGGAGGGGGCGGTGGTGGTGGCGGCGGTGCTGGAGGAGCCTCTGCGATCTTTGTATCGGGTGGCGGGGCCGGCGTGGTGGTGACGACCTTCTTGTCATCGGCGTTCGTGTTGCCGCCGGTGCGGCCCTGGAACCACCACCAGCCGCCACCGGCCGCGGCTGCAAGCACGGCGACCGATACGAGTGCGGCGACGGTCTTGTTGCTCTTGCCCCCGCCGCCGGTGGGAGCGGGCGCGGGCGCCGGTGCCTTGCCACCTGCCTTGCTCTTTCCGCTCGCGATGACTGTCGCAGCGTCGGCGTTGCTGTTGCCGCTGCGCGCACCCGAAGGCGGCTGCGTGCGCGGCGTCGGCGCGATGCTGTGCCCCACTTCGAGATCGAGCGCGGCTCGCAGCTCGGCCATCGACTGCGGCCGCTGCTCGGGCCGCACGCCGAGGCCCGCGTCGATCGCCTCCAGCAGCCGCAGGCTGTAGCGCTGCCGCAGGATCTCGTTGCCCGCAAGCGGCACATAGCTGTCGGACAGCAGCCGCGCCACCGAAGGCGGCGGCGCGCGACCGCACACCGCCACGTGCATCACGGCCGCGAGCGCATACACATCGGTCCACGCGCCCTGCGACATGTCGGGCATCTCGGCGTACTGCTCGATGGGGGCGTAGCCAGGCTTGAGGATGACGGTGATCGCCTGGGTCTTGTCGGTGATCACACGGCGCGCGGCGCCGAAGTCGAGCACCACCGGGCGGCCCGAGCCTTCGAGCAGGATGATGTTGTCGGGGGCGATGTCGCGGTGGTAGCAGTTGGCGTTGTGCATCACCGCTAGCGCCTGCGTGACGCCGTCCATGATGCGGATCAGCCAGGACTCGTCTACGCCTGCGGGGATGGCTACCAGGGCCTCTCTCAGCGTGTCGCCTCTGTAGAAAGGCATGACCATGTAGGTGGTGCCTTTTTCTTGCCAGAAGCGGTAGACCTTCAGGAGCGACGGGTGGTCGAACTGGGCGAGCAGGCGGGCTTCGTTGATGAAGCTGCGCATGCCGAGGTCGAAGGTTTCTCTGTGGCGTTCTGACAGGGGGACTACTGTGCCGTCGTTCTGTCTTGTCGACAGTGACGTGGGGAGGTATTCCTTGATTGCTACTACGCGTTCCAGCGTGTGGTCCCACGCCTCGTAGACGACGCCGAAGCCGCCTTGGCCTATGACTCTTGTGACTTCGAATTCGGCCAGGCGGCTGCCTACTGGGAGCAGGCCGGCGTCTGTGCTTCCCGTGGCGGGGCTGGTGACTGGGGTAGCGCCTGCGGTGATTACGGTCGCGGCCGTGTCGCCGGTTGTTGTTGTCGGCTGACCTGGCTTGGGGACTACGCGGGTGCGGTCGTCGTTGGAGTCGGTCATTGACTGGCTCCTTTGTTGAGTGTTTGCTTCCCGAGGCCGGGTCTCGGCCCGGCGGCCGACCTACTTTTCTTTGCTTCGCCAAAGAAACGTAGGCAAAAGAAAGGCGACCCCACTGTCTGCGACCCCTTCGCTGCGCTACGGGGCAACCTGCGGTGCTCGCGTTTCGCGGGGTCTCGCCCAAACTCGCTTCGCTCAGACAAGGGCGAGCCCTGATCCGCGAAACGCTGCGCTCCTCGGCGCAGCCAGAGGGGGGTGGAGGCAACACGGGCCTTTGCTTCGCTTGGCCTCCAAGCGACTGCAGGCGCGCAGCGCCTGCAGTCGTACCGAGCCGAGCGCAGCGATGGCCAGTTGGTTCCCCAATCCCTTCTGGCTGCGCCGAGGAGCGCAGACGTAGGAGGGATCAGGGCCGCAGCTGTTTGAGCGAAGCGAGTTCTGCGGACCCCCTCCGGAGTCGAGCACCGCAGGTTGCCCGTAGCGAAGCGAAGGGACGCAGACAGTAGGGTCGCCTTTTCTTTGCTTACTTTCTTTTGGCGAAGCAAAAGAAAGTAAGTCGCCCGCCGGGGCGAGACCCGGCCTCGGAAGACAAAACAAAGAGGGGCCTTCATCACCCCTCCTCCGCAAATCCAAAAAACAGGGCTTCAAACTGCTCATCCCGAGGCAACCCAGTACAGAGCATCCGAACCCCATGCTCAGCAGCAGGATCACTCAGCCAAAGCGACGCCCCCGCCAGCGGCAATTCCAGCGAATCGACACTACTCTCACGTCCGTCAGCAGAAGCGCCATCAACAAACAGCCGATGCAACACCGCATCAAACCGCAGCGCATCCAGATCCCCATCAAGCCCTTCCAACGCAGCCTGCGTAGCATGAGCCCACCACTGCAACGCCATAGCCAGCGCCTCCCCCTGCAGTTGCCCGGAAACGGACCGATCGAGCTCCATAGCCAGGGCAAACGGAAAGTACCGCCCCACCCCATCGACAGAAGGCATCAGCACCCCGATCCACGCCTGCTCCCCCGCCACCTGCCGCCCCAGCGCAAAGCACCAGATAGGCGCTTCGAGGTATCGCTCGGTCCAATCCGCATGCCGATCCCGCAGCCGGGCCATGCCCCGCTGCAGCCATTGATCCCACACGGCACGAAACGCCTCAGGCAGCCGCCGATGCGCAAAATCCCCCATGCCCGGCAGCTTGCCGAACCACCCCGGCAACGCGGTCGAGGCAAAGAGCAGCGGTGAAGAAGAAGATGCAGCCTCGTTCACAGCCCCTCCGGACAAGAAAACTCCCGCAGCTCACGCAACCGGATCGGATGCTGCACGCTGTTCGTCGTCACTTCGAAGCGCGTCTTCCGGGCTCCGATCTGGAAGGTGATGAAGAACTTCTCAGGCGCATCGCCGGCCTCGAGCTGCCCGTCGTCGAGCGCACGGAACAGCGCCCACGGCCCATCCAGAGCGGCACCCGAGCTGCCAGTGGTCGAAGGCGGGCTGACCTGGATGCGCACCTGGTTGCTGCCCTTCGGCCCCGGCCACTGCACGGCCATCGGCACCACAGGCCCGTGCGCGTACTTCACGAGCTGGCCGTCGACGTCGAGGATGAACTGGGTGATGCCCGCATCCATCTCCACCGGCTTGAAGTCCAGTCGCATCGATGGCCCACGGCCGCCGCCGCGGAAGAAGATGTCCTTGATGCGCGCGGCCCGCTCGAACTGCGCGAGCGCCTGCGTGGTGATGGCGCCGCGTTCGGCCACGGGCTTGTAGCGCCACGGCTTGGTGCTGGTGTCGACCAGCGCAGCCAGGCGCTTCTGGAAGAAGTCGTCCATCAATCCGCCGGGGCCGAACATCTGGCCGAAGTCTTCCGGCAGCACGTCGCGCTTGCTTGTGCTCACGAAGGGGTAGCGGCCCGCGATGGCGCGCGCGCAGAACTCGGCCACGGGGCGCAGGTCCTGGCTCAGGTTGCCGCGCTCCGCCGTCTGCGCCTGCGCGGCGCCCGACTGGCTGAGGTTCTCGACCATCGAGCGCACCGGCTCTGGCAGGCGGCCCGCATCTGACTTGAGCTTGCCGGCCACGTCGCCGGGCGGCGGCGAGGTGCGGCCCTTCACGGCCGTGTCGACGGCGTTGAGGTACACGTAGACCTCGTTGAAGAGCTTCAGCGCGTCGTCGATGGGCGCAGGCTGGTTGGGGCCGCCGGCGGTGACGAGGCGGCGCAGCGACTCGAAGCGGTCGTCCACGATGCTCTCGATGCGCTTGCCCGGGGCCACCTGCCGGCCGGGGTCGCTGCCGAACAGGTCTTCCAGGCCCTTGCGCGTGTTGCGCACCGTTTCGGTCGCCTTGCTGACGACGTCCTTGTTGGCGTCGGCCGCCGGGATCAGCGTGGTCTGCTTGACCACCGCGCGCAGGAAGTTCGCGAGCGGGGAATCGACGCCCGAAAGAATGCGCGCGGTCTCGATGTTCTTCTCCAGCCCGGTGGCGCGGATCAGTCGCACGTCGGCGAGCAGTGCTTCCCACTGCTTGACGTATTCCTCCAGATACAGGCGGCGCACGCGATCGGTCAGCGCGCCGAGCGCGGCCACGTCGCGCAGGCGGTCGGCTGCGTTGCGGTCTTGCCCCAGCACCCACGGGTCTTCGTTGGCGAGCAGGCCGGTGAGCACGGTCACTTCGTTCTGGAAGCGCTTGTGATAGCCGTCGTAGGTGAACATGCCCGGCACGCCATCGGTCAGCGGCTTGCCGCTGATGCGCTCGAACACCAGCGGGCCCGAGGGGCCGGTGGCAGTGGCCACGCTGAAGGCCGGAATGTCCTTGGTGGCGCGCTGGCGCTTCAAGCGGCTGAACACGCGCTGTTCCAGCGGGTAGCTCGCGAGCACGGCGCGCACGCTGCGCACCAGGTTCTCGTCCATCTTGAGCGGCGAGCGCGGCGGGCCTTGGGCGATGAGCACGTCGAGCTGGTCTTCGAGCGCCTTGCGCTGGTCTTCGGGAATGCCGCGGTCGAGGTTGCGGGCCCAGTCGAGCGTGATCCAGGCCTTGAGCGCCTCGGCATCGAAGTGCTCGGGCTGGTAGAGCATCAGGTAGCTCTTGAGCGCTTCGTACGTGTACTCGAGGTTGTCCTTCTGCGCGGTGCGCAGCTGGTCTTCGATCCGCTTGGCGATCTGCGGCAGGAAGGCGTCGTTAAGCGCGCGCTGGTGCGTGAGCATGGCGGCGGCGTCGAGCTTGTCGCCCTGGTAGAGGCCCAGCGTCATCGACAGCGGCTCGTCGCCCTGGTGGTTGTCGGGCGTCTTCCAGATGTCGCGCAGGCTCTGCAGCACGGGCGCGACCTCGACCAGGTTCTGCACGCGCGCGGGCAGCGCCGCGAGGTTCTGCCTGGCGGGCTCGACGCGGGCCTCGACCGACTTCAGGTAGTTCATGTTCTGCAGCGTGCTGTAGCCCCAGGCCGCGAGCAGGCCCACGGTGACCAGCGTCATCGCCGTCACGCCGATCACGCGCAGCGTGTGGCGGCGGCGCTCCAGCTTCACGTCGGCGCCGGCGAGGCGCTGCTCGGGGAACACCACTTCGCGCAGCAGCGAGGTGAGGAAGTAGCTGCGCCCGCTCGACTTCTGCGGCGCGAGCATCGCGCGCTCGATGCCGAAGCTGCGCGCGAGGCTGCCCATCACGCGGTCGATCGGGCTGCCCTCCTGCGTGCCGCTGGTGAAGTACACGCCGCGCACCCACGGCGGCTGCGCAAAGCGCGAGCCGGTGAACACTTGTTCGAGCAGGTCGGACAGCAGCGAGCCGATGGAGCCGAACTGCGCCGGAAAACCGAAGATGGCGGCGCGGCGCGTGCCGTCGGTCTCGCGCTGCATGCGCGCGATGAGGCCGTCGTTCACGCGGTTGTGCAGCAGCGCGAACTCGCGATTGAAGGCCGTGGAAAGGCCCTTCTCTTCCAGCTGCACGTTCTCGTTGGCCGGCAGCGTGAAGCCCAAGACCTGCGCGCGCTGCTCCTTGCCGAGGTCGTCGAAGTAGTCGGTGAAGCCGTACAGCAGGTCGCTCTTGGTGACGAGCACATACACCGGCAGGCGCGTGGTGAGCTTGCTGTCGAGTTCGAGCAGGCGCGCACGAATCGAGGCCGCAAGCTGCGTGCGCGCCTCGGGGCCCTGGCTCAGCAGGTCGGCCACGCTGACAGTAAGGAACACGCCGTTCAGCGGACGGCGCGGGCGCGCCTTCTTCAGCAGGCCCAGGAAGCCTTCCCATGCGCTCTTGTCTTCCGATTGGTGGCTGTCCTGCGTGGTGTAGCGCCCGGCGGTGTCGATGAGCACGGCCTCGTCGGTGAACCACCAGTCGCAGTTGCGCGTACCGCCCACGCCGCGAATGGCGCCGGGGCCGAACTTCTCGGCCAGCGGAAAGCTCAGGCCCGAGTTGACCAGCGCCGTGGTCTTGCCCGCGCCCGGTGCGCCGATGAAGACATACCACGGCAGGTCGTACAGGTAGCTGCCGCCCGAGATCGACATCCAGTCGCGCAAGCCGGGCTTCTTGCCGGCGGCGTGCAGGCGCATCTGCTTGAGCGTGGCAACGGCTTCGCTGAAGCGCGTGTCGAGGATCTTCTGCTCGCCGTTGACCGGCGCATCGGTCTTCGCGGCCGGCGCCTTCATGAGGCCGTCGGTCAAATGCTGGCTCGCACGGCGCGCGCGCCAGCGGCGGTACAGCGCGCGCAGCACCACGATGAGCACGATGACGCCGATGACGATGGCGCGCGTCATTTCGCTTTCGAGCGGCGCGAGCGAGCCGATCTTCACCAGCGGGCCGATCCACCAGATCAGCAGCGCGACGACGATCAGCGCGAGCAGTGTCAGCAGCAGCGGGCTGAACAGGAAGCCGAAGATTTTCTTGATCATTTCGTCGCTCCTGGTACGGGAGCAGCCGGTGTGGCAGCAGCGAGCCGGTCGGGTTCGGTCAGCAGCACGATGTCGACGCGGCGGTTCTTCGCTCGATTGGCAGGCGTGTCGTTGGCGGCCACCGGTTCGGCGTCTGCCTTGCCGTCGGAGCGCATGCGCGCCGGGTCGACCAGCGTTGTCAGCGCGCCCTTCACCGCATCGGCGCGCGCGGCCGAGAGGTGCCAGTTGGAGGGATAGCGCAGCGAGCGGATCGGCTGGTTGTCTGAGTGGCCGGTGATCAGCACCTCGCCCTTCACCTCGGCCAGCGCCTGGCCGATGCGGCGCAGCACGGGCAGCGACTGCGCCATCGGCTCGGCGCTGCCGGAGCCGAAGAAGGAATCGCCGCGCAGGCGCACCACGCTGCGGTCGGCCTCGTCGGTCACCGTGACCAGTCCCTGCTTGATCTCGGGTTCGAGAAAGCGTGCGAGGCGCGGCGTCTTCGCCGGCAGGGCGGGCGGCGCGATCTGGATGTTGGGCGCGCGCAGGCTCGACACCGCGGCGTAGGTGGTGTCGGAGCGGTAGTTGAGCGTGAGCCGCAGGCCGAACCACGCCAGCGCCAGCAACAGCGCGAAGCCGGCCGCGAACACCCACAGCGGCAGCGACTCGCGCAGCCGCACCGTGCCCGCGCCCTGCCCGCGCCAGTGCGGCGAAAGCTCGGGCTCGACGGCCGGGCGGTCCTTCGCGATCAGGTCCGCGAGGCGCTGGCGCACCGAGTCGAGCTGCGCGCGGCCGTTGTCGACCACGCGGTAGCGGCCTTCGAAGCCGAGCGCGAGCACGCTGTAGATCAGCTCCAGAAGCTGGCGGTGCGTGGGCACGTCCTGCGCGAGCTTGGCAAGCAGCTGGAAGACTTTTTCGCCGCCCCAGGTTTCGTTGTGGAACTGCACCAGCAGGCTCTGCTTGTTCCAGCCGGCCTGCACGCCCCACGGCGTGTTGGCCACGGCTTCGTCGAGCGCCGTGCACAGCACGTAGCGCGCGGCGAGCACAGATTCATTGCTGACGCCGGCGCGGCGCGCATTGGCATCGAACTGGTTGACGGCGTCGGCGGTGGAAGCGCGCAGCGCCGGCACATTGGGCGGCTGCGCAAGGTTGCGCAGCTTGCCGATCAACACCAGCAGCTTGCCGGCGGCGGACACCAGCGGGTTGAGCAGGCCGAGCTCGCCGACGTCGGCGGCCGGCGTGGGATCGGCACCACCGAAGAAAGGCGCCGGTGCCGGCGCAGGCGGCGTGCCGCCGGGCGTGCGCGGCTTGGGCTTGATGACCGTGCGTTCCGACTCGAAGGCGGCGAAGGGGTCGGGAGGTGTGCTCATGATGGTGTTCCGTTTCCGTCAGCCCGGTGTGGCTAGGAACGAATGGCCCAGAACGCGAGGTCCAAGCCCGGGAAATCTCCGGCGATGTGCATCGCGATGCCGCCGGATTGCTCGAGCTGGCGCCACAGGTCGCTGTTGCGCGTTTCGAGTTCGAAGTAGTTGGCGCCGGTGTGGAAGGGAATCTGCCGCGGCGCGACCGGCATCGGCGTGAGCGTGACCCCCGGCAGCGCGAGGTTGACGAGGTCGCGGATGCGCTCGACCGGGCCGATCTTCACTTGCGTGGGGAAGCGCGCGCGCAGCGCTTCGCTGGGCATGTTCGCATTCACCGCGAGCACGAAGGTCGCCTTGCGCTGCAGTTCCACGTCCGTCACCATCGCCACGCGCACGCCGTGCTTGCGGTCGTGCAGTTCGATGCGGATGGCCGATTGCTCGAACACCATCGAGAGGCTGCGGCGCAGGTCGTCCATCACCGGGCGGAAGCTCAGTGCAAGGTCGTCGTGGATGTAGGGGCCGAAGCGCGCGACGCGGCGCGAATCGCGAAAGCTCGAAAGGTCGCCGGCCAGCCCCAGCGCATGCTCGAAGAAATGCTGCGGGTGCAGCATCGCGCTCTTTGCCAGGTGCGCAAAGATGGCTTCGTTGCGGTTCACGGCCTGCAGCAGCATGAAGTCTGCGATCTCGGCCACGCCGCCGGTGCCGCCCTGCGTCATGCGGCCCGCCAGCGCTTCGCCGCGCTGGCGCAGCAGGCCCAGCAGTTCGTCGAGCCAGGCACGGATGACGGCATGGCCGGCCACGTCCAGCAGCGGCGGCAGCATGGCGCGGTCGAGCTGCACCTGGTTGTCGACGCGGCGCTCGACCACGCGGGCGACGCCGATGGTGGTCCAGGCGTCGGTGGCTTCGCCGGCGCGCATCAGGCGCGTGTGGAGCTGGCCCAGCTGCAGCATCGCCGTGCGCTCGCCGGCGGTGTTCGAATCAGGCACTTCGGATTCGAGCACGCGGTGGCGCACCAGCTCTTCATATTCCTCGGCGTCGGCCTCGCGCGCACCGGCGCGGCGCAGCGGCAGCGCGAGCACCACGGCCTCGTCGCGCATGGAAGAAGGAATGTCGATGGGCTCGGGCAGCGGGTCGACCGCCGGCATGTCGAAGACCGTGCCGTCGCCGAAGACGCCGACCGCCCGCACCAGCGCCAGCTTGCCCAGCGTGAGCGCGGCCGGGTCGATCTCCAGCTCGGCAAAGCCCCAGGCGTAGGGGGTGGTCGAACGCAGGAGCACATGCCTCGCATGATCGGCATGACGCTCGCTCTGCTGCAGGTGCTGAGGCTGCAACAGCATCCCCTCGCTCCAGACCACTTTTGTTCGCCAACTCATCCGCACTCCGTCAACGGCAAGGGTGCCTGAAAGAAACACGAAGTTTCCGGCGCGGGGGACGGGAGGCAAATCCGCCTTAAGGCCTAGCTAATGGCCTAGGCAGGGGGATTTGGAGCTACGGCGAAGGGACTAGGTTGAGAGTCGAACCGGGCGTTCAGCGCGCCGGAGCCGCGCGCAGGATCTCGACCTGCTCCGCATATGTCTTCTCGATGCGCTGCAGCCGCTGTTCGCGCGCCGCGTCGTTGACCCACGAGGCGGCCATGGCGCGCTGCTTGCCCAACTGGTGCTCCAGCCGCGCCTCCGGCAGCAGCGCGCTGTCGTCGGCCGCAACGTAGCCGTAGGCCGCGCGCAGGGTCTTGAGCACTTCGCGCTCGGCGTCCGCGCGCGGACCCTTGCCCTTGCCGTAGCCGGTCAGGAAGTTCTGCAGCCGCGCCTGGAACTCGGGCGGGAAGTCGCGCCGCACCACCATCGGCGCGCCAGGCGGCGGCTCCGATTGCCAGACCACCTGCAGCCGCTCGGCCTCCACCGGGAACTGCTGGCGAAAGCGCTCCAGGTCGGTGGTGTTGTTGGTGGCCACGTCGGCGTCGCCGTTGGCCACGGCCAGTGCGGTGGCCTGGTGGGTGCCGACGAATTCGCTGCGAAAGCGTGTCTCCATCTCGATGTTGTTCGGCAGGAAGAGCTGGCTCTGCGGCACGATGAAGCCGGTGACCGAACGGCTGTCGCCGCGCGCGAGCCGCCATTTCTCCGGCTGGGCCAGCACGGCTTCGAGGGTGTTGAGCGGCCCGGCCTTGCGCACCAGCAGCACGGCGCGGTGCTCGGGCACGCTGGGGTGCCGCGCGATCTGCGCCACCACCTTCATGCGCCGCTGCATCACGGCGTCGAGCGCCATCTTGGCCGAGAGGAAGGCCATGTCGATCTCGTCGCGGCCGATGGCGCGGTCGAGCTCTTCGTAGGTGGGCACCGAATAGGCGCTCACCGGAATGCCGAGGCTGCGGCTCATGTCGGCCATGAGCGGGGTCCACAGAGCGCGCGACTCGACGGTGCCGCCCAGCGGCAGCACGCCGAAGCGGATCATCCTGATCGGCACCGGCGCGGCCTTCTCTGCCGTCTTTTCGGTCGTCTTCTCGGATGATGCGGCGGCGCCCTGCGCCATGGCCGGCAGCGGCCCGGCCAGCATGGCGGCGAAGGCCAGCACCAGCACGGCAGCCACGCGCCAAGGCTTCATCACGGCGTCACGTCCTTGAGCACGCCGACCTGTTCTGCATAGCCGCTCTCGATGCGCTGCAGGCGGGCTTCGCGCGCGGCGTCGTTCACCCATTGCGCGGTCATGGCGTTCTGTTTGGCGAGCTGGTAGGCCAGCTTGGCCGCGGGCTGCAGCGAGCTGTTGTCGGCGGCCACGAAGCCGGCCAGGTCGTGCAGCGACTTGAGCACCACGCGCTCGGCATCGCCGCGCGGCCCCTTGGCGCGGCCGTAGCCGGTCAGGAAGGCCTGCACGCGCTTGCGCAGCTCGGGCGTGTATTCGCGGCGCACCACGATCTGCGCGTGCGGGATCAGGTCCGACTCCCACAGCACCTGCAGCCGCTCGGTCTCGGCCGGAAAGCGCAGCTTGAAGCGCTCGAAGTCGGCCGTGTTGTTGGTGGCCACGTCGGCTTCGCTATTAGCCACGGCCAGTGCGTTGGCCTGGTGGGTGCCCACGATCTCGCTGCGAAAGCGCGTCTCCATCGCGATGTGGTTCGGCAGGAAGAGCTGCAGCTGGGGCACGATGAAGCCTGACACCGACTGCTTCTCTCCGCGCGCCAGCCGCCAGCGCTCGGGCTGGTCGAGCATGTTCTTCAGCGAGTTGAAGGGCGGCGCCTTGCGCGACAGCAGCAGCGCGCGGTAGCCGGGCAGGCCGTCGTGCCGCACCACCTGCGCCACCACCTTCATGCGGCGCTGGGTCACGGCGTCGAGCGCCATCTTTCCCGAGAGGAAGGCCATGTCGACCTCGTCGCGCTGGATAGCATGCTCCAGCGCCTCGTACGAGTTGACCGACAGCACGCTCACCGGGCGGTTGATGGCGCGGCTCAGCTCGGCCAGCAGCGGGTCCCAGTCGCTGCGCGACTCGAAGGCGCCTCCAAGCGGCAGGATGCCGAAGCGGATCGGCGCGTCCGGCGCAGGGGCGGCCTGGGCCGCGGCCCACAGCGGAAAGCCCGTGAGCAAGGCCAGTGCCGCCGCTCGGAGGACACCGGAAAAATCGACGAATCGGCGCATGGAAGCCTGCATTTGTGGTCCTAAAGAGATAGGGCCGTTGCGCATCGGCGGGTCTAACATGGGCAGCGCGGACGCCATTAAATATCAATTGCAAGCAATTTTTGTGATGTTTTTCCTGTCTTCCCGGTTCCGGACCGGCCTCCTAAGCTCGGCGCCCATGCGTCCGATGCCCCCATGAACTGGAACTTCCGCGTCCTGCGCGGCCTGGCCCGCCTGACCTTTGCCCAGCAGCTGATCCTGCTGGCGCTGGTGCCGGCGGCGCTGGCCACGGTGGCGGCCATCACCGTGCTGACGCGGCAACACCTGGGCAACCTCACGGAGCTGATGCGCGCCAATGCGCAAACGGTGGCCCTGCAGGTGGCCACGGTGGCGCAGGCGCCATTGGCGCGCATGGACCGCCGCGCGCTGGCGCGCACCGCCCAGTCGGGCACCTACCAGCCCAACGTGCAGCAGGTGCAGATCTGGACGGAAGACGGCGAGATCGTCGCCAACTCCGAAACCGTCGACCGCGCCCGCGCCGACGGCCTGCAGGTGGTGGTGCCCATCGTGGGCGACGACGGCCGCCACAACGGCCAGGTGATGGTCGAGATGAGTCTGGCCGCGGTGGAAAGCGCGCGGCGCTCGGTCTGGTTCAACGTGGGGCTGGTGCTGGCGATCAGCCTCTTCGGCGTGAGCCTGGCGGGCTGGTGGGCGGCGCGGCGCATCAGCGAGCCGATCCGCGCGCTCGGCAAGGCGGTCGACCGGCTCGGCGCGGGCGAGGACGCAAGCGTGGCCATCGAGGGCACCTCCGAAGTGCGCCACCTGCAGCACGGCTTCAACCAGGCCGCGCGCGCGCTCGCGGAAAGCCACCGGCTGCTGCAAAGCCGCATCAACGAGGCCACGGCCGAGCTGGCCCGCAAGAACCAGCAGCTCGAAGTGGCCAGCCAGGCCAAGACCCGCCTGCTGGCCGCCGCCAGCCACGACCTGCGCCAGCCGCTGCATGCGCTCACGCTTTTCTCCGACGGGCTGGCCAACGGCGAGCACGACCCGGTGAAGCTGCAGCGCATCGGCCACATCCGCGAGTGCGTCGATTCGCTCGACCGCTTGTTCTCGGAGCTGCTGAACCTGTCGCAGCTCGACGCGGGCGTGCTGCAGCCGCAGTGGATCGACTTTCCGCTCGACCGGCTGTTCGATGAAATCAGCCGCAACTTCCGCCCGGTGGCCGAGCAGCAGTGCCTGCGGCTGGTGGTGCGCAAGACCGACATGTGGGTGCGCTGCGACTACGTGATGCTGTCGCGCATCCTGAACAACCTGGTGTCGAACTCGCTGCGCCACACCATCGAGGGCGGCGTGCTGATCGGTGCGCGGCGGCGCGGCAGGGGCGTGCGCATCGACGTGGTCGACACCGGCGTGGGCATTGCCGCGCAGCACCAGGCGCGGGTGTTCGAGGAGTTCTACCAGGTGGAGCCCACCGGCCGCCAGGCGGCGCGCGGCGCGCGCGGCATGGGGCTGGGCCTGGCCACGGTGCAGCGCCTGGCCGAGCTGCTCAACACGCGCGTAGAGCTGAGCTCGAAGCTGCACAAGGGCACCTGCGTGCGGGTGCTGGTGCGCTCGGCCCCGGCCGCACTGCCGCCGGCGGCGGGGTCGCAGGCCGTTGCCGCCGTCGAGGAAGAAGAAAGCCTGGCCAACGTGCGCATCCTCGTGATCGACGACGAGCGCACCATCCTCGAAGGCCTGACGGTGGTGCTCTCCAACTGGGGCGCCGAGGTGCTGCCCGCACAGACCCGCGCCGAGGCGCTGGCGCTGGCCGACACCTGGGAGCAGCCGCCCGATGTGGTCATCAGCGACCTGCTGCTGCAAGGCGGCGACAACGGGCTCGACGTGATCGCTGCGCTGGAGCGCCATCCGCGCGGCATCGGAGTCGGCACCGCGCGCCTGCTCGTCACCGGCGAGACCAAGCCCGACCGCCTGCGCGAAGTGGCGAGCGCAGGCATCACGGTGCTCTACAAGCCGGTGTCGCCGCGCGTGCTGCGCCAGGCCATCCAGACGCAAAGGGCCGTCGCAGCCCTCGCGGTAGGTGCGTAGGTAGTCCATCGGACATAGGCCGTGCGGCTGCCACCGCGTGACATCCGTCACACGAGCAGGCCCTCGCCGACACGGACATAAGCCCTCCGCCTTATCGCGCCAAGCCGGGTCCGTCCTTACATTGGACTATCGCCCCTCGCTGCGGAAGCAGTCCATGTTTGTTGCCGTGAATTCCTTTCTCTCGCCCTTCTGCGGAAGGTTGCGCCGCGCCGTGCTGGCCGTGGGCTTCGTGTGGGCCGGTGCTGCTGTCTCGTCTGTCTTGTTCGCTGCTCCGGCCTCGGCCGCCAGCCTCACGGTGCTGATGGGCGACGATGCCGCGGCGTCTTCCGAGTTCGTGCAGCAGCTGCGCGCGGACCAGGAGCCCGGCGGCAAGTTCGAGCTGGTACGGCTCACTCCCGGCGGCGCCGATCCGCAACCGCCCGCGGAGGCAACGGACACCGAGCGCGCCGCGAACGCCGGCGTGCGCACGCGCAGCCTGCGCACCGCTTCCGACGCGCCGCTCACCATGGCCGTAGGCCCCGCCGCCGCGCGCGCCGCCGTCGAGCGGCCGGGCCAGGAGCCGCTGGTGCTGGCAATGCTGAGCCGGCTCGAATACGAAACCCTGAAGGCCAGCAGCCCTGCCCTGCGGCGCGGCGACCGGCGCGTGGGCGTGCTGCTGCGCGACCCGGCCATGGCCGACCAGCTCGCGCTGATCACCGCCGTGCTGCCGCAGAAGCACCGCATCGGCGTGGTCGCCACGCCCGAGTCGGAGCCGCTGGTGCGCGAACTGCAGCGCGCCGCGCAAGGCGCGAACCCGCCCTGGGACCTGCGCGTGGAATACGCGCCCGACGCCAAGTCGCTCGCCAACGCCCTGCGCCAGGTGGTGCCGCTGAGCGACGCGCTGATGGTGCTGCCCGACCTGATCGGCGACAGCCAGGCGGCCACGCTCTCGGTGCTGCGCGCCGGCGCGAGCGCGGGCCTGCCGGTGTTCGGCGCAAGCGAAGGGCTGGTGCGCTCGGGCGGCCTGGCCGCGGCGGTCTCGACGCCATCGCAACTCGCGCAGCAGGCCCGGCTGCTCGGCCAGAAAGTGGCGAGCGCGGGCACGGGCAGCAGCAACAGCAATGCGCCGCTGGTGGAAGCGGCAACGCCCGCCACCGTGCGCGTCAACGCCACCGTGGCACGCGGACTCGGCCTGCGCATGCCGGAAGAACGGGAACTGACCGACCGGCTCGCAGCCCCGCGATGAGCACCGCACCGCCCTCTCAAGGCCCGCCGGGAACAAACGGGGCCGGCGCGCCCGCGCCCATGCCCACGCCGCCGCCCCAGTCGCCCCACACGCTGGTCGTGCGCGGCAACCTGCAGCGCGATCTGTTCCGTCTTGGCGTGGTGCCGTGCGCGGCGGTGGCGCTGGCGCTCACCGGCTGGTTCACGCACAACCGGCTGCAGACCCTCGAAGCCGCCTTCGACGCCGAAGGCCAGGCCGTGGCACGGCAGGTGGCGGCCATGTCCGATCTGAGCCTCTACGCGGGCGACCTGCCGGCGCTGCAGAACGTGGCCAATGCCGCGCTGCGCGGCGGCCAGGTGACGCGCGTGGAGATCAGCAACAGCGCGGGCGTGTACGTCACGGCCGGGCCCAAGACACCGTCGCTGGCGCAGCTGCGCATGTTCACCTCGCCGGTCACGCTGCGCGAGGCCTCGCGCGCCAGCGCCTTCGCGCCGGCCGGCTCCACCGCTGCGGGCGACACGCCCATCGGCCTCGTGCAGACCTTCCGCGACACCACCGCCTACACGCGCGAACGCAGCCGCTCGCTCTTCGCGGGCATCGGCATTGCGCTGGTGGCGCTGGTGGCGGCATGGGCCTCGGTGCGCCACATGGCACGCACGGTGGCGCGGCCGCTGCGGCGCGTGTCGCGCACGGTGGCGGCGCTGGAGTCGGGGCATTTCGAGGTGCGCTGCGACGTGGTCGAGGGCGGCACGCGCGGCACGCACGAACTCGCGGTGCTCGCGCACGACATCGACCGGCTGGCCGAGCGACTGCAGCGCAACCGACAGGTCAGTGAAGAGCGCGTGCGCGAGGCCACCGCCGTCGCATTGCAGCGCATGGCCGAGGCCGAGCAGGCCGCGCTGTCGCGTGCGCGCTTCCTGGCGGCAGCGAGCCACGACCTGCGCCAGCCGCTGCATGCCATGGGCCTGTTCATCGACGGCCTGCTGCCCGGTGCCTCGCCCACGCAGCGCCCGGCCGTGCTGCGGCTGCAGGAGAGCACCGAGTTCATGGGCGTGCTGCTCGACGACCTGCTCGAGATCTCGCGGCTCGATGCGCAGGTGCTGACGCCTGCGATCGCCAAGGTACCGCTCGCCGCGCTGTTCGACCAGCTCGATGCCCAGCACGCCGCCACCGCCGTCGAGGCCCGCGTGCGGCTGCGCTGGAGCGACCGCGGCCTGGCCGTGCGCACCGACGCGGCAATGCTGCGGCGCATCGTCGGCAACCTCGTGACCAACGCGCTGCGCCATGCGCCCGAGGGCGGCACCGTGCTGGTGGCCGCACGGCGCAGCCCGGCCGGCGTGCGTATCGAGGTGCGCGACAACGGCGTGGGCATCGCGCCGATCCACCAGGGCCGCATCTTCGAAGAGTTCTACCAGGTGGCCAACACCGAGCGCGACCGGCGCCGCGGCTTCGGGCTGGGGCTGGCCATCTGCGCGCGCATCGCTGCGCTGCTGGGAACCCGCATCACCGTGCGATCGGCGCTGCAGGCAGGCAGCACTTTCAGCTTCACGCTGCCCGAGGCGCGCCTGGCGGACATCACGCCACCCGAGCCGCCGCCGCTCGCCGTCGCGCCCCTGGCCGGCCTGCGCTGCCTGGTGGTGGACGACGACCCCGCCATCCTCGACGGCAGCCGCGCGCTACTGGAGCAATGGGGCTGCCAGGTCGAATGCGTGACCAACGGCCCCGAGGCCATCGCGCGGCTGGGCACCGGCGACCTCCACTACGACGCTGTGCTGTGCGACCTGCAACTGGCGGGCGAAGGCGACGGCGTGGACGTGATCGACGCCGCCAAGCGCCTGCAGCCCGACGCGCTGGCGGTGCTGGTGTCGGGCGCCACCGGGCCCGAGGTGCTGCAGCGGCTGCGACATGGCGGGGTGATGCTGCTGACGAAGCCGGTTGCGCCAGCGAAGCTGCGGGCGCTGCTGACCACGCGGCGGCATGTGCACATCGCCTGACCCCGGCGCTTTCTACGCCCGTGAGAACTGCCGGCGATACGCAGTGGGCGATACCTTGAACGCCGACATGAAATGCTTGCGCAGCGACACCGCCGAGCCGAAGCCGGCGCCGGTCGCCACGCGCTCGACCGGATGGTCGGTGGTCTCCAGCAGCCGCTGCGCCAGCGCAAGGCGCTGGTTCTGCACCCACTGGCCGACCGTGGTGCCGGTGGATTCGCGAAAGCGCCGCGTGAAGTTGCGCCGGCTCATGAGCGCGCGCCGCGCGAGGTCGTCGAGCTCGTGCGGCGTGTCGAGGTGGCCACCTAGCCACTCCAGCAGCGGCGCGAGGCGGTCGCGCTCGGCTGTTGCGGGCACGGGCTGCTCGATGTACTGCGCCTGCCCGCCCTGCCGGTGCGGCGCGACCACCATGCGCCGCGCGGCGCGGTTGGCCGTCTCGGCGCCGTAGCGCACGCGCAGCAGGTGCAGGCAGCAGTCGATGCCCGCGGCCGTGCCGGCGGAAGTGAGCACGCTGCCGTCGTCCACGTACAGCACCTCGGGCTGCAGCTGCACCTTCGGATATTGCTTGGCGAAGGCCGGCGCCAGCTTCCAGTGTGTGGTGGCGGGCCGGCCGTCGAGCAGCCCCGCCTCGGCCAGCACGAAGGCGCCCAGGCACAGGCCGACCACGGTGGCGCCGCGCCGGTGCGCGGCCTGCAGCGCGCGGATCAGCTCGGGCGGCGCCGCGCTGCCGTCGTCGCGCCATGAAGGCACCACCACGATCTGCGCCCGGCGGATCGCCTCGAGCCCATGCGGCACCACGAGCGTGAAGCCCGCGTTGGTCTGCAGCGCTCCGGGCTCCGGCGCGCACACCCGCATGCGAAAGCGCGGCGCGCCGGTATCCGTGCGGTCTTCGCCGAAGACCATGCAGGGCACGGACAGGTGAAAGGGGCTGATACCGTCGAAGGCGACGACGGCGATGGTTTCGATGGCCTGGTTGCGCATGGCCCGATCTTATCGATGAATGGCTTTCGGGCCACTGTCGCGAAACGGTGCAAAGGCGAAGAATCAGGCCATCCGAACAACCAGAGAGAAGGAGCATTTCATGAGCAACAACACCGCCAACGCCCCACGCCGCGCCCTCGTCGTGATCGACGTGCAGAACGAATACTTCGAAGGCGGCGGCCTGCCGATCGAATACCCACCCATCGAAGACACGCTGCCCAACGTGACGAAGGCCATGGACGCGGCACGCGCCGCCGGCACGCCGGTGATCGTGGTGCGCCACCATGCGCCCAAGGGCGCACCGGTGTTCCAGGCCGACACGCACAACGGCCAGCTGCACCCCGAGATCGCGAAGCGGCCGCACGACCACCTCGTCACCAAGAGCTTTCCGAGCGTTTTCACCGGCACCGACTTCGCCGACTGGCTCGCGCGCCACGAGATCGACACGCTGAGCGTGGCCGGCTACATGACGCAGAACTGCGACGCTTCCACCGTGTTCGAGGCCATGCACCGTGGGCTGAACGTGGAATTCCTGGCCGACGCCAGCGGCGCGCTGCCGTACGAGAACGCGGCTGGCAAGGTCACGGCGGAAGAAATCCATCGCGTCTTCAGCGTTGTCTTCCACAGCAACTTCGCTGCGGTGACTTCGACCGACGCGTGGATCTCCGCGATGCGCGAAGGCCAGGTCATCCCGAAGGACAACGTCGTGATGTCCAACCGCCGCGCACGCGGCGTCGCCTGAACCGGGCGCGGATCAGAAGTCCGCGCAGCCGTTGCGCTTCTCGGTGTCCACGCAACTCGACAGGTTGGGCCGCGAGCGCACGCGCGACCATTCGCGCGCCAGCACGTCGCTGCCCTGCGTGGCGCGGTCGCCTTCCAGCGGCCCGGTGGCAAAGCAGATCGGCGGCGGGCCGATGTTGCGGTCGTACACCCAGGTGGCGGGCAGGTCGCGCAGCACGTCGGGGCGCGGCAGGTTGGGCAGCCCGCCGACGAACAGGGTGCCCGGCACCACGTTGACCGCATAGCCCTCGGCCGAGGTGAAGGTGCCATTGATCGGGTACGCGCCCTGCGGGCTGGCCTGCAGCGCCGGCGAGAACAGGAAGCCGGCGAAGCCCGCGCCCGTGTCGCCCAGAATGAGCCCGCCGATGCCGTAGCTGAACAGCGGGTTCGGATAGCCGAAGGGCCGGCTCGCGTTGGCGACGATCACCGTCGCCACCGGCTGCTGCGCGTAGATGAAGTGGTTGGCGCCCGCGGGAATGCTCACCGCGCACAGGCCCGAATACGCGCAGTGGTACAGGTTGGGGTACAGCCCCGAACCCGCCAGGCCGCCGCGCGTCTCGCCCACCCAGGTGTCGGCCCACACGCGCCACGGCGCGCCGCCGATCGTGTAGCCGCCGGTGTTCTGGAAGCGCGAGGCCGCCACGAGATCGGTGCCGCTCGTGCTGCTCACGTTGGCGCCCAGCAGCAGGTCGCCGCTCAGCGTGCGCACGAACACCGTGTCGGCCGCCATCGAGGTGGCCGACACGACCTGCGGCGCATTGCCGGCGGCGTCGTAGCCGGTGACGCTCACCGAGCCCAGCTTCACGGTGTCGACATCGACATACCGGAAGGCGCCGGCCGCGCCGCCGCCCACGGTGTCGGCGCTCACGTTGTTCGCCGCCTGGTCGAGCAGCACGCTGCCGCCGGTGGAGCGTGCCAGCAGCGTGCCGGCAGTGATTGGCGCAGCGGCTGTCTGCGTGATGTTGCCGCCCGAGATCAGCCCGACCTTCGACGCCGTGAGCGCGCCGCCGAGCTGGATGTTGCCGCCACCGCCGTTCTGCAACGTGAGCGCATTGGGCACGCCGAGCGGCCCGACGACGTTGATGTCTGCCGCATGGGCATTGCTGCCGGCGACGATGGTGGGCGCGTCGAGCCGCGTGAACTCGTCGGCCGACACCGCAAAGCCGGTGGCCGCCGTGCCGCCGAGCGTGATCGGGTTGGCCGTGCGATCGACCGCGTTGCCTGTCGCGTCCACGCCTCCGGGGCGCAGGTTGAGCACATTGCCCGCGCGCACGGTTCCGCCCACGACCAGGGCATCGACGGTGCCGTTGTTGCTGGCTCGCAGCACCACGTTGTTGTTGCCGTTCACCTGCGCGCCTGCGGCGATGGTGACGCCAGTGCCGTTGGCCTGCGACTCGCCCGCGATGTCGACGTTGCCCACGCCGAGCGTAGTGACCAGCGCTGTACCAGCCACCAGCACGCCGCCCGAAGGCGCATCCAGCGGACCAGGCGTCACAAGGCCGCGAATGCCGATGTTGCCGTCTACGCTGCGGACCACCGTCGCGCCGGTGATGTCCACGCTTTGCACGGACAACGGAGAAAGACTGTAGTTGTAGCTGGCGCCGATACCCACGATGTCGATGTCGCCGCTGGTGGTCAGTATCTGGCTTGCCGCCGTGCCGTTCTGGATGCGCACGCCATCGCCATGCTGGCCGACGCCGGTGATCGAGACATCGCCGGTGCTGCTCTGGATGGTCACGCCCGTGAGGTCGACCGTGGGCACCGTGCTGAAGACGGTGGTCGGCAGGGTACGCCTGCCGCTCAGTTGCACGAAACCGCTCGGCCCGCCGTCGCCGCCCGCGATGGTGCGCGTGTCGATCTTCGTACCGTTGAGCGACAGCGCCGAGTTGCTGTTCGCACCGGCATCGGCGTTCATCGTCACATTGCCGCCGTTGGTATTGATCGCGCCGTTGAAGCTGATCGTTCCGCCCTGCCCGCCCACGCCCGCGTTGAACACCACGTTGAGTGCGCCGTCGGCCGACTGGATGGTGTTGCTGTTGCCCGATCCGCTGATGTTGTGCGCGGCGTCGAGCTGGAAGGTCAGGGGCGCACCGCCGGTCGTGCGCTGGATCGCCGCCAGCGTGTCGAAGCTGATGTTGCCGTCGGTCGCCACACCGCCGGTGCCGGTGGTGATGGTCACGCTGGTGCCCTTGTCGAGCGCGGCATTGATATCGCCATCCTGCACTGTCGAATTCGCCATCGGCGCGAAGGGGTCGCCCGTCAGGCTGCCGCTGGCCGTGCCATGGGCGATGATGACGTTGTAGGGGTCGATAGTCCACGTGCCGGCCGTGCCTACAGGCGCCGAGGCGCCCACGCGCACACCGGTCAGGTCGAAGTGCGGCGCCGAGGTCTCGATGTTGCCGCCGTTGCCGCCGGCACTGCCGCCGCGCGCCGACAGGCTGCCGTAGCCGCGCAGCGTGTCGCCCGCGATCACGTTCACCGTGCCGCCGTTGCCCGTGGCCGACTTCGCGTCGGCGCGCAGGCTGGCCTGATCGCTGATGGCGATGGTGCCGGTGGCGCGCACGTCGATGGTGCCGGACTGGCCCGCGCCGCCCGCGTCGATGGTGGTCACGTTGTCGAACGCGTCGGTCACCAGCACGTTGCGCCCGTTGAGGCTGACGGTGCCGCCCGCGCCGGTGCTGCTCGAGACGTCGAGCACCGGCAGGATGGTGGTGCCCGACTCCAGGTCGCGCAGGTTCACGCGCCCCACGCGCACGTCGCCGCCGCGGCCGTCGATGGCAATGCGCCCGCCCTCGGCGCGCACGGTGCCGCCGGCTTCCATTCCGAGCACCACCGCCGATGCGTCGTTGCCGACGGTCGCGGCGCCGTTCGCCACGTCGAAGCCCTTGCCGCCAGCCGTGCCCGAGATCGACACGTCGCGCCCCTTGCCGGCCGTGATGCTGCCCCCGAGGATGGAAACGCCGTTGCCCGCGCCGTAGCTCACGCCGGCGCCGCCGTTGGCGGCCGATGCCGAGGTCAGGAAGGCGCTGTTCGCCGTCAGGCCCTGCATGTCGCTGCCGGTGCCGTCGATGGCCACGCGCCCGCCGGCATCGATGATCGCGCCGCGCATCGAGATGCCGCCGATGTTGCCCGTGGTCACGTCAGGGAAGGAACTGTCGACGAAGTCCACAGTGCTGCCGTACACCGCGACGGGATCCGTGGCCGTCCAGCTGCGCGAGCTGCCGGTGATGTTCACATCGCCTGTGCCGGTGCGCAGCACTGTGTCGTTGCTCTCGGTGCCGTCCAGCAGCACGCCACCCGCGCCGATGCCGCCCGCGCCGGTGATC
Organism: Variovorax sp. YR266; assembly: GCF_900107295.1. Classification (NCBI taxonomy): domain Bacteria; kingdom Pseudomonadati; phylum Pseudomonadota; class Betaproteobacteria; order Burkholderiales; family Comamonadaceae; genus Variovorax; species Variovorax sp. YR266. The sequence continues at coordinate 110,283 of NZ_FNPM01000004.1, forward strand.
GCGATGTTGCCCGCGCCGGTGGTCAGGCTGCTGCCCGAGACTTGCACGCCGTCAGCGCTCACGTAGTAGTTCGGGTCGCCGGCCGAGCTGCTGGAGCCCTGCCCGCGCAGCACGATCGAGCCGCTGCCGCCGCAGGCGCCCGAGGCCATCGCGCAGGTGTTCAGCGTGCTGTCGAACAGCGAGATGCCCGCGCGGCCGATATTCGGTCCGCCATCGGTGGGCGCGATGCCGCCGACCGCATAGCCGTTGGCCGCGTCGCTCTGCCCGTAGAAGCGGATGTTGCCGCCGTTGGTGACGATGCTCGCGTTGTTGAGCTCGATCACGCCGCCGTCGGTGCCACTGGCCGAATTGGCGTTGAAGTCCACGTGCAGCGCGCCGCTTTCCGAGCGGATCGACGAGCCGCTGGACATCTGGATGTCGCGCAGCGAATCGACCGTGAGCCGCGCGTCGCGCCCCTGCGACTTGACGATGCTCGCGTTGTCCTGGAATCGCACGTCGTGCGACTCGCCATCGTTGGAGCCGGTGCGCAGCGTCACGTCGGTCGAGCGGCCCAGCGTGTTGCCGATGGCTGTCGTGCTGATGCGCGTGTCGGCCGTGTTCTGCGCGTAGTCCGACGGGTCGTAGGGCGGCACAGTGTTGTCCACATTGAGCGTGCCCTTCGACTCGACCACCCAGGTCCCGTTGGCGCCGCTCGCACCGCCCGCCGCATCGATCTGCGCCAGCTCGGTCACCTCGACCTGCCGCGCCGTCGTGGTGATGGTGCCGCCCGCGCCGCTGCCCGCACCGCGCGCCTGGATCTGGCCGGAGACGTGCGTGTAGTCGGCGCTCAGGTCTACCGTGCCGCCTTGCCCGTTGGCACCGGTTGCGTTCGCGCGCAGCACCGAATCGGGCGACATGCTCACTGCGCTGTTGCCCGTTACCTGGATCTGCCCGCCCTTGCTGCCGCTTGCATCGGCGGTCAGGCCAGACATGCGCACGTAGTCGGCGCTCGCAGTGATCGAGCCGCCGGCCACGCCCGCCTCGGTGCCTGTCACGTCGAGGGTGCCGCCGAGCAGCATCTCGTTCGAGCGCGCCGGCGACTGGCCGCCGTCGAGCACGATCTCGCCGTTGCGCGTGGACAGCGAGAGAGCCCGGATCACGCCGGTCTGGCTCACCACGAGCTGGCGTGCATCGACATCCGCCGCGGCCGCCATCAGCACCACGCGACCGCCATTGGCCGTGATGTTGCTGGTGTTCATGAGCTGCGCGGTCGTCGACTTGCTCTCGTCAGCGGCCTGCAGGTCCGCGAGCTTGAAGGTGGTCTGCCCGTCCAGCGGCACCTTGAAGGTCGTGAGCCCGTCGCCGTCGAAGTCGAGGTTCATCGTGAGCTTGCTGGCCGACACCAGGCCCACCGAACCGCGCGCGACGTTGATCTCGCCGTCGTTGCGCACCGAGCCGCCGACCAGCGCCACGGTACCGCCCGGCGATGCGGTGATCGACGCGCCGCCCTCCACCCTCACCTGCGCGATGCTGCCCGAGGGACCGACGAAGACAAGCTGCTCGCTCTTGTCGAAGGCCTTGTTCTCCGAGCCCGCGGGCATGAAGTTGCTGTTGGCGATGTCCAGCGTGGACGCGACCAGCCCGCCCACGTTGACCGACGAGCCCTTGCCGAACACGATGCCGCTCGGGTTGATGAGGAACACGCTGCCGCCGGGCAGGTTCGGGCTGCCGATCAGCGAAGTCTTCAGCGTGCCGTCGATGCGCGACGCCTGGATGGTGCCGCCGTCACCCACCACGCGGTTGAGCAGCACTGCACGCGTGCTCGGCTGCGCGATGTTGACTGTGTTGGTCGCGCCGATGGAGAAGGTCTGCCAGCTGGCGATACCGCGCAGGGACGGCTGGGTGATGCTCATCACGTTGCCGCTCTGCGTCATCGTGACGCCGCCGGCAATGGGCGTGAAGCCGGTGGGCAACACCTGCGCCATGGCCGGGGCCGCGCCCGCACAGATCAGCGACAGCGCGATGGGCCGCAGTTGAAGCCGCTGTGGAAATCGATTGCGTTGCTTCATGGTCAGAACGCCTTGATGAGCTGCACGTACAGCCTCGGGTTGCGGCCACCGCCGTCGGTCTGCGCAGGCGGCGTGCCGGCGCGCCAGGCGAGCGTGGCGTTGATCGAGAAATTGCCCGGCCGCGACCAGCTCAGGCCCACGCCGTAGCCTCGCAGGCTGTGGCTGTTGATGCCGTCGTAGGGCGTCGGGTTGCGCACGATCTTTCCGTGCGCGGCGTCGTAGAAGAGGAAGGGCGTGAGCTCTTCGTTGAGCGACCAGCGCCATTCGACCGTGCCGATCACGCCCTGGTCCACCAGCAGTTCGCCCGAGGGATAGGCACGCACCGCGCGTGCGCCGCCGAGCGCGAGTTTTTCCGAGGCGTCGAGGTTCTTGCTGGCCCACTGGCCACCCAGCGACAGGTACAGCGAGTGGCGCGGCACGATGGCCTGCAGGCGCGAGAGCTGGAAGCTCAGCTTGGTGAAGCCGCCTTCGGTGTTGTGCCCCGTGATGCTGCGATCGAAGTCGCGGCTTTCCGGATCGCGGATCGAGAGGTTGCCGTGGTACAGCGTGCCCGAACTGGCCCAGTAGCCGCCGCCCAGCAGTTCGTCGCGGCGCTCCCAGGTCCAGCCCAGGCTCAGGCCGTTGACTCGCTTCTTCGAGCTGAAGTCGGCCGCGCGCAGTTCGTCGGTAAGGTCTTTCACGTCGACGCCCAGGCGCAGGAACAGGTTCTGCTGGCGCTGTCTGATCAGCGGATAGTTCAGCGAAAAGTCGAGCACGTTGGCACGGCCGCGCGCATCGAGGTCGACGAACTGGCCGCCAAGCTCGTAGCTCACCCGCGACAGGCCAACGCCCGCGCGAAGCCCGCTGGTGCCGATGGGCGCCTCGTAGGCAATGCGGCCGTATTGCAGCGCGTTGCTGTCGGACACCATCACGCGCATGTCGAGGTTGTCGCCGATGCCGAAGGGGCTGAGCCAGCGCGCCGTGCCGCCCACGCGGTAGCGGCCCGATTCCTTGGTGCCGTGGTTGTCGGCCTCTGCCGTGAAGGCCCAGCGCGGCGCGGCCGCCACTTCGACCGACAGGTCGGTGGTGCCGGCCTGCGCTCCTTCCTGCAGTCCCGAGGACACCTTGACGCCGGGCTGGTCCGACAGCAGCAGCATCGCGCGTTCATAAGCCGGCGCGCTCACGGCCTCGCCGGGCTGCAGTGGCGCGAGGAAGCCGCGCACGCGCGACTCGGCAATGGGCGCGTCGGGCGCAACCACCACGTCGACCTTGCCGAGGCGGCCTTCGATGACGCTGATCTCGACGATGCCGTCCCGCACGGTCTGCACGGGCACCACGGCCTGTGCGAGGAAGTAGCCTCGTTCCTTGTAGCGGGCGGTGATGGCCTTCGCCAGCTCTTCGAGGTCGGTGAGCGTGACGTCGCGGCCGATGTAGGGGCCGGTGATGGTCTGCAGCTCTTCGTTGGTCAACGCTTTGACGCCGTTGAGCCGCAGGTCGTTGAGCTTGAATGTCGAGCCTGTTGGGCGCGGCGGTGCCGGAAGGCTCTGCGGTGCGACGGCGCCCGTTGCTTGTGCCAGCGGACGGTCGCAAGTGCCGCAGGGGTCCTTGGTGGGCAGCAGTTCGGTGCTGTCGCCGGCATCGTTGGCCGACGTGGCTTGCGGTTCGGCCTGCGCCTGCTCCTGGGCATGCGCGCGATCGGCAGCCATGAAGAACATGGCCGACACCAGCGCGCCGGCGGCCCAGGCAACGGGACGCAGTGCGCTGCGCGGATCAAGAGCAAGGGGGCGGTTTCTGTTCATGGCATTGCGCATGGCTCAGCTCCCCACCGTCAGGCGCCAGTTACCGATCAAATTGAACGGCGCCCAGAAGAAGGGATGGGACATCTTTGGGTCCTTCAATACAGCGAGTTGCCCGGCCTGCATGGCCTTCTGGATGTCGCGGCCCTTGGCCAGCTCGCCGTAGAGCGTGCTCATGAGCACCGCGGTCGCGTCGTCAGACACCGGCCACAGCGAGGCGATCAGGCTGGAGCTTCCAGCCGAGAGAAACGAGCGCGTGAAGCCCAGCACCTCATCGCCCTGCGCGATGCGCCCCAGTCCCGATTCGCAGGCCGACAGCGTGACCAGCGCGGTGCCGTCCATCGGCAGCTCGAGGATCTCGTGCGCCTCCAGAAAATTCTGCTTCCCGCCTTCGTTGGCCAGCAGGATGCGCGAGTACAGCGGATCGACCGCGTCCGCCTCGGCATGCGCCGCCACATGCATCAGCGGCGAGCGCGAGGCCACGTCGCGGAACTGCGTCTTGGTGGCGGCCGCGCCCATGTACACGGTGTTGCGCGGGAACAGCTGCGCGAGCTGCTTCACTTCGGTCTCGGCGCCGGGCAGGTCGTACTTGTCCTCGATGCGCGGATTGCCGAAGGCCGTGAGCGATGCGTTCACGCGCGGCGTGCGCTGAGCGAGCTGCACCGCGATGCTGATCGACGGAGCCACCGCCACCGGATGCGTCTCGATGACGTAGCGGCCATCGAGCCGCAGCGCCTGGAACGGCAGGTAGTGCAAAGGCCCGTGCGGCACCACGATCAGCCGCTGCCCCGGTGCCAGGCCGAGCGGCCCGAGCAGCGCGGCGCCCAGCTTGTCGGCGTTGGTGATGGCGGTGCGGCGGCCGCGCACGATGGAGTTGCGAAAAGTCTCGACCAGCTCGTTGAGCTCGTCGCGCTTCACCGTCACCGTCTTCTCGGTGATGTTGCCGGAGCTCACGACCCACACCACGAGCCGGTCGGGCAGCGAGTGGAACTGCACCACGCGTTCGTCGGGCGCCAGCGTGCGTTGCAGCGTGGCAAGGTCGACGGTGTTGGCGGCTTGCTCGTTGATCTTCGCGCGGCCGCGCACCGCGTCGAGCAGCGCGCGCGAGCGGCTGTGCTCGCTCACCTCGAATGCGGCCCGCGCATCGCCCGCATCGCTGTAGATGGCCACGCCACGCTCGAACACCGTCTGCAGGTCCGAGAACAGGCCCATCTTGAATTCTTCGCTGCGGAACTTGGCGCGCACCTTGTCGACGTCGCCCAGCGCGCGGCCCACGGCCTCGGCCGCGGCCTGCTTCTGGCCCAGCGCGAGTTCGCTGCGCGCCACGCCGTCCCAGGCCCAGAGGCGGTAGTACTCGGTGTCCGCGCCGACCTGGCGCGCCGTGAGCGCGCGGTACATGTCGCGCGCCTCGGCCGGCTTGTTCTCGGCCAGCAGCAGGCGGGCGCGGGTGCGGTCGAGCTGAGCGGTGAGCGGTGCGTCCTTCGGCGGCGCCATGGTGCCGAGCACTTCGCGTGCCCGTGCGGGGTCGCCCGATTCGATCAGCGCATTGACCAGCGAGGCCTGCACCAGCGGCGCATAGCGCTGCGAGCTGTTGGCCAGAGCTTCGTCATAGCTGAGAACCGCGCCGGAGAAATCGCCGCGGCGCGTGCGCACGTCGCCGATCACCTTCTGCACGGGGCCGACCACCAGCTTGGGGTCGCGCGCCTGGTGCCTGAGCGCTTCGCGTGCGAACTCTTCGGCTTTTTCGAGCTGGCCCGAGTAGCTGTAGACGATGGCCAGGTCGCGATTGGCCATGGCCATCAGGTTCGGGTCGTTGGTGGCGTTGGCCAGGTGCAGCGCCTTGCTCGCGGCGCGCACGCTCTGGCGAAACTCGCCGGCCTCGGCCAGCGCAACGGCCTGACTGCAGTACTGGTAGCCCGAGAGCTTGACCGCGTCCTGCCCATAGAGAACAGCGCCTTCGCTGGTCAATGCCAGCAAGGTGTCGGTGTCGGCCAGTCGGGCCTGCTCCATCTTGCTGGCCGCGGCTTCGGCGCTCGTCGCCTGCTGCGCCGATGCCAAAGAGCCGTAGCCCAGGAAAAGAATGCCAGCCAGACCGAGCGCACCTGCGAAGCCCGCACGATGACGTGCAGGGCGCTCCCATCCCCATCTTGAAAACCACGCCATTGAACCCCCTGCGTGCGGCCCATGCATCCGCTGCTGCGGATGTTCGACGCCGCGGGAGTGCGCGCCGTTCAGGCCTCGGGGGGAAAGTCTAGGAGCGGCCTCCTGCCGCGCCTATTCTCAATACGGTCTAGCGCTAAAGGACTAAGAGGGTGCTTGCGCCAGGTCAATTTACCGTGTGCGCGCCCAGGCCGTCGGAGGTGTCCTCCGGCAAACCGATCCATTGCACCGACGGATCGAAAGCGAGGCCCGGGTTGCGATCCCCCGCCTTGATGTCGGGCTTGCGGCGCAGGGTCCGGTTCAGCGTGCCGACTCCGCCGACGGTCCATTCGGTTCCAGGGTCAAAGCCGACTTGACCGAAGCGATCGATGACCACGCCCGATTTTTCCAGCGTCAGTGCATCGTCGCCATTGAAGTTGACTACGCCGCTGGTGAGCGTGCCTGCGGGCTTGAAGGCAGCCGTCGCACTGGCGTTCGCCAGCACCAGAACACCACCAGCAGGCAGGGAGCCGGAAAGCACCTGGGAGCTGGTTGGCGGCGTGGCCGTGCCGTTGGAATACAGCCTGACGGTATACAGGCTCAGGTCCACCGCCGATGCGGTCGGGTTGTAGATCTCGATCGCCTTGTTGCTCGCCGTGCCTTCCACGTATTCGCTGAAGAACAGATCCGGCGCTCCGGGAGGTACTACCACGACCACCGCGCTCACGTTCACGCTACCCGATTGCGTTGCGGTCTGGCCGGCGGAGTTGGTCAGCGTGGTCACCACGTTGTAGGTGCCCGCGGCCGCGTAGGTATGCGTCACCGTGCCGGTGCCAGGCGCTGTCGTGGCGGCGCTGCCGTCTCCCCAATCGACTGCAAGAGAAGTCAGCGTGGTCGCGCCGCCGGGCGTGGCTTCGAAGATGTTCACGCTGTAGGCTTCCCCGACCTTTGCGGCCGTCGGGACCGACGCACTGACGATGGGTTGCGTCACCGCGGCATCGGCCGCCAGGGTCAGGCCGACAAGCACAGGGTCGTGGTCCGATGCCCGGAAGGGCGTGGGCGCATAGCGGTCGTCGGTCGTGAAGTCGGTGTTGTAGTCCAGCGCAGTGGGCTCGTCGGCGTTGATGTGCCACACGCTCACGCCGCTGACCTGCGAGCCCAGCGAAGACGATGCATAGGCATGGTCGAGTGCGCCGGTTTCGCCGCCGAAGACATAGGTGTACCGGTTGTCGGCGGGCATGCGCTTGAGCAGGCTTTCGTTGCCGGCGGCTTCGAGCACCTTGGTCGGGTCTTCCAGCAGGTAGCTGTTGAAGTCGCCCATCATCAGTACGTCGGTCTCGTCCTCGTCCATGGCCTTGAGCTTGGCGACGAAGCTGTTCAGTGCGTTCGCCTGCTGGGTACGCGCCAGGTTGAAGCAGCCCTGCCCCTGGTCGATGTCGCCTGTGGTCGGGCAGCTGCCCTTGCTCTTCAGGTGGTTGACCACGAACCAGAAGCCGCCGTTGTTGCCCACGGCGCTGAATCGCTGGGCCAGTGGCGGGCGTCCGCTTGCAGCGGTGTAGTCGGCCAGGTCCGTGCCCGTCGGAAGAACGGCGTTGCCCACGCGCTGGACTTTCGCGGGCTTGTACAGGATGTCCACCTTGATGGCATCCGTGCCGAACACGCCGCTGTTGACGGCGGCATAGGTGTTCGGGCCGACCTTGGCGTTGAGGGCCGCCAGCAGGTCGTTCGTTGCCACGTCGGAGTTCTGGATTTCCATCAGGCCCACCACGTCGGCATCGAGGCCTGCGATGGCGGCCACGATCTTGGCCCGCTGCCGCTGGAACTCGTTCAGGTTGTTCGCGCCGCGGCAGTTGGCCGCGGATGCGGGACCGGTGCCGAACGAGCAACCCTGGCCGGTCTGGCCCGATGAGGTTTCTCCGTTCACGAACGTGGTGAAGTAGTTGAGCACGTTGAAGCTGGCTACCTTGAGCGGGCCGCTGACCACCGGTGCGGTCGGCGAGCGCGGATTGGCCTGCGCGAACACGGGCGCCACCGTTGGCTGGATGCGATAGGCCGCAAAGTTGTGGCTCAGGATGCCGGTGACTTTCTGCGTCGTATCGCCGATGCGTCGGGTGCCGTCGGTGCCTGCTGCGCTCAGGTACGGAATGGGGTTCGGGTTCTGGCGCGAGGAGCCGTCGTCCAGCACGATGCGCGAAAGCAGGTTCTGCGCATGGATTACCGCCGCGTTGCCGTTGGTGGCGTTGAACTGCCGTCCGTTCAGTGCCAGCACCATCTGGCCATAGCGGCCCAGCTCGAACAGTTCCGTCACGGCCAGGGGCTGCGCAATTTCGACCAGCATGCCTTCGTAGCGCTCCAGCGTTGATTCGTTGGCCACCGGCAGCGTGATCTGTGTCGGGCTGATTGCAATGCCGGAAGCGCAGACGCTGATGGCCAGTGGGTCCGCTGTCGTGCCCGCAATCTGCGTGAGGCTGTCGGGCTTTGCCCCGGCGCCCGCGGTCTGGCCGAACTCGGTCACCACGCCGGAGACCTGAACGAAATCGCCAACGGCCACACGGGTGGCGTTGTTCGGTGCATAGACAAAGACGCCTTCCGAGGTCAGCGGATCGGCATCGGGCACGAGCTGCTGCATGAAGAATCCATTCAACTTCACGGTCGTGGTGCCGGTGTTCTGGAAGTCACCGACGACCACGCCACGCACGGTCACGGGTTGCGTTGCCAGAGGACTCGTGTCGCCCGTACCTTGAACGGATGAGATGGCCGTGACCGGCGCATTGGCCGGAACGGCGGCGGTACATGTGGGCGGTGGCTGCTCCGCAACCGGCGGCGGCGTGTCTGTCGACGGCGGCGTGTTCGGCTGCGTGGTGCCCGCAGAAGGCCCGGGGATCAGCGGGAAGGAGGTCCCGCCACCACCGCCGCCGCAGGCGGTCAGCGCAAGGACCAGTGTCAGTGCCAGAGCTTTGAACTGCCAGGTCGGCCTCAGTGCGGGATGAGTCATGTGGGTTTCTTTGAATGAAGGGGGAACAGCGAGCAGACAGCGCGCGTTTATATGGACCATGTGTGTAGCCCCCGAGAAACCCGGACTCGTCATGGGTGATTGCCTGCTTGATTGCTTGCGTCGGCGCGACGCGCCACGCGCTGCAGGCCGCATTGCGGCCTGCAGACAGGTACGTCAAAAGCTTGCTAGGCCGGTACCGCGTCGATGTTCACGCGATCCCAATGGCGATGCTTCGCGATGGCGGCGATGAAGTCATGCGCGATCTGCGTTGCGGCAGTCGCATCGCCCAGGTTGGTGACCGGCGTGGCGGCCACGATCACGCCTGCTGGAGCATCGGAGTCGGCGGCAATGCCCAGCGTCGAGAGCAGCTGCACGCCCTCGCCCACGGTGCAGATCGCCTTGCAGTGCTTGTAGGCCTCCAGCACGAAGTGCACCGCATCGCCAATGCCCGCCAATGCAGCGACGCTTTCGCCGCCGGCTGGCACCAGCACCGCATCGAACATCACCGACGGCGTGTTCGCGAACGTCATGTCGACTTCGATCTGCCGCTTCGACGCGCTGGCCACGGTGCCCAGACGCGGCCCGACGACCTTGCATTGCGCGCCAGCCTGTTCGAGCGCATCGCGTATCGGCTTCAGCGAAGCCGAGTCGACACCGTCGGCCACGAGGATCGCGATCTTGCGCGTGCGGATCGAACCGTCTCCGGTGTCGGCCATGCTGAGCGCGGGCGATTCGTCGATGGGCAACTCGATGCGGTGGTCACGAAAGCCCGCGCGGCCTGCTGCCGCCTTGGCATCGGGCTCGCCGATGCCAAGCGGCTCGGCCACGCGGCGCGCGAGCTTCTCGTCCACGTGCGCGAGGTTGTCGACCATGCGCTGGCGGATGGCGGGCACTTCGAGCTTCGACAGCTCGAAGCGGAAGGCCGCGATGATGTGTTCCTTCTCGACCGCACTCTGGCTGTTGAAGAACAGGCGCGCCTGCGTGAAGTGGTCGTCGAACGACGGGCTGCGGCGGCGCACCTTGGGTGGATCGATCTCTTCGGGGAAAGACTGGAAGCCGTGCTGGCCGCCGTCCACGCGAAACTCCGTGCCGCTGCCCAGCGTGTTGGGCTCGTAGGCCACCTGGCCGCGCGCGATGGTCTGCCTGTGCATGCCGTCGCGCTGGAAGTTGTGGAACGGGCACACGCCCTTGTTGATCGGCAGCTCGTGGAAGTTGGCGCCGCCCAGCCGCGAGATCTGCGTGTCGGTGTACGAGAAGAGGCGGCCCTGGAGCAGCGGGTCGTTGCTGAAGTCGATGCCGGGCACCACGTGTCCCGGATGGAAGGCTACCTGCTCGGTCTCGGCAAAGAAGTTGTCGGGGTTGCGGTTGAGCACCAGCTTGCCGATCTTCTGCACGGGCACCATCTCTTCGGGAATCAGCTTGGTGGGGTCGAGCAGGTCGAAGCCGAGCGAGTGTTCCTTGTCCTGCGGAATCATCTGTACGCCGAGCTCCCATTCGGGGAAGTCGCCGTTCTCGATGGCTTCCCACAGGTCGCGGCGATGAAAGTCGGCGTCTTTACCCGCGATCTTCTGCGCCTCGTCCCATGCCAGGCCATGAATGCCGAGCCTGGGCTTCCAGTGGAACTTCACGAAGTGGCTCTCGCCGCGGCTGTTGACGAAGCGGAAGGTATGAACGCCGAAGCCTTCCATCATGCGCAGGCTGCGCGGAATGGCGCGGTCGCTCATGGCCCACATCAGCATGTGGGTACTCTCGGGCATGAGCGAAGCGAAGTCCCAGAAAGTGTCGTGCGCGCTCGCGGCCTGCGGCATCTCGTGGTGCGGCTCGGGCTTCACGGCATGGATGAGGTCGGGGAACTTCATCGCGTCCTGGATGAAGAACACCGGAATGTTGTTGCCCACGAGGTCGTAGTTGCCCTCGCGGGTGTAGAACTTGACGGCGAAGCCGCGCACGTCGCGCACCGTATCGGCGGATCCGCGCGAGCCGGCCACGGTCGAGAAACGCACGAAAACGGGCGTCTTCTGGTCCGGGTCCTGGAGAAAGTCGGCGCAGGTGAACTGCGACATCGACTTGTAGACCTGGAAGTAGCCGTGCGCCGCCGAGCCGCGCGCGTGCACGGCGCGCTCGGGAATGCGCTCGTGGTCGAAGTGCGTGATCTTCTCGCGCAGGATGAAGTCTTCCAGCAGCGTGGGGCCGCGCACACCCGCTTTCAGCGAGTTGTGGTTGTCCGGTATCTGCAGACCCTGGTTGGTGGTGAGGGTCGTCGGATGCTCGACGGTGAAGCCTTCGAGTTGCTGCTGCTTGGCGTTGCTGCCGTCGCTCGCCTTGGTGGCGCTGGCGCGGCGGCCCGCAGCGGCCTTGTTCTGTGGCGTCATCGTGGATCTGCTGGAATCTTTCATGGGGTGGGCACTCAGCCTGTTTCGTTGTTGCTGTCGAGGAACATGTCGAGCACGTTGACCACGGCGACGAGGCATATGCAGCCTGCCACGGCGGCAACGGCCCACACGAGGATTTCGTCGCCCCAGGTGCTGGCGAGCGTGTCGAAAAACGATGAAAGCTCCATAGGTCCCTCCAGGGATGCAAGCGAATTGCAAGGTTATGTTTCGCACCGCGCGCGACCCGTAGTGGCCGCCCTCCCCCGTCTGTGGGAGAAAGAGTGCGTGCAAGGTAGGAGCGCACCGACAACGCATCGCACCCGCCTACGCTGCTTCGCGGGTACTGGCCGTGGAGCCTGAAAGATTCGTCGCATAGCATGGGCCCACGGGACGGCACTGATCGTGCTTGTCTTTCATCGCACTGCCTCGCGCACCGGCCGCACCGCCCGGATCCCCTCAGGGAAGAAAGAACCCCATGCAGATCAGGATCGGCTTCGACATCGAACTCGGCGTCACCGCCCCCACGGCGGTGATCTACATGCTGCAGGTGCACCCGTCGCGTGCCCAGGACCTGCAAGGCGGCGAGAACATCACCCTCAGCCCGCCGATGGCCACCGACCACTACCAGGACAGCTTCGGCAACAGCTGCGCGCGCGTGCACGTGCCCGTAGGGGTGAGCAGCGTGCGTTTGCGCAACCACGCGGTGGTGTTCGACACGGGCTGGCCCGACCCGGTGGACTTCAGCGCCAGCGAGCATGCGGCGGCCGACCTGCCGGTGGAGACGCTGCCTTTCGTGCTGCCGAGCCGCTATTGCGAGGTCGACGGCGAATTGCTGCAGTTCGCCTGGGCCAACTTCTCGAACGTGGCGCCGGGCTGGTCGCGCGTGCAGGCAATCTGCGACTTCGTGCACCGGCATCTGCGCTTCGACTACCAGAATGCACGGGCCACGCGCACCGCTTTGGAGGGTTTTCGCGAGCGCACGGGCGTGTGCCGCGACTTCGCGCACCTTGCGATCACGCTGTGCCGCTGCATGAACATACCGGCGCGCTACGTCACGGGCTACCTCGGCGACATCGGCATTCCGCCGGTGCGCTTTCCGATGGACTTCAGCGCGTGGTTCGAGGTGTACCTGGGCAACCGCTGGCACACCTTCGACGCGCGGCACAACACGCCGCGCATCGGCCGCGTGGTGATCGCGCGCGGGCGCGACGCGGCGGACGTGCCGATCACGATGGTGTTCGGCGCGAACACGCTGCAGCGGTTCGAGGTGACTACCGAGGAAGTGCTGCAGTGAGCATCAACCTGCGGCGCGTGCAGCACCGAATCGATCGGGGCCAGGCCGGACTCTGCAAACCGTGGCGCGGGAAACCGAAATCAGAGATCGTCAAAAATTTGACAGTCTCGGTGCGACCCGATGCATAGCATCCGGCTCCACATGAATACCGACCTTTCTCACACCATGCGCACGCTCGAGCGCCTTCGCGAGGCACCGCTGCATACCCGCTCAGGCTGGGATCTCGCCCATGTGCTGCACCACGCGGCTCAAAGCATCGAATATTCCCTGGATGGCTTTCCACAGCTGAAGCCTGCCTGGTTTCGCGCCTCGTTGGGCGCCATGGCATTTGCAGTGTTCTCGGCGCGCGGCAAGATGAGCCATGGATTGGAAGAGCCGATACCCGGCGCGCCCACGATCGCTTCAGGCCAGCCGTTGAACGCTGCGGTGGAGCACCTGATGGACGCATTGAATCGTTTCGAACGACACAGCGGGGTACTCGCACCGCACTTCGCCTACGGCGCACTGGGCAAATCCGAGTACACGCGCGCTCATCTCATGCACCTGGCGAATCACTGGGAGCTGGTGGACGCAGGCTGACGCACACCCGAACAGCACCAACCGGATCGCGCGCCTGTGGACGGCTGGCCTGGCAAGCTCAACTTCCACGCACTGCCGGCATGCTCGCGGGAGCCTGGTTCAATTCGGAACTCGCGTTGGCGTGCTGCATCGACGCAGACCGATCGTGATTGATGAACAGCACGGCAATCATGCCGATGACAGCCGGAATGGCGATCGCAATGAAGTTCTGGTGCAGCGGCAGGCTCATGCCGACAAGCACACCGATCAGGATCGGCGCGAGGATCGCACCGCTGCGGCCCACACCCAATGCCCACCCGAGACCGGTAGAGCGGAACGCCATCGGATAGAACTGCCCGGTATAGGCGTTGGCGACGATCTGCGTGCCGATCGTCGAAGCACCAGCCAGTCCGACAAGGACGAACAACGCAGGCGTCGGCATCTTGAACCCGAGCAGCGTCAGCGAGACCGCGGCAAGCGCATACATTGCCGCGAGCACGTACTTGATGTGGAACCTGTCGGCGAGCCAGCCGCCGCCGATTGCGCCAACCATGGCTCCCGCGTTCAGCACCAGCACGAACGTCAGCGCCGAGCCCAGGCTGTAGCCGGCGCTGGCCATGAGCTTAGTCAGCCACGAACTCAGCGCGAAAACCATGAACAGGCACATGAAGAACGCAATCCAGAACATCACGGTGCTGAAGCCGCGGCCTTCACGAAAAAGGTGCCTGATCGGCGCGCTGTCGGCCTTGTCTTGCGCCGGCACGACGAATCGGTCCGTCGCCTGCGGCCGATAGCCGGGATCGAGCCTGGAGGCTATTTCCTTCAGCTCGTCGCTGCGGCCCTTGGCGAGCAGGAATGGCATCGATTCCGGAACCGACTTCAGGATGACGGGAATCAGGAGGACCGGCAGGCCCGCCGCGAAAAACACCGATTGCCAGCCGTAGGTTTCGATGAGCCCCTTGCCCAGAAGCGCTGCAATGATTCCGCCAACTGCGTAGCCACTGAACATCAGGGTGACCAGGGTCGCGCGAATCTTCCTGGGTGAGTACTCGGTCATCTGCGCGACCACGTTCGGCATCACGCCTCCGATGCCGAGCCCGGCAAGGAAGCGCATTGCACCGAAGGTGAAAGGGTCGTCGGCGAGGCCGGCTGCAGCCGTGAAAACGCTGAACAGGCCAATGCAGATGGCGATCGCCCAGCGACGGCCTATCTTGTCGGCAATGGTGCCGAGGAAGATGGCCCCGAACATCATTCCGAAGAGCGCCGAGCTCACCATGAATCCGGCGTTGGTCGCATCGACGCCCATCTTCGCCATGATCGAAGGCAGCGCAATGCCGACGACCGACAGGTCGTAGCCGTCGAACACAATGATCAGTGCGCACCAGAAAAGCACGCGCCCGTGAAAGCGGTTGAAGCGGGCATCGTCGGCCAGCTTGTGAAGATCGATTTGGCGCATGGCTCTTGTCTCCGACTGAATAGATCTCACGGCGAGGGTTGTTCCGCGACGGGCTGAATGATGGTCGCCTCGCAGTGGTGGGTCCAACGCATTTTTCGGATGTTCCCTATCAATCCTGGAAATTCTGGGGAGGGTCTACCCATGGATCGGACTGTCGCGGTGCCCTGCCCGCTCTTTCATGCGCCTGGCGAATGCGCGCTATCACCGATATTCGTTGGACCACATCCCGGCGCCTGCATAGATTCAGCAGCCAGGCGAACGCCAACGTGGCGCTGCCAGGAACCCAAGCAACGGCAGAGCCCGCGCGCACAAAGGAGATGGTCATGCAAGGCAAGATCGGCCTCGAGGAACACTTTGCGATTTCCGAGACGCTTCAGGATTCAGCCGGCTTCGTGCCGGGAGACTACTGGCGGGAGCTCAGCAGCCGCCTCCTAGACATTCACGAAGGGCGCTTGCGCCAGATGGATGAGCACGGCATGGAAATGATGATCCTCTCGCTGAATGCACCTGCCGTGCAGGCGGTGCCCGATCCGAAGAAAGCCTGCGAGCTCGCGATCCGCGCGAACGATTTTCTGGCGGAGCAGGTGGCGCGACGGCCCGACCGCTTCCAGGCGTTCGCAGCCCTGCCCATGCAGGACCCCGAAAGGGCCACCCAGGAACTCGAGCGGTGCATGACCGAGCTGGGTTTCCGCGGCGCCCTGGTCAACGGCTTCTCGCAGATCGGCACGACCGACAACGCCACCTACTATGACGCGCCGCAGTACGCCCCTTTCTGGGAGGCGGCGCAGCGGCTCGACGCGCCGTTCTACCTGCATCCGCGCAACCCGCTCGCGAGCGGAGCGCAGATCTACGAAGGCCACCCGTGGCTGCTCGGCCCTACGTGGGCCTTTGCACAGGAAACCGCCGTCCACGCCCTGCGCCTCATGGCCAGCGGCCTCTTCGATCGCCATCCCCGTCTCAAGATCATCCTCGGCCATCTGGGCGAAGGCCTGCCCTACAACATGTGGAGAGTCGACCACCGCAATGCCTGGGTCAAGGCGCCCAAGGGCTATCCGGCCAAGCGCAAGCTGTGCGAATACTTCCAGGAAAACTTCTATCTCACGACCTCCGGCAACTTCCGCACCCAGACGCTGATCGATGCGATGCTGGAAATCGGGTCGGACCGGATCCTGTTCTCGACCGACTGGCCTTTCGAGAACGTGGATCACGCTTCGAACTGGTTCAACGACGCGAGCATCAGCGAGGCCGATCGGACGAAGATCGGCCGGACGAACGCGCTGTCGCTGTTCAAGCTGAAGCAGTCCTGATTCACCCGGGCAGGCACGGGACCTAATGATCGACATCGACGAATGGACCATCACCAGCGCAGTCCGGAAAGCGCACGGTGCAACTTCCAATGCGCGCCTGAAGACCGTGATGGACAGCCTGGTGCGCCACCTTCACGACTTCGCACGCGAGGTGCAGCTCACCGAAGCCGAGTGGTCCCATGGCATCGACTTCCTCACGCGCGCCGGAAGCATCACCGACGACAAGAGGCAGGAGTTCATCCTGCTGTCCGATGTGCTGGGGCTTTCGACGCTCGTCACCGCACAGTGCAACCGGCGCCCTGCCGGATGCACCGAGGCGACGGTCTTCGGTCCCTTCTACGTACCCGACTCGCCGGCGTACAGGAACGGCGACGACATCGCCAATGGCGCGAGCGGTGAACCCTGCTTCGTTGGCGGAACGGTCCGCGGGATCGACGGCGAGCCGATTGCAGATGCGCGCATCGACGTCTGGCAGTCCGACGACGAAGGCTGGTACGACGTTCAGCGTCCGGAGCTGGAGCATGCGCAAGGTCGAGGCCATCTGAGCAGCCTCGGGGACGGCAGCTACCGGTTCAGATCTGTCGTGGCCGTTCCTTATCCGATTCCTCACGACGGCCCGGTGGGGCAACTGCTGGAAGAGCTCGGCCGCCACCCGTGGCGTCCGGCACACCTGCACTTCATGATCCGGGCGCCGGGGTACGAGACGCTCATCACCCATGTGTTTCGCGCAGAAGGTCGCTATCTCGACACCGACGCGGTATTCGGCGTGCGCAGCTCGCTCATCGCCGAGTGGAAGCGCAATGAGCCGGGCGTCGCGCCGGATGGCACCTGCATGGACGTTCCCTTCTACACGCTCGAATACGACTTCGTGTTGAACGACTCCAGGAACGACTAGGGTCTGTCAACGCCATTTCCGGCACCGCGACGGCAGGCCGATCCAGGCGCACCGTACGACGTCTACACCTGCGGATCGCGGCGTGATCGCTCATGGAAGAGGCCGAATATCAGTTCGCGCAGCCAGCGATTTCCGCTGTCCTGATGAAATCGCTCGTGCCACTGCTGCCGTATTTCGAATGGCGTGACCTCGAACGGCGCATCGACGATATGCAGATCCGCGCGTGAAGCCACCATCGCCCTGGCGAGACGGGCCGGCGCAGTCAGCAGCAGGCCCGATGCGGCGACGATCGACGACAGGCCCAGCGAGTGGGCGGCCGTAAGGACGACCCGCCGGCGATCGAGCGCACCCGCCCGATCCAGGGTCTGCTGCAATTGCGAGTCGGTCGTTCCCTGAGGCCGGTACGCAATGTGTTCCGCCGCGAGGTAGTCGTCGAGTTCGATGCTTGCGGGTGTGCCCAACGGCGAAGTCTTCGACATCAGCACGACGAATGATTCGTCGAACAGTCGCTGCTGGTAGAACGACGGCCCCATCGGCTCCCAGCTGCCGAGCGCTATGTCGATTTGTCCATGGAGCATCCGCTGCCGGGCGTCGGCCATGGAGACGTCCACTGTTTCGAAGCGAACCCCGGGTGCAGCAGCGCGAGCGACCATGAGCAGCTCGGGCATCATGACCAGTTGCCCGATGTCGTTGACGGCAATCCTGAACGTGCGGCCCGATGTCTGCGCATCGAAGGTTCTGCCTTGATCGACCGCCTGCACCAGGCAGGCGATTCCCTCCTCGATCGGGGCGATGAGGCGTTCGGCGACGGGCGTGGGGACCATCCCATCCGCCGAGCGCACGAACAGCGTGTCGCTGAAACGCTCGCGCATGCGCTTGAGGGCGTTGCTCACCGCCGACTGCGTCATGCCGAGCCGATCACCCGCGAGCGTCACGCTGCGCGTGGCGTAGATCGCCTGAAAGACCAGGAAGAGATTCAGATCAATGGAGTTGATGTTCACCGCGTCGTCTCCGGCCGTTTATCGAGCCGTCATTCGTTGTCCAGCACGGCCAGGTTGTCGTAGACCATCCGGAGCATGTCCCGAAGCGACTCGGCCTGCGCGAAGCTCAGTCCTGACAGCGACACCCGCTCGTACAACTGGGCCAGCGGAATGATCCGCAACGCGAGGTCGCGCCCTGCCTCGGTCAGTGCGAGCGCAAGGGCCCGCGCATCCTCGTCGGATCGATCGCGCACCACCACACCGCGTTGAAGCAGGCCGTCGACAGTTCGCGAGAGCGTGGAAGGCTCGGTCGATGTGTGCAACGCCAGGTCGGAGAGGCGCTGATGTGGCTGATGGTGCAGCGCGACGCAGATCCGCCACTCGGTCAGCGAAAGGTTGAACTGCTTGAGCTCCCTGCTGAACGACTGGCCCATTCGGGTTCCCGCACGTGCAAGCAAGTAAGGGATTGCCCGTTCCAGATCGTGATTCACAGATTTATCTGCTTCTGCAATCAATTCCGGGAGCGCTTCGGGGCTTGTCTTGCGCTGCTTTACGGGGGTGGTCACTGCCGGCTTTCTCTTGGTCATGGGCCATCTTACAAGCGAAAAACATCACCGATATAGCGTAAACCCCGAGCCAATATTGATTGCATTTGCAAATGTTATCCGCTTCAATTGAGCCCTCTGATCGCAGAGCCACACATCCTTTGGAGACAGACACCCATGACTGATGCCGCAACGAACCCGCTCGCTCAACTCAATCACGTCGACATCCCTGCACCAGGCCGAAAGTCGCCTGTGATGGGCGCCCCTTCGATCGAAAAAATAGTTGCATCCGCAAGCGAATTGGTGCCGATGCTGCGCGCCCGGGCTCAACGCACCGAACAGGATCGCCGCGTTTCGGAAGAGACGACGCGTGCGTTCCATGACGCGGGCTTCTTCAAGCTGATGCAGCCGGCGCGCTACGGCGGGTTCGAGTACGGCTTCACCGCCTTCATCGACGTGGTCAGCGAACTGGCACGAGGCTGCACCTCGTCGGCGTGGGGCTGCTCGCTGGGCGCCATCCATCAATGGCTGGTCGCGACCTTCCCCGAGCAGGCGCAGGACGACGTCTGGCGCGAGGACCCCGGCGCAATCGTGTGCGGCTCGTATGCACCGGCGACGATGGCCGAGAAGGTCGACGGCGGCTACCTCGTGCATGGCAAATGGCTTTTCGCGTCCAACGTGGACAACTCCCAGTGGGCACTGCTGGGCGTTCAGTTTCCGCCGGAAGAAAAGGGCGCTGCGCCAACGGCCGGCTTTCTGCTCGCACCCCGATCGGATTGGTCGATCGAGGACAACTGGCACGTGGCGGGCCAGGCCGGAACGGGATCCAAGGCGATCGTCATCGACAAGCCGACATTCATTCCGGGGCACCGCAAGCTGACGTTTGCGCAGGCTTCCTCCAACAACCCTCCCGGCGCCGCCGTCAACACGAACCCGATCTACCGCATCCCCTTTCTGTCGGCGGTGCCGGTATGCCTCGTGTCGCCGATCATCGGCACGGCCCAAGGCGCGGTGGACGAACTGATCGGGCTGGCCGGCTCGCGCGTCACGCGAGGGGCTGTTGCGGGAGGCGGAAGCAGGCTGAGCGAGTTCTTCCCGGTGCAGTCTCGCCTGGCTGAAGCGTCGGCGAGCGTCGATGCAGCGCGGCTTCTCCTTTATCGCGACACCGCGCAGGTAGAGCAGATGGCAGCCGATGGCCATGTCATCAGCATCCAGCAACGGATTCGCAACCGGCGCGACCACGCCTTCGCCGCACGTCTCTCGCGCGATGCCGTGGAAGCCGTGTTCGCCAGCGTAGGAGGCGCAGGCCTGGCACTCGACCAGCCGATCCAGCGCATGTGGCGGGACACGAACGCCATCTCGCGCCACATCAGCCTCAACTGGGATGCAGTTTCTTCGATGGTGGGGCAATACCTGCTCGGCCTCGAGCCGAAGGGCCAGTACTGATCGGGGTATCGGCCATGTACTCCTGGGCTCTCATCACGGGCGACGCGGCCGACACGGTCGATGCCCGCCAGCTGCGACAGGCGCTTGGCGCCTTTCCCACGGGGGTGTGCCTCGTGACGACCACGACACCTGAAGGCAAGCGCGAGGGCATGACGATCAACTCGTTCGCCTCGGTGTCGCTGGATCCACCCTTGATCCTGTGGAGCATCCGCGACGACACGCGCAGCGCCGACGCATTCCTTGCGGCGCGGCCGTTCAACCTCAGCGTGCTGACCGCAGAGCAGCGCGACCTGGCCTGGCATTTCGCCAAGCCCGCGGCGGACAAGTTCGAGCGCTACGCCGGAGCATTCGAAGTTGGACCCAACGAATGCCCAAGGCTTGTCGAGAGCGTGGCAACCTTCGAGTGCTCGACCTATTCACGCCACCAGGAAGGCGATCACACGATCATCCTCGGCCGGGTCGATCGCTTCTCGCGGACCGACACGCCGCCTTTGCTCTTTCATTCGGGGCAGATGGGTTCGTTGTGGGAGCTCGCGGCGACGCTGGCACGGCCTCGATGAGGCTGGTTCGCAGTTTCGCGCGCAACTCTCGACTGGCGGCGGGCATCACTCCAGCTTGTAGCCGAGCAGCTTCATCGCCGCAGCAAGCCCCTTGCGGTTGCGCTCCATCGCGGCCCAGGGCTTGTTGCCGGTTTCGAAGCGCTGCGCCGCATTGGCGACGGTCCACTGCGAAGCACTTGTGAGCTCGGGCAACTCTTCCCACGCAAGCGGCACCGACACGCCCAGCCCCGGGCGCGAACGCGCCGACCACGCGCTGACGGTGGTCGCGCCGAAGCCATTGCGCAGGTAGTCGACGAAGACCTTGCCCACGCGGTTGCGCGGCCCGCTCTTGGCGACGAAGCGCGCCGGTATGGTCTGCGCGAGATGCGCCACCACGGCCTGCGAGAAGCCCTTGACGGCATCCCAGTCGTACTGGCGCCGTATCGGCACGACCACGTGCAGCCCCTTGCCGCCGCTGGTCTTCAGGAACGAGGGCAGGCTCAGCTCGTCTAGCAGCGTGCGCACCAGCATCGCGGCTTCCTGTATCTGCGGCCATGCCACGCCTTCGCCGGGGTCGAGGTCGAAGGTCATGCGGTCGGGCTTGCCGATGGCGCGCGAGGTGGCGTTCCAGGTGTGCAGCTCGATGACGTTCATCTGCGCGGCGCCGAGCAGGCCCTGCTTCGTGTCGATCTGCAGCAGCGGTTCGTGGCCCGGGTCGAGCGCGGGATCGAGCAGGCGCACGCCGGGAATCTCGCGGTTCTGCACGTGCTTCTGGAAGAACAGCTCGCCGCCCACGCCCTCGGGCGCGCGCACCAGCGACACCGGCCGGCCGCGCAGGTGCGACAGCATGAGCTTGGCCACGCCGTCGTAGTAGGCCGCGAGCTCGCCCTTGGTGATGCCGCTGTGCTTGTCGATCACGCGGTCGGCGTGGGTGATCTTCTGGGACATGGGGGTGCTCTTTCTCTTTCCTTCCTCCGGCCGCTCGCGGCGGATGTCGCGCGCGGGCTTGTCGGCGCGCAGGCCTCGAAAGACGGCCTGGCGCACGCGGTCTTCGCGCGTCCATTCGCCGAATGAAATTTCAGCCACGAGTGATGGCTTGACCCACTGCGCCTTGATGCCGCGCGGCGTGGGCGTGAACGGGCAGTCTTCGGTGGCCAGCCTGTCCAGCTTCGCCTTGATGTCGGCGAGGCGGTCGGCGTCGAAGCCCGTGCCGACGTTGCCGCAGTAGCGCAGGCGCCCGGTGGCCTCGTCGTGCACGCCGAGCAGCAATGAGCCGAAGCCCGAGCGCGTGCCCTTGGGCGTGGTGTAGCCGCCGATCACGAATTCCTGGCGCTGCTGGTTCTTGAGCTTGATCCAGTCGGGCGAGCGGCGCGACACATACGGCGAGCCCTTGCGCTTGCCGACGATGCCCTCGAAGCCGATGCGCGCCGACGACGCGAGCAAGTCGCGCGGCGAGGCGTCGAAGGTTTCGCTCAGGCGCAGCAGCGCGGGCGGCTTCTTGCCGAGCAGCTGTGCGAGCCGTGCGCGGCGCTCCTCGACCGGCAGGTCGCGCAAGTCTTCGCCATCGAGAAAAGGCGCGTCGAACAGCCAGTAGACGATGGACGATGTCGCACCGCTGTCGAAGGCGTTCTGCAGCGCCTGGAAGTCGGGTGCGCCGTTTTCGCCGTCGACGGTGATCTCGCCGTCGAGCCAGGCCGAGTCGGTAGGCAGCTTCGCGAGGGCCTTGGCGAGCGCAGGCAGCTTCGCGGTCCAGTCATGGCCGTTGCGGGTGAAGCAGCGGGCCTTGCCCTTGTCGATGCGCGCGAGCAGGCGGTAGCCGTCGAACTTGAGTTCGTAGAGCCAGTCGTTGGGAGACGGCGGTGGCGAAGCCGCGAGAGTGGCGAGCTGGGGCTGGAAGGTGGCGGGAAGTGCGGCTTTCTTTGCGGGCGCCTTCTTCGTTGCGACTTTCTTCGGCGGCTGGTCCACCTCGTCCACGTCGCGCCCGGTGATCACGCTGGCCGGTTGTTCTTCGAGCACGTCGTAGTCGTCGAGCGCACGCGCATCGCCGTCGCGCTCCTTGATGAGCAACCAGGGCTCGTGCTTCTCGTCGCCCTTGCCGTGCATGCGCACCAGCGTCCAGTGGCCGTGCAGCTTCTCGCCGCGCAGCTCGAACTTGAGCTTGCCGGCCGCGAGCGCCTTGCGCGCATCGCCGTCGGGCAGCCAGTCGCCGCGGTCCCAGACGATGACGGTGCCCGCGCCGTACTGCTTCGGCGGGATCGTGCCCTCGAAGCCGGCGTAAGAGATCGGATGGTCTTCGACGTGCACGGCCATGCGCTTCACGGTCGGGTCGAGGCACGGCCCTTTAGGCACGGCCCAGCTCTTGAGCGTGCCGTCTAGTTCGAGCCTGAAGTCGTAGTGCAGATGGCTCGCGTGGTGCTTCTGGATGACGAAGGACAGCACGCCCTTGCCATTCCTGCCGCCGGCCTTGGGTTCGGGCGTGCGAGTGAAATCGCGCTTGCCGTGGTAGCGCGCCAGCGCCTTGCGCGCGGTCGATGCGGTGGTACCCATGGCGGCAGGCCGGCGTCAGGCGGCGCGGCGATGTCGGACCGGGGCCTTGCGCGCTGCTGTCTTGGCGGCGGGCTTGCGCTTCTTCGCCGCGGCCTTGGGTGGGGGAGCTTCTTCTTCGCCGGCAGCCTTCGCCTTGCCGCGCAGGCTGCGCTGCAGCAACTCGGTCAGGTCGATGATCTTGGCGCCGCGGCCTTCGGTGGACTGCTCTTCTTCAGGCTCGGGCTGCGTCACGGTCTCGGTCTGGCCGGCCTTCACCTTCTTGTCGATCAACCGAAGGATCTCGTCCTTGAACTCGTCCTTGAATTCGTTCGGGTCCCAGTCGGCGCTCATGTCCTCGACCAGTTGCTTCGCCATCTTGAGCTCGCGCTCGCTCAGGCCTGCCTTCTTCGCATCTTCGGAGGGCAATGGCAGGTCGGTCCACGGGCGGATGTCGGCGCCCCAGCGCAGCAGGTTCAGCACGAGGCCGGGGCCGACGGGCACCAGCACGGCGAGGTGCTGCTTGGTCTGGATGACGACACGCGCCACGCCCACGCGCTCGCTGCGCTGCAGGGTTTCGCGCAACAGCGCGTACACCTTGGCGCCGCGGTTGATGGGCGCCACGTAGTAGGGCCGCTCCAGGTACACGAAGGGAATGCCGTTGGCCGGCACGAAGGTCTCGATCTCGATGGTCTGCGTGGTCTTGGGGTAGGCGGCCGCGATTTCCTTGTCGCTGATCACCACGTACTCGCCGTCCTCGTATTCGACGCCCTTCACGATCTGCTCGCGCGCGATCTCCTTGCCGGTCTTCTTGTTGATGCGCTTGTAGCCGACCGGGTCCATGGTCCGCTTGTCGAGCCAGTCGAAGTCGATGCCGTGGTCGGTGGTGGCCGAATAGAGCGCCACCGGGATGTGGACGAGGCCGAAGCTGATGGCGCCCTTCCAGAGGACGCGCGGCGCGGGGGCTTTTTTCGAGACTGGCATGGGCACACTCCTTCAGCCTTGGAATGTGCGCCGCCCATGTGCGGGCGATGTAGGAGCGCGGCGTCAGGCTTCGTCAGGCCGCGCCGGCCACCGGCCCGAGCCGGCGCTCGCTCGGGCGCGCGAAATAGAACCACTCGGCACCGGGCAGCGCCATCGCGTTGGGAAACACGATGAAGCCGTCTTCGGGCGCGCTCAACAGCGTGCCGTCGTGACGCATGCCGATGGGCTCGCCGCGCTGCACTTCGTCGAAGGTGGCCCA
Source organism: Variovorax sp. YR266 (assembly GCF_900107295.1). Lineage (NCBI taxonomy): Bacteria > Pseudomonadati > Pseudomonadota > Betaproteobacteria > Burkholderiales > Comamonadaceae > Variovorax > Variovorax sp. YR266. Next base: position 134,398 of record NZ_FNPM01000004.1, read on the forward strand.
GTCGCGCACGAAGCTGTCTTCCTCGTGCAGGCGGTCGGTCACGCTGGCCAGGCGCAGCAGCTTGGGAGGCTGCACCGGCGCACCCGACAGCCCTTCGGGCAGCGCCGCCATGCCCAGCAGCGCAAGCGTGCGTCGGATGGCGTGCCACGCCACCTCGGGTGCCTGCGGGTCCAGGTGCTGGCCGCATTCGAGCGTGACGCCGTAGCCGCCGCGGCTGCGGATGTATTCGTTGGTGCCGCGGCCGAAGTCAAGCGCAGCCTCGTCTGCGGGCGTGCCACCCGCGCGCTGCGCGAGGCCGGCTGCGTAGATGTCGAGCCAGCCCTCCACCACGATGGGCGTGCCGATGTGCAGCGCAAGCTGGCCCTCTTCATACGAACGGGCGAAGGGCTCCAGCGTGCCGGTGTTGTCGCGCGGGCCGATCATGGCAAAGGCCTCGCCCTCGCTCTGGAAGGAATGCAGGTCGAGCAGCACTTCGTGGCGCGCGATCAGCGGCGCCAGCACGTTGGTCACGCGGGCTTCGTAGTCGGCCGGTGCCTCGGTCGGGCGGAACAGGCGGTTGAGGTTGCGCTCGCCCTCGCGCTGCAGGCGGCGCCGTGCGAGCGGATTGGCGACGGGCACCAGGGTCAGCTCGCCGCGCTGCAATTGCAGGGTGCCAGCCTCGAACTCGCCCAGGATGCGCTCGATGCCCAGGGTGCCGGAGACTTCGTCGCCATGCACGCCGCCCATCACGAGCAAACGGGGACCGGGGTTCAGCGAGGCGAAAGCGTGGATGCGCAGGCTGTCGGTGGCAATGCCGGCAAATGGATCTGAGGGATCGGAGGACATCCGGGGATTATTGCGGAGCCCCTTTCCTGCGCGCAAAGGCGCTACTTATTTCATAGCAACATGGCGGCCCACGCCCGCCTACAGGGGCTGCCTTGCATGTCCTACCGCCCCGGCGGCAATCGCGACACAGGCTCGTTCTTCATTGAAGGAGCCCCGCATGAGCAAGAGCAGCAAGAGCAAGACCGCGCCGGCCGATCCTCAAAAGGATGCCGGCGGCGGCAAGACGAAGGTGGAGCAAGGCGGCGAATCGGCGCCGCGCCTGCCGCACGAGCACGACCAGTCGTCCGACAGCCAGCAGACGCCGGACGGCCGTCCGACCGAGGTGGGCCGCCAGGCCCATGAAGACGTGGAGCGCGGTTTGGTCGATACCGACCGCGGGCTGGAGGCCAACCGCGTCTACAAGAGCGGGAAGATCAAGCGCTGACGACGCCCGCCAGCTGCTTGCGCATGTCGGTGATGACGGCGCCGTAGTCCTTGGCGTTGAAGATGGCGCTGCCCGCCACGAAGGTGTCGGCGCCGGCCGAGGCCACGCGCGCGATGTTGTCGGCCTTGATGCCGCCGTCCACCTCGAGGCGGATGTCGCGTCCGCTCTGCTCGATGCGCTTGCGCGCGAGTTCGATCTTGCGCAGGGCCGAGTCGATGAAGCTCTGGCCGCCGAAGCCGGGGTTCACGCTCATGATCAGGATCAGGTCGATGTCGTCGATGGCCCAGTCGAGCGCCTCCAGGCCCAGCCCCGGGTTGAACACCAGCCCGGCCTTGCAGCCAGCGGCCTTGATGGCCTGGATGCTGCGGTGCGTGTGGGGCGAGGCATCGGGGTGGAAGCTGATGTAGTCGGCGCCCGCTTGCGCGAAAGAGGCCGCCAGAGCGTCGACCGGCTGGATCATCAGGTGCACGTCGACGGGCACCGGGGTGCCGTCGGCGGTCTTGGCGTAGGGCTTGAGTGCCTGGCAGATCATCGGGCCGAAGGTCAGGTTCGGCACGTAGTGGTTGTCCATCACGTCGAAATGGATCCAGTCGGCGCCGGCCGCAATCACGTCGGTCAGTTCTTTGCCGAGGTGCGCGAAGTCGGCGGACAGGATGGAGGGCGCGATGCGAAACGGGGTGCTCATGCCCCCGATTGTCGCTTCAGCCCCGCCCGCCTGTCCTTGGAGCAAGGAGTACTTCCCGATACATTTGTGTGGCCCGCAGAGGGCGGCACTACAAGACGGGGGAGCTTCCATGGACGAGGGCTGGTGGTACGCACGGGGCGAAGACAGGCAGGGTCCGTTGTCGGTCGCGCAGATCCATGAACGCATTCGCACGGGCGTCATCGACGCGCAGACGCTGGTCTGGCGCCCGGGGCGGCTGGCCTGGAAGCCCCTGCACCAGGTCGAGGAACTGATGCTGCCCGGCATGCGCATGGAGCCCGTGCTGCTGCCGGACTTCGGGCCCGCCGCAGTGCGCGAGGCGCCGCCTTTGCCCGACGACCAACCAGCCCCGGACCACCCGAGGCCTGCGCCGCAGTCCGCGCGCCCCGACCCGGAGCCGTGGCTGTCCGACGGCCCCCTGGAGGCACCAGCACCGCAAAGGCGTGACCCCGGCCTGCCGGCGGCCGGCCCGTGGCGCCGCTTTTTCGCCCGTCTCTTCGACGTCTGGACGATGTGCCTGCCCGCCGGCTTCTTCATGGCCGCGGTGGTGGGCCGCATCTGGCCGGCCTTCGGCCTGTGGATGGAAAACCCGTCGTCCACGCCGACGCTCGGGATCATCTTCCTGCCCGTGGCGCTGGTCTTCGAAGCCATCGTCTTCGGCCTGTTCGGCACGACGCTGGGCAAGCTGCTGTTCGGCGTGCGGGTCAGGCTGCGCGACGGCGGGCGGCCAACCTTCCTGCAGTACCTGGGGCGCGTGGCGTGGATGTACCTGTCCGGCCTCGGCCTGGGCATTCCCTTCGTCACGCTGTTCACCATGGGCCGCCAGTTCTTCGAGGTGAAGGAGGGCCGCCCCGCCACCTACGACGCAAAGCGCTACCTGGTGCAGGCGGCCGGAACCGGCGTGTTGCGCACGGGCCTGGCCGTGACCGCACTGGCGGGCCTCGTGGCCGGCGTGGTCTTCATCAACCAGCGCGAGGCGCAAAGAAGCATGCGCTTCTACGCCGGCTTCGAGTGGACGAACCCCGTCACGAAGCTGCGCGCGAGCATCCCCCGCGGGTGGCAATACCGGGAGCAGTCCAACACCACCGGCGACGTGGTTCACACCTTCTTCTCGGACACCGTGGTCGCGGTCTTCGCCGTGGAAGGTGGCATGGAGCAGGTGAGCCTGGACGAGTACCAGCGGATCTGGGCGATGGCGGTGCGCCCGTCGATGGAGCTGGACGCACGCGCGCGCCCCATCAACGTCAAGGGCCGCCTGGGCCTGCAGATGAAGGGTGCGATGACCGCGGACGCCTCGCGGCACGTGGACGCCACGCTGCTGAAGAGCGGCACCCAGGTCTGGCGCATCGTGCTGGTCGGCACCTCGGACCGGGACCCGGACACGGCCGCCACCGCGGCGCTGCGCGACCTGCTGTTCCAGACCGTTCCAGCCGCGGCACCCGAGAGCACGCCGAAGGGCAACACGATCTGACATCGCCAGGCGGACATGGGGAAAAGGCCTGCAGTTACCATCGCGCCCATGTCACACAGCCCCTTCAGCGTGCAAGTCGAACCGCGCTACCTGGCCGAACAGTCGTCGGCCAAGGACAACATCTACACCTTCTCGTACACGGTCACCGTCACCAACACGGGGACGGTGGCTGCCCAGCTGATCGCCCGCCACTGGCTCATCAACGATGCCTCGGGCCATGCGCAGGAGGTCAAGGGCCTCGGCGTGATCGGCCAGCAGCCGCTGCTGGCGCCCGGCGAATCCTTCCGCTACACGAGCGGCTGCCGCCTGCAGGCGCCCAGCGGGACGATGCATGGCAGCTATTTCGTGGTGACGGAAGAAGGCGAGCGCTTCGACGTGCCGATTCCGATGTTCGTGCTCGAAGCGGATGTGGGCGGAGCCCCCGTCTCCCGCGTGCTTCACTAGGTACTCCCCCAGGCTTCGCGCACTTCGTGTCGCTTCGCCACCCCCCTCGCCGGGGGCAACACCTGCGGCCCGGCAAAGCCGGTTCCGCGGCGTTCCCCGGCGCTTGACGAGATCGTTCCATGGCTGCCGCATCGCGCGACTTGCAGGGGCTGCTTGCCGGCCTCGACCCGACAGCCGACGTGGCACAGCGCCACATCTGGCTCATCAATATCTTCGACTGGCTGCGCGGCGACCGCGCCTCGCCCCAGGCGGCAATCGGCCGCGTGCAGCTGCTGCTCGACGCCATCGAGGCGCGGCCCGAATTGCGCGAGCGGCTGCGCGCCTGGTGGCGCGTGTTCACGCAGGCGGTCGACCTGACCACGCTGCTGGCCGACTACGGCTTCGCCCCGCGCACAGCCTTCGCCAGCGAGCTGGGCGAGCGGCTGCGCCGCAAGATCCTGCCCGGCACGCCCGAGACCACCGACGCGTCGGACCTGTTCCGCATGGTGCTGCCCGGCGTGTTCGACGCGGGCTGGATCGCTCTGCTCGACGAAACGCAGCTGGCCCGCATCGGCGCGCTGCTGGCCGATGCGGCGCTGGACGACGACGGCGCGCCGCGCTGGCGCCACACGGTGATGGATGCCGTCACCTACTGCAGCAGCCAGGTGGTGGCGGCCGGTTTCTCGCCGGAGCTGCGCCTGCGCATGAGCACCGAGGTGCTGGGCCAGGGGCGCCCTTTTCATTCGCTGATGGCCGACCTCGACGAACTGCGCGAGCAGATGTTCGACCGGCCCGGCGAGCCCCGCGACGAGGAGGCGCTGCAGGCTGCCTTCTTGGCCTTCCGCGACCGGCTCGACGCCTGCCGGGCCGGCGCCGCCTCGGTCTACACGCACCTGGAAGACAACGGCATCTCGGTCGGCCTGGTGTTCCGGCTGCGCCAGTTGCGCGAGCGGGTGTTGCGCATCCGCGAGCTGCTCGACTGCCTGATGGCGCCCAACCCCGCGCCCAGCGTGGCGCGGCTGGTCGGGCGGCTGGTGCTGGCGGGCGGCGAGCGCAACAGCATCCGCGCGCTGATCGCTTCGAACTCATCGATGCTGGCCGCCAAGGTGACCGAGCGCAGCGCCGAGACCGGCGAGCACTACATCACCCGCGACCGCGCCAGCTACCTGCAGATGGTGAAGAAGGCCGCGGGCGGAGGCGCCCTCACGGCCATCACAGTGCTGCTGAAGTTCGGCATCTACGCGCTGGGCCTGTCGGCCTTCTGGAGCGGGCTGGGCGCGGGGCTGATGTATGCGGCCAGCTTCGTCGCGATCCAGCTGCTGCACCTGACGCTGGCCACCAAGCAGCCCGCGATGACGGCGCCGGCCATGGCGGCGCGGCTGCGCGACATCGATTCGGACGGCGCGGTGAACGATTTCGTCGACGAGGTCGCGAACCTCGTGCGCTCGCAGGTGGCGGCGGTGCTGGGCAATGTGCTGGTCGTGGTGCCGGCGGTGGTGAGCATCGCGCTGCTGGCCCAGCTGGCGCTGGAACGACCGTTGCTCGACGCCGCGCATGCCGCAGCCACGCTGAAATCGCTTTCGCTGGCGGGGCCGACCGCGCTTTACGCGGCAATCACCGGCATCCTGCTGTTTTCGGCCAGCATCGTCGCCGGATGGACAGAAAACGCCTTTGTCCTGCATCGCATGGACTCCGCCATGCGTTACAACCCCCGCATCGGCGCTTTTCTCGGCGCCGCACGGGCCCGCCGCTGGGCCGATTTCATGCGCACACACATCTCAGGCTTCGCCTCCAACATCTCGCTGGGACTCATGCTCGGGCTGCTGCCCGCGTTCGCGGGTTTCTTCGGGCTTGGCCTTGATGTGCGGCACGTGACACTCTCGGCCGGACAGATCGCCGCAGCCGCGGCATCCACCGGCCTCGGGGTGCTGCAGCAGCCCGCGCTGTGGTGGGCGGTAGCGGCGATCCCGGTCATTGGCGCGCTCAATGTGAGCGTGAGTTTCTACTTCGCTTTCCGCCTGGCGCTGCGCGCGCACAGCGTGAGCCTCGGTGACCGCGCCCGCATTCGCAGCGCGATCTGGGCCCGCTGGCGCAGCCGGCCGGTGAGCTTTTTCCTGCCTGGATGAATTTGACGAGCTTCCTCAACGATCTGCTGGGCTTCTGGTCCGAATGGGTGCGCCCCTCGGCGGGCCTGCCCACCGTGCTGTGGTCGCTGCTGCTGGCGGCGGCGGCGGCTTCCGGCCACCTGGTGCAACGCTATCTTGGGTTTCCCAAGGTCATCGGCTATTCGCTGGTGGGCGCGGTGGTGGGCTTCGCCGGCTTCGAAGGCGCGATCTGGCCGCTGCGCGGCATCAGCCTCTTTCTGCTCGAACTCGGCGTGGCCGTGGTGCTGTTCGAGGCCGGCGGGCGGCTGCCGCTGCGCTGGTTCCGCCATAACCCGATGGTGCTGGTGCAGAGCCTGCTCGAAGCCACGCTGACCTACTTCGGCGTGTACTGGGTGCTCACGCTGCTGGGCCTGCCCGAGCCGGTGGCCAACCCGATCGCGCTGATGGCCATCGTCGCCTCACCGGCGGTGCTGAGCCGCGTGATCATCGACACGCGCGCCGCCGGCCCCGTGACCGAACGCGCGATGACGCTGGCCACGCTCAACACCTTCTACGCACTGGCGCTGGGCTATGCGCAGGCCGGGCTGATCGAGCGCGCGCCGCAGACGATGCTGCAGAAGCTGTATCCGGTGGCGGTGGTGCTGGGCCTTTCGTTCGTGGTCGGCGGGATCATGGCGCTGGCGCTGCGCTCGGCCCTGCGGGTGATGAGCCCGTCGAGCGAGAACACGTCGATCCTGCTGCTGGCGATCATCGCGGCGGGCGCCGCGCTCACCGCGCACATCGGCGGCTCGGCGCCGCTGGCCGCGCTGATCGGCGGCGTGCTGCTGAAGACGCTCAACCCCAAGCCCTGGGCCTGGCAGCGGCAGTTGGGCACAGCGGCTTCGCTGCTGACCATGCTGATGTTCGTGCTGGTGTCGATCGTGGCGGCGCAGGCCGACTGGACATTACCCGTGGCCAGCGTGGTGCTGGCCGTGATCGGCGTGCGCCTGCTGGCCAAGATTTCGGGCGTGGCCATTGCCAACCCGGGCAGCGGCGCGAGCTGGAAGCAGGCCTTCTGGGTCGGCTGTGCGATGTCGCCGCTGTCGTCGATTGCGCTGCTCATTGCCTCCAATTTCGCCACTGCATCGCCGCTGCTGGGCACGATGATCACGCAGGTGGCCCTGCCCTCGATCCTGTTGATGGAGGTGGTGGGCGCGATGCTCGCCACGGTGGCCATCCACGCGGTGGGCGAAAGCTCGGTGCCCTGGATGCCCCAGGCGTTCAGCATCACGGAGGACACGCAGCGATGAGCACCGCAACCAACAACCACAACAACACGCCTATCGACCCGGACAGCGACGACGTCCGCTCGGCGCCACTGCCTTCGGACCCGGAGAGCCGCGCGGTCAAGCTCGAACCCTTCAACAAGTCGGAAGCGCTGTCGCTCGGCGTGGAGCTGGAGCTGCAGCTCGTGAACACGCACGACTACGACCTGGCCCCGTACGCCGAGGACATGCTGCGCCTGATGGCGCAGACCCCGCTGCCCGGCAGCGTGGTGCCCGAGATGACGTCGAGCATGATCGAGATCTCGACCGACATCTGCCACTCGGCGCAGGACGTGATCACGCAGCTGTCGCCCATTCGCGAAGCGCTGATCCGCAATGCCGACAAGCTCAACATCGCGGTGGTGGGCGGCGGCACACATGCGTTCCAGCAGTGGCACGAGCGGCGCATCTATGACAAACCGCGCTTTCGCGAACTGTCGGAGCTGTACGGCTACCTGAGCAAGCAGTTCACCATCTTCGGCCAGCACGTGCACATCGGCTGCCCCGACGCCGATGCTGCGCTGCTGATGCTGCACCGCATGTCGCGCTACATCCCGCACTTCATCGCGCTGTCGGCATCCTCGCCCTTCGTGCAGGGGCAGGACACGCAGTTCGACTCGGCGCGGCTGAACTCGGTGTTCGCGTTTCCGCTGTCGGGCCGCGCGCCCTTCACGCTGAGCTGGAAGGAGTTCGAGGCGTACTTCGAGCGCATGACCCGCACCGGCGTCGTGCGCAGCATGAAAGACTTCTACTGGGACATCCGCCCCAAGCCCGAGTTCGGCACCATCGAGATCCGCGTGTTCGACACACCGCTCACCGTCGAGCGCGCCGCCGCGCTCGCGGGCTACGTACAGTCGCTGGCAGCGTGGTTCCTGCAGGAGCAGCCCTTCGAGCCGACGGAAGACGACTACCTCGTCTACACCTACAACCGCTTCCAGGCCTGCCGCTTCGGGCTGGACGCGGTGTACGTGGACCCGGCCACCGGCCAGCACATGCCGCTGCGCGACCACATCCTGATGACGATGACCCAGCTCGAATGGCACAGCGAGGCGCTCAACGCCACGCAGGCGCTGGGCGAGCTGCGCACCAGCCTGGAAGCCAACCGCAACGACGCGCGCTGGCTGCGCGAGAAGCAGGGGAAAGAGCGGCTGCTGGCCGAAGTGGTGCGGCAGGCGTCGCTGCGCTTCCGCGGGCAGGCCTGAGCACGGCCTCAGCCCTTATGCTCACCCCCCATGGGTGAATTCGACCTGATCACGCGCTACTTCAAGCGCCCCGCCACGCGCTCCCCGCTGGGCGTGGGCGACGACTGCGCGCTGCTTGCGCCCGCTGCGGGCATGCAGCTCGCCGTGTCCTCCGACATGCTGGTCGAGGGCCGGCACTTTCTTTCCACCGTCGATCCGGCGCGGCTGGGCCACAAGGCGCTGGCGGTGAACCTCAGCGACCTGGCGGCCTGCGGTGCGAAGCCGCTGGCCTTCACGCTCGCGCTTGCGCTGCCGGGTGTCGACGAGCCCTGGCTCGAGGGCTTCTCGCGCGGTCTGTTCGCGCTGGCCGACGCGCACGGCTGCGAGCTGGTGGGTGGCGACACCACGCGCGGCCCGCTCAACATCTGCATCACGGTGTTCGGCGAAGTGCCGGCCGGCGCGGCGTTGCTGCGTTCGGGCGCGCGCGCGGGCGACGATATCTGGGTGAGCGGCACGCTGGGCGATGCGCGGCTGGCGCTCGAGGTGTTTCGCGGCACGGTCGCGCTGTCGGCCGAGGCTTTCGAATCGACGCGCATGCGCATGGAGCAGCCCACGCCGCGCGTGGCGCTGGGGCAGGCCTTGCGCGGCATCGCCTCATCGGCGGTGGATGTGAGCGATGGGTTGATCGGCGACCTGGGCCACATCCTCGGTTCGAGCGGCGTGGGCGCCACGCTCGATGCCGATGCGGCCACGGCCCTGATCGCTGCCGAGGCGCCAGTCCTGCGCACCGAGCTTTTGCGTACCTGCGCACTCTCGGGCGGCGACGACTACGAGCTGGTCTTCACCGCGCCCGCCTCTGCGCGCGACGCGGTCACGCAAGCCGGCCTGAACAGCGCCACACGCGTCACGCGCATCGGCCGCATCGAGGCCGATGCCGGGCTGCGCATCGTCGATGCAACCGGCGCGCCGGTGTCACAGCGCTTCGGCTCGTTCGACCACTTCGTCTGAGCTCTTGTTGTTGCTGCGCTGCTCCGGTCAGGAGCCGCGCACCATCGCCTGCATCTTCTGCTGTGCAGCGTTGATGGCTGCCGATTGACCGTTGAGCTGCTGCAGCATCTTGTTGAGCTCCGCCTGCACCGCCGGGTCGGTCACGGTGACCGAAGAGCCTGCGACCTGGATCTTCGACTTGTTCTTCTCCATGAAGTCGCCGATGGCCAGCGCGCTGTTGAACACGGTGTCGAGCGCGGGGAACACTTCCTTGAAGGTGGTGGACGGCGCAGTCACGGTCTTGTCGAAGGCCTTGTCGTAGACCTGCTTCAGGTCGTCGGGCTGCTTGAGCTGCGCATGCGCGGCATCGGCCTTGGCGGTCTGCTGGTCGAGCGCGGTGCGCAGGGCGGTCAGTCCATCCTTCGCGGCCTTGAGGTCGTCGCGGCGCGCCGGCAGGTCGGCAATGGAACGCAGCGCGCCCTTGGCCATGATCTGCGTCATGGGCTGGCTCACCGACTTGTTCATGCCTTCGTTGAAGTCGGTGATCACGGCGTAGTGCTTCGCGTAGTCGCCGAACGAGGCTTTCTCTTCCTCGTTCGGCACCGGCACGCGCAGGCCGGGCTTGTCGAGCACGCGGGTCTGCAGGAAGGTGGTGAAGGCCTTGCGCTGCTCGGCCTCCTTGTTGCCACAGGCCACCAGCGCGAAGCTGAAGGCCACCAGGAGCGACAGGGCCCCGAGACGTTGAATGAAAGTTCTCATGGGGACCAGCCCTCCCGTGTGTTGTGGATTCAAAAATTATAGGGAGCGCTTCAGGGCCTCTATGAAGGCGCGCGCCGCGGCCGAGAGCGAGTGGCCGCGCTTGGTGACGATGGAGATGTCGCGCGCCACGCGCGGCGAACTCAGTATCTTGATCACCAGAGACGGATTGGCCTCCGCGCGCGCGAAGGCCGAGGGCATGATCGACGCGCCCATGCCGGCGGCCGTCATCCAGATGGCGGTGGAGAGGAACGAAACCTCGTTCACCACGTCAAGCGCCACGCCCGCATCGGCCGCGGTGCCGTCGATGAGCGGGCGCACGCCGTAGCCCGGGCGCACGGTGATGACGGGATGGCGCGCCAGGTCGGTCCAGCGCACCACGCGCGCCTTGGCCAGCGGGTGGTCTTCCCGGCACACCAGCGCAAGGTGGTCGCGCATGAGCCGCTGCACCTCGACCTCGGCGCCGGGCCGCTCGGGCGTGCCGATGCCGAAATCGACGTGCTCGCCGAGGATGCGCGAGATGAACTGGTCGGGCGCGCAGTCGTTCACCAGCACGCGCACGCCGGGATGCTGCTCGTTGAACGCGCGCATGGCATCGGGCAGAAGAAAGGCCGAGAGCGTGGGCGTGATGGCCAGCGTGACGCGGCCGCGCTCGAGCGTGGCCAGTTCGCGGAAGTCGGCCGAGAGCGAATCGACGTCGCGCAGGATGCGCTCGACCGTGACCATCATCTGCTCGGCCGCCGCCGTGGCCTTGAGCGAACGCGTGGTGCGGTCGAACAGGCGCGTGTCCAGTCCGTCCTCGAGCTGGCGGATCAGCATGCTCACCGCCGACTGCGTAACGAACAGCCGCTGAGCCGCCGCGCTGAGCTTTTTCAGCTGGTAGACCGCGAGGAATGCACGCAGCTGGCGGATCGTAGGACTGAAGTTCGTATTCATCAGAAAAGATGATATTTCATTAGAAATATCTTGATTTACGAATGAATGCTGTCATCGTTCAATCGTTGAAAAGACACATCACATTCAAGGAGCCTCGATGGCAGTACCTCTTGCCGACGGGAAGAGCGTGCTTCGCAGGCAGCTCATGCTTGGCGCAGTCGGCGCGGCATTGACCGGCGGCTCGGCTTTTGCGCAGGCCCCTGCGCCATCGCCATCTTCGACCGTCGGCGATTTCCCGAACAGGCCCATCCGCATGGTCGTGACCTTTCCGCCGGGCGGCAGTGCCGATGCGGTGGTGCGCCTGATGGTGCCGAGGCTCAACGAGAAACTGGGCCAGCCCTTGGTGGTCGACAACCGGCCCGGCGCCGGCGGCAACGTGGGGCTCGCGCTGGTGGCCAAGACACCGGCCGACGGCTACACGCTGGGGCTGGGCGCGGCCGGTGCGCTGACGGCCAACGCGAGCCTGTACGCACAGATGCCCTTCGACCCGGTGAAGGACTTCAAACCCGTGGGCATGGTCGCGGCCACGCCCTTCGTGATCGTGGGACACCCTTCCCTTCCGGCGCGCACGCAGCGCGAGCTGATCGCGCTGGCGAAGGCGAAGCCGGGCACGCTGTCGATCGGTCATGGCGGCAACGGCACGGCCATGCACCTGTCGGCGGCGCTGTTCGCGCAGATGGCCGACGTGAAGCTGGTTGAAGTGCCCTACCGCGGCTCGGGCCCCGCGGCGCTCGACACCATGGCGGGACAGATCCAGCTCGCGCTGGTCGACCTGCAGGCTTCGCTGCAGCAGATCCGCGCGGGCAAGCTGATCGCCTTCGCGGTGACCAGCGCACAGCGCGTGCCGATGCTGCCCGAAGTGCCCTCGGTGGCCGAGGCCGGCCTGCCCGGCTACGACTCCACGGGCTGGTTCGGCGTGGTGGCGCCCGCGGGTACGCCCGCACCCATCGTTGCGCGGCTCAACGCCGAGATCAACGCCGCGCTCGGCGACGAGCAGATCAAGGCCGCGATGCGCAACCTCGGCGCGGAGCCCGCGCCGAGCTCGACCGAAGCCTTCGAGGCCTACATCCAATCCGAGACGAAGAAGTGGGCGAAGGTGATCCAGACCGCCCACATCCGGCTCGACTGACGGCACGCTCCCTTCCGCCCTCTTGCGAACATGACCGACCACCACACCGCAGCAGCACTGCAGGCCGACGTGATGATCGTCGGCGCCGGCCCCGTGGGCCTTACGCTGGCCATGGACCTCGCCTCGCGCGGCGTCTCGGTCGTCATCTGCGAGACGCGGCGTTTCGCCGAGCCGCCGAACGTGAAGTGCAACCACGTGGCATCGCGCACCATGGAGCAGTTCCGCCGCCTGGGCGTGGCGCAGAAGCTGCGCGACGCGGGGCTGCCCGCCGACTACCCGAACGACGTGGTGTTCCGCACCAGCGTGACGGGCACCGAACTCACGCGCATTCCGATTCCGTGCCGCCGCGATCGCTACACCCAGACCGAAGGCCCCGACGCGTGGTGGCCCACGCCCGAGCCGCCGCATCGCATCAACCAGATTTACCTGGAGCCCATCCTGCTGAAGCACACGGCCGCGCTGCCGGGCGTGACGCTCCTGAACCGCACGCAATTCGCAGGTTTCACGCAAGACGATGAAGGCGTGACCGCCATCGCCACCGACATGGACAGCGGCGTGACGCGCAGCATCCGATGCCGCTACATGGTGGGCTGCGACGGCGGCGCCTCTACCGTGCGCAAGCAGATCGGCGCAAGGCTCGAAGGCACGGCCGTGATCCAGCGCGTGCAGTCGACCTTCATCCGCGCGCCGCAGCTGCGCGCGCTGATTCCGGGCAAGCCGGCGTGGTCGTATTACGCAATGAACCCACGCCGCTGCGGCACCATGTTCGCCATCGACGGGCACGAGACCTGGCTGGTGCACAACCACCTGAATTCCGAGGAGCCCGAGTTCGATTCGGTCGACCGTGACAAGTCGCTGCGCGAAATCCTCGGCGTGGGCCCCGACTTCAAGTACGAGATCATCAGCAAGGAAGACTGGATCGGCCGCCGCCTCGTGGCCAATCGCTTCCGCGAGGGCCGCGTTTTCATCGCTGGCGACGCTGCACACCTGTGGGTGCCCTATGCGGGCTACGGCATGAACGCGGGCATTGCCGACGCGCTCAACCTCTCGTGGCTGCTGGGCGCGGTGGTGCAGGGCTGGGGCGACGAGGCCATCCTCGACGCCTACGAGGCAGAGCGCCAGCCGATCACCGAGCAGGTGTCGAACTTCGCGATGGACCATGCGCAGAAGATGATCCGCGCGCGCCGCGCCGTGCCGCCGAACATCGAGGAGCCCGGCCCCGCCGGCGATGCGTTGCGCGCCGACATCGGACGCGAGGCCTACGAGCTGAACGTGCAGCAGTTCTGCTGCGGCGGCCTCAACTTCGGCTACTTCTACAGCGGTTCGCCGATCATCATTGCGGACGGCGAGCACATGGCGCCGCCCTATTCGATGGGCGAGTTCACGCCGTCCACCGTGCCGGGCTGCCGCGCGCCGCACTTCTGGCTTTCGGACGGCCGCTCGGTCTACGACGCCTTCGGCCCCGGCTACACGATGCTGCGCTTCGACCGCAGCGCGGACGTGCGGCCGCTCGAACGGGCCGCGGCCGCCTACAGCATGCCGCTCACGGTGCTGGACATCGAGACCGAGGACGTGCCCAAGGCCTACACGCACCGCCTCGTGCTGTGCCGGCCCGACCAGCACGTGGCCTGGCGCGGCGCGCACCTGCCGGCCGAGGTCTACGACCTGGTGGGCCTGCTGCGCGGTGAAGGCCTGCGGGTGCGGGCGCGCCGGCGGGCGCTGGCCTGGGAAGGCGTGGTGGCCTAAGCCTTCTCTTCTTCTAAGGCTGGCCCGCTCACCAGCCGCGCCGTGCGACGGCGCGGTACGCAAGCCACACTGCCAAGGCCGGCGCGAGCGCGAAGCTCGCGAACAGCCACACGGCCGCCGAGCGCGCGCCTTCGAGGCCGCCCGGCACGGTGAGGCCCGCCGCATTCGCCACCAGTCCCGCCACGGCCGCGCCAACGGCCATGCCATAGAGCTGCACGGTGGTGATCGAGGCCGAGGCCAGGCCTTCCTCGCCCTTGGGGGCCAGCGACATCACGCGCGTGATGAGGTGCGGCCAGCCGATGCCTACGCCGAGCCCCACGGCCGCCAGTGCGACGGCGATCAGCAAGGTCTCGAAGCCGTGGGCGAAGAACCCCGGCGACGGCAGCAGCCACGCCAGCGCCGCCAGCCCCAGCGTGCAGATCACCGGGCCGGCGCGCAGCATGCGGTCGGCCCCCGTGCCGCTGCGGCCCGAGGACAGCAGCGAGCCCGCGCTCCAGCCGCCCGCCATCGCGGCGGTGAGATAGCCCGCTGCCAGCGGCGAGTGGCCGTGCAGCAACTGCAAAAAGTACGGCACGAAGATTTCGGTGGTGCTGCCGATCAGCAGCAGCGCCACGCTCGCGTAGATGGCGCCCAGCGGCGCGCTCATCGAATAGGCGCCGCTCGGCAGCACGCGCACGGTGGCGCGACTGTCGATGCGCGTGGCCGCGAAGCCGATGGCCAGCCCCAGTGCCACGCCGACGGCCTGCCAGAGCAGCTCGGGCCACAGGCCGCTGGCCGCAATCACCAGTACCGACAGCGCGAGCAGGCCGATCTGCATCCCCGGCACGCGCGGTGGAACCTCGGGCCGCGCGTGCTTCACGCCCATCGAGGGTCGCAATTGCACGAGCACCAGCAGCGCCTGCGCCGCCGCCACTGGCAGCAGGAACCAGAAGGCCCAGCGCCAATGCCCGGCCTGCGCGAACAGGCCGCCCACGGCCGGCCCGCACAGCGTGGCAACGCCCCACATGCCAGACACCAGCGCCACCGCGCGCGGCCACAGCCGCTGCTCGAACACCAGCTGGATCAGCCCGTAGCTCAGCGCCGCGAGCAGCCCGCCGCCCAGCCCCTGCACCGTGCGGCCCGCGAGCATCCACGGCATGGCCGGCGCGAGCGCGCAGCCGACCGAGCCGGCGCTGAACACCGCCAGCGCCGCCAGGCACGCGCCGCGCGGGCCGAGCACCGCGAGCAGCCGCACCGACAGCGTGGCGCCGAGGATCGAGCCGACCACGAAGAGCGTGGTGCTCCAGGCGTACCAGTCGAGCCCGCCGATCTCGCGCACCACCGACGGCAGCACGGTGGTCACGATGTGCACGTTGACGGCATGCAGCGCGACGCCGCCTGTCAGGGCCAGCGCGCGCCAGCCATTGCGGCCGCTGAACAATTCGCTCCAGGCGGCGGTGGCAGGCGGAGGACGCAGGGCGGCGGAAGAGGAAGACATGGCGCGAAGACGAAGCTTGGAAAGGAGCCCGGATACTAGGCGGCCTGCGCCAATTAAACAAGCTATTGCTTTGATAAATAAACCCGCACCGAGCCGGTGCCGGCGCAGATGCGCGACACTTCTGCCCCGATGCACGCCGCTTCTTCCCCTCCTTCTTCCTTGTCCACCACGACCACCGGCGCCATGCCCCAACCCCCGATGCGCCGCGCCACGCTGCGCTTTCTGCTGTCGCACCCCGCGCATTTCATCGCGCTGGGCTTCGGCTCGGGCCTGTCGCCCTTCGCGCCCGGCACCGTGGGCACGCTGTGGGCCTGGGTGGCTTTCGCGGTGATGCAGCTTTGGTTCACCCCGGCGACCATCGGCTGGATCATCGCGGCCTCGCTGCCCATCGGCTGGTGGGCCTGCACCGTGGCCGCGCGCAACATGAACGTGGCCGACCCCGGCGCCGTGGTGTGGGACGAAGTGATCGCCTTCTGGATCGTGCTCTGGCTGGTAACGCCGGCCGGCCTCTTCGCACAGGCCATCGCCTTTGCGCTGTTCCGTTATTTCGATGCCGCCAAGCCCGGCCCGGTGGGCTGGGCCGACGCGCTGTTCAAGCAGCGCGATGCGGTGCAGGTGCGCTGGTGGCGCGCGGGCTTCGGCATCATCCTCGACGACCTGGTGGCGGCGTTCTGCACGCTGCTGGTCATTGCACTCTGGCGCGCATGGTGAACCCGATGGACTCTTCCTCTACAACGGCGCTCGCCGACCAGGACACGCCCGAACTGGTCGTGGCCCTGGCCGGCCTGCTGCAGAAAAAAGGCTGGATGCTGGCCACCGCCGAAAGCTGCACGGGCGGGCTGATCGGCGCGGCCTGCACCGAGCTGGCAGGGTCGAGCGTGTGGTTCGAGCGCGGCTTCATCACGTATTCCAACGAAGCCAAGACCGAGCTGCTGGGCGTGGACGCAACGGTGATCGCGGCGAACGGCGCGGTCAGCGAGCCGGTGGCACGCGCCATGGCCACGGGCGCGATCGCGCATTCGCCGCCGTCGCGCGTGGCGCTGGCCGTGACCGGCGTGGCGGGCCCGACCGGCGGCACGCCCGACAAGCCGGTGGGCACGGTGTGGTTCGGCTGGTCGGTCGATGGCGCTGTGCGCACCGAGCGCCGCCGCTTCGACGGCGACCGCGCCACGGTGCGCGCGGCGACGGTGCATCACGCGCTGAAGACGCTGGTCGAGCTGCTCTCGCGCTGAACGCGCGGGCAGGCTCCGGCCTTCAGGCCTTCAGGCCGTCATGAAGTCGCCGAGCGGCCGGCGCGGCGCGGCGGGCACCGGCGCCATCGGGTAGCCGAGGCGGCACATCATCTGCACCGTCGGGCTGTGCCTGTCGCCCGGCCGCGCGGTGCCCAGCAGCAGGTCGTGCGCGACCGCACGGCACGGCGCCATCTCCGCGAACTCTTCGAGCGGCTGGCTCATCGGGTGCATGCCCAGGCCCAGGTCGGTGGCGCGCAGCTGCTGGCGCACGTGGGCGCGGCCCGCCGCAATCTGCTCGGTGCGGCTGTTGCCGCGCGTGCTGAGCCAGACGAAGCCCATCGCGGTTTGGGCCTGGTCCTCGAACATCTGCAGGGTCTGGCGGAACGAAGGGCTGTCTTCGGGCGCGGGCGTGCTGCGGCTGAACTGCCCCAGCGCAACGGCGATGCGCAGCGCCGGATCGTTGACCGAGAAGCCGTCGCGGTGTTCGAGGATCTCCTGCGGGCCGATGCGCAGCAGCTGCAGGTTTTCCATCGCGGTGCCGGGCGTGGCGAGCTCCACGCGCGCGGCCGCGGCGCAGAGCCTGCGCAAGGGCAGCACGCGCGCCATCTCGACCGTGCCGGATGAGCTCACCATGCCGCCCACCGGCACCACCGAGGTGAGGCCCTGCAATATGTCGGCCGACACCGGCCGCGTGAGGTCGAAGCGCTGCTTGGGCGTGCGCCGCCGCAGCACCTGCGCGAACAGCGGATCGGGCACGCCGCCGTCCGCCAGCCGCAGCCGTGCCACCGGAATGTGCGGCCAGTGCCGCGGCTCGCCGATCAGCTCGCCCTGCGGCCATAGCTGCACGCTGGCCTGCACGCCCTGCTGCGCGAGCGCCATCACCAGCAGCTCGATGAAAGCGCCGTGGCCGATGACGACCTGCCGGCCGAAGGGATCGGACTCGGGCTGCACGCGCTCGCGGTCGCAATAGACCACGATGGCGTCGGGCTCGCGCAGGTCGACCAGCCAGGGCTGGCAGTTGTACGCGGTGGGGGCCGTGACGGCATAGGCGACGGCGCGCTTGCGCACGTCGGGCTCGTTGCCGGGGCCGTTCCATACCTCCAGCGCGGCCGCCGGCATGTCGGAGTTCAGCCACCAGGCTGCCAGCGCGGCCGCACCCGCCGCTACGACAACGCCGCCTCCCAGCAGCCGGACAAAGTTTCTTCGCTCATCCATTGCGCGGATTATCGAAAGCGCGCCCGCAGTTCACAATGCGTCAAGCTTCGATAACTGCTATTCAAAACTGAATACCGATGAGACCCGACAAGGAACTGGGCTTCGACTGGCGGCTGGTGCGCGCGTTTCTGGCCGCGCTCGACCATGGCAGCCTGCTGGGAGCGGCGCGCGCCGTGGGCGCGAGCCAGCCGACGCTGGGCCGCCACATCGCCGAACTCGAAGCGCAGCTGGGCGTGGTGCTGTTCGAGCGCACCGGCCGGGGCCTGCGGCCGACCGAAATGGCCACGCGGCTCGCGCAGGCCGCGCGCAGCATGGAAAGCGGCGCGCTCGCGCTGTCGCGCAGCGTGTCGGGCGCCAACACCGCGCTGGCCGGCACGGTGCGCATCTCGGCGAGCCAGGCCACGGCGCGGCACCTGCTGCCGGCGCTGCTGGCCCAGATGCGGCGCGAGCTGCCCGAGATACAGGTCGAGCTGGTGGCAACCAACGAAGTCAGCAACCTGCTGCGGCGCGAGGCCGACATCGCGCTGCGCATGAGCCCGCCCGAGACCGGCTCGGTGATCGCCCGGCGCGTGGGCCGGTTCGCGCTCGGCACCTTCGCCCAGCGTGACTACCTGCGCCGCCGCGGCACGCCGCGCCAGATCACCGACCTGCTCAAACACGACCTGCTGGGCTACGACCGCGACGACAGCATCCTGCGCAGCTCCGCCCAGCTCGGCGCGCCCCTGAAGCGCGAGGACTTCTGCTTTCGCACCGACGACGTCAGCGTGTACTGGGAAGCGCTGCGCCAGGGCATGGGCATCGGCTTCGTGAGCGAGTCATTGGCCCACACCGACGGCGAAGTGGTGCGCGTGCTGCCTTCGATCAAGCTGCCGGTGCTGCCCGTATGGCTGGCGGTGCACCGCGAAGTGCGCACCGACCGGCGCATCCGCTCGGTCTATGATTTCCTCGCCCGCACCATTCCCCAGGTGCTGTGACCCCCGCCCACCAACCCGAAGGCCTCATGACCGCAGCCACCAATGCCCAGACCATCGAGCGCTTCTACAGCGCGTTCGCCAAGCTAGACGCCGCCACCATGGAAGCCTGCTACGCAAGCGACGCGGTGTTCGACGACGAGGCTTTTTCGCTGCGTGGGCGGCGCGAAGTGGGCGGCATGTGGCGCATGCTGGCCACGGCCACGAAAGCCAAGGGCGCCGACGTGTGGCGCCTGACCTGGCGCGACGTGAAGGCCGACGACAACACCGGCAGCGCCCACTGGGACGCGCACTACCGCTTCAGCGCCACTGGCCGCCTCGTCGACAACAGCATCGACGCGCGCTTCACCTTCACGCCCGAAGGGCTGATCGCGACGCACCGCGACAGCTTTCCGTTCTGGACCTGGTCGCGCCAGGCGCTCGGCACGCCGGGCCTGCTGCTCGGCTGGACACCCATGCTGCACAACAAGGTGCGCGCCACCGCCGCAGCCAACCTCGCCACTTTTCTTGCACGCCAGCCATGAGCAACAACACCGCCCTCACCTTTTCCAACAACGAAGCCCAGCACCGCTACGAGGCCACGCTGGATGCCAAGCTCGCGGCCTATGCCGAGTACAACCTGCTGACCGACGCGATCATGTTCACGCACACCGAGGTGCTGCCGGAACACGAGGGCAAGGGCGTGGGCTCGGGCATCGCGAGGCACGTGCTCGACGAGGCGCGCGCCAAGGGGCTGCATGTGATTCCGGTGTGCCAGTTCATCGCGGGCTACATCCGCAAGCATCGCGAGTACGCCGACCTGGTGCGGCCGGACATCCAGCGCGCCTTCAAGATCTGACGGAATCGGCCTTCGGCGCGGGCAGCCACGCGAAGGCCGCGATGCCCAGCACCAGCAGCGCGGCGATGGTGGCCAGCACGGCCGTCAGCGGGTCGCCGCCATGCGCCGACGCCACCGAAGCGGCGACGCCCGTGCCCCACTGCATGAGCGCCACGCCGAGGAACATCGCCATCGTGAACACGGCCATCGCGCGGCCGGTGAGCGTGGCCGGATAGGCGCCGCGCACGTCGGCGTATTGCCAGACGATGAAGCCGGAGAGCACGCCGATCAGCACCATGCCGGCGATGTCGAGCCAGGCCGAGTGCAACACCGCGATGAGCGCGAAGAGCCCCGCATAGCCGAGCGCGCAGATCACGATCCAGCGGCGTCGCCCGGCGCCGTCGCGGTCGAGCCGGCCGAAGAGCGGCGCGCCGAACAGCGAGATCACCGACACCGCCAGCGCGACGTTGCCGCTCTGCACCAGCGAATAGCCGTGGCGCTCCATCATCAGCGGGCCGAGCCACAGGCCGCGCAGCGAGATGAAGGCGGCGTAGGTGACCGCCCCCAGCACCATGATGCCCAGCGTGTGCGGCATGGCGAACAGCGCGCCGAACTGGCGGATCGCCTCGGGGATCGACTCCTTGACCTGCGGCACGGCCGAGGCGGGCTCGTGCACCCAGTACCAGATTGCGAGCCATGCCAGCGCAGCCGCCACGGCCAGCACCAGGAAGCCCGCGCGCCATGAATAGGCCTGCACCAGCCACGCCAGCGGTGTGCCAGTGGCCAGCATGCCGAGGCCGCCGACGGCCAGCACCATGCCCGACACGGTGGCGAAGCGCGCCGCCGGAAAGTGCCGCGCGATGAACACCGTGCACACCAGGAAGGCTGGCGCGCAACCCACGCCGATCAGCGCCTGGCCCGCTACCAGCACGAGGTAGCTGGACGACACCGCCGACAGCAACGCCCCTGCGATGGCGACAGGAAAGGCCACCAGCACCGTGCGGCGCACGCCATGCAGGTCGATGCCGATGCCCATGAACAGCTGCATGGCGCCGAACGCAAAGTGAAAAGCCCCCGAGAAGATCCCGAGGGCCTGGGCGGAGAGATGAAAGTCGGCCTGCAGCGGGCTCGCCATGATGGCGCCGACCGTGCGGAATGCCTGGCTCAGCGCGACCCCGGCGCACAGCGCCAGGACCATCACCCAGGCCGCGCGCGGCGTCAGGGGTGCACTGCCAGTGCCACTGCTAGGTGGCACCGTGGCACTTCTTGTATTTTTTTCCGCTGCCGCAGGGACACGGGTCGTTGCGGCCGGGAGCAGCTTCCTTGCGGATGGTCTCGGCCTTCGGGCCCAGGCTCTTCCAGAGCTGGCGCAGGTCGTACACGGCCCAGATGGCAGCGCCGAAGTCGTCCAGCCGCTGCTGGCTCACGCTGGGCGGGGCGTCGTCGCTGTACATCGACAGCGTGGGCTTGGCGTTGTCGTCCTCGGTGAGGGCGACGATGTTGTCGAGTGCGTCGTCGAGCATGCGCGCAGCATCTTTGTCGCGCGGCGTGGCCCAGTCTTCGGGCCAGTTCTCGACCGCGTACATGAAGCCCAGCGCCCAGACCTGCGCGAATGAGGGAATCGCTTCGCCGGCCACTTCGGCACGTTCTTCCTCGGGCAGCGAGGCGATGGCGCCGCGGGTGTCGAGCACCTCGGGTTGCCAGCTGCGTTCGTCGTCGAGGGTTTCGACGGGGGCATCGAGGCCCTCTTCGATCTCGACCCAGCGGCGCTTCCAGTTCCAGACGAACTCCATGTGCTGCGCGGACGAGAAGCTGTCGCCCAGCAGCACGGGCCAGTATTCGGACGGCATGATGGGCCGGCGGGTGCAGATCAGCGCGGCCATGAAGCCCTCGCAGAACTCCCATTGGGGGATTTCCTCGTCGTGCTCGCGCATGGCGTCGAGCGCCTGGTCGAGTGCGTCGAAATCGTCGGGGCCGAGGGGGGACTGGGCTGCGGAGGTGGCCTCTGGGGGCGAAATGGGGTCGGGAATGGTCGTCATGGCAAGTTCGGGGCAGCCCTCTATGATGCAGCAGGCTCCGGTCGAGACTATTTCTATGCCCACGATTATTCCGTTTCCGACGCGCTACAGCGCCTTCGCCCTGTGCGTGGTCGGTCTGGCGGCCTGCCTCGCGTTCGTGCTGGTGTCGCCGCACCTGTGGCTGGCCTGGATCGGCGTGGCCGTTTTTGCGGTACTTACAGGTACCGGCGTGCACGACCTGCGGCAGGCCCGCCACGCCATCCTGCGCAACTACCCGGTCATCGGCCATTTGCGCTTTCTGCTGGAGTTCATCCGGCCAGAAATGCGGCAGTACTTCATCGAGAGCGACTCGGAAGCCGCACCCTTCTCGCGTGCCCAGCGCTCGCTGGTGTACCAGCGCGCCAAGGGCGACCCCGACAACCGGCCCTTCGGCACGCAGCTGAACGTGACCATCGCGGGCTACGAGTGGATCAACCACTCGATGCAGCCGACGAAGCTCGAGAACCACGATTTCCGCATCGTGATCGGCGGCACGCCGCAGCCGGTGGGCGCCAACCCGGCGCAGGTCTGCACGCAGCCCTACAGCGCGAGCGTATTCAACATCTCGGCCATGAGCTTCGGCGCGCTGTCGGCCAACGCCATCCTCGCGCTCAACAAGGGCGCGAAGATGGGCGGTTTTGCGCACGACACCGGCGAGGGCTCGATCTCGCAGCATCACCGGGTGCACGGCGGCGACCTGATCTGGGAAATCGGCTCGGGCTACTTCGGCTGCCGCAACGACGACGGCACCTTCAACGAAGAACGCTTCACTGCCAACGCACGCGACCCGCAGGTGAAGATGATCGAGATCAAGCTGAGCCAGGGCGCCAAGCCCGGGCACGGCGGCGTGCTGCCGGCCCCCAAGGTCACGCCCGAGATCGCGGCGGCGCGCGGCGTGCCGGTGGGTGTGGACTGCATCTCGCCCTCGTCGCACAGCGCGTTCTCCACGCCGACCGAGATGATGCATTTCGTCGCGA
The DNA here is from genome assembly GCF_900107295.1 of Variovorax sp. YR266. Classification (NCBI taxonomy): domain Bacteria; kingdom Pseudomonadati; phylum Pseudomonadota; class Betaproteobacteria; order Burkholderiales; family Comamonadaceae; genus Variovorax; species Variovorax sp. YR266. The sequence continues at coordinate 157,134 of NZ_FNPM01000004.1, forward strand.
AGCTGCGCGAGCTGTCGGGCGGCAAGCCGACCGGCTTCAAGTTCTGCCTGGGCCATCCGTGGGAATGGTTCGGCATCGTCAAGGCGATGCAGGCCACCGGCATCACGCCCGACTTCATCGTGGTCGACGGTGCCGAGGGCGGCACCGGCGCGGCGCCGGTCGAGTTCAGCGACCACGTGGGCGCGCCGCTGCAGGAAGGCCTGCTGCTGGTGCACAACACGCTGATCGGCGTGAACCTGCGCCACCGCATCAAGATCGGCTGCGCCGCCAAGGTGATCACCGCCTTCGACGTGGCCCGCATGATGGCGCTGGGCGCCGACTGGTGCAACGCCGCGCGCGGCTTCATGATGGCGCTGGGCTGCATCCAGGCGCAGAGCTGCCACACCGGCCATTGCCCCACGGGCGTGACCACGCAGGACCCGCTGCGCCAGCAGGCGCTGGTGGTGCCCACCAAGGCCGACCGCGTACGCAACTTCCACCGCAGCACGCTGCATGCGCTGCAGGAGCTGGTGCAGGCCGCGGGCCTCGACCATCCGCAGCAGATCACCGCGCACCACATCGTGCGCCGCATTTCCGACACCGAAGTGCGCCTGTTGAGCAACCTGGTGATGCAGGTGCAGCCGGGCGCCCTGCTCGGCCCGCTCGACGAGCAGCACAATGTTTTCCGTACCTACTGGCCGCTGGCCAGTGCTGAGAGTTTCCAGCCCGTCACACAGGGCCCGCAAGGGCTTGTGACGGGCTTTGCAATGGCCGCATGAGTGCAGCGCCGGGCCGCCCCAAGCAAGCTCGTACCGCAGCACGGAGTGCGGAGGTATCGACCTGATGAATCCTTTGAGACGAGGCGCCAACGCGCGCCTGCAAACGCGCAAGGGCGCAGCTTCGGCGCCCGCGCCCCTCGACGCGCTTTCCCCGAACCCGCCAGCGCCCAGCGACTACGCGGAGTTCCTGCGCACCACCCTGCCCCAGCAGAAGAAGAACGTGGCCAGCCACCGCTTCGGCAGCGAACGCGTGTGGCTCAAGAAGGCCGGCCCCCGGCACGGCAAGTGGGGCTACCGCGTGATGGCGGCGGTCGCGCGCATGGCGCGGCTGGACATCATCAAGCCGGTGCCCAACCCGGGCGGCGAAGCGGCCATCGCCACCGAGGCGCGTCGGCTGAAACAGCTCGCGGCCGCCGGCCTGCGCGTGCCGGTGGTGCTGGCACAACAGGCCGATGGCCTGCTGATCTCCGACCTGGGCGAAAGCGGCCGCGCGACGGTCGTGCTGCAGGAGCGGCTCGACCAGGCCGCCGCAGCGGGCCCCGCGGCGCTGCTGGCTGTTTGGCGCGAGGGCCTGACAGCAATCGCCGCCGTGCACGTGCGCGGCCAGCACCTGAGCCAGGCCTTCGACCGCAACCTCGTGCAGTGCCCTGACGGCGTGATCGGCTACATCGATTTCGAGGACGACCCGGCCGAGGTCATGACGCTGGCCGAATGCCAGGCGCGCGACTGGCTGAGCTATCTGCATTCGACGGCCATGATGCTGGAAGCCGCCGCGCCGCAGGCTGCCGGGCAGCACTGGCATGCGGCGCTGTCCGGCGTGAACGAAGAGGTGCGCGAGCGCATCGCGAACGCAGCGCGGCGCATGAAGTGGGCGCAGAAGCTGCCGGCGAGCCGGCGGTGGGGGCGCGATACGCAGCGGGTGCGGGCGGTGGCGCGGTTGCTGGGGCGGTGGTATCTGGCGCCTCTCCCGAATTAGCGACAGTCGTTGCGCGAGTTATTGGCGATCGAGTCGCTTCTGCCGCCATTTGCGGAATGCCCAGTCGCCCAACCAACCACCCACGATGGCGCAAATTGCCTGCACCGCAAGGGCGATTACAAAGGCTTGAGTTAGATCGCTCTCGCTTTGCGCTTTGTTCATTTCGTACCACTGGCCAATGGGCACGAGCACGCACTTTGCCACAACAAAACTGAGCGCCAGCCCCCCCAGCACAATGCAGATGAGGCGAAGTAGGATTTTCATGAAACCTGCCAAAACCAAATAGCTTGCGCTAGACGCATGTCAGTGATGATCCCCTCCCAAGAGAGATGCCACTGCACACGGAAATATGACATGAGTTCTGTCATCCGCGACCCATTCCAGAGGTCGATGTGGTCACCTTGTCTCCCCTACGTTGATCGCGCATTGGTCCTTGTAGGTATCTTTGTCCAGCAGGTCATCGTCGCCCTTGATATTGGGGTGATTCGGCCAAAGAGTCGCAAAAGATGGTTGCATGGTTTCCAGTCATAGCAAAGGCTGAAGGGGTGGCGTCGGTGCCGCAAAAAAAGCAAGGGACTGCAATGCCTATTCGCCGCAACCATCCTTGCCTTGCTGAAAAATCTAACAGCGTCCTGACAAGGATCGATGACTAGAAGGTTGTCAATTGATACCCGACACCCGAACCATTGAGGCAGCTAGGCCGCGAACGTCGCCTGCACCGCCACCCCACGCAGCGCCAGCCTCTTCTTCATCGACAGCACCGCCCGATCCTTGCTCAGCAGCAGCGCCCGATGCGCCACAGCCAGGTCGATGAACACCTGGTCATCAGGATCGCTGCACACGCAAGGTGCGCGCGGCGGAATGCCCTCGACCATCTGCACCCGCGCGTCGAAATCTGCCAGCACCGCCGGCACCTGCAGTTCGCGCTGCGCCATGCGCCTTGCAATCAGCGGATAGCCCAGCACGCGTTCGAGCTCCATGCGCATGGCGGCCGTAACCAGCCAGCGCAGTTCTCCCGCGGCCAGCCGCGCAGTCAGCGGCTCCCAGGCCGGATCTTCGAAGACCAGCAGGTCGAGCGCGATGTTGGTGTCGATGACGACGGGGGCGGAGGGTTCTGTCAACGTCATGGAATGTGCGGGGGATATCGCCGATGTTGCACCATGCGGGGCCGGCGTCAGGCCCGAGTCGGTTCGGCCGACGACAATGCTCCCGGGCGCTTGCGCGCCCTGCCTCATCACAGCATCCGCCCTCTTTCATGAAACGTCTCCCGCTGCTCTGCCTCGTCCTGCTCGCCTCCGTGGGTGTCCGGGCCGAGTGGTTCACGCTGTCGGGCACGCCCGGCGACGCCACCAGCAGCTACGTGCAGGTCGAGCCGACCACCGTCGAGGTGGACGGCTCGAACCGCCTCGTGAGCCTGCGCATGAGCCTGCCTGAAGACCGCACGGGCCGCGACGGCATCAGGTTCCGCTCTTTCCAGGCCCGGGCCAAGGTCGATTGCGAGGCCCGCAGCGCGCGCTACGTGAGCGCTACCTACTTTGGCCATCCGGATTTCGTCGGCGAGCCGGTCGCGGTAAGGCATTTCGAGGAGAGCGACGTGCGCACCGTGACCCTGGCCGGCGCGCGCGACCTCGTCACGCGAACGATCAACGCGGCCTGTGCGGTTCGCCCCAAGGAAGCCAAAGAACAGCAGCCGAAGCCCGAAGGCGAGCTACTTCCGCGCTGAGCCCGCAACCATGTCGAAGCGGAACAGGCGGCATTCGATAGGGCCGTTCCACATCGGCACGCGGCGCGATTCCTTCAGGCGCATCTGCTTGGGCAGCTTCAGGTCGGGCGTGAGCACCCAGGCGGTCCAGCCGGCGTAGTTCTTCTTCCAGTGGGTGGCGAGCTGCGGGAAGAATTCGCCGCCGTCGCCCCCTTCGCCTGCTTCGGTCTGCGCCGATTCGCGCGCACCCGAGCGCCCCGTGCCGGCCACGCCGCCCACCTCGATGCGCTCGCCGTACGGCGGGTTGAGCATGATCACGCCGCCCTCGGCCGGCGGCATGCGCTGCAGCGCGTCGCCGCCGCGGAACTCGATGGCCTGCGCCACACCGGCGCGCTCGGCGTTGCGTTCGGCAAAGTCGACCATGCGGTGCGACACGTCAGAGCCGAAGATCGCCACGCCGCCCTCGCGCACGGTCGTCTCGGCCTCCTGCCTGATGGCGGTCCACACGTGCGCCTGGAACGGCAGCAGCTTCTCGAAGCCGAAGCGCCGCAGCGACCCGGCCGCGATGCCGCGCGCGATCTGCGCCGCCTCGATGGCAATAGTGCCGCTGCCGCAGCAGGGGTCGTACAGCGGCTGGGTCGACACTTCGCCCGTTTCGGGATTCCACCAGCCGCTGGCGGCCAGCATGGCGGCGGCCAGGGTTTCCTTCAGCGGGGCGTCGCCCTTGTCCTGGCGCCAGCCGCGCTTGAACAGCGGCTCGCCCGAGGTGTCGATGTAAAGCGTGCAGGTGTCGGTGGTCAGGTGGGCGAACACGCGGCAGTCGGGCCACTGGGTCTCGATGCTCGGGCGCACGCCGTTGGCCTTGGCGCGGAAGCGGTCGGCAATGGCGTCCTTGATGCGCAGGGTGGCGAAATTCAGGCTCTGCAGCGGGCTGTGCTGGGCGGTGGTCTCGATCTTGAAGGTCTGCTTCGGGGTGAACCAGATCTCCCAGGCCACGCCGTTGGCAATGGCGTACAGGTCGTTCTCGCTGCGGTAGGGCGCGTGGGCCAGTTCGACCAGCACGCGCTGCGCGAGCCGGCAGTGCAGGTTGAGCTTCAAGGCGTCGCGCCAGTCGGCGCGCACGCGCACGCCGCCGCGCAGCGTGAGCAGGTCCTGGCCGACGCGGCCGGTCAGGGCGTGCACCTCCTGGGCGAGGAATTCCTCGACGCCGGCGGCGCAAGGCAGGAAAAAGGAGAGATCGTTCACGGAAATTAGGCCATCGGGGAACCCGACTAGGGGACTCCATTGTCGCCGCGTCACGCACCTTCTCTATATAGTCGATTCGCCGATGACCCCCACCCCCGCATCACCGACCGCGCCGGCCGCCGCCAGCGACAGCAGCGACGACCGCTTCGCGATCCAGTGCGAGGTGCTGCGGCTGTCGGTCCGGCCCATCGGTCCGGTGCTGCTGGTGCAGTACCTGCTGAACTGCGGCGTGGCGGCGCTCTTCGCCTGGCAGTACTCGCTGACGCGCGCGCTGGTCTGGATCGCGCTGGTCACGGGGGTGACGGTAATGCGCGGCTTCTTCCCGCAGCGCCTGCCAGAGCCCTTCGCGCCCGAAACGCTGCGCGAGGCGCAGCGCACGCACACGCTGCGCACGGCCATCTGGGAGCTGGCGCACGGGCTGGCCGGGGTGCTGCTGTTCAACCCCGCGAGCGCCGACCTGCAACTGCTGCTGGGCCTGATCCTGATGGGCATGACGCTGTCGTCGGCCTTCTCGGTGTCGTTCTACACGCCGGCCACGCAGCTCGCCATCACGCTGCTGCTGGCGCCGATCATCGTTACCGGCCTATGGATGGGCGCGCCGGTGATGATGGCCGTGGCGGTCATCGGCATCGGCCTGATCGCGATGATGTGGAAGCTGGTGGCCGAGCGCTCGCGCCAGCTCGAAGAGAACATCGGCCTGCGGCTCAACGAACGCACCCTGCGCGAACAGGCACTGGCCGGCCTGCGCGCCTCCGAGCATGCGCAGGCCGAGCGTCTGCGCTTCTTCTCGGCCGCCAACCACGACCTGCGCCAGCCGGTGATGGCCATCGGCCTGCAGGCCGAGGTGCTGCGCCAGCAGCTGAACAACGGCGCGGACATGGAGGCGGTGCAGCACACGGTGGGCTCGCTGGCGCGGGCGCAGCAGGCGCTGGAGGGGCTGACCAACCAGCTGCTGGAAATCGGCCGCATCGAGGCCGCGGTCGATCCGCTGCGCCCGGCGGCAGTGCCGCTGGCACCGCTGCTGCAGGAACTGGCGCGGCAGGCGGGCGACGGCCGGGTGCTGGTGCGCTGCCCGCGCGACGCAATCGCCTGGAGCGACACGGTGTCGCTGCGCCGCGTGCTCGCCAACCTGGTCGACAACGCCGTCAAGTTCACACCGCGCGGGCGCGTGCTGCTGGCGGTGCGGGCGCGGCGGCGAGGCGCCGGCAGGGCCTGGCGCGTGGAGGTGCGCGACAGCGGCATCGGCATCGCGGCCGACGCGCAGCAGCGCGTGTTCAACGACTTCGAGCAGATCGGCAACGTCGAGCGCAACCTGCAGCGCGGCCATGGGCTGGGCCTGGCGATCGTGCGGCGGCTGGCGGCGCATCTCGGCATTGCGGTGTCGCTGCGCTCGGCGCCCGGGCGAGGGTCGGTGTTCAGCTTCGAACTGCCTGCAGCGCCGGAAGGCGCGGTGGTGGCGACGCGCCCCGCTGCCGTGGCGCAGAACGATGGCGACGAGGCGGCGCGCACGCCGTTGCGCCCCGGGCTCGCCGTGCTGGTGGTGGAAGACAACACGGTGGTGGCCGACAGCCTCTCGGCCCTGCTGCTGCAATGGGAAGTGGAGCCGCGCGTCTATGCCAGCGCCGCCGAGGCGCTGGCGCTGGCCGACCTGCGCGCGCTCGACGCGGCGCTGTGCGACATCCGCCTGCCGGGTGCGCTCGATGGCATCGCGCTGGCCGAGAAGCTGCAGCGGCAGAAGCCCTCATTGGCGATCGCGCTGATTTCGGCCGACATCAACGAAGCCACCCAGCGGCTCGCCGCCGAGCGCGGCTGGCATGCGCTGCGCAAGCCGGTGCAGCCGGACGAACTGCGCGGCGTGCTGCTGAAGGCGCAGCAGCTGCGGGGCTGACCGAGGCCACCGGGCTGGCACGGGCCCTGCTGTGCTGTCATGGCTTCCGATATATGCTCCGCGCACAGGCCGCCAGCCCTGCCTTCGATGTCCACCGACACATCCCCCCCTCCCCTCGCCGCCGACCCGCGCTACGACCCGCTCGCGATCGCGCTGCACTGGCTGCTCGCGGCCCTGATCGTCGGTTCGTTCGGCGTCGGGCTCTACATGACAGGCCTGCCGTTCTCGCCGCTGCGGCTGAAGGTCTACAGCTGGCACAAATGGGCGGGCATCACGATCCTCGCGCTCTCGGCGCTGCGGCTGCTGTGGCGGCTGGGGCACCGTCCGCCGGCGCTCCCGCCGGGCATGACGCGGCTGCAGCTGGCCAGCTACCGCATCAGCCACACGCTGATGTACCTGCTGTTCTTCGCGGTGCCGCTGTCCGGCTGGGCTTACAGCTCGACCATGGGCATGCCGGTCGCGTGGTTCGGCGTGCTGCCGCTGCCCGACTTCGTGCCGGTCGACCACGACTTCGCCGAGGCGGTGCTGCAGCCGTTGCACCGCAACTGCGCCTTCGTGCTGGCGGGCGTCACGCTGCTGCACGTGGTGGCGGTGCTCAAGCACCACTGGATCGACCGCGACGGTCTTCTGAAACGCATGTGGCCCGGGCCACGCAAGGAATCTGCTCGATGATGAAGCGACTGTTTTTCCGCCTCTTGCCGTCGCTCGCGGCACTGGCCTTCGCGATGGCGCTGCCGGCCGGCGCCGAGCCCGCGGCCGCGAAGCTCGTTGCCGACAAGAGCCAGATCGTGTTCGTCACCAAGCAGATGGGCGTGCCGGTCGAAGGCACATTCAAGAAGTTCGACGCACACGTCGCCTTCGATCCGAAGAAGCCCGAGGGCGGCAGCGTCGCGCTGCAGATCGACACGGCCAGCGCCGGCTTCGGCGTTCCGATGAGCGACGCCGAGCTGCCCAAGCAGCCGTGGTTCGACGCCACGCATTTCCCGCAGGCGAGCTTCCAGTCGAGCGCCATCAAGGCGCTGGGCGACGGCAAGTTCGAGATGGCGGGCAAGCTCACCATCAAGGGCACGGCCAAGTACGTGACGGTGCCCGTCAGCATCGCGGCGGCCGGCGGCAACTACGCGGTGGCCACTGGAAGCTTTACGATCCAGCGGCTCGACTACAAGGTGGGCGACGGCGAATGGACCGACACCTCGATGGTCGGCAACGAGGTGCAGGTGCGCTTCAAGTTCACGCTCACAGGCCTCGGGCCGCTGTGAACGGCCGAATGGGCCTGCCCTCCCCTCACTCACTTTTCTCTTTCATGACCCACACAACCAACGCCATGAAAAAGCTCCTTCTCGCCGCGGCCCTGTCGGCCGCCGCGTTCACCGGCGCCACGGCACAGCAGCAACCACAAGGGCCCGAATACACCGCGCCAGCCGTGGCCGCCAAGCCCGCGGGCGGGCCGGTGAAAAACGCCAACTACGTGGTCGACCCGACGCACACCTTCGTGATGTACGAAATGGGCCACTACGGCACCACCACCAACCGGGGCCGCTTCAGCACCAAGGACGGCTCCGTGCAGATCGACGGTACCGGCGCCAGCGGCAAGGTCGACATCACGATGGACATCAGCTCCATCAACACCGGCGTCGACCTGCTCAACCGCCACGTGCAAAGCAAGGACTTCTTCAACGTGGCCGAGTTTCCGACCGGCCGCTTCGTGGCCGACCGCATCGACTTCAGCGGCGGCAAGGTGGTCGACGTGCCGGGCACGCTCACGCTGATGGGCCAGACCAGGCCGGTGACGCTGAAGGCCGTGCGCTTCAACTGCTACCTGAGCCCGCTGATCAACCGCCAGGTGTGCGGCGGCGACTTCGAGACGACCGTGGAGCGCAGCGACTGGGGCATCACCTGGGGGCTGAACTTCGGCTTCGAGAACAAGGTGAAGCTGCTGGTGCAGGTCGAAGCGGTCAACGTGCAGTGACACCGGAGAAGGCAAGGCCATGATGGACACCACCCTTTCGCTGCTCGGTATCGCCGGCGCCATGACTGTGGGCGCGATGAGCCCTGGCCCCAGCTTCGTGATGGTGGCCCGCACCGCCGTGACCTCGCGCACCGACGGACTGGCCGCAGCGCTGGGCATGGGTGCCGGCGGGCTGGTCTTCGCGATTGCCGCGCTGGCCGGGCTGCAGGCGGCGTTCCTGGCCGTGCCGGCGCTGTACGTGGCCATCAAGGGCCTGGGAGGCGCCTACCTCGTCTACCTGGGCTTTCGCATCTGGAGCGGCGCGCGGCAGCCGCTGGCCGTGGCGGCGCAGGAGACGGACGGGTCGCCGCGCCAGCAGGGCCGTAGCGGCCGCACCTTCCTGCTGGGCCTGGCCACGCAGGTCAGCAACCCGAAGACTGCCGTGGTCTACGCCAGCATCTTCGCGGCCTTCCTGCCGCGCGAGGTGCCGCTGGTGCTCGCACTGGCGGTGCCGGCGGTCATCTTCTGCATCGAGACGGGCTGGTACGCCATCGTGGCGCTGGCGCTTTCCTCGGCAGCGCCGCGCTCGGCCTACCTGCGCTACAAGGTCTGGATCGACCGGGCCGCCGGCGGCGTGATGGGGCTGCTGGGCCTGCGGCTGATCTGGTCGGCCGTGCGCGGCAACTGAGCCGACGCTACAACAGGCTCTCCGGCGTCAGCGGCGCCAGCAATTCGAGCATGGTCCGGTCCCAGAAGCCGGAGTCGGGCTCCTCGCTCAGCACGGTGAGCTTGCCGGCGTCGTCGCTGACCCATTCGATGCGCGACTCGTTGCTGCCCTCGGCAAAGCGCAGCCGGTAGGCGCCCTGCTGCTTGAGCACGTCGATGAGCTTGAGCGCCTGTTGCGCCATCTCGGGGCTGCGGATGAAGAGACCGATCTCGGTGTTGTGCGTCTCCGAGCGCGGATCGAAATTCATCGAGCCGACGAAAAGAATGCGCCGGTCGATCACCGCCGACTTGGCATGCAGCCTGCCCACCGAGGTGCCGAACAGGCCGAGCCGCACGCTGCGCCGGGTGCGCGTGGAGCTCAGTTCGTAGAGGTCGGCGCCGAGCTTGAGCATGTCGGGCCGGTAGCGGCGGTAGGCGGTGTGCACCAGCGGCTCGTCGGTGGCGGCCAGCGAATTGGTGACGACGCTGATCTTCACGTTGCGGCCGCGGATCTCGCGCATCACCTCCAGCCCCGAGGCGCCCGGAATGAGGTAGGGCGAGACGATGGTCACCTCGGAGCGCGCACGGCGCATCTGCTCGACCACGTTGTAGCGCACGCTGTCGACGTCCAGCAGCGGCACGCCGCCGTATGAGACGGTCTTGCCGATCACGCGCTCGGGCGAATCGGCGTAGGCCTCTGCGGTGGCCCAGATCAGTCCGAGCTTGCCGGCGTTCAGGTCTTCCGCCATCGGGCTGTAGCCAAGCAGGTCGTTGGGCGCGGGCGGCGGCGGCGGTGGCGTGGTGTCGGGGCCGGTGGCGACGTCGAAGCGCTTCTGCAGCTCCTCGCGCGACAGGTCGCTGCTCACCACCGACTGGATCGGCCGCACGTAGATGCTGTTCCAGTACTGGTCGAACAGGCTGCCCAGCCGCGGGATCAGCGCGCCGGTGACGAAGGTGTCGAGGTCGAGGAAGTTCTCCCCCGCCGTGCGCCTGAAATACTGGTTGCCGATGTTGCGCCCGCCCGCCACCGCCATCGCGCCGTCGGCAATGAACAGCTTGTTGTGCATGCGGCGGTTGACGCGGCTGAAGTCGAAAAGCGACGCGCTGAAGCGCTTCAGCAGGCTGCCGCGCCCGGCCGGGAACGGGTTGAACAGGCGCAGCTCCACGTTGGGCGTGGCGGCCAGGCCGAGCAGCAGCTCGTCTTCGCCGGAGGTGTAGAGGTCGTCCATCAGCAGCCGCACGCGCACGCCGCGCTGGGCGGCGTCGCGCAGGGTGCGCATCAGGTAGCGGCCGGTCTCGTCGTTCTCGATCTGGTAGTACTGCACGTCGAGCGTGCGCTGCGCGCGGCGGGCCAGCTGGATACGGGTGTCGAAGGCGAAGTCGCCGCCGGGCATGAGGCGAAAGCCGCTCAGGTCGGGGTCGGGCTGGGAGGCCAGCGCGATCTTGCCGAGCGCGGTGTCGGCTGACACGGCCATGGCCTTGGTGGGCGGGCGCGGCGCCTCGTCGGGCAATGTGGCGCAGCCTGCGAACAGCAAGACCGCAGCCATGACGAAAACCCAATGCCCACAACGCGAAAGCGACGGCAGGCGACGGGTCATCGGTGGCTTTCTACAGGGCCTTGCGCAGGTTGGCGGGCGCGATGCGCAGCGCCTCGCGGTACTTGGCCACGGTGCGGCGCGCGCACTCGATGCCCTGCTCTTTCAGCATCTCGGAGATCTGGCTGTCCGACAGCGGCTTCTTGATGCTCTCGGAGCTGACGAACTGCTTGATCAGCGCGCGCACCGCGGTGCTCGACGCATTGCCGCCGGTCTCGGTGCCCAGCGCCGAGCCGAAGAAGTACTTGAGCTCGACCGTGCCGAAGGGCGTGGCCATGTACTTGGCGGTGGTCACGCGCGAGATGGTCGATTCGTGCAGGCCCAGCTCGTCGGCGATCTCGCGCAGCACCAGCGGGCGCATCGCGAGTTCGCCGTGCACGAAGTAGCTCTTCTGCCGCTCGACGATGGCGTTGCTCACGCGCAGGATGGTGTCGAAGCGCTGCTGGATGTTCTTGATGAACCAGCGCGCCTCCTGCAGCCGCTGCGACAACGCCTGGCTGCCTTCGCCCTTGTGCGACTTGAGTGCGCCGGCATAGATGTCGTGCACGCGCAGGCGCGGCATCACCTCGGGGTTCAGCATGACGCGGAACTTCACATTGGTGCCGCGGCCCGTCTTGGTGACGATCACGTCGGGAATGACGATGTTGCGCTCGACGTCGACGAAGCGCCGGCCCGGCTTGGGCTCGAGCCGCGCGATGATCTGCAGCGCCGAGCGCACCAGCTCCTCGTTGCTGCGGGTGAGCGTGGCCAGGCGCTTGAAGTCGCGGCGCGCGAGCAGCTCCATTGGCTGCTTGCAGATGGCAATGGCGGTCTTGCGGACCAGCTCTTCCTCGTCGGTCTCGTCCTCGCGGGCCAGGGCGCGCAGCTGGATGCCCAGGCATTCGCCGAGGTCGCGCGCGCCGACGCCGGCGGGTTCCAGGCTCTGCAGCAGGCCGAGCGCCACCTGAAAGTGATGCACGAGGTCGTCGAACTGGTCGTTGTCGTCGCCGGCCAGGCCCGAGGCCAGTGCGGGCAGCGAGTCTTCCAGGTAGCCGTCGTCGTTGAGCGATTCGATGAGAAAGCGCAGCGCGGCGCTGTCGTTCTCGTTCAGGCGCAGGCTCAGCGCCTGGCGGTGCAGGAAGGACTGCAGCGACTCCTGGCTGCGCGCGAGTTCGGTGGCGTCGGCACGTTCGTCGTCGCCGAGGTTGTTCTGGCGCGCGGGCGCATCGCTGCCCCATTCGCTGTCGTCGGGCGCCATGTCGACGGTGCCGTCGCCTTCCCAGTCGGGCTCGCGCTCGGTGATTTCGGCAGCGGGGCCGTCGGTGTCGGCCGTGGTGGTGGTGCTGGTTTCGGTGGAAGCAGTGGACGCGCTGGCGGCGGGCGAAGCGAAGTCGCTTTCGCCGTCGCCGCTATCGCCGCCGTCGTCGCGCGGCACCGGGGCATCGGCCGTGTCGAGCCCGAATTCCTCGCGCGCCGCTTCTTCAGCCGTGCGCTCGAGGAACGGGTTCTCGTCGAGCATCTGCTCCACCTCCTGGCTCAGTTCGAGCGTGGAGAGTTGAAGCAGCCTGATCGACTGCTGCAGCTGTGGCGTCAACGCCAGATGCTGCGAGACGCGAAGGGATAGCCCTTGCTTCATGGGAACCGCTCCCGCCCTTACATGCGGAAGTGTTCGCCCAAGTACACCCTGCGTACTTCGGCGTTGTCGACGATCTCCGAGGGTGTGCCTTGTGCCAGCACATGCCCGTCGCTGATGATGAAAGCGTGATCGCAGATGCCCAGCGTTTCACGCACGTTGTGGTCGGTGATGAGCACGCCGATGCCGCGCTCTTTCAGGAAGCTGATGATCCGCTGGATTTCGATCACCGCGATCGGGTCGATGCCGGCGAAGGGCTCGTCCAGCAGGATGAAGCGCGGCTGCGTAGCCAGCGCACGCGCAATTTCGACGCGGCGGCGCTCGCCGCCCGACAGCGCGAGCGCGGGCGAATCGCGCAGGTGGTCGACGCGCAGGTCGGCCAGCAGCTCGGCCAGGCGCTCGTCCATGTGCTGCTTCGACAGCGGCGCCATCTTGCCGTTCTCGTCGGGCTCGCTCTGGAGCTCGAGCACGGCGCGCACGTTTTCCTCGACCGTGAGCTTGCGGAAGATCGAGGCTTCCTGCGGCAGGTAGCTCAGGCCCATGCGGGCGCGGCGGTGGATCGGCATGTGGGCGATGGGCTCGCCGTCGATGCTGATGTCGCCCGCGTCGGCACGCACCAGCCCCACGATCATGTAGAACGAGGTGGTCTTGCCCGCGCCGTTCGGCCCGAGCAACCCGACGACTTCGCCCTTCTGCACGTCGAGCGAGACGTCTTTCACGACCGTGCGGCTGCCGTAGCTCTTCTTCAGGCCGCGCGCGATCAGGCGGCTGCCCGGTGCGCCGTTGGCGTCCTGCGTTCCTGCGGTTTCGATCACTTGCGGGTTTCTCCCTGGTCACTGAGCGTGGTGCTCTGGCGCAGGCCCTTGCCGGGTGCGGGCGTGGGCGCCGGCGGCGGCGCCTTCGCGCCGGCCGGGGCCGAGGCACCGGCTGCCGGTGCGGTGGCGGCCTTGGGGGTCAGGATGGTCTTGACGCGCCCGCCCGGGGTGGACGCGTTGACGGCGGTGTTCGGCGGCACGGTGGAACCGTTGACCGTGTAGGTGTCGTTGCTCTGGTCGTAGACGATCAGCGCGCCCTGGCTCTCGTCGTTCGGCGTAGCGCCGAGCAGGCGGCGCATGGTGGCATTGCGGATGAACTTGACGTTGTCGGCGCGGCTGTCGTACTCGATGACTTCCGACTCGCCCTCGATCCACTCGTCGGGCGCATTGCGTTTCTGCTTGTAGTAGGCCCGCTTGCCCGGTGCCGCCGTGACCACGCCGTACTGGTAGCCCTCGGGGTCCTGGCGTACATCCATGCGTGCGCCGCGGATGATGATCGTGCCCTTCGTAACGAGCACGTTACCGGTGAACACGCTGGTCTGCTTCAGGTCGTCGTAGCGCATCGAGTCCGACTCGATGTTCATCGGCTTGGTGCGGTCGGCGGTTTCGGCCAGTGCGCCCGAGGCAAGGCCGGCCAGCAACAGCGCGCCGGCGGCCAGGCGGCCGATGCGACGGAAGAAGGGAGTGGTGGGGTGAGAGTGCAATGTCATAGAGGCACGAAACTTGCTCGGCATTGTATGCGGCTGATTGCGTCAGCCCCGCACGCACAGATGAAAAAGCCCGCCGATGCGGGCTTGACTTTCTTCCTGGATTTCTCTCGGGAATTCCTCCAGGAACACCGCGGAACCGGCTCCGCCGGACCGCGATCCTGGGGGGTCAGCCCTTCTTCGCTTCGCCGATCAGATAGTTCACGACCTGAAGCACTTTGGTCATGTTGCCGGCGGTTTCGCCATCCACATACCAGCGGCCGGCCACGGCCATTGCCGGCACGCCAGCCACCTTGTAGGCGTCGGTCATTTGCGAGGCGCGCTTGGCCTTGCTGGCCACGCCGAAGGAGGTGAAGACTTCCTTGAACTTGGCGCCGTCCAGGCCGTTCGCGGCGGCCCAGGCAATGATGTTGGCGTCGCCGTTCACGTTCTGGCGCTGCGCGTGGATCGCGTTGAACACCTTCGGCTGATATTCGTCGACCTTGCCCATCGCCTCGAGCGCGTAGTACAGGCGCTGCTTGGCTTCGACGTCGTTGCCCACGAAAGGCACGGGGATGCGGCGGAAGGCGACTTCCTTGGGCACCGTCTTGATCCAGGCTTCCAGCGCCGGCTCGAAGTCGTTGCAATGCGGGCAGTTGTACGAGAAGAACTCGACCACCTCGATCTTGCCCGTGGGCGCGTCGACCGGCACGCGCTTGTCGAGCACCAGGTATTCGGTGCCGGCCTTGGGCGCGCGCGCCTGGGCGTGGGCCGGGTTGGCAGCCAGGGACAGCAGCCCGAGCGAAGTGGCGGCCAGCGAAAAGTCACGACGTTTCATTGAAAGAGCTCTCCAGTTGTTACGGCAGACTGAGCCGGCGCGCGGCGGGGAGTTCCCCCTCATCCGGCGCGCCCGAGGCAGTGGATGGTGGCGGCAAACGCCGCGCGGCGAAGCTTAGGGGCTATTTGTGTCGGCTGCCGGGTCAGCGCTGCACGCGAACCAGCGCCGAATCCATGCCGCCGCCGTCGAGCCGCTCCTTGAGGCGGTCGGCGTCGTCCTTCTTGTTGAAGGGGCCCGCGCGCACGCGGTAGACGGTGCGGCCCGCCTGCTCGCGCTCGGTGACCTTGGCCTCGACGCCCATCAGCGACAGCTTGGCGCGCTGCGCCTCGGCGTCGTCGGTGGTGCGGAAGGCGCCGGCCTGCACGAAGTACATGAACGGATCGGGGCCCGAACTGCTGCTGCCGGCATTGCTGTTGCTGCTCGGTGCGGCCGACGCGGTGGTCGTGCTGCCGGAGCTGGCGCCGCCGCCCGAGCGCGCCCGGGCCAGGTCGCCCAGCGGATCGTTCGACGGCGGCAGGGCATTGGCTTCGGCCGGCACCGGCGCAGGGCGCGGCGGCTTGGGCGCCACCACCACGGGCACCGGCGGTGCGGTCGTGGGCGGGGCGGTGGCAGGGGCCACGGCGGTGGTGGCCGGCTCGCCGGTGACGGGGTTGACCGGGCCGGTAGGTGCGGGCGCCGGCTTGGCAGCGCCTGCCTTGCCGGCCAGCGGCGCGTTCGGGTCCCAGTCGCGGTTCTTGCGGGCTTCGGCCTCGTCCTGCTCGGCGCCGCCGCGCTGCGTCTTGGTCACGAACGGGATCGGCACCTTGGTCACATAGACCGCGATGCCCAGCGCGACGCCCAGGCCGAGCACCAGCCCGATGATCAGGCCGATGACGATGTTGCCGCGTTGTCTGGTTGTCTTCTTCATGGTGAGGAGGTTCACATCTTGCTCGGCGCACTGACGCCGAGAATCGCGAGGCCATTGTGCAGCACCTGCGCGGTCGCGGCGACCAGCGCCAGGCGGGCCAGCTTGACCTTTTCGTCGTCGACCAGGATGCGCTCGGCGTCGTAGTAGCTGTGGTAGCTGGCGGCCAGCTCGCGCAGGTAGAACGTGACGTCGTGCGGGGCGAAGTCCTTCGACGCAGCCGTCAGCATGGCCGGGTACTTGGCCAGCAGCAGCATCAGCGCCTGGGCGGCCGGGCTTTCGAGCGGCGACAGGTCGACGTCCTTCAGCGTGGCGGCGTCGCCGCCCCAGCCGGCCAGCACCGAGCAGATGCGCGCATGCGCGTACTGCACGTAATAAACCGGGTTGTCGTTGTTTTTCGTCACCGCGAGGTCGACGTCGAAGGTGTATTCGGTGTCGGGCTTGCGGCTGAGCAGGAAGAAGCGGATGGCATCGGTGCTGGTCCACTCGATCAGGTCGCGCAGCGTGACGTAGCTGCCGGCGCGCTTGCTGATCTTGACCTCTTCGCCGCCCTTCATGACGCGCACCATGGTGTGCAGCACGTAGTCGGGGTAGCCCTCGGGAATGCCTTCGCCGGCCGCCTGCAGGCCGGCGCGCACGCGCGCGATGGTGCCGTGGTGGTCGGTGCCCTGGATGTTGATGACCTTGTGGAAGCCGCGCTCCCACTTGGCGATGTGATACGCGACGTCGGGCACGAAGTACGTGTACGTGCCGTCCTGCTTCTTCATCACGCGGTCCTTGTCGTCGCCGTAGTCGGTCGACTTCAGCCACAGCGCGCCGTCTTGTTCGTAGGTCTTGCCGGCGGCCACGAGCTTCTGCACGGCAGCTTCGACGCGGCCGCTGGTGTAGAGGCTGGACTCCAGGTAGTACTGGTCGAAATGAACGCGGAAGGCCTGCAGGTCGAGGTCTTGCTCGCGGCGCAGATAGGCCACGGCGAACTCGCGGATCGCGTCGATATCGTCGATGTTTCCGCTGGCGGTGACTTCGCGGTCTTCCGACTTGACGGTCTTCTTCGCCTTGAAGTCTTCGGCGATGTCGGCGATGTAGTCGCCGTTGTAGGCAGGGGCCTTCTCGCCGCTGGGCCATTCGGCGTCGCCGGGCTTGAAGCCGCGGGCGCGCAGCTGCGTGCTGGTGGCCAGCGTCTGGATCTGCACGCCGGCGTCGTTGTAGTAGTACTCGCGCCAGACGCTTTCGCCCTGCGAGGCGCGCAGGTTGCAGATGGCGTCGCCCAGTGCCGCCTGGCGGCCGTGGCCGACGTGCAGCGGGCCGGTCGGGTTGGCCGAGACGAACTCGACCAGCACCTTTTCGCCGGTGGCGGGCTGTTGCCCGAAAGTATTCCCGGCCGACAGCACCTCGCGCACGATCTGCTGCTTGGCCGTCGTCTTCAGGCGGATGTTGAGAAAGCCGGGCCCGGCGATCTCGATGGCCTCGACCCATTGGCCGAAAGCGGGGGTGGCGAGCAGCGCAGCGCTCAGTTGCTCGGCCAGCTCGCGGGGCTTGCGCCCCAGCGGTTTGGCGAGCTGCATGGCGGCCGTGCTGGCGAAATCGCCATGCGCAGCCACCTTGGGCGACTCGAACGCGGCTTTGGAGCCAGCGCCGGGCGAGAAGGATTCGAGCGTGTTCGCGAGCGCCGCGAGCAGCTCCTGTTTGACCAATAGCATCCGGGAATTTTACCGGGGGCAAACCCGGGTGCAGTTGACGATGGTCATCCGATTGTTGGCTTGGCCCGTTAGGATGGTCGGCCCCGAGGCGGGGCTCCTGTCACAACCCAACCTTGCAAGGACACATCACCATGAAGAAGCTCCTTTCCCTGCTCGCACTCGGCGCCTGTCTTTCCTTCGGCGCCGCACAGGCTCAAGACAAGGCCGCCACCCCGGCACCAGCCCCCGCCGCCGCTGCTGCACCCGCTGCCGCCGCCGGTGCAAGCTGCGAATCCAAGGCTGTGGACAAGAATGGCAAGGCCCTCGCTGGCGCGGCCAAGGCCAGCTCCATCAAGAAGTGCGAGAAGGACACCAAGGCTGCAGCTGCTCCCGCCTGCGCCGCCAAGGCCGTCGACAAGAACGGCAAGGCACTGGCCGGCGCCGCCAAGAACAGCTTCATGAAGAAGTGCGAGAAAGACGCCAAGGCCTGAAGCCACGCTGCGCTAACAATTGTGAAAAGAGGCCCGCCACGTGCGGGCCTTTTTCATGGCCGCGCCAATGCACCACGCTACTTCAGCACGCCCAGCAGGTTGTTGAAGTCGTCGGTCCAGGGCCGCTGGCCCGGCTTCGTGGCGATCGGCGTCGCGGCCTCCCGTATCAGCTCGCGCGCCAGCACCTGCGGATCGCGCGCGACCAGCACCCAGTCGGTACGGTGCAGCCAGTCGGACTGCTCGGCTTCGTCGTGCACCAGCACCGCGTGCAGTCCCCGGGCCTCGGCCACTTTGGCGATCACGGGAGCGAGCGCCAGGAACCGGTTGGTCACGTGAAAGGCGATCACGCCGTCGGGCTTCATGT
Source organism: Variovorax sp. YR266 (assembly GCF_900107295.1). Classification (NCBI taxonomy): domain Bacteria; kingdom Pseudomonadati; phylum Pseudomonadota; class Betaproteobacteria; order Burkholderiales; family Comamonadaceae; genus Variovorax; species Variovorax sp. YR266. Next base: position 175,340 of record NZ_FNPM01000004.1, read on the forward strand.
GCCGCAGGTACACGTCCATCGCCTCGGCCGTGAGAAGGTGCACCGGCACCGAATCCCCTGAAAAGGCGTCGACCGCGAGCACGTCGAAACCCTGCGCCGGCTCTCGCTCCAGCGCCAGCCGGGCATCGCCGAGCACGCGCTCGATGCGCGCTTCGCTGTCGCGCAGGAAACTGAACTCCTTGTCCGCCAGCGCGAACACCTGCGGATTGATCTCGTAGAAGCGGTAGACGTCGCCGCTGCGGCCATAGGTCGCGAGCGTGCCGGCACCCAGCCCGATCAGGCCCACGCGACGCGGCCCGGCCGGCGCAGAGTCGATCGCGCGGCCGATGCCGGAGGTTTCGCCGTAGTAGGTGGTGGGCTCGTGCCGGCGCTCCGGGTCCAGGAACTGCGAGCCGTGCTTGATCGACCCATGCGCCAGCTGGCGCACGTTGTCGGACGGAGGATCGCCCGTCGTGTCGTAGACCAGCAGCGCCCCATAGAAATTGCGCTGCAGGCTGCGCGCGCCCGACCGGTCGCTGCCGACCTGCAGCAGCAGGAAGAGCGTGCAGCAGGCGGCCAGCACCACGCAGCAGACCCGCAGCCACACCCGCTGGCGCAGCACGGCCGCCGCCGCCAGCGCGGTCAGCATCAGGCCGAGCCCCAGCTCGTAGTACGCCACCAGCACATGCGGCGCGACCAGCCCGACCGTCACCCCGCCCAGCGCCCCGCCGAGCGACATCATCAGATAGAAGCGCGTGAGGTAGCGCGGCCCCGGCCGCAGCTTCGCGGTTTCGCCGTGCAGGAACATGCACAGCACGAACAGCCCCGACACATACAGCGGCAGCGCAATGCGGACCTCGGCGCCGATGTGGTGCTGCAGGCCGAAGGCGCACAGCAGCAGCATGACGGCCGCCAACGGCAGGAACACGCCGCGCCTGTACCAGCGGTCGCTCTCGAAGCACAGGACGAAAGTCAGCAGATACAGCGACAGCGGCAGCACCCAAAGGAATGGCACCGCGGCAACGTTCTGGGTGATGTGGTTCGTCACGGCCAGCAGCAGCCACGACGCCAGCGCCGGCAGCGCGAGCCACAGCAGGTAGTCGGCGACGCGCGGCGGCTTGTCCTCCACGACAACCTGGGCGGCTTGGCCCGGCGATGACTGCTGCGGCACTACCTCGGCCGTCAATCGCCGCGCCATGTACAGCGTCGTGCCGGCACACAGCACCACGAAGGCGGCGTAGCCCCACGACCATCCGTGCGCCTGCTGCAGCAGCGTGCTGCGCGGCTCGATCAGCACGGGATAGCTCAGCAGCGACAGCAGCGAGGCCAGGTTCGACAGCGAGAAATAGCGGTACACCTGCGCTCCCCACGGCGTGCGCGCCACCCATGACTGCACCAGCGGCCCGGTGGTCGAGAGCAGGAAATACGGCAGGCCGATAGTGCCGAACAGCAGCCCCAGGATCCGCCAGGCCGGGTCTTCGGCGCCCGTCGGCTTCCAGTTGGCGCTCACCACGATCGGAAGAAACGCCAGGCTCGCGAGCAGCAACGCCACATGCAGCACGGCCTGCGCCCGCATGCGCAGATGGCGCGTGACCCAGTCGGAATACGCGTACCCCGCGAGCAGCACCACCTGGAAGAACACCATGCAGATCGACCACACCGCGGCCGAGCCGCCGAACCACGGAAGAATCTGCTTTGCGACCAGTGGCTGGACCAGGAACAGCAGGAACGCGCTGCTGAAGATGGTGCCGGCAAACAGAAGCTGGATGCCGGGGTGTCCCATGCCGGGCTTACTTGCCGAAGCCGCGGGCCAGGAACACCGCCACCAGCGGAATCAGTGCGATCAGGTGCGCCTGCACCATCACCAGCTTGCGCGTTTTCTTGATGTCGGCCTCGGCCGGCAGCTTGCCGGTGGCGCGCAGCGTCTTGCGCCAGCGGAAGTAGGTGAGCGTCGGGAAGATCGAGAGCACGCCCACGATGATGAAGAGCCCCAGCTTCACGTGCAGCAGCGGGTTGGTCCAGTACCAGGCCGTGCCCTTCACGCCCCACCAGGTGCGCGCGATGCCCGTGGCGAGCACCGCGATGGCGGCAATGCCGTAGACCATGTCGACCTTGGCCAGCCGCTCGACCACTGCGGCGTTGAGCCACTGCACGCGGCATAGCGCCGCTTCGCTGGAAATGAAGACAACCATCGTGAGGATGGCAAGCAAGTGCAGGTACGCGAGGATGGCTTCGAGCGTCATCGATGGCTTTCTTCCGAGTGGGGTTGCAAATGCAAACAGATTGTGACGCCGCTGATGCGCCTCAGGCCCTTCCACCCCAGAATTCCGGGTTGCCGTATTGCTCCTTGAGGAAATCAAGCCACAGTCGCACCCGCAGCGGCAGGTGCTTGGCGCCCGCGAACACCGCGTAGATGCCGTTGGGCGGCGCGGCGAATTCGTCGAGCAGGGGCACGAGCAGGCCGGCATCGATCTCGGCTTCGACCTCCCAGGTGCTGCGCCAGGCAATGCCGTGGCCGGCCAGGCACCAGTCGTGCAGCACCTGCCCGTCGGAGCAATCGAGCGGGCCGCTGGGGCGCAGGTGGATCAGCTCCTGGGTGCCTTCCTCGTTGACGATGCGAAAGGCCCAGCCGCGCGTCTGCGAGGCATCGCTCGACAGCGTGAGGCAGGCAAAGCGCGAGAGCTCGCCCGGGTGCTTGGGCATGCCGTGGCGGCGCACGAACTCGGGCGTGGCAACGCAGCGGCGGCGGTTGTCGGCGAGCCGCACGCTCACGAGCGATGAATCGGGCAGGTCGCCCACGCGCACCGCGCAATCGAAGCTCTCGCCGGTGACGTCGACCACGCGGTCGCTGAGGTTCAGCGAGATCGTCACTTCCGGATGCAGCGCATGAAAGCGCGGCACCAGCGGCGCGACGTGGCGGCGGCCGAAGCCGGCCGGTGCCGTCACGCGCAGATGGCCGCTGGCCTTGATGCCGCCGGCGCTCACGCTGGCTTCTGCGTTGGCGAATTCCGTCAGCAGGCGCTGGCAGTCTTCGAGAAATGCGCTGCCCTCGTGCGTGAGCGTGATGCGCCGCGTGGTGCGCACCAACAGCTTGACGCCCAGGCGCTCTTCCAGCGCATCGAGCCGGCGCCCCATGATCGCGGGCGCCACGCCCTCCGCCTTGGCCGCGGCCGTGAGACCGCCGCGGGTCGCGACCGAGACGAAGGATTCGAGCTGCTTGAGGCGGTCCATGGGGCGGAAACTATATCGCCCGCCGGTTTGCTGGTTAGCTGGAGGGCGCCTATTCGGGCCGCACGCCCGCCTCGCGCACCGCCGCGCCCCAGCGCGCATGCTCCGACTTGACGTACTGCGCCGCCTGCTCCGGACTGCCGCCCACAGGCGTGCTGCCTTCGGCCAGCAGCTGCGAGATGGTCGCGGGCTTGGCCAGCGCCTTGTCGACGGCGGCATTGAGCTTTTTCACGATGTCGGCGGGCGTGCCGGCCGGTACGACGAGCGCCTTCCAGTCCACCGCCTCGAAGCCCTTGTAGCTCTCGCCCACGGTCGGCACCTCGGGCATCACCGGCAGGCGCTTGGCCGAGGTGACGGCCAGCGCGCGCAGCTTGCCGCCCTTCACCATGGCGAGAGCGCCCTGCGGCGTGGCGAACATGTAGTCGGTCTGGCCGCCGAGCAGGTCGGTGATGGCCGGCGCGGCGCCCTTGTACGGCACGTTGAGCACCTGGAAGCCAGCGCGCTTCGCGAGCACCTCGCCGGCCATGTGGCCCAGCGTGCCGGTGCCGGCAAGCGCCTGCTTGATCTCGCCGGGCTTGGCCTTGGCGGCCGCGACCAGATCGGCCAGCGACTTGTACGGCGCGTCCGCGCGCACCACCAGCACCACGGGCTGCGAGGCCACGACCGACACCGGCACCAGGTCCTTCAGCGCGTCGTAGGGCATCTTGGGGAACAGCGTCGGGTTGATCGCGAGGTTGGCGGTCTGGCCCAGGCCGATGGTGTAGCCGTCGGGTTTGGACTTGGCGACCACGTCCATGCCGATGTTGCCGTTGCCGCCCGCACGGTTGTCGACGATGAAGGTCCACTTGGTGTCGTCGACGAGCTTCTGCGCGATGAGGCGCGCCACGATGTCGGTGGCGCCGCCGGGCGTGTAGGGCACGACGAGACGCACGGGCTTGTCGGGCCAGGCCGTGTCGGCAAGAGCGGGAGCGGCGTTCAGGCATGCGGCGGCCGCGGCGCACGCCAGCAAGGCACGCCGTGTGATGAAAAACATGGGGTCAGTCTCCGAGGGTGATGTGTTGTGTTTCGAGCGCGGCGATTTCTTCGTCGCTGTAGCCCACTTCTTTCAGCAGCTCGCGGCTGTGCTCGCCGACGTGCGGCGGCTGCAGCCGGATGCCGGGCCGTTCGCCTCCCAGCGTGAACGGCATCAGCGGCACCTTGGCCGTGCTGCCGTCGTTCATGCGCACCGGCGCAAGGCCGCCGGTGGCGTTCAGGTGCGGGTCGTCGAACAGCTCCTGCGGCTTGGTGATGGGCGCGAAGGGCAGCTCGTTCTGCTCGAACACCGCGCTGAGCTCGGCCGCGCTGTGGTTCGCCAGGTGCGAGCGCAGGATGGGCATCATCCATTCGCGCGCCAGCACGCGGTCGTTGTTGGTCTTCAGGCGCGGGTCGGCCAGCATGTCCTCCAGGCCGAAGGCCTTGCAGAAGATGGCCCACTGCTTGTCGCTCACGGCCGCCAGGAAGATCTGCTCGCCGTCCTTCACGGTGAACACGTCGTACACAGCCCAGGCCGAGATGCGGCTGGGCATCGGGTCGGCCGCCTTGCCGGTGGCGGCGAACTGCATCATGTGCTGCGCGACCAGGAACACGTTGTTCTCGAACAGCGCGGACTGCACTTCGCAGCCCTTGCCGGTGAGGTCGCGCTGGCGCAGCGCGGCCATTGCGCCGATGGCGCCGAACATGCCGCCCATGATGTCGTTCACGCTGGTGCCCGCGCGCAGCGGGTCGCCCGAGCGGCCCGTCATGTAGGCGAGGCCGCCCATCATCTGCACCACTTCGTCGAGCGCGGTGCGGTGGTCGTACGGGCCGGGCAAGAAGCCCTTGTGGCTCACGTAGACGAGGCGCGGGTTGAGCTTGCTGAGCGTGTCGTAGTCGAGCCCAAGCTTCTTCATGGTGCCGGGCTTGAAGTTCTCGCTGACGACGTCGGCGGTGGCGACGAGGCGCAGCGCGGCCTCCACGCCCTCGGGCTTCTTCAGGTCGAGCGCGATGCTCTTCTTGTTGCGGTTGAAGGTCGGGAAGAAGCCCGAGCCCGAGCCGAGCAGGCGGCGCGTGTTGTCGCCCTCGATGGGCTCGACCTTGATGACCTCGGCGCCGAGGTCGGCCAGCAGCAGGCCGCAGGTCGGACCCATGACCATGTGGGTGAACTCGACGACGCGGACGCCGGCATAAGGAAGAGGATTGGCTTCAGACATGTTGTGCGGTGTGTTCCTGGACGAAGCCCTTGGGCAATCCGGCTTCCGGCGTCATGCCGTAGACCGGCTCGCCCGGCAGGCCGGCCATGAGCGGCGCGCGCGCCGCGATGAGTTTCTGGATGTCGATGCCGGTGCGCACGCCCATGGCCTCGAACATGAACACAAGGTCTTCGGTGACGGCATTGCCCGAGGCGCCCGGCGCATAAGGGCAGCCGCCGAGACCGCCGAGCGATGCGTCGAAGGTACGCACGCCCTCGTCCCAAGCCGCGAGGCAGTTGGCGATGCCAAGTCCGCGCGTGTTGTGCATGTGGGCCGCACCGGCGTGCCTGCCGATCTCCGCGCGCAGCCGCTTGAAGAGGCGGCGCACCTGCGCGGGGTTGGCGTAGCCCACAGTGTCGGACAGGCCCGATTCGTCGGCGCCGGCCTCGATGCATTGCGCGGCCAGGCGGATCACGTCGTCTTCGGGCACCAGGCCCTGCAGCGTGCAGCCGAAGGCGGTGGAGATGCCGGCTTCGAGCTTCACATGCGGCGCAATGGCGCGGCGCAGATCGGAAATGGCGCGCACCTCCTCGACCATTTCGGTCGGTGTCTTGCGCACGTTGGCCAGCGAGTGCGCCACGCTGGCCGACACCGGCATCGTGAGCTTGTGCACGCCGGCCTCGAGCGCGGCCTGCGCGCCCTTGCGATTGGGCACCAGTGCCATCACGGTGAGGCCGGGCAGCGTGACGGCGTGGCGCACCACCTCGGCGGCGTCGGCCATCTGCGGCAGCAGCTTCGCGGGCACGAAGGACGCGACCTCGATCTCGCGGATGCCGGCGGCGTAGAGCGCGTCGATCCAGCGCAGCTTGTCGGCCGTGGGCATCGTGGCCTTGACCGACTGAAGGCCGTCGCGCGGGCCGACCTCGCTGATGAGGACGTCGGTGGGTGTCATCGGACTTGTCTCCTTCGATGGAATCGTGGAATCGCTTGACTTTTCTATCTTACAGAATTATATTCCGTTAAACAGAATTAGACCGTCGATCCACCCGACTGTCAAGCCGACCCATTCCCTCCCTCCTCCTCATGCCCCGCAAAGCCCAGACCGAATCCGTGTCCGACCTCAATGCCGCCCCCGGCGGCGCGGCGGCGGTCGACCGCGCGCTGAGCCTGCTCTCGGCCTTTCAGGCGGGCGACGAGGCGCTGTCGCTCGCGCAGTTCGCCGAGCGCACGCAGCTCTACAAGAGCACCGTGCTGCGACTGCTGGCCTCGCTCGAACATGCGCGGCTCATCCGCCGGCAGGACGACGGGCGCTATGCGCTGGGCATGGAGATCGCGCGGCTGCACGGGCTGTACGCGGCGTCGCAGTCGCTCGACCGCATCGTCCTGCCGGTGCTGCGCTCGCTCGCTGCAACAACGGGCGAAAGCGCGGCGTACCACGTGCGACAGGACCAGGGCGACAGCTGGGTGCGCCTGTGCCAGTTCCGGGTCGATTCATCGCACGTGGTGCGAGACCACGTGCGCGTTGGCGACCTGCTGCCCAACGACCGGGGCGCGGGTGCGCGCGTGCTGATCGCCTTCGGCCCGGAGGCCGAACAGCCGCGTGGCGCGAAAGAACGCAAGCTGTACGACAGCATTCGCGCGCAGGGCTACTGCGCGCTGGTGGGCGACCGCACGGCCGAGCTGGCGGGCATCTCGGCGCCGGTGTTCCATGCGGACGGCAGCCTTGCCGCGGCCGTCACGCTGACGATGCCCACGCACCGCTACGACGAGCGCTACATCGAGCCAGTGCAGGCTGCAGCGCGGGAGCTCGGCGGACAGGTCTGAGCGGGCGGCGAATCAGGACTCGGCCTTGAAGCCCGAGTTCTTGATCGGCATTTCCCAGCGCTTCAAGTGCGCTGCCTGGATGGCTGCCAACTCGGCCGGCCCGGCATGCGCAGGCACCAGCCCCAGCGAATAGATCTTCTCCTGCACGTCTGGCATGCGCAGCGCATCGGCCACGGCCTTGTCGATCCGTGCGACCACTTCGGGCGACATCCCCGGCGGGCCATAGAGGCCGAAGAACGCATCGGCCGTCACGTTGATGCCCGACTCCTTCAGCGTCGGCACGTCGGGCAGCGCGCGGCTGCGCTGCTCGCCCGTCACCGCGAGGATGCGGACCTTGCCGGCGCGGTGGTGCTCGATGGTTTCCGAGGCCGTGTCGACCATCAGCGGCACCTGGCCGCCGATCAGGTCTTGTGCAGCCGGCGCGCCACCGCGGTAGGCCACGTGCGTCATCGGCACGCCAGCCGCCTGGGCGATCAGTTGTCCGGCAAAGTGCGGCACCGTGCCCGCGCCCGAGGTGGCGTAGTTGGCCTTGGCCGGGTTGGCCTTCATCCACGCCAGCACCGTCTTCAGGTCGCCGGCGGGCGCGCCGGGCCCGGCCGTCACCGCGAAGTCGAAGGTGCTGCCGAGCGCGATCGGCGTGAAGTCCTTCGCCGGGTCGTAGCCGAGGTTCGAGTAGAGCCACGGATGGATCACCATCGCGCCGCTCGGCGAGAACACCAGCGTGGTGCCGTCCGGTGCCGCGCGCCTGAGTTCGCCCAGCGCGAGCCGGCCGGCCGCACCGGGCTTGTTGTCGATGATGACGTTCTGCCCGAGCGACACGCGCATCTTCTCGGCGAGCACCCGCGCCACCACGTCCGCCGAGCCGCCCGGCGGAAAGCCGACCAGGATCCGCACCGTGCGGTCTTGCTGCGCGAACACCAGCGGCGCAGCGGCCGCGACGGCAAAGGCGGCAGCGGACTGCGCTGCGAACTGACGGCGTTTCATGGTCTTGTCTCCTCGGGGCGTTGTTGAAAAAGGAGTGCCGCCCTGCTCAGCGCAGCGCGGCCAGCACCGCGCGGTTCTGCTCGGGCAGGCCGATGCTGATGCGCAGCCACTGCGGCAGGCCGTAGTTGCCGAGCAGCGAAACCTCGATGCCGGCCGCCAGCAGGCGCGTATGCACGGCCTGCGCGTCGCCGACCTGCACCATCAGGAAATTGCCCGACGAGGGAACGTACTCGAGGCCCAGTTCCTTGAAGCCCGCAGCGAGCTGGTCGCGCCCGGCCGTGTTGAGCTCATAAGTGCGCGCGAGGAAGTCCGCATCGCCCAGCGCGGCCACCGCCGCGGCCTGCGCCGGTGTCGTCACGTTGAAGCGCGGGCGGTGCGCGTTCATGCGCGCCGTGAGCGCCGGCTGCGACACGCCGTATCCGATGCGCAGCCCGGCCAGGCCGAAGGCCTTGGAGAAAGTGCGCGCCACGACCAGGTTGGGCAGGCGTCGCACCCACTCGATGCTGTCGTAGCGCTGCGCAGGCGACAGGTACTCGGTGTAGGCCTCGTCGAGCAGCACCGTCACGTGCGCGGGCACCGATTGCAGAAAGGCCAGCAGCGGCGCAGCATCGATGAAAGTGCCGGTCGGGTTGTTCGGGTTGGCCACGAACACCAGCTTCGTGTCGTCGCCGATGGCAGCGCGCATGGCGCCCAGGTCGTGGCCGAAGTTGAGCGAGGGCACGACAGTTGCGTGCGCATGGGCCTGCGCCGTGGCCTGCGCGTAGACGACGAAGCCGTACTGCGAATAGACGACGCCCTCGCCGGGCTTCAGGCTGACCTGCGCCGCGAGATGGAGGATTTCGCTCGATCCGCTGCCCAGCGTGAGCCAGTCGGCCGGCACGTCGAGCCGCGCGGCCAGCGCGTTCTTCAGCGCGGTGCCGTTGCTGTCGGGGTAGTTGCCAGCGCCTACGAGCGCGGCGGCGGCCGCGCGGCGGGCCGATTCGGGCATGCCGAGGGGGTTTTCGTTGGAGGCCAGGAGGATCATGGAAACGGGTCGGGATTTATTTAAGAAGTTAAATATATCCCTCGCCTGCGGCGTTCTTATCAGTGCCTACCCTTTGCGCCCCAGGCCGCTCGCCAGCGATTACCTTCATTTTTGTCACGGATAAATCCCGCTTCCGGCTCTTACTCGCCAGCAAAGTATCGAATAAAGTTCGACCCAGGATTGCATTTTTCTCAAGGAGAAACCCCCATGACCGCCCGCACCACCGCCCACGGACTCCAGGTCGCGACCGAGCTCCACCGCTTCATCGAAGACAAGGTCCTGCCCGCCAGCGGCGTGGCCAGCGACGTCTTCTGGAAGGGCTTCGACGCCATCGTCAGCGACCTCGCGCCGAAGAACATCGCCCTGCTCGCCGAGCGTGACCGACTGCAGAGCGAACTCGACGCCTGGCACAAGAAGAACCCCGGCCCGATCGCCGACATGCCGGCGTATCGCGCCTTCCTCGAGAAGATCGGCTACCTGCTGCCGCAGCCCAAGGGCACGAAGGCCACCACGGCCAACGTCGACTCCGAACTCGCGCTGCAGGCCGGCCCGCAGCTGGTGGTGCCCATCCTGAACGCGCGCTACGCGCTCAACGCCGCCAACGCACGCTGGGGCTCGCTGTACGACGCGCTCTACGGCACCGATGCCATCTCCGAAGCCGGCGGCGCCGAAAAGGGCAAGGGCTACAACCCCGTGCGCGGCGCCAAGGTCATCGAGTTCGCGCGCAACGTGCTCGACCAGGCCGCGCCGCTGGAAAACGGCTCGCACAAGATGGCCACCGGCTACAGCGTGAAGGACGGCAAGCTCGTCGTCACACTGCAAAGCAGCAGCACCGGCCTGGCCGATGCGTCGCAGTTCATCGGCTACCAGGGCGATGCCGCCGCGCCGTCGTCGGTGCTGCTGAAGCACAACGGCATTCACCTCGACATTCGCATCGACCGCAGCACGCCCATCGGCAAGAGCGACGCGGCCGGCGTGAGCGACCTGGTGCTCGAAGCGGCGCTCTCGACCATCCTCGACCTCGAAGACTCGGTGGCCGTGGTCGATGCGGCCGACAAGGTGGTCGCGTATTCGAATTGGCTCGGCATCGTCGAAGGCACGCTGACGGAAGAAGTCGCCAAGGGCGGCAAGACCTTCACGCGCGGCCTGAACCCCGACCGCGAATACACGGGCGCCGACGGCAAGCCCGTCAAGCTGCACGGCCGCTCGCTGATGTTCCTGCGCAATGTGGGCCACCTGATGACCAACCCCGCCGTGCTGTATGCCGGCGGCAAGGAAATCCCCGAAGGCATCCTCGATGCCGTGGTGACCACCACCATCGCCACCATCGACCTGAAGCGCAAGGGCAACTCGCGCACCGGCAGCATCTACATCGTCAAGCCGAAGATGCACGGTCCGGCCGAAGTGGCCTTCGCGAGCGAGCTGTTCGGCCGCGTCGAGCAGCTGCTCGGCCTGCCCGCCAACACCGTGAAGCTCGGCATCATGGACGAGGAGCGCCGCACCAGCGTGAACCTGAAGGCCTGCATCGCCGAGGCCGCCGCGCGCGTGGCCTTCATCAACACCGGCTTCCTCGACCGCACCGGCGACGAAATGCACACCGCCATGCAGGGCGGCCCGATGATCCGCAAGGGCGACATGAAGTCCAGCGCGTGGATCGGCGCCTACGAAAAGAACAACGTGCTGGTCGGTCTCTCGTGCGGCCTGCGCGGCAAGGCGCAGATCGGCAAGGGCATGTGGGCCATGCCCGACCTGATGGCCGCCATGCTCGAACAGAAGATCGGCCACCCAAAGGCCGGCGCCAACACCGCCTGGGTGCCCTCGCCCACCGCCGCCACGCTCCATGCGCTGCACTACCACCAGGTCAGCGTGACCGCGGTGCAGCAGGAGCTGGAAAAGATCGACGCCGACGGCGAGCGCGACAACATCCTCAACGCGCTGCTGCAGGTGCCGATCGCGGCCGACGCCAAGTGGACTGCCGAAGAGCGCCAGCAGGAAATCGACAACAACGTGCAGGGCATCCTCGGCTACGTGGTGCGCTGGATCGACCAGGGCGTGGGCTGCTCCAAGGTGCCCGACATCCACAACGTCGGCCTGATGGAAGACCGCGCGACGCTGCGCATCTCCAGCCAGCACATCGCCAACTGGCTGCTGCACGGCGTGGTGACCAAGGCGCAGGTCGACGAGACCTTCCAGCGCATGGCCAAGGTGGTCGACGAGCAGAACGCGGGCGACCCGCTGTACCAGCCGATGGCCGGCAACTTCACGACCTCGTCGGCCTACAAGGCGGCGCAGGACCTGGTGTTCAAGGGCATCGAGCAGCCGAGCGGGTATACCGAGCCGCTGCTGCATGCGTGGCGCTTGAAGGTGAAGGGCGAAGCCTGATCCACCCAGGCCCTGCACCCTGCCGGGCTTGAAGCATGAAAAGAACGGCGCCCTCGGGCGCCGTTCTGCATGAGGGGCGGCGTGCCATTAGCATTCGTCGCTCTCCCTCCTTCCCGATCCTTCCCTTTCGATGAACACGAACGCGGTATCGCCGCCCCCGCCGCGCTGGTCGACTTCGGCGGCTGCCATGCTCGTGGCACTGGCCTCGGCTTTCGCACTGAGCCAGGCCTTCCGTACGGTCGGCGCCATGATGGCCACGCCCCTCAGTGGCTACTTCGGCCTGACGCCCCAGCAACTCGGCATGTGGGCGGGCACCTTCCACTTCGCCTTCGGGATCATGCAGCTCGCGATGGGCGTGTCGATCGACATCTTCGGCGTGCGCCGCACGGTGCTGACAGCCTTTCCCCTGGCCGTCGCTGGCGCAGCGCTGTGCGCGGTGGCGCCGAACTTCCACGCACTGCTGCTCGGGCAGGCGCTGATCGGCGTCGGTTGCGCGCCGGCGTTCCTGGCCTGCACGGTGTTCATCGCGCGGCATTTCGATGCCTCGCGCTTCACCGCGATGTCGGGGCTGGTGATGAGCATGGCCGGCATGGGCATCCTGTTCACCGGCACGCCGCTGGCCTTGCTGATCGAGGCTGCGTCCTGGCGCGCCGGCTACGCGGTGCTGGCCGCATTCGCGGTACTCTCGTGGCTGGTCATCTTCTGGCGCGTGCGCGAGCCAGCTGCACTCGCGAACCCGCAGCCCGTGCCAGCCGAGCGCCAGTCGCTGCGCAAGGCCGTGCGCGAACTGGTGCCTCTGTTCGCGATGCCCCATACGTTGGGGCTGGTGTGCTTCGCCTGCGTGTCGTACGCGGCATTCATCACGCTGCGAGGCCTGTGGCTCGGCCCGGTGCTGCACGACCGCCACGGCCTCTCGCTGGTGGCCAGCGGCAACGTCGCACTGGTGATGACCGTCGCCGGCATGATCAGCCCGATGCTGTTCGGCCGCATGGACCCGGGCGGCGCGCGGCGCACGCGCTGGATGATGGGATGCGCGTTCGCCGGTGCGCTGATGTTCGGCGCGATGGCGCTCACGCATTCGCGCATGGTGGACATCGGCCTGCCGATCGTCTATGGCCTGCTGTCCGGCTACAGCGTGCTGCAGTACGCGTACACCAAGAACGCTTACCCGGCGGCCATGACGGGGCGCGCGATGGCGCTGATGAACATGGCCATGTTCCTCGGCGTCTCGCTGATGCAGTGGACGACCGGCGTGGCCGCATCGTGGGCTGTGGCGCATGAGGTCGAGCCGTACCGCGCGGTGTTCCTCACGGTGGCGGGCATGCTGGCCGCGGGCACGATTGCGTTCCTCGTGCTGCCGCGGGCGCCGGCGCGAGCTGGCTAGCGCTTGATCGCCAGCATCAGCACGCGGCCGGCGATCAGCCAAAACGCTTTCGCACCTCCCATTGGCTGAGTCTGCGCATGGCGGAGGCGTACACATGATCGCGCCCATACATCTCCCGATGATCGGCTGAGCCGAAGGCCGGCTTTTCGCAACCGCCGCGCCGCGTGACCGGGCAGCGGCGCAACACGTCGTAGTACGTCACATCGAGCATCGTCCGCCGCAACTCGGGCAGCGGCGCGAGCGTGACCTCGAACCAGCAGCCATCGATGCGGTGCCATTGCGTGACCTCGTCGATCACATGAAAGACAGGCGCCCTGCCGGCCGGCGGCCTGCTCCACGCGGCGCGATAAGCCAGCTTCTGCGCCTTGCGCGCTTCATGCAAGCGCCGGTTGGGCAGCAGGATGCCGGTGACCGGATGCACGAAGAGTTCCACATGTGCCGCTTTACTCAGTAGCGTGCGAAGGCGGCTCCGCCACCGCTCGGCAGGCACCCACACCTGGCCGTCGCGCAGTTCGGCCCTGCGCTCCACGAAGCCGTCGATGTGCTCGAAGATGTGCGCCTGCACCGTGCTGCGGCGGTCAATGCCGCTACAGAGTTCGGCGTACACCTTGTCCCACGGCCGGTGTATCTGCTTGTGCAACCAGCGCTTGAGCGGCGCGAGGTTTTCGCTGAGCCACTTCGGGTGGGCATGGCCGCGCTTCATGCCCAGGTGCGAACCACGGTCCTTGCTGTTGCGCCACTTGCGCCCATCTCCCTGCACGCGCCAGCCGCCTCGCGGCCGCTCGACGATGACCTTGTCCATGTCTTCACGCATCGTCGCCCCTCCCGCCCAGGCTGCGCGCAGCCTTCTGCAGCGCCACCTTCTGCGCACGCCGCTCCGCGCGGTGCGTACGCAGGTGACGTCCCGCGCCTTGGCTCGATTCGCCGCGCGCCATCGCGGCCACCACTGGATTGCGAGGTGCCGCAGTCGGCACCGAAAAATAGAACCGGCCCAGACGCTTGTCGTCGTCGCGGGCCTTTCGTTGAGCACTCATGTGCACACACTCCAAAAAACAAAAAAGCCCCGGCGAATGGCTGCGCGGGGCCTTTGTCGATGGGCCTCGGCGGATGCGTGGATGCACGTCCGGCCGGGGCGGTCGGTGTGCGGGTCAGGTGTTCAGGAAACGGTTCATTGAATTGGTTTGTCGCCCGGGAGGTTGGTCGTCGCCAGGCGCGGTGAAAAGAAACTGTTGCTGAAAAACGAAGGGCGGATTCTGTCGAGCGCGCTCGTGATGCGCAAGCGCCGCACGCGCGGTTGTGGCGCAAAGCCGACGCGTGAATCCAGTTGCGCGGCCGCGCCGTATTCGACTCAAGCGCATCGCGCCTCCGAGCTGCCGGCGGTTTCCGCAGAGAACTTCAAGAACCATTCTTTTCAGGAGCCTTCAATGAAAAAACTCATGATTGCAGTCGGCGTTTCGGTCCTGCTCGGCGCTTGCGCGGGCGGCATGGGCGGCAGCAGCGGCGGCATGTCGTCGACGAACCCGATGGTCGGCGGCGCCGCGATGTACCCGACGAAGGACATCGTCGACAACGCCGTGAATTCGAAGGACCACACAACGCTGGTGGCCGCAGTGAAGGCCGCGGACCTGGTCGGCACGCTGAAGAGCCCCGGCCCGTTCACCGTGTTCGCACCGACCAACGCGGCCTTCTCCGCGCTGCCGGCCGGCACTGTCGACACGCTGCTCAAGCCCGAGAACAAGCCCACGCTGACCAAGGTGCTGACCTACCACGTGGTGCCCGGCAGGATGGACGGCCCGGCGCTCATGAGCGCCATCAACGCAGGCGGCGGCAAGGCCACGCTGAAGACCGCGAGCGGCGGCACGCTGACCGCGACGATGAGCGGCAGCAACGTGATGGTGACCGACGCCAAGGGCGGCACGGCGATGGTGACGATCGCCAACGTCTACCAGTCGAACGGCGTGATCCACGTCGTCAACAAGGTGCTGCTGCCGGGTTGATCGTCGGTCAGCTTCGCTGCGCGGCCTCGGCTTCGTCGCGCAGCCACTGCGCGAAGTCCTGCGCGTCGCGGTTACCCGCGGCGCGCCTCGACATCTCGATGAAATAGCCGCGGTGCGATGCGGCGCCTTCGCCGAGCGGCGCCACGAGCCGGCCATCGCGCACCAGTTCGCTCAGCAACGGCAGCCGGCCGATCACCACGCCCTGCCCCGCCACCGCGGCGCCCACGGCATCGGCGTACTGCGTGAAGCGCAGCGTGCTCTTCATGCGCAGGTCTTCCAGCCCCATCACCTTGAGCCAAGGCTCCCAGTCGGCGGTCGGGGCTTCGCTGTGGTCGGGGTATTCCACGGTCAGCAGCGTGAGCTTCGAAAAGTCCGAGAGCTGGCGCAGCGATGCGGCAAGCTGCGGCGAACACAGCGGGATGACGGACTCCTCGAACAGCGCCGGTCCGATGCCGCGGCCGATGGGCGCGAAGCGCACGGCCAGGTCGATGCGGCTGCTTTCCAGGTCGAGCACGTCGAGCGTGGCCGACACGCGCACGTCGACCTGCGGATGGCTGCCGGTGAAGCGAGCCAGTTTGGGAATGAGCCAGATCGATGCAAAACCCGGCGTGGTGGTGATCGCCACCTGGCGCGGCGCCGAACTCGCACGCACGCGCGCCGTGGCGTCGCGCAGCCGCTCCAGGCTGTCGGTAACGGCTCGCTGCAGCACGCCGCCGGCCTCGGTGAGCGCCAACGCGCGGTGGCGGCGCTCGAACAGCAGCACGCCGAGGCTGGCTTCGAGCTGCTGGATCTGCCGGCTGACGGCCGATTGCGTCAGGTGCAGTTCGCCAGCCGCCAGCGTGAAGCTCAGTCGGCGCGCGGCCGCCTCGAAACTGCGCAGAAGTTCGAGCGGCGGCAGCTCGCCGCTCATGGCGCCTGGGGTTTTCGCATTCTCTGGATGCATGCAACGAGTTCCGAATGACCGTGTGCAAAGGGGAGGTCGGCTCACTATATTCATTCGTATCACGAATGCAATGGAGCTTGCCATGAGCACCTCTTCTTCCAACACCTCCCGCTTCCACGTCAACCTGCCGAAACGTTCCGTCTTCACCGTGCCCGACGGCGCGGGCGTGGGCATCGAGTGCCGCAGCGGCTCGGTGTGGGTCACGCTCGACCGCGATACGCGCGACATCGTGCTGGAGCCCGGCGACCGCTTCGAGAGCACCGACCACCGGCGCGTGCTGGTGTCGGCGCTGGAGCCGTCGTGCATCACGGTGTCTGACGCACAGCCGGCCGCGATGCCGCTGCCCGCACGTTCGCGCGCATGGTCGCCTTGGCGACTTCTGCCCCACGGGTTGTCCCCGGCTTGACCGGGCACCATGGGCGCCGAACCATCGATGCCCATGAGCTCCGACGCACCGACACAACCCTTCATCCTCCAGGAACAGGCCGACGGCATCGCAACGCTGACGCTGAACCTGCCCGCCAAGCTCAACCCGATCGCGCACGGCCTGCAGGTCGAACTGCGTGATGCGCTGGAACGCATACGCGACGACCGCTCGGTGCGCGCCGTGATCCTCACGGGCGCCGGCAAGGCCTTCTGCGTGGGCGCCGACCTGAGCGCGATGGCGCCGGGCGACAAAGACAAGTCACTGGGCACACAGACTGCCGAGTGGATGCAGGAACTCAGCAACCCGCTGATCGAAACGCTGCGCAGCTTGCCGGTGCCGGTAGTTGCCGCAGTCAATGGCCCTGCGGCCGGTGCCGGCGTGGGCCTGGCGCTGGCAGCCGACGTGACCATCGCGGCACGCAGCGCCTACTTCTACCTGCCCTTTTTGCCGAAGCTCGGCATCGTGCCCGACCTCGGCTGCACGTGGGCCATTCCGCGCCGCGCCGGCCGGGCACGTGCAATGGGCATGGCCCTGCTCGACGAGCGCGTGGGCGCGGGGCGTGCCGTGCAGTGGGGGCTGATCTGGGCCTGCGTGGACGACGAGCAGTTGCTGGAAGAAGCCAAGGGCATCGCGCAGCGCCTCGCCCGCCTGCCGGCGCATGCCGTGCTCGAAGCGCGCGAAGCCTTCGAGGCCTCCGAGCACCACACGCTGAAGGAGCAGCTGCACTACGAGAGCGAGCGCCAGCGCGAGCTGATCGACCGCCCCAGCTTCCGCGAAGGCGTGAGTGCTTTCCTGCAGAAGCGGCCGCCCGTCTTCGAGAGCCGCTGACATCCTGACACGCCGGCACTGGCGCCTGCCTTAGGGCTGCGGGAGAATCCCGCGCATGCCCATCCTCAACGCCTTCTACGCCCAGTCGGGCGGCGTCACCTCGGTCATCAACGCGTCGGCCTGCGGCGTGATCGAAACGGCGCGCCGGAACCCGGACCGCATCGGCAAGCTCTACGCCGGGCGCAACGGCATCATCGGCGCGCTGACCGAAGAGCTGATCGACACCGGCGCCGAATCGGCCGAGGCAATCGCGGCGCTGCGCAGCACACCTTCGGGCGCCTTCGGCTCGTGCCGCTACAAGCTCAAGTCACTGGAGAAGAATCGGCGCGAGTACGAGCGGCTGATCGAGGTGTTCAAGGCGCACGGCATCGGCTACTTCTTCTACAACGGCGGCGGCGATTCGGCCGACACCTGCTTCAAGGTGAGCCAGCTGTCGCAGTCGATGGGCTATGCGCTGCAGGCCATCCACGTACCCAAGACCATCGACAACGACCTGCCGCTGACCGATTGCTGCCCGGGCTTCGGCTCGGTCGCGAAGTACGTGGCGGTGTCGACCATCGAGGCTTCGTTCGATGTGCGCTCGATGGCAGCCACGTCGACCAAGGTGTTCGTGCTCGAAGTGATGGGCCGGCATGCGGGCTGGATCGCCGCGGCGGGCGGCCTGGCGGCGGACCAGGGCATTCCGGTGGTGGTGCTGTTCCCGGAGATCGAATTCGACAAGGCACGCTTCATCGCACGTGTCGATGAACTGGTGAAGCAGCACGGCTACTGCTCGGTGGTGGTGTCCGAAGGCTGCCATCACCCCGACGGCACCTTCCTCGCGGAGCAGGGCACGCGCGACGCCTTCGGCCATGCGCAACTCGGCGGAGCCGCGCCGGTGGTGGCGCAGATGGTCAAGGAAGCGCTGGGCCACAAGTTCCACTGGGCCGTGGCCGACTACCTTCAGCGCGCGGCGCGCCACATCGCCTCGGCGACCGACGTGAAGCAGGCCTACGAGCTGGGCCAGCGCGCGGTGGAACTGGCGCTGGAAGGCCGCAACGCGGTGATGCCGACCATCGAGCGCACGTCCGACGTGCCGTATGCCTATCGCATCGGCAGCGCGCCGCTCGAATCCGTCGCCAACGTCGAGAAGCCGATGCCGCGCGATTTCATTTCGGACGACGGCTACGGCATTACCGAGAAGTGCCGTCGCTACCTGCTGCCGCTGATCGAGGGCGAGGACTACCCGGCCTACAGCGGCGGGCTGCCGGTGTACGTGACGCTGCAGAACGTGGCCGTGCCGAAGAAGCTGCCGGTCTTCGAGATCGCATGACCACTCTGGCGGCAGTCCCGGGCCTGATCGACGCCACGCGCTGTCCGCTGTGCGGCGAGCCGAACCGCTGCGCGATGGAGATCGAACGAGAGACGGGGCAAACGCAGCCACCCTGCTGGTGCATGCAGGTCGACTTCAGCAGGGCGCCGCTCACGAACCTGCCGGAAGACATGCGCGGGCTGGCGTGCATCTGCATGCGCTGCGCGACGGGCGAGTCGCCGCCTCAGGGCTGACCGGAGCTTTGCGATTGCGTCTGTGATTGCACCTGCTCGGGTGCAGGGTCGGCCACATCGCCAGCCACCACCATCGTCGGCGCATCACCCGGCCGCTGCTGCGTGATCACGCGGTGAATGAACTGCAGCTTTCCCACCGCCGCGCGCGGCAGCACGAAGGGGTAGTAATCGGGCTGGCCCATGCTGCGCGACAGCTCGTTGAGCACATTGGTGAGCAGCACCCAGCCGTTGATGAAGTCCAGGAACTTGCCGGCATCGGGATCTTCCGGCTGCCACAGGTCGTCGAGGGTGAACAGGTCGCTCGTGAGCTCGACGTTGGTCGCGTCGACGCCGAAGCTCATCGCCGTGTCTGCTGTGTCGGCCATGTGCAGGTAGTGGGCCCAGGTCTCGGCCCAGTCTTCCCACGGATGGGTGCTCGCGTAGCTGCTCACGAAGCGGTCGGCCCAGTCGGGCGGCGGACCCTGCTCGTAGTGCGTCTGCAGCGCGGCGGCGTAGTCGGCGCGATCGTCGCCGAAGAGCGCGCGGAAGTCGTCGATCCACGGCGTGGGCAGCACCAGCAGGTCCCAGTAGTAGTGGCCGATCTCGTGGCGGAAGTGGCCGAGCAGCGTCCGGTAGGGCTCGCGCATCTCGGCGCGGATGCGCTCGCGCACGGCGTCTTCGGCCTCCTCGGCGTTGAGGGTGATCACGCCGTGCTGGTGGCCGGTCATCACGTGCGGGCCGCCCGGCATGTTGCTGAGGAAGTCGAAGGTCAGCCCGTGCACCGGGTCGGCATGGCGGCTCACCACGGGCAGGCCGAGCGCGAGCAGCTGCGAGATGAGCCGGCGCTTGGCGGTTTCGAGCTTGCGCCAGAGTTCTCCGTTGCTCTCCACCGAGAGATCGGGGATGGTGCGCGTGACGCTGCAGGCCAGGCAGTAGCCCGGCGCAAGGCCCTGGGTATCGGGAGGCAGTTGTTCGCCGTCGCGCGCGGCGGGCACCATCCAGCTGCAGGCGGCCGGCGTCATGAGGTTCGCACAGCGGCGGTAGGTGTTGCCGTGCGGATCGCCGAACACGGTGAAGGTGTCGGGCTGCGCGCCCTCGCCCACGGCCGGTGCGAGCGGCATGACGCCGAGCCGGTCGATCACGTAGCCCAGCGGGGTGTGGCAGGCCAGGCATTCGCTGTTGCGCAGGAAGACGGGGCGGCCGCACTGGCAGCGATAGGCGCGGCTGACGGTCGGCGAGGCCAGTTCGGCCGCAAGCGTAGGCGCGCCTTCGGGCTCGATGGCAGCCTGCTGGGCATTGGCTTGTTCGTCGGGTGAAGAGTCCATGTTCTTGTCTTGATCTTCTTGACGCGGAGGGGACAGCGGATGCATTGTGCGGCCGCCCCGCGCAGTCCCGGCCGTGCAAAGACCGATATGCTTGTAGGACGACGGACCCCGAGACATTCCGCCGCCCCATGACCTCCCCACAGACTTCCGAAGCCGCGATCGCGCCGGCCCCGCCTTCCATCGGCTCGCTGCGCGAGCGCTATGGCGAACGCTACCGCTGGTACCTGCTGCTGTCGGTCATGGTGGGGACGATGGCGTCGATCATGTCCTCGACCATCGTCAGCGTTGCGATTCCGGGCATGAGCCATCACTTCTCGCTCGGGCAGGAGCGCGCGCAGTGGGTGAGTTCGGGCTTCATGGTGGCGATGACGGTGTCGATGCTCACCACGCCGTGGCTGCTGTCGCGCTACGGCTACCGGCGCACGTACGTGGGCACGATGCTGTTGCTGCTGGTGGGCGGCATCGTGGGCGGCGTGGCCAACGACTTCTCCTTGGTGCTGTTCGCGCGCGTGGCCGAAGGGCTGGCGGCGGGGGTCGTGCAGCCCATTCCGGCCATCATCATCCTGCGCGCCTTCGAGCCGCACGAGCAGGGGCGTGCGAGCGGCATCTTCGGCATGGGCGTGGTGCTGGCGCCGGCCATCGGGCCGAGCATCGGCGGAGTGCTGGTCGACCTGTTCGGCTGGCGCTCGATCTTCTTCATGGTGGTGCCGTTCTGCCTGGCCTCGCTCTGGCTGGCCTACAAGTTCGTACCCAAGACTGCGCCCGGCGGCGTGGCCGCGGTACGCGGCAGCGGGCTCGACGCGCGCGGGCTGGCGCTGGGCACGGTTGGCACGCTGTGCCTGCTGAACGGGCTGGTCGCGCTGCGCGGCGATTCACCGCTGCAGGCGGGCCTGCTGCTGGCCGGTGCGCTGCTGGCGTTCGGCATCTTCGTTTGGTGGCAACGGCGACTTGCGGCCTCGGGCGGCACGCCGCTGATGAACCTCGCGCTCTTCCAGTACCGGCAGTTCGCGATGGGCAGCGTGGTCGCCTTCATCTACGGCACGGCGCTGTTCGGCTCGACCTACCTGCTGCCGGTGTACATGCAGGTGGGGCTGCATCTTTCCGCATCGCACGTGGGCACCATCCTGCTGCCGGCGGGCATCGTGCTGGCGCTGACCATCGCCGGCGTGGGCCGGCTGGCCGACAAGCATCCGACCTGGGTGCTGGTGACGATCGGGCTCGTGCTGCTGGCGGCCTCGTTCGCGCTGATGATGGTGCTGCGGCTCGACAGCGCGCTGTGGCTGCTGGTGGCCTTCGCGATCATCGGGCGCATCGGGCTGGGCTTCATCCTGCCTTCGCTCAACCTGGGCTCGATGCGGCCGCTGGCCAAGCCGCTGATCCCGCAGGGCGCGAGCGCCATCAACTTCGTGCGCATGCTGGGCGGCGCGGCCGGCGTGAGCCTGTGCGCGATCGTGCTGGAGTGGCGTCTCGCGGCGCACGGCGATTCGCTCGCCAACCCGATGACCAGCCCGGCGCGGCTCGCGGCCTTCGACGAGGTCTTCGCGATGCTCGCCGGCCTTTGCGCGCTGGCCATCTGCGCAGCGTGGCAATTGCGCCGCCCGCCACAGTCAGGGTAAGCACCAAGTAGTACGAAAGAACCCATCGTCTCTAATTGTGAGAATTTGTTAAATCAGTTGGGATGGGTCTTACATGCAACGCAGAAGTTTTATCGCCTCGACGGCCGTGGCGGCCGCCGGGCTCGCTCAGCTCTCTTCCGCGCAAGCCGCCGAAACGGGGGTGAGCGACAGTGAAATCGTGCTCGGCAGTTCGGCCGTGCTGAGCGGGCCGCTCGGATCGCAGATCAAGGTCGTGCACAACGGTGCCGCGCTGGCGTTCGATGCCGTCAACGAACAGGGCGGCGTGAACGGGCGCAAGATCAAGATGGTGGCGCTGGACGACGAGCTGAAGGCCGACAAGGCGGTAGAGAACTACACCAAGCTGCTGAACGACCATCGCGTGTTCGCCTTCTTCGGCTGCGTGGGCTCGGGCACCACGGCCGCCGCGGCCAAGCTGCTGCAGCAGAGCGGCGCGCCCAGCGTGGGCGGCTACGGCGTGGGCGACAGCGCGCGCGAACGCGTCGCGGGATCGGCTTACTTCGTGCGCGCCAGCAACGCCCGTGAAGCGCAGGCCCTGGTCGAGCACCTGGCGACCATCGGTGTGAACAAGATCGCGATCGCCCACCTCGACAACCCCGGCGGCGCCGAGGCGGTCAAGCTGATCGAGGCGGCCATGGTCCCCCACAAGCTGGTGCCGACGGCCAAGGTGGTCGCCAAGGGCGACGGCTCCGACGCCGCCGCCGCCGGCAAGGCGCTGGCCGACAGCCAGTCGCAGGCCATCCTGATGTACCTGGCCGGCACCGTGGCCGGCGAGGTGATCAAGGCCACCTACGCCGCCGGCAGCAAGCCGATGTTCTACGGCATGTCGATCGTGCCGGGCGAAGTCACGGCCAAGGTGGTGGCCCTGCAGGCGGGCGGCCTCGCGATCTCGCAAGTCATGCCCTATCCCTGGGGCGAGGTGGAGACGGTGACGCGCGACTATCGCCGGCTGGCGGAGCGGGCACAGGTACCGGTGGGTTACGGCAGCTTCGAGGGCTACCTGAACGGGCTGGTGATGATCGAGGCACTCAAGCGCACCGGCCGCGACCTGACGCGCGCCCGCCTGCATGCGACGCTGCGCGCGCTCAAGTTCCGCCTGGCCGGCATGGACATCGATTTCTCGACCGGCAACACCACCGGCTCGCGCTTCATCGAAATGGTGCGCGTCACGCCCGAGGGCCGCTTCGTGCGCTGAGCGGCGAGCGGATCCGCCGCACGGCCGGCCGGCACTCGCGCTCTAATAGCGCCATGTGCCAATTGCTAGGAATGAACTGCAACACGCCGACCGACGTGACCTTCAGCTTCACGGGGTTCGCGCAACGCGGCGGCCGCACCGACCACCACGCCGACGGCTGGGGCATCGCGTTCTTCGAGGACCGCGGGCTGCGCCATTTCGTCGACCACCAGCCGGCGAGCGAATCGCCAGTGGCTGAGCTGATCCGGCGCTATCCCATCCAGAGCCGCAACGTCGTGGCGCACATCCGCAAGGCGACTCAGGGCGAGGTCAACCTGCAGAACTGCCACCCGTTCGTGCGCGAACTGTGGGGGCGCTATTGGGTGTTCGCCCACAACGGCGATCTGAAGGAATTCCGCCCGCGGCTGCACGGCAACTTTCATCCGGTGGGCAACACCGACAGCGAACACGCCTTCTGCTGGATCATGCAGGAGCTGGCCAAGTCGCATGCGGGCGTGCCGAGCATCGAAGAGCTGACGCTCACGCTGCGCGAGCTGGCGCCACAGCTCGCGAGCCACGGCACCTTCAACTTCATGCTGTCCAACGGACAGGCGCTGTGGGCCCATGCCTCGACCAACCTTTGGTACGTGGAGCGCCGCCACCCCTTCGTGACCGCGCAACTGTCGGACGAAGACGTGGAAATCGACTTCGCGCAACACACCACGCCCAATGATCGCGTGGCCGTGGTCGTCACCGCGCCGCTGACCACCAACGAGACCTGGACACCCTTCGCGCCGGGCGAGCTGCATGTGTTCGTGGACGGGCAGCGATCCGGGTTCTGACGCAGATGTGAAGTCTTTCGACTGACATTTTTTTGCAACATTGCAAGAAAGTATCAACAGGTGGATGCAATCGAGTGAACAATAACCGTTCTCATTTGCATCTTATCTGGATCGTCCATGCCCGCTCCCCGCTTCTTCCTCCGGCCGACCGTGGTCGCGTCGCTGCTCGCGCTCAACACCGTGGCCGCCCTGGCCCAAACCACCACTGCCGAGCCGGCTGCGGCAGCGGCCAGCGGCACGCTCTCCACGGTGACCGTGGAAGCCAGCGCCGATGCATCGGCCGAAGGCCTGACCAAGCCCTATGCGGGCGGCCAGGTGGCGCGCGGCGGGCGGGTCGGCATCCTGGGCAACCAGGACATGATGAGCACGCCGTTTTCCAGCACCAACTACACCAACGAACTGATCCAGGACCAGCAGGCCAAGAGCGTGGCCGACGTGCTGCTGAACGATCCGTCGGTGCGCCAGGCGCGCGGCTTCGGCAACTTCCAGGAGCTGTACGTGGTGCGCGGCTTCCCCGTCTACTCGGACGACGTCTCGTACAACGGCCTCTACGGCATGCTGCCGCGCCAGTACATCGCTTCTGAGTTCTTCGAGCGCGTGGAAGTCTTCCGCGGCGCCAACACCTTCCTGAACGGCGCCGCGCCCGGCGGTAGCGGCATCGGCGGCGCAATCAACCTGCTGCCCAAGCGCGCGCCCAACGAGCCGCTCACCCGCGTCGGCTTCGGCGTGCAGACCGGTGGCCAGGGCTTCGTCAATCTTGACCTGGCCCGCCGATTCGGTCCCGACGACAGCCTGGGCATTCGCGTGAACGCTGTGCGCCGCGAAGGCGGCACCGGCGTGAAGAACGAAAGCCAGCAGCTCAGCGCCTTCGGCGTCGGCCTCGACTGGCACAACCGCAACGTGCGCCTGTCGGCCGACTTCGGCTACCAGGACTACGACCTGAAAGACGGCCGCCCGAGCCTGACGCCCTCGTCCACGCTGCCGATCCCCCGCGCGCCAGACGCCCGCAGCAACTTCGCCCAGCCCTGGACCTACTCGAAGGAAAAGGACAAGTTCGCCACCTTCCGCGGCGAAGTCGATATCACCGACAACATCACGGCCTGGGCCGCCGGCGGCGTGCGCCGCAGCGACGAAGACAACGTGCTGTCGAACCCCACGCTCACCGACTCGTTCGGCAACACCAGCAACACTCGCTTCAGCAACACCCGCAAGGACCGCATCGGCACCGCCGAGCTCGGCGTGCGCGGCAACTTCGCGACCGGCCCGGTGAAACACACGGTGGTGGCCTCGGTCGCCAAGTACAGCAACGACCGCGACAACGCGTACACGATCTCGCGCGGCACCATCCGCAACAACATCTACGCACCGTACGCAACGGCATACCCGGTCGCCAACGCCTTCACCGGCAATACGCTGGAAGACCCACGCCTGACCGACAAGATCGACACCTCGAGCGTGGCCATCGCCGACACCATGTCCTTCATGGACGACCGCCTGCTCGTCACCCTCGGCGCGCGTCGCCAGACCATCGAGCAGACCAGCTTCTCCTACACCACGCTCAAGCAGACGAGCACCTACGACAAGAGCAAGACCACGCCGGTGGCCGGCGTCGTGTTCAAGATCACGCCGACTGTCTCGGCCTACGCCAACTACATCGAAGGCCTCGTCAAGGGCAACGTCGCAGGCACCACGGTGAACAACCGTCCCGTCACCAACGCTGGCGAAATCTTCGCGCCCTACCAGGCCAAGCAGAAGGAAGTCGGCGTCAAGTACGACGGCGGCACGCTCGGCGCCAGCGCCGCGTTCTTCACCACGGATCAGCCGACGTACTACTACTCGGGCCAGACCTACGGCCTGTACGGCAAGCAGCGCAACCAGGGCCTGGAGTTCTCGGTGTTCGGCCAGCCCACCAAGGGCCTGCGCTTGCTCGGTGGCCTGACGCTGCTCGACGCCAAGCAGAAGAACACGCAAGGCGGCGCGACCGACGGTCTCACCGCCATCGGCGTGGCCAAGCAGCAGGCCAACCTCGGCGCCGAATGGGACGTGCCCGGCCTGCGCAACCTGTCGCTGAACGCACGCGTGCTGTACACCTCGAAGCAGTACGCCAACGCCACCAACACGCAGTCGGTGCCGTCGTGGACGCGCTTCGATATCGGCGCGCGCTACCTGGTCGACCTCGGCAACGGCCGCGCGCTCACGCTGCGCGCACGCATCGACAACCTGTTCAACAAGTCGTACTGGGCCTCGGTGGGCGGCACGCAGGGCAGCAACTACCTGGTGCTGGGCGCGCCGCGCACCTTCGCGGTGAGCGGCACCATCGACTTCTGACCTGCTGCGTCAGCGGCCCTGCTTGCGCAGGGTCTCTTCCAGCGCATCGATGAACATCGCCGGCACGTCGAAGCCGGTCTGTTCGGTGATCTCCTGAAAGCACGTCGGGCTGGTCACGTTGATCTCGGTCACCGAGTCGCCGATCACGTCGAGCCCGATCAGCAGCAGCCCGCGCGGCGCGAGCGCACGGCCCACGGTCTCGGCGATCTCGCGGTTGCGCGCGGTCAGCGGTTGCGCCACGCCCTTGCCGCCCGCAGCCAGGTTGCCGCGCACCTCGGTGCCCTGCGGAATGCGCGCCAGCACGAAGGGCGCCGGCTCGCCCGCGATGATCAGGATGCGCTTGTCGCCCTGCACGATCTCGGGCACGAAGCGCTGCACCATGATCGTCTCGGCGCCGTCCTTGTTGAGCGTCTCGACGATGGAGCCGAGGTTCAGCGCGTCTTGCCGCACGCGGAAGATGCCCATGCCGCCCATGCCGTCGAGCGGCTTCAGGATGATGTCGCCGTGCTCGGCATGGAAGTCGCGTACGGCCTGCGAGCTGCGCGTTACCAGCGTGGGCGTGGTGAACTGCGGAAACTCCATGATCGCGAGCTTCTCGGGGTGGTCGCGCAGCGCGCGCGGCTTGTTCACCACCTGCGCGCCCTCGCGCTCGGCCTGCTCCAGCAGGTGCGTGGCGTAGATGTACTCGGCGTCGAAGGGCGGGTCCTTGCGCATCAGCACGGCGTCGAAGTCCTTCAGCGCCTTGGCCTCGGTGATGTCGACGCTGTACCAATCTTTCGGGTCGCCGGTCAGCGTGATCTGTTGCACCGTTGCCGTGACCACGCCGCCCGACTTCCACTGAATGTCCTGCGGCAGGCAGGCCGCGATGCGGTGGCCGCGGCGCTGGGCCTCGCGCATCATCGAGAAGGTCGTGTCCTTGTAGATCTTGAAATGATCAAGCGGATCGGCGACGAAGAGGATGTTTTTCATCAGGCGTTCTTTCTTGCGGTGCCGGGAGCGGCGGCTGCCACCGGGATATCGGGCGCGATGTTGCCGGAAGCGGCGATGTCCTTGCCGGGCGGGGCCTTTTCTTCATGCGTCCGGCCGAGCTTGGGGAATCGCATCGGGCGATTGTGCCGGGAGGCCGGCAGCACCAGATTGTCAACAATCTGAATTCCATAATGTCAACCATCAGGCACGGGAATTGCACGAACCCAGTCGCGACATCCCGCCGTGCACCGCCATGGCCCAGCAAGATTGGAGAACCCCGTGGACGCATCCGTTTCGCAGCAGAGCAACCCCGCGCTCGACCCCGCCGCCGTGGTCGACGAGTTCCTTCGCCTGGTGATGATTCCCGACCCGCAGTCGGCCTCCCGCTTCACCGCACCCGACATCCGCATCCGCTTCACCGGCAACCGCCCGATGCAGGCGCCCGGCGACACCTCCGCCTTCAACGCGAAGCGCTATGCGTGGGTCAAGAAGAAGATCGAGCGCACCGAAACGGTGGCCGGCGGCACGCCCGAGGAAACGGTGGTCTACAGCCTCGGCACGCTCTACGGCGCGTGGCCCGACGGCACGGCCTTCGAAGGCAATCGCTATGTCGACCGCTACGTGGTGCGCCACGGCCTGATCGTGCAGATGGACGTGTGGAACGACAGCGCCGAATGGCTGCTGGTGCGCGCTGGCCTCGCCGTGCTGTGATGAGGCCCCAGGCATGACGACGCGCTGGCCCGACCGGCTTCCCACACACGACCGCTTCGACTACCGGCCCATCACGCGGCGGCCCGACTACGTGTGGCCGAACGGCGCGCGGCTGGCGGTGTACATCGGCTTCAATGTCGAACACTTCACCTTCGGCGACGGGCTGGGCGCATGCATCGGCCCGGCCTCGCCGCAACCCGACGTGCTCAACCACGGCTGGCGCGAGTACGGCAACCGCGTCGGCGCGTGGCGCTGCCTGGAGCTGTTCGACGCGCTCGCGCTGCCCACCGGCGCGCTCGTCAACACCGCGCTGTACGACCACTGCCCCGAGCTGGTCCAGGCGCTGGTGGCGCGCGGCGACGAGCTGATCGGCCACGGCCACAGCAATGCCGAACGCCAGGGCGCGCTCGACGAAGTGCACGAACGCGCGCTGCTGCAGCGCTGCCGCGAACGCATGGTGCGCGAGAGCGGGCAGGCACCCGCCGGCTGGCTCTCGCCATGGATCTCGGAAAGCGCCGTCACGCCCGACCTGCTGGCCGAGACCGGCTACAGCTACACGCTCAACTGGTGCCACGACGACCAGCCGCTGCGCATGCGCACACGCGGCGGCGGCTCGCTGTGGTCGGTGCCGTATCCGCAGGAGCTCAACGACATCCCGATGATCGTCGGCCGCCTGATGGACGCGAAGGATTTCAGCGCGATGGTGATCGACAACTTCGAGGAGATGCTCGAACAGTCGCGCACGCAGCCGCTGGTGATGGGCCTGGCGCTGCACCCGTACATCGTGGGCCAGCCCTATCGGCTGCGGCACCTGCGCACCGCGCTCACGCACCTGGTGCAGGCGCGCGACCGGGGCGACATCTGGTTCACCACGCCGGGCGCGATCGCCTCGCACGTGGGAGGGCTCGCGAAGGAGCGCCCAGGAGAATTCGACTGAGGCGCCCTGCTTGAGCCTCAGATCTCGATCTTCGACCCCAGTTCCACCACCGCGTTGTTCGGCAGCCCCAGGAACGCCGCCGCCCCGCTCGCGTTGTGGTGCATCTGCGCGAACAGCTTCTCGCGCCACGGCGCCATGCCGCTGCCGAGCGTCGGAATCACGACGTCGCGCGACAGGAAGTAGCTGGTCGTCATCGGCTCCAGCTGGCAGCCGCGCATGCGCGCGTTTTCGAGCGCGCGCGGCAGGTCGATGTCGTTCTTGAAGCCGTAGTGCACGATGATCTGCCAGCAGTGGTGGCCGAGCGCCTCGATCTCGATGCGCTTGTCCATCGGAATCCACGGCACCTCGTGGTTGCGCACGGTGACGAACATGTTCTGCTCGTGCAGCACCTTGTTGTGCTTCAGGTTGTGCAGCAACGCATTCGGCACGGTGCCTGGCTCGGCCGTGAGGAACACCGCCGTGCCGTCGACACGCGCCGGCGGGCTCACGAACACCGAGCCGAGAAAGGACTTCAGGTCGATCGCGTCGGCGTGCTGCGCCTCGCCCATCAGGCGGCGCCCTTCCTTCCACGTCATCATCAGCGTGAAGACGAAGCCTCCGATCAGCAGCGGGAACCAGCCGCCCTCGAACAGCTTGAGCAGGTTCGACGCGAAGAACAGGAAGTCGACCACGAAGAAGACCGCTGTCGATGCGATGCACAGCGCCAGCGGAAGCTTCCACGCGTAGCGGATCACGAAGAAGGTCAGCACCGTGGTGATCAGCATGTCAGTGGTCACGGCAATGCCGTAGGCCGCGGCCAGGCTGCTCGACGAGCGGAACATGACCACCGCCAGAACGATGGCCACGAACAGGCCCCAGTTGACCAGCGGAATGTAGATCTGGCCCGCCGTGCGCACGCTGGTGTGCTCGATGTTCAGGCGCGGCAGGTAGCCCAGCTGGATGACCTGGCGCGTGACGCTGAAGGCGCCCGTGATGAGGGCCTGCGACGCGATCACCGTGGCCGCCGTGGCCAGCAGCACCAGCGGAATGAGCGCCCATTCGGGCGCCATCATGAAGAACGGGTTCTTCACCGCCTCGGGGTTCTCCAGCAGCAGCGCGCCCTGGCCGAAGTAGTTGAGCGTCAGCGCCGGCATCACGACCGAGAACCACGCAATGCGGATCGGGCTCTTGCCGAAGTGGCCCAGGTCGGCGTACAGCGCCTCGGCGCCGGTCACGCACAGCACGGTGGCGCCCAGCAGGATGAAGCTGGTGCCCGGGTTGTCCCACATGAACTTCAGCGCATAGAACGGATTCAGCGCCTTCAGGATCTCGGGGTGGTGCAGGATCTGCGACACGCCAAGCACGGCAATCGCCAGGAACCACACGAGCGTGATCGGCCCGAAGAACTTGCCGATGCCCGCCGTGCCGCGCTTCTGCACCACGAAGAGGCAGAACAGCACGACCAGCGTGAGCGGGATCACGTAGTGCGTGAAGTGCGGCGACACCACTTCCAGGCCCTCGACCGCCGAGAGCACCGAGATGGCCGGGGTGATGACCCCGTCGCCATAGAAGAGCGAAGTGCCGAAGATGCCGACCACCAGCAGCAGGTGGCGCAGCCTGGGCTTGTCGGCCACCGCGCGGGAGGCCAGCGCCAGCATGGCGACGAGGCCGCCCTCGCCTTCGTTGTCCGCGCGCAGCACGAGCACGACGTACTTGATGGAGACGATGACGGTGAGCGTCCAGAAGAACATCGAGAGGATGCCGTAGACGTTCTCGACGGTGAACGGCACGTGGCCGTGGCCGAACACTTCCTTGACGGCATACAGCACGCTGGTGCCGATGTCGCCATAGACGACGCCGATGGCGCCGACGATGAGGCCGGCTGAGAGATTTTTGGGGGCTGACACGAAGTCGATGGGAAAAGGGCAGGCTGCTGGAATCGACGCGTCAGACACGCCGGGGCGAGGAAAGTGTGAACTTTAGTCCACCTGCGTCACCCTCCCGCCCTTTTGTTTCCGTTGCTGTGGGGCCGCTATTTTGCCGTTGCTTGTGGTCGGCGCAAGCCGCCACAAGCCGCCCCCGGCAATCATTCGTAGATTTCGGCGTCCGGATCGGTCGCTTCCATCTCGTAGCTGGCGGCCACCATGGCCAGCCGGCCGACCACGCCATACATGTAGAAGCGGTTGGGCGCGCTGGCGCCAGGCTTGGCGCCGGGCTGTGGCAAGTGCGCACTTTCAGAAAAAGCCAGCGGCACGAAGCTCGCGCCCGGCAGCTTGAGGTTTTCGTCGGCGGCGCGCTCGGCATGCACGCGGTAGAAACCGCCGACAACGTAGCGATCCATCATGTAGACCACCGGCTCGGCCACGCCGTTGTGCACGCGCTCGTTGGTGAGCACGCCTTCCTGGACGATCAGCTCGGTGGGCTCGCGCAGCTCGCGGCCGGCGCCGGTCTTGCCGGCCGGGGCGCTGCTGGCGGTGCCGCGCGGCTTGCCGATCAGCGCCTCGACGTCCTTGGCATCGCGCACCGTCACCACGCCCGGACTGCCGCTGCCGCTGTGGCCGCCCTTGACGACCACGAACGGCTTCTCGTTGATGCCGTATTCCTTGTACTTGCGGCGCACCTTGGTCAGCACCGCATCCACATGGCTGGTCAGCACGTCGATGCCGCGGCCCTCGGCCACGTCCACGCCTTCGGCACGCGCATAGATCGGGTTGATGAGCCACGGGTCGATGCCCAGCAGCTTGCCGAGGCGCTTGGACAGCTCCTCGTAGCTGTGCAGGTGGTTGCTCTTGCGGCGCACCGACCAGCCTGCGTGCAGCGGCGGCAGCAGGTACTGCTCATGCAAATCTTCGAGGATGCCGGGCGTTCCCGCAGAAAGCTCGTTGTTGAGCAAAATTGTGCACGGATCGAAGTTCTTCAGCCCCAGTCGGCGCTTGCTGCGCACCACCGGCTCGAGCGTCACGGTCTCGCCGTTCGGCAGTTCGATCTTCTTGGGCGACTTGATGGCCGGGTCGATCGACCCGATGCGCACGTTGAGCCCCGCCATGTGGAAGATGCGCACCAGTTGCGCGACGTTGGCGAGATAAAAGGTATTTTTGGAGTGATTTTCCGGAATGACGAGCAGGTTGCGCGCTTCCGGACAGATCTTCTCGATGGCCGCCTGAGCAGCCTGCACCGCCAGCGGCAGCATCTCCTTGGTGAGATTGTTCCAGCCGCCCGGAAAGAGGTTGGTGTCGACCGGGGCCAGCTTGAAGCCGGCGTTGCGGATATCGACGGCGCTGTAGAACGGCGGCGTGTGCTCCATCCACTCGAGCCGGAACCAGCGCTCGATGGCGGGCATCGAGTCGAGCACCCGCTGCTCCAGTTCGTTGATCGGGCCGGTCAGGGCGGTGACGAGATGCGGAACCATGCGGCGGCCTTGTTGGTTTTGTGCTTAAAGGTAGAGCGGAATTGTAGGATTTGGGGATGGCCGCCCCAATGACAAGACCGCACGCGGGCGCATCGGATCAGGTCCGGACTTCGCCCTGCCCCAGCACCACGTACTTGAGCGAGGTCAGTCCTTCGATGCCCACCGGACCGCGGGCGTGGAACTTGTCGGTGCTGATGCCGATTTCGGCGCCCAGCCCGAACTCGAAGCCATCCGCGAAGCGTGTGCTCGCATTGACCATCACGCTGGCCGAATCGACCTCGCGCAGGAAGCGCTGTGCGTGGACATGGTCGCGCGTGACGATGGCATCGGTGTGATGGCTCGAATAGCGGTTGATGTGCGCGATGGCCTCGTCCACGCCGGCCACCACCTTGATGCTGATGACGGCGGCCAGGTATTCCTCGGACCAGTCGGTCTCGACCGCATCGACCACCCGGGCCTTCGGATCGAGCGCCTCGTCGGCGCGCAGGATGGCGGCAGCCACCGGGTCGCAGCGCATTTCCACACCCTTGGCCGCGAAGATGGCGGCGATCTCGGGCAGGAAGTCGTCGGCCACGGAAGCCGACACCAGCAGGCCTTCGGCGGCGTTGCAGGGGCTGTACTTCTGGGTCTTGGCGTTGTCGACGATGCGCAGCGCCATGTCGAACTCGGCCGTGTCGTCCACGTAGACGTGGCAGTTGCCGTCCAGGTGCTTGATGACCGGCACCTTGGCGTCGCGGCTGATGCGCTCGATCAGCCCCTTGCCGCCGCGCGGAATGATCACGTCGACGAACTCGGGCATGGCGATGAGCTGGCCGACGGCCTCGCGGTCGGTGGTCTGCACCAGCTGCACCGCTTCGACCGGCAGGCCGGCTTCGGCCAGTGCCTCCGACACCAGCAGCGCCAGCGCCTTGTTCGACTCGATGGCTTCCGAGCCGCCGCGCAGGATGGCCGCGTTGCCGCTCTTGATGGCAAGACTCGCGGCCTCGATGGTCACGTTGGGCCGGCTCTCGTAGATCATGCCGAAGACACCGATCGGCACGCGCATCTGGCCCACGCGGATGCCGCTGGGCTGCTGCTTCATGCCGATGATTTCGCCGATGACGTCGGCCATGCCGGCGAGCTGCTCGCAGCCGATGGCCACGGTCTCGATGACCTTGGGCGTGAGCTTGAGGCGATCGACCATCGGCGCCGAGAGGCCGGCGGCGGTGGCGCGTTCCAGGTCCTTCTGATTGGCGACCGCCAGCACCGGGCCGGCTTCGCGCAGACGCCGGGCCAGCGCCTTCAATGCTATGTTTTTGGTAGCTGCATCCGCACGGGCCATGAGGAATGCAGCGGCTTTGGCTTGCAGACCCAGGGTCTGCATGTGCTCGCTGACGTTGAACGCATTCATGTACGCATTTTCCCACGCCGACCTGTGACCCGGCTTACACGGGCCTTTTGATGGCTGGAGCCATCGCGCCCAGGCGGATCAGGCGCGTCGCGGAGCGGTCGCCGCGCTGCTGCAGGCGCGGCACAGCATCAGCGCCAGCCGCTGCAGGGCCTGCCAGCCGCTGGCGGGCCAGTCGGGCTGCTTCAGCCCCTTCACGATGCCGTCCACCACATGCGCCGCACGCAGCAGCCGGGTCAGCATGCGGTCGTCCAGCCGCGGCAGCACACGCTCGAAGGCGCGCTCGCGCGGGCCCCAGATGCGGTTCTCGCGCAGCGCCATCGGCAGCGGGCGTCCCGAGGCCATGGCGTCCTTCACGCGCTTGAGCGCGCGGATATCTTCGGCAATCGTGTAGTGCACCAGCACCTCGGCCTCGCCCTCGGCCTGCAGGCCATCGAGCATGCGCGCCACGCGCTGCGGATTGCCGGCCAGCACGGCTTCGGACAGCTTGAACACGTCGTAGCGCGCCACGTTGTTGACCGCACCTTCGACCTGCTCCCAGCTCAGCTCGCCGGCCGGATGCAGCAGCGCGAGCTTCTGGATTTCCTGGTGCGCGGCGAGCAGGTTGCCCTCCACGCGATCGGCAAAGAACTGCAGCGTGCGCTGGCCTTCGTCGCCGGGCATCACGCGCTGGCCCTGCTGGCCCAGGCGCTGCGCGATCCATTGCGGCAGCGCGCTGCGCTCGATCGGGTCGACCTGGATGCTCGCGCCGTTGTTCTCCAGCGCCGAGAACCAGGCGCCGGTGCGCGTGGCCTTGTCCAGCCGCGGCAGCATCACCAGCGTGAGCGTGCTGTCGTTACCGGGCGCGGACTCGGCCATCTGCTGAAGGGCCGCGCTGCCGTCCTTGCCGGGCTTGCCCGAGGGGATGCGGATCTCGACGATCTGCTTGTCTGCGAACAGCGAGAGCGAGCCCCCGGCCGCGAGCACCGCGCTCCAGTCGAAGTGCGCGCCGGCCACGGTGTAAGAGCTGCGCTCGGTGTAACCCTGCGCGCGCGCGGCGGTGCGGATGGCGTCGGCCGCTTCCTGCGCGAGCAGCGGCTCGTCGCCGTGGATCGTGTAGAGCGGCTTCAGGCCCTTCTGCAGGTGGGCTCCGAGCTGGGCGCTGGCAAGTTGCATGGAAATGGAATGGCCGGAGCGCGCAGGCTCAGAGTTCCTTGACGGCCGCCAGGCGGCGCATCAGCTGCTGCGCGATGTCCGACTGCATGTCGCGGAACAGCAGGTCGGCTTCGCCTTCCTTGGCCAGCGCGTTGGTTTCGTTGAAGCTCAGGTCGCGCGTCTGCGAGACGTCGGTGGCCGGCAGCAGGTCTTTACCGCCCGGCGTGCGCAGGCGGAAGCGCACCTTCAACTGAAGCTGCAGCTCGCGCACCAGGCCGGCCGAGTTGGTCGAGATCACGATGCGGTTGCGGTCCTCGCTCAGGATCTCCAGCACCACGTCGGCGGCCGGCGCCGGAGACGAACCACCGGCGGTGGACGTGTCGGGCGTCACCACCGTCACGGTGCCGGTCGCCCGCAGCTCGCGCCGGATCTGGTTGATCATGGCCGAGTTGCCCGACACCTGCAGCGTCTTGAACGCGAAGACAGGCGCCTTGCGCAGCTCGAAGCCGCAACCGGCCAGGCCGAGCGAAGCGCCCGCCGCCGTCAATCCGAGAAGAAAGCCGCGGCGCGGCAGCGAGACATTGCGAGTGTTCATGCTTGAGTCGTTCAAAGGACCACGTTGACCAGACGGCCGGGAACCACGATCACGCGCTTGGGCGGCGCGCCTTCGGCGAAGTTGACGAAATCGTCGCAGGCAAGCGCGAGCTTCTCGATCTCGTCCTTCGATGCGCCGGCCGGCACGCTGAGCTTGCCGCGCAGCTTGCCGTTGACCTGCAGCATGAGTTCGATCTCGTCCTGCACCAGCGCACCGACGTCGACCGCGGGCCAGGGCGCGTCGAGCAGGCCGCCCAGGTCCTTGTCGTAGCCGAGTTCGTTCCACAGCTGCTGGGCGATGTGCGGCGTGGCCGGGTAGAGGCAGCGCAGCAGGATGCCGAAGCCCTCGCGCATCGCGGCCGCGTCGCCCGCGCTGCCGTCGGGCTTGAAGCCTTCCAGCGCGTTGAGCAGCTTCATCGCGCCCGACACCACCGTGTTGTATTGCATGCGCTGGTAGTCGTAGTCGATCTGGCGCAGCACGGTGTGCACCTCGCGGCGCAGCGCCTGGGCATTCTTGCCGAAGGTCTGGCCGCTGACAGCCACCGGCGCCACGTCCGCCTGCGCCACGCCGAAATTCCACACCCGGCGCAGGAAGCGGTAGCTGCCTTCGACGGCCGCGTCGTTCCACTCGAGCGTGGCTTCGGGCGGCGCGGTGAACATCGTGTACAGGCGCGCGGTGTCGGCGCCGTATTTCTCGATCAGGTCCTGCGGGTCGACGCCGTTGCGTTCGCTCTTGCCCATCTTGCCGACGCCGCCGTACTCGACCTTCGTGCCGTCGGCGGTGGTGCCGCCGGTGATGCGGCCCTGCGCATCGAGCACCGTCGCGACTTCGCTGGGCGGGAAGTAGTCCTTGCCGCCCTTTTCGTTGCGCTTGTAGAAGATATGGTTGAGCACCATGCCCTGGGTGAGCAGCTTGCTGAAGGGCTCGTCGGCCTTCACGAGGCCGAGGTCGCGCATCACCTTGGTCCAGAAGCGCGCGTACAGCAGGTGAAGAATCGCGTGCTCGATGCCGCCGATGTACTGGTCCATCGGCATCCAGTAGTCGGCGCCGCCGGCCACCATCGCCTCTTCGTTCTTCGGGTCGCAGTAGCGCATGAAGTACCACGACGAATCGACGAAGGTGTCCATCGTGTCGGTCTCGCGCCGCGCGGGCTTGCCGCAGACGGGGCAGACCACGCCGGCGTGGAAGCCTTCGTGCTTGTGCAGCGGGTTGCCCGAGCCGTCCGGCACGCAGTCGGTGGGCAGCACCACGGGCAGGTCTTTCTCGGGCACCGGCACTGCGCCGTGTTCGTCGCAATGGATGATCGGGATCGGCGTGCCCCAGTAGCGCTGGCGGCTCACGCCCCAGTCGCGCAGGCGCCAGGTGGTCTGCAGCTCGCCCAGGTCCTTCTGGCCCAGCGCATGCGCCACGGCGGCCACGGCCTCCTTGTACGACATGCCGCTGAAGTTGTCGGAGTTGATGGTCACGCCGCGCTGCTTGTCGGCGTACCAGTCCTGCCACTTGTGATAGTCGAAGTGCGGCTCGTCGTCGACCAGCACCACCTGGATGATCTCGATGCCGTACTTGTTGGCGAAGGCGAAGTCGCGCTCGTCGTGCGCGGGCACGCCCATCACGGCGCCGTCGCCGTAGCCGATCAGCACGTAGTTGCCGACCCACACGGGCACCTGCTCCTCGGTGATCGGGTGCTTGACGGTCAGGCCGGTGGGCACGCCCTTCTTCTCTTGCGTGGCGAGTTCGGCCTCGGTGGTGCCGCCGCTCTTGCACTCCTCGATGAAGGCCGCGACCTTGGGGTCGAGCGTGGCGGCATGCGCGGCCAGCGGATGCTCGGGCGCCACGGCGCAGAAGGTCACGCCCATGATGGTGTCGGCGCGCGTGGTGAACACGTACATGCGTCCGTCCTGGATCAGCTTGCCGCTCGCGTCCTTGATGTCATGCGTGAAGGCGAAGCGCAGGCCCTCGCTCTTGCCGATCCAGTTTTCCTGCATCAGCTTGACGCGCTCGGGCCAGCCCGGCAGCTTGTGCTGGGTGTGTTCGAGCAGTTCCTCGGCGTAGTCGCTGATCTTCAGGTAGTAGCCCGGGATCTCGCGGCGCTCGACCGTCGCGCCGGTGCGCCAGCCCTTGCCGTCGATCACCTGCTCGTTGGCCAGCACGGTCTGGTCGACCGGGTCCCAGTTGACGACCTGGGTCTTGCGGTAGGCAATGCCCTTTTCGAGCATCTTCAGGAACAGCCACTGGTTCCACTTGTAGTAGCTCGGATCGCAGGTGGCGATCTCGCGGCTCCAGTCGATGGCCAGGCCCATGGCCTGGAGCTGGCCCTTCATGTAGGCGATGTTCTCGTAGGTCCACTTGGCCGGCGGCACGCCGTTCTTCAGCGCTGCGTTCTCGGCCGGCAGGCCGAAGGCGTCCCAGCCCATGGGCATCAGCACGTTGTAGCCGCTCATGCGCAGGTGGCGCGTGAGCATGTCGTTGATCGTGTAGTTGCGCACATGGCCCATGTGCAGCTTGCCGCTGGGGTACGGCAGCATCGAGCAGGCGTAGTACTTCTTGCGGCTCGTGTCCTCGGTGACGCGGTAGGCATCGGCGGCGCTCCATTGCGCCTGGGCAGCGGACTCGACGTCGCTGGGTTTGTAGCTGGGATTCATGGCGGTTCGGCAAGAGCCCGGCTCGGAGCGGCCGGGAACGCGGGATTATCGCGCCCGGGCGAAAGCCCCGGCCGGCAGACTCTAGACTCGGGGCACGTAACCTGCGTGTTGCGCGGGTAACGCCTGCCGTCCGACAGGTTTTTCGCACCGCCTGGAACACCATGAAACTGCGCCTGAAACACCTCGCCCTGGGCCTAGCGGCCGCCGCCGTCGGCCTCGCCGCCACGCCCCTGTGGGCCCAGCAGAACGACAAGCCCCTGCGCATCGTCGTGCCCTTCGCCACCGGCGGCGCGCAGGACGTGATCGCGCGCTACCTGGGCGCCAAGCTCACCGACAAGCTGGGCCAGCCCGTCATCATCGACAACAAGGCCGGCGCTGGCGGCATCGTGGCCGCCGACGCGGTGGCCAAGGCAACCGACGGGGCCACGGTGCTGCTGGCCACTGGCGGTGCGATCACGATCGCCCCCCACCTGCAGCCCAAGCTCCCCTACGACCCGGTGCACGAGCTGGTGCCGGTGGCCCTGGTGGCCGACACGCCGATGACGCTGTCCGTGCGCACCGAGAGCCCCTACAAGACGGTGGCCGACGTGCTGCGCGATGCCAAGGCCAAGCCGGGCCAGGTGACCTATGCCTCGACCGGCAACGGCACCGTGTCGCACCTGACCGGGGCACTGCTGGCGCAGGCGAGCGGCACGAACCTGCTGCACGTGCCCTACCGGGGCGCCGCGCCCGCCATGACGGACCTGCTGGGCGGGCAGGTGGCGACCATCGTTACCAGCGTGGCCTCGATCGAACCCATGGTCGCCAGCGGCAAGGCGCGCGTGCTCGGCACCTTCTCCCGGGTTTCCCTTCCCAGCATGGGTTCGGCCCCCACCATCGGCGAGGCCACCGGCCTGCCTGGAATGGAAGTGCCGGTCTGGGTCGGCGTGATGGCGCCGGCGCGCATGCCGGCGGCGAGCGTCGAGAAGCTGTCGGCGGCGCTGCTCGAGGTGTGCAACCTGCCGGAGACCAAACAGCGCTTCGCCCAGTTGGGCGCGGTGAACACCTGTGGCGGCCCGGCTGCCTTGGGCAAGGTCGTGACGGAAGACAGCCAGCGCTGGGCGAAGGTGATCAAGCAGGGCGGGATCAAGGTTGACTGAGTTTTCGGGCAAGAAGTACCGCGTCGGCATCGCGGGCACCGGGGCAATCGCGCTGGCCAGCGCGGCTTGGCTGCGGCAGGCGGGCCACGGCGTCACCGTGTGGTCGCCGGGTGGCCAGGGCGCAGAAGCCTTGCGCACGCAGGCACTGGAGGCCAGCGGCATCCAGTCTTTTTCAGTGACCGTCGAGGTTGCCGACGATGCGGCCGGGCTGTGCGCGGCCTCGGACGTACTGCTGCTGGCCCTGCCGGTCAACGGCCACAAGCGCGTGATGGACGCTCTGCTCCCCTGCCTGCGCGACGGCCAGACCGTGATCGTCAGCTCGATGGCCTCGCTGTCGTCGCTCTATCTCCATGAAGCAGCCCGCCGCGCGGGCAGGCAGATCACCGTCGCCAGCTTCGGCACGACCGTACTGACCGCGCGCCGCGAATCGGGCACGCAGGTCAGGGTGATGACGCGACGCAAGGCCGTCGGCGTCTCCGCCCTGCCCGGCTCAAAAGTCGGCGAAGCCGTCGCGCTGTGCACCGCCCTCTTCGGCGACGGCTTCTCCGCGCAGGACGGCGCCCTTGCCAGCGCCCTGGCCAACGTCAATCCGCAGTCGCACGGCCCGCTCGCGGTCTTCAACTGGACCCGCATCGAGCGCGCCGAGAACTGGCCGCAGTACCACTGCATGACGCCCGGCGTGTCGCGCGCGATCGAGGCACTTGACCAGGAACGCCGCGCCGTGGCGGCAGCCTTCGGCATCGAGCTCGGCCCCATCGAGGCGCATTTCGCGCGCTCCTTCGGCACCACGTCTGAAAAGCTCGCAGACATCGCCGCCGAGCTGCACGCCAAGCGCGGCGGCCCGCCCGGCCCCACGCAGGTCGACACCCGCTACGTGACCGAGGACATGCCCTACGGCCTGGCGTTCGTCGAGGCGCTGGGCGCCATCGCCGGCGTGCCGACACCCGCGACGCGCACCATCGTGGATGCGGCCTCGCTGGTCAACGGCGTCGACTTCCGCCGCGAAAACGACCTGCTCGAACCGCTGGGCCTGGCGAGCGAAACCGTCGCCGGGCTGCTCGCGCGCCTATGAACCGTCTGCTTCGGGGAACACCGGCTCCCCGAGGTTGAGCATCAGCCGGTTGGCCCAGGCGAAGATGGCGACCGAATGGATCAGGTCGAGTATTTCCAGCTCGGTCAGCCCGACCTCCTTCAACCCGCGCACGTCGTCGGCCGAGACCTTGTCGGGTTCCGCGCCAAGACGGATCGAAAACTCGACGATGGCCTTCTCGCGTGCCGTGGTGCCCGCGCCCGCCGGCTCCTCGAACACCTGCGAGATCACGTCGTTGCGCTTGGCCAGCTGCTCGAAGCGCTGCGCATGCACCGAGGCGCAGTAAACGCAACCATTGACGCGCGACTCCACCGTGGCACCCAGCTCGCGCTCGGCGCGCGGCATGCCGCCCGGCGCGAACATGATCGCGTTGAAGGCAATCGAGCGCTGCAGCAGTATCTCGGGCTGATGCGCCAGCACCAGAAAATACGGCGACGTGCGCGCCTGCGGGCTCATCTCGTCCAGCGCCGCCAGTTGCGCCGGCGTGGCGGTGTCGACGTTCACCGTGTCGAGCCACGGCTTCCACTTCAGCACCTCGTTGGTGAAGCCCTTGATGCGGATCGGGGCCGTCATGCCGCCACCTCCACCGCTGCCAGCGCCTTCAGCCCCGCGGCGACGCGGATCTGGTACGACAGGAAGGCGATCAGCTGGCTCATCGCCACGATGGCGGGCGTCGACAGACCGCTGTCGACCAGCGACTGCACAGCCGCCTTGTCGCCCTCGATGGGGCGTTCGATCAGCTTGCCGGTGAAGGCCAGCACGGCGTGCAGGCGCGCATCGGCCACGGGCTTGCCGGCGTCCACCGCCGCGGTCACGGCACTGTCCGCGCCTTCGGCCGCCAGCCGGTCGCGGTAATGCGCGGCAAGGCTGTCCGCCTTCGACACGCGGCAGGCATGCAGCGCCACCAGCAGCCGCTCGCTCACCGACAGGCCTTCGACGGCCGGGGAAAACATCGCGTCGTAGCTGCCCTGCGTGGCGGCGACGACCTTGTCGCGCTGGCGCCGCAGCGCCCAGGTGGGGTGGTCTGGCGCCAGCGGGACGGCGGCATCGATCACATCGGAAGTGGGAGTGCTGGTTGTCATGGTTCAGTTTCTTTCCTGAGGCGGCAGCGCGGGCGTCCATTCGTCACCGAAGAGTTCCGGCTCGGCGTAGGCCTCGAGGTTGGCGTAGTGGTGGTCGAAGTCTTCGCGGTAGAACAGGCTGGCGATGCCGCTCGCCAGCCGCTTGGCGCCGTCGCTGATGGCCGGGATGTCGCCCGACACCGTGCCGTGCGACAGCGCCGCCGGGTAGCAGAAGCAGTGGATGCGCCCAAGCCCCGGGCATTCGCCCGGCACGCGCTCCTGGAATTCGAAGACCGGCCCGAGGTCGGGCGAGTCGGCCAGTTCCTGGTCTTCGTCGCCGGGAGCGGGTACGAAGCGGTCTTTCCAGGTGCGCACCTGGGCGGCGATGCCGTCGAACTCGGGGCGGTTGGGCCAGTCGACCTTGAAGCCGGTCGAGACGATGAGGAAGTCGAATTCGAAGTCGCCCTTCGGCGTCGACACGCGCATCGAATCGCCCTTCGGCTCGATGGCCAGGATCGGGCAGCCGAAGTTGAAGAAGGCATTGGTGTGCCCCGACACCCGCAGCGTGCTGCCGTGCGGCGGCGGCACGTTCGCCACGTTGATGTAGTGGCGGATGCGCCACTTGAGTTCGTCGGGCAGGTCGTAGTGGCCCTGCGTGAGCCCCGGCACGCCCGCGCCCTTGCCCTTGTTGACTCGCGGCAGGTCGGGCCGGCGGATCAGCAGTTCGACGCTGTGCGCGCCTGCCTCCAGCGCGGTGCCTGCACTGTCCATGGCCGAAGAGCCCGCGCCGACCACGCCCACGCGCAGGCCCTTGAGCCGGCCGTAGTCCATCTCGTCGGAGGAGTGCGCCCATTTCGAGCGCGGCAGCGCGTTGACGAAAGCGGGAATGGCCGGCCCGCCGAGGCCGTCTCGCCCGGTGGCGAGGACGACCCGGCGCGCCAGCACGCTGCGTTCGCCTTGCGGCGTGCGCAGATCGAGGCGCACGCCGGTGGCATCGGTCAGCGGATGAATGCCGGTCACGGCCGTGTCGTTGCGTACGTCCACGCCCATCACGCGGCGGTACCAGACCAGATAGTCCATCCACTGCAGGCGCGGGATCTTGTCCATCGCCGTCCAGGCCTCCAGCCCGAACTGGGCCTCGAACCACGCCCGGAAGGTGAGCGACGGCAGGCCCAGCGCGGGACCGGTGAGCTCCTTGGGCGAGCGCAGCGTCTCCATGCGCGCCGTGGTCGCCCAGGGGCCTTCGCTGCCCGCGGGCGAGCGGTCGAACACCACCGCGCGAATGCCCAATTGCGCCAGCGCGACCGAGGCAGCCAGGCCGGCCTGCCCGCCGCCGATGACGGCCACGTCGAGCATCGGTTCACCGCCAGCCTGCCGCACAGGCATCCAGTTGCGCCCGGGCCAGCCGAGGTATTCGAGGTCCTGGGCAAGCCGCGCTTCGAGCGCGGCGAGGGAAGAAGAGGCGGAATCTGATGTCGTCATTTTGAAAAGCGGGAGCGGCGCCCAGTGTAGAAAGCTTCACGGGTCTTCGCGCCATGCACCGCCGCCCCGCACCTGCGTATCACTGGCCCGAATTTCGCATGCCACAATGATTTCAGACCACAGGGACCGGCATGGGCAGCAATACCGACAGCAGCGAATGGTGGCGCGGTGCGGTGATCTACCAGATCTACCCGCGCAGCTTCATGGACAGCGACGGCGACGGCATCGGCGACCTGCCGGGCATCACGTCCCGGCTCGAGCACGTGGCCAGCCTCGGCGTCGACGCCATCTGGGTTTCTCCTTTCTTCCGTTCGCCGATGAAGGACTTCGGCTACGACGTGGCCGACTACCGCGCCGTAGACCCCATGTTCGGCACGCTGGCCGACTTCGACGCCATGCTGGCGCGGATGCACGAACTGGGCCTGAAGCTCGTCATCGACCAGGTGTTGTCGCACACGTCCGACCAGCACGCCTGGTTCGCCGAGAGCCGCTCGAGCCGCGACAACCCCAAGGCCGACTGGTACGTGTGGGCCGACCCCAAGCCCGACGGCACGCCGCCCACCAACTGGCTGTCGGTGTTCGGCGGCTCGGCCTGGCAGTGGGATTCGCGCCGGCGGCAGTACTACCTGCACAGCTTCCTGGCGGAGCAGCCCGACCTCAACTTCCATTGCCCCGAAGTGCAGGAGGCGCTGCTGGGCGAGGTGCGCT
Source organism: Variovorax sp. YR266 (assembly GCF_900107295.1). Classification (NCBI taxonomy): domain Bacteria; kingdom Pseudomonadati; phylum Pseudomonadota; class Betaproteobacteria; order Burkholderiales; family Comamonadaceae; genus Variovorax; species Variovorax sp. YR266. The sequence continues at coordinate 218,617 of NZ_FNPM01000004.1, forward strand.
TCTGGTGCGAGCGCGGCGTGGACGGCTTTCGCTTCGACGCCTGCAACCACCAGTTTCACGACGCGCAGCTGCGCGACAACCCGCCGGCCTCGCTGGCCTCGATAGGCGAAGTCAGCACGGTGCGCGCCGACAACCCCTATGCGATGCAGCAGCATCTGTATGACAAGAGCCAGCACGAGAACCTGGCGTTCCTCGAAAGCCTGCGCCGGCTGCTCGACGGCTACGGCGCGGTGGCGCTGGGCGAGGTCGGCGACGAGAACGCGCCGCCCGTCATGGCGCAATACACCGATCGCGGCAAGCGACTGCACCAGGCCTACAGCTTCAGCCTGCTGACGGCCGACCACAGTCCCAAGCACCTGCGCCACCAGGTCGAGGCCCTTGACGAGGCGCTCGAACCCACGAACGGCTGGGGCTGCTGGGCGATGTCGAACCACGACGTGCCGCGCGTCGCCACGCGCTGGAGCGACGGCGGCGCACCCGACACGTGCCGCGACCGGCTCTGGCTGACGCTGCTGCTGGCGCTGCGCGGCAGCGCGAGCATCTACCAGGGCGAGGAACTGGGCCTGCCCGAGGCCGAAGTGCCGTTCGAACTGCTGCAAGACCCGTACGGCCGCGCTTTCTGGCCCGAGTTCAAGGGCCGTGACGGCTGCCGCACACCGATGCCATGGACCGCCGAGGCGCCGAATGGCGGCTTCACCACCGGCGCGCCCTGGCTGCCGGTGTACGGCGCCCACCTGCCGCTGGCCGTCGAACGACAGGCCGCGGACCCTGGGTCGATGCTGGCCTTCAGCCGCACGCTGCTGCATTGGCGGCGCACGCAACCGCTGCTGCGCACCGGTGGCATCCGCTTCATCGACGCACCCGAGCCACTGCTGCACTTCGAGCGGCGCGACGGAAAACTCTCGCTGCGGGCGGTCTTCAACTTAGGGAGCGAGCCGGTATCGATGCCGCTGCCCGACGGGCTGATGCCTCTCGTCGGACAGCCGCTTGAGCACACCGCCGTCATGCAGACCGTGGATGAAAAGCGCATGCTGACGCTGGCGCCGTACGGCGTCTTCTTCGGCACACCCGCCGTTGAAGGACGAAGCTGACCACCATGCCCTTGAAGCCGCTGCCCGAGTCCGAAGTCCATGCGCTGATGCGCGCGGAGCACGGCGATCCGTTTGCCGTGCTGGGCCCGCACGAGAGGCCCGAGGGCCTGGAAGTGCGCGCGCTGCTACCCGGCGCGCAGCGCGTGGCCGTGGTGCATTCGCGCACCGGCTGGCCGCTGGCCATCCTCGCGCGGCACGAAGGCTCGGACCTGTTCAGCGGGCTGGTTCCGGCAGCCGAAGCCCGCATGGGCTACTCGTTCCAGGTCGACTGGGAGGCGCACACCTCGCGGCTGGAAGACCCGTATCGCTTTCCGTTCGTGCTCGGCGAAACCGATGTTTGGCTGCTGGCCGAAGGCACGCACCTGCGGCCGTGGGAGCGGCTGGGCGCGCACATCCGCGAGATGGACGGCGTGAAGGGCGTGGCCTTCGCGGTCTGGGCGCCGAATGCGCGGCGCGTGTCGGTGGTCGGCAACTTCAACAACTGGGACGGCCGGCGCCACATGATGCGGCTGCGCCGCGAGTGCGGCGTGTGGGAGATCTTCGCGCCGCACGTGACCGTCGGCGACAGCTACGAGTTCGAGATCCTGTCGGCGCAGGGCGAGGTGCTGCGCAAGGCCGACCCCTTCGCGTTCTCGTCGCAGCTGCGGCCCGACACGGCCTGCGTGGTGCAGCCCCTGCCCGCGCCGGTGAAGATGCCCGAAGGCCGTGCCGCCGCAAACGAGCGCCACGCGCCAATCAGCATCTATGAAGTGCACCTGGGCTCATGGCGCCGCAAGAACGGTCACGAATGGCTGGACTACCGCGACCTGGCCGACACGCTGGTGCCCTATGTGCGCGACCTGGGCTTCACGCACATCGAGCTGCTGCCGATCACCGAGCACCCCTTCGATGGCTCATGGGGCTACCAGCCGATCGGCCTGTACGCGCCGACCTCGCGCTTCGGCACGCCGGGCGACTTCCGGCATTTCGTGGAGGCCGCGCATGCGGCCGGGCTGGGCGTGATCCTCGACTGGGTGCCCGCGCACTTCCCGACCGACTCGCACGGCCTCGGCCGCTTCGACGGCACGGCGCTGTATGAGTACGCCGACCCGCGCGAGGGCTTCCACAACGACTGGCAGACGCTGATCTTCAACTACGCCCGCACGGAGGTGCGCAACTACCTGGTCGGCAATGCGCTGTACTGGCTGGAGCGCTACGGCGTGGACGGCCTGCGCGTGGATGCGGTGGCATCGATGCTGTACCGCGACTACAGCCGCAAGGCCGGCGAGTGGGTGCCGAACGTGCTTGGCGGACGCGAGAACCTGGAGGCCATCGACTTCCTGCGGCGCATGAACCGCGTGGTGGGTATTGAGCGGCCTGGGGCGGTGACGCTGGCCGAGGAGTCGACGAGCTTCCCCGGCGTGACCCGTCCGCCGGAAGACGGCGGGCTGGGGTTTCACTACAAGTGGAACATGGGCTGGATGAACGACACGCTGTCGTATGCGGGCACAGACCCGGTCTATCGCAAGCACCATCACCAGCAGATCACCTTCGGGCTGATGTACGCGCACAGCGAGAACTTCGTGCTGCCGCTGTCGCATGACGAGGTGGTGCACGGCAAGGGATCGCTGATCGGGCGCATGCCCGGGGACGAGTGGCAGAGGTTTGCTGGCCTGCGCAACCTGTACGGGTACCTCTGGGCGTATCCCGGCAAGAAGTTGTTGTTCATGGGCGGGGAGTTCGCGCAGTACGCGGAGTGGAATGCGGACCGCGGCCTGGACTGGCATCTGCTGGAGCATGCCTCTCACCAAGGAGTGCGGCGGCTGGTGCGCGACTTGAACAACGTGTATCGGCACTTTCCTGCGTTGCATGAGCTTGACCATGACGGGGCGGGGTTCGAGTGGATCGTGCATGACGATGCGGATCAGTCGGTGTTTGCGTTCGTGCGGCGGGGGCGGGATGGGGCGTTTGTTGTGGCTGTTTGCAACTTCACGCCTGTGCCTCGGCATGGGTATCGGTTGGGGGTTCCTGCTTCGGGTTCCTACCGGGAGATCATCAATACGGATGGGGCGGTTTATGGGGGGAGTGGGGTTGGCAATGGGGTTGTCGAAAGCGCTCCTGTTGCTTGGCATGGGAAGGCGGATTCGATCTCGATCAGCGTGCCTCCGCTGGCTACTGTGATGTGGGTGTTGGCTTGAAAGCTTGTGACTTGGTTTGCTTCCCGGGGCCGGGTCTCGGCCCGGCGGCCGACCTACTTTTCTTTGCTTCGCCAAAGAAAAGTAGGCAAAAGAAAGGCGACCCTACTGTCTGCGTCCCTCCGCTTCGCTGCGGGCAACCTGCGGTGCTCGACTCCGGAGGGGGGCCGCAGAACTCGCTTCGCTCAAACAGCTGCGGCCCTGATCCCTCCTACGTCTGCGCTCCTCGGCGCAGCCAGAAGGGATCGGGGAACCCAGCAGGCCTTCGCTGCGCTCGGCCCCCGAACATCCAACAGCCAATACCAAGCCGAGCGAAGCAAAGGCCCGTTCCGTTTCCCCTCCCCTCTGGCTGCGCCGAGGAGCGCAGCGTTTCGCGGATCAGGGCTCGCCCTTGTCTGAGCGAAGCGAGTTTGGGCGAGACCCCGCGAAACGCGAGCACCGCAGGTTGCCCCTTCGCAAAGCGAAGGGGTCGCAGACAGTGGGGTCGCCTTTCTTTTGCCTACTTTTCTTTGGCGAAGCAAAGAAAAGTAGGTCGCCCGCCGGGGCGAGTCCCGGCCTCGGAAAGCAAACCCACCCAAAGGCCAGCCAAATGCTGAGCCCAGGCACCCCCTTCCCCTTGGGCGCAACACCTTCACCACAAGGCGTGAACTTCGCCCTGGCAGCCCCGACAGCAGAAGCAGTAGAACTCTGCATCTTCGACACCACAGGCAAAAACGAACAACAACGCCTGAAACTGCCAGCACAAACAGACGGCATCTGGCACGGCCACCTCCCCAGCGCATCTCCAGGCCTGGTCTACGGCTACCGAGTCCACGGCCCCTGGTCCCCTCAAGAGGGAACCCGCTTCAACCCAGCCAAGCTCCTGCTCGATCCCTACGCCAAAGAGATCGTGGGCAACTACGACGGCAGCGACATCTTCCTGGGCCACGACCCAGCGAACCCAGACAAAAGAGACACCCGAGACAACGCCGCAGTCGCCCTCAAGGCCCGGGTAGCTGCATCAGGTCCGGCACCAGCCACTCCCGGCCACGCTCGCATCGCAGCAGGCGACCGAGTCCTCTACGAACTGCACGTAAAAGGCCAGACAAAGCTCCACCCCGCCGTCCCCGCAGCCCTGAGAGGTACCTACGCCGGCCTGGCGGAACCCGCCGTACTCGACCACCTCCAGGCCCTGGGCATCACAACCCTGAGCCTCATGCCCGTCCAGCACCGAGCAGACGAGCAGCGCCTGCAGCACATGGGCCTGAGCAACTACTGGGGCTACACCACCATCGGCTGGTTCGCCCCCGAAGCCCGCTACTGGAGCGGCCGCCCCGGCACCACCCCCGCCGACGAATTCCGCGCCATGGCCGAAGCCATCCACGCGCGCGGCATGGAACTGGTGATCGACGTCGTCTACAACCACAGCGCCGAAACCGACGAGCTCGGCCCCACGCTCTCGCTGCGCGGCATCGACAACGCCCTTTACTACCACCTGCGCGCCGACGACCGCGCCCTCTACGAGAACTGGACCGGTTGCGGCAACTGCCTCAACCTCGGCGAGCCGCGCGTGCTGCAGCTGGTGATGGACAGCCTGCGCTTCTGGGCCTGCGAGATGGGCGTGGACGGCTTCCGCTTCGATCTCGCCCCGGTGCTCGGGCGCGATGCACAACGGGGGTTCGATGCGCGCGCGCCCTTCTTCGCCGCCATCGCCCAGGACCCGGTGCTCTCGCGCACGCTGCTCATTGCCGAGCCATGGGACATCGGCCCGGGCGGCTATCGCCTGGGCGAGTTCCCGCCCGGCTGGCTCGAATGGAACGACCGCTACCGCGACACGCAGCGCGGCTTCTGGCTGCGGCAGGACCACGACGACAAGGCCAGCCTCGGCGACTTCGCCCATCGCTTCACAGCCTCCAGCACCCAGTTTGCGCACAACGGCCGCGCACCGACCGCGAGCGTCAACTTCGTCACCGCGCACGACGGCTTCACGCTGCGCGACCTCGTGAGCTACAACGAGCGCCACAACCTCGCCAACGGCGAGGACAACCGCGACGGCCACGGCCACAACATGAGCAACAACTGCGGCGTCGAGGGCCCGAGCGACGACCCCGCCGTGCTGGCCTTGCGCAGTCGCCTGCAGCGCGCGCTGCTCGCCACGCTGATGCTGTCCCAGGGCACGCCCATGCTGCTGGCCGGCGACGAGCTCGGCCACAGCCAGCAGGGCAACAACAACGCCTACTGCCAGGACAACGAAACCACCTGGCTCGCATGGATCGGCGCGTCCGCCCCCGGCAGCGACGCCGCCCGCATGAGCGCCTTCGTGGCGCGCCTGGCCGCCTTGCGCCGCGAGGCCCCGGCCCTGCGCAGCACCCGCTGGTGGCCGGCCGAAGCGCCGCAGGGCACTCCACCCGGCATTCGCTGGCTGCGCCCCGACGGCGAACCGATGACGCCCGCCGACTGGAACAGCACGGGCACGGCCCTTGCAATCCTCTTCGGCGATGGCACCGACGACAACAGCAGCGCGTGGCTGGTGATGGTGAACGCAGGCCCGCAGGCCGTGTCCTTCACGCTGCCCGCGGGCACGTGGCGCCTGAGCCTTTCCACCGACCCCGGGCACGACCCGGGCGAGGTGGGCCAACCGCTCGGCGACACGGCACAAGTTCCTTTTTCAAGCATCGGGATTGCAAGAACGTAGGAGCCAGGCGCACGGCGCGGTGCTAGTCTCGATGCAGAAACTCTGACGACGAATTCCAACAAGCGAATAGACGAACGAACGGAGACACAGGATGGACAACCTCACACCGCAAGCGCACCCGCAGCAGGAGCTGCAGGCCCATCAACTGGTACGCCGCACCATCGCCCTGGTGCTGGCCGGCGGGCGCGGCTCCCGCCTCAAGCAGCTGACCGACCGGCGCGCCAAGCCGGCCGTGTACTTCGGCGGCAAGTTCCGCATCATCGATTTCGCGCTGTCCAACTGCCTGAACTCGGGCATCCGGCGCATGGCGGTGGTCACGCAGTACAAGTCGCACTCGCTCATGCGCCACCTGCAGCGCGGCTGGAGCTTCTTGCGCGCCGAGCTCAACGAGATGGTCGACGTGCTGCCCGCGCAGCAGCGCGTGGGCGACGAGCACTGGTACCGCGGCACGGCCGATGCGGTGTTCCAGAACCTCGACATCATCCAGACCCGCTCGACCAAGCACGACTACGTGGTGGTACTTGCCGGCGACCACATCTACAAGATGGACTACTCGATCATGGTGAAGGACCACGCCGAGCACGGCTTGGGCTGCACGGTCGGCTGCATCGAGGTGCCGCGCATGGAAGCCACGGCCTTCGGCGTGATGGCCATCGACGACGGCCGCCAGATCACGGCCTTCCTGGAAAAGCCCGCCGATCCGCCCGCCATGCCCGGCCACCCCGACGTGGCGCTGGCGAGCATGGGCATCTACGTGTTCGACTCCGAGTACCTCTACCAGCTGCTCGAAGAAGACAGCGTCAACCCCGATTCGAGCCACGATTTCGGCAAGGACATCATTCCCCGCGCCGTGGCCCAGGGCCGCGCGCTGGCCCATCCTTTCGGCATGTCGTGCGTCACGCGGGCCTCGCGCGGACCCGACGCCAAGGCCTACTGGCGCGACGTGGGCACGATTGATGCATTCTGGGCAGCCAACCTCGATCTGGCCTCCATCACCCCGGAGCTCGACATCTATGACACGGACTGGCCCATCTGGACCTACCAGCGGCAGCTGCCACCGGCCAAGTTCGTGCTCGACCGGCACGGCCAGCACGGCATGACGGTCAACACCATCGTCTCGGGCGGCTGCATCGTCTCGGGCTCCAAGGTCAGCAGCTCGGTGCTGTTCTCCGGCGTGCGCATCCATTCCTTCTGCGAGATCAACGAGGCCGTGCTGCTGCCCGACGTGGAAGTCGGCCGCGGCGCCCGGCTCAACCGGGTGGTGATCGACCGCGCCTGCGTCATACCCGACGACATGGTGATCGGCGAAGATGCCGCGGCCGACGCCGCCCGCTTCGAGCGTACCGAGAACGGCGTGGTGCTCGTGACACGCGAGATGCTCAAACGACTGGCCGCCTGAGGCCACAACGCCCCACGATGCGAATCCTCCAGGTCAGCGCCGAACTCTTTCCCCTCCTCAAGACTGGCGGCCTGGCGGACATCGCCGGAGCCCTGCCCTTGGCGCTCATGGCCGAAGGCGAGGACGCGCGCGTGCTGCTGCCGGGCTTTCCGGCCATCGTGGCGGGCGTGCGCGACCTGGCGCCCGTGGACGGTTTCAACGCGCCCTGGGGCGAGCGCTTCGGGCTGCGCCTGGGGCACATCGACATCGACGGGGCGCCCGGCATCCCGGCCTACGTGATCGACGCACCCGCGCTCTACGGCCGGCCCGGCAATCCTTACGAAGACACCTCGCGCCAGCCCTACGGCGACAACCACCGCCGGTTCGCCTTGCTCGGCTGGGCCGCGGCGCAACTGGCGCAAGGGCTCGATCCGCAGTGGCGGCCGGAGGTGGTGCACGCGCACGACTGGCACGCCGCGCTCGCGCCGGCCTACCTGCACTTCGCGCGGCAGGCCGGCGGCCCGCACGTAGGCAGCGTCTTCACCGTGCACAACCTGGCCTACCAGGGCATCTTCGCGCCCTGGAACTTCACCGAGCTCGGCTTGCCCGGCGCTGCGTTCCAGATGAACGGGCTCGAATACCACGGCCAGGTCTCGTTCATGAAGGGCGGCCTGTATTTCGCCGACCGGCTCACCACGGTCAGCCCGACCTACGCGCTCGAAATCCAGACGCCCGAGCAGGGCTGCGGACTCGACGGCCTGCTGCGCCAGCGCAGCGGGGTGCTCAGCGGCATCCTCAACGCGGTCGACGACAAGGTCTGGAACCCGGCGACCGACGCCGCGCTGATGCAGGGCTATCACACGCCCGAAGGCCGCCACATGGCCGGCAAGGCGCGCTGCAAGTCAGTGCTGCAGCATCAGCTGGGGCTGGCCGAGCGGCCGGATGCGCCGCTCTTCATCCTGGTGAGCCGGCTCACCGAGCAGAAGGGCCTGCACCTGGTGCTGGGCGGGCTCGATGCGCTGCTCGCCCAGGGCGGCCAGCTGGCGCTGCTGGGCAGCGGCGAGACCTGGCTGGAGGAAGCCTTCCGGCAGCGCGCGGCTGCCACGCCGCAATCGGTCGGCGTCACCATCGGCTACAACGAGACGCTGGCGCACCAGATGTTCGGCGCGGGCGACGTGACGCTGGTGCCCTCGCTCTTCGAGCCCTGCGGCCTCACGCAGATGTACGGCCTCAAGTACGGCAGCCTGCCGTTGGTGCGCCGCGTCGGCGGGCTGGCCGATACGGTGGTCGACAGCTCGCTCGAAGACATGGCCAGCGGCGAGGCCACCGGCTTCGTGTTCGACAGCTTCGAGGTCGCCGACTACGAGCGCGCCGTGCGCCGCGCCTTCGCGCTTTACGAGCGTGCGCCCGACTGGCGGCGCGTACGCGGCAACGCCATGCGGCGGCCGGCCGACTGGGCCACTGCGGCCGCGCAGTACATCGATGTCTACCGGCAGGCGCTCGAACACCCGCGTGCCTGACCACCACAACAACTTCCACGCAACAAGGGCGCCCATGACGATCAAAGACTTCGCCTATGACCACCCCGACCGCGACGTCGCGGCCTTCAAGCGCGCGGTGGCCAACAAGCTGATCTACGCGGTCGGCAAGGACCCGGTCGCCGCCAGCCAGGACGACTGGCTCAACGCCACCTCGCAGGCGGTGCGCGACCAGCTGGTCGAGCGCTGGATGATGACCACGCGCGCCAACTACGCGCAGGACCTCAAGCGCGTCTACTACCTGTCGATGGAATTCCTCATCGGGCGCACCTTCACCAATGCGCTGCTGGCCGTGGACCTCTACGACACGGTGCGCGAGGCGCTGGCCGACTTCGGCGTCGACATGGACGCACTGGCCGAGCGCGAGCCCGACGCTGCGCTGGGCAACGGCGGCCTAGGCCGGCTCGCAGCCTGCTTTCTCGACTCGATGGCCACGCTCGGCGTGCCGGGCATGGGCTACGGCATCCGCTACGAATACGGCATGTTCCGCCAGCGCATCGTCGACGGCCAACAGGTCGAGACGCCCGACTACTGGCTCACGCGCGGCAACCCGTGGGAATTCCAGCGGCCCGAAGTGAACTATCGCGTGCGCTTCGGCGGCCACGTGCAAAAGCGCGAGGGCACCAACGCCCCCTACGGCGCGGCCGACTGGGTCGACACGCACGACGTGCTGGCCGTGGCCTACGACACCATCATCCCGGGCTACGGCACGCAGGCCACCAACACGCTGCGGCTGTGGTCGGCGCGCGCCACCGAGGAAATCGACCTCTCGGCCTTCAATCGCGGCAACTACATGGGCGCGGTCGAGAGCAAGAACCAGTCGGAGAACGTCTCGCGCGTGCTCTACCCCGACGACTCCACGCCCTCGGGCCGCGAGCTGCGGCTGCACCAGGAGTATTTTTTCTGCAGCGCCAGCGTGCAAGACCTGCTGCGCCGCTACCTGCGCAACCACAAGACCTTCGACCAGCTGTCCGAAAAAGTCAGCATCCACCTGAACGACACGCACCCCGTGCTGGCGGTGCCCGAGCTCATGCGCCTCTTGCTCGACGAACACTGCCTCGCATGGGACGTGGCCTGGGCGCACACGCAGAAAGTGTTCAGCTATACCAATCACACGCTGATGCACGAGGCACTGGAGACCTGGCCGGTCGAGATGCTGGGGCGCATCCTGCCGCGGCACCTGCAGATCATCTACGACATCAACGCGAAATTTCTCGCCACCGTGACGCAGAAGGTCGGCAACGACGTGGAGCTGATGCGCAGGCTGTCGCTGGTCGACGAGGCCGGCGAGCGGCGCGTGCGCATGGCCTACGTGGCGGTGCTGGCCAGCCACTCGATCAACGGCGTGTCGGGGCTGCACTCGGAGCTGATGAAGCAGTCGATCTTCTCGGATTTCGCGAAGATCTTTCCCGAGCGCTTCAACAACAAGACCAACGGCGTCACGCCGCGCCGCTGGCTGGCGCAGGCCAACCCGCCGCTGGCGGCGCTGCTCGATCAGCGCATCGGCAAGGGCTGGCGGCGCGACCTGTCGCAACTCGAGGCGCTCAAGCCCATGGCCGCGCAACCGGCCTTCGTACGTGCATTCCGCCATGCCAAGCGCGAGAACAAGCTGCGGCTGGCCAACTGGGTCGAGCAGCACCTGAAGCTCGACATCGATACCGACGCGATGTTCGACGTGCAGGTCAAGCGCATCCACGAATACAAGCGGCAACTGCTCAACGTGCTGCACGTGGTGGCGCGCTACCACCGCATCCTCGACGCGCAGGCGGCGGGTGGACCGATCGATATCGTGCCGCGCGTGGTGGTGTTCGCGGGCAAGGCGGCTTCGGCGTATGCGATGGCCAAGCTCGTCATCCGGCTCATCAACGACGTGGCGAGCACCATCAACGCCGACGCGCGCGTGGGCAAGCTGCTGAAGGTGGTGTTCCTGCCGAACTACAGCGTGAGCCTGGCCGAGATCATCATGCCGGCGGCCGACCTGTCGGAGCAGATTTCCACGGCGGGCACCGAGGCCTCGGGCACCGGGAACATGAAGTTCGCGCTCAACGGCGCGCTCACCATCGGCACGCTGGACGGCGCGAATGTGGAAATGCGCGAGAACGTGGGGCCGGAGAACATCTTCATCTTCGGCAACACCACGCCCGAAGTGGCCGACATCCGCGCACGGGGCTACCAGCCGCGCGAAATCTACGAAGAGAACGCCGAGCTCAAGCGCGTGCTCGACGCGATCCGCGACGGCGCGTTTTCAGCAGGCGAACCGGCGCGCTACCAGGGCATCTACGACGCACTGGTGAACTGGGGCGACCACTATTTGCTGCTGGCCGACTACGCGAGCTACGTGGCCAAGCAGGCCGAAGTCGATGCGCTGTACCGCGACTCGGATGCGTGGACGCGGATGGCGATTCTCAACGTGGCGGGTATGGGTGCGTTCTCGTCGGACCGCACGATTGCGCAGTACGCGCATGAAATCTGGCACACCAAGCCCGTGGTGCTGGGCTAGCCTAGCTTCCGGGCTTCTTCGGCGGCTCAGCCTCGGTCACAAAGCCGATGCGGCTCAGCCCGGCCTTGTTCGCGATGCCCATCAGCGCGACCACCTTGCCGTAAGGCACGGTCTGGTCGGCGCGCAGTTGCACTTCGGTGTCCTTGTTGTCGGCAGCGGCCTTTTCGAGGCGGGTGGCCAGTTCTTCGTCGGTCACGGCCTGGTCGTTCAGGAAGACCTTGCCCGAGGCATCGACGGACAGGCTCACGAACTTGGGCGCGTCGTTGGGCTGGCCGGCGTCGGTCTGCGGCAGGTCGAGCTTGATCGAGCTGGCCATCAGCGGCGCGGTGATGATGAAGATCACCAGCAGCACCAGCATCACGTCGACCAGCGGCGTGACGTTGATGTCGGACAGCGGCCGCTGCGCGCCCGCTCCCATGGCACGTCCACCGCCGCCGGCGCTGCTACCCAGTGAAGTGCGACCGAAGGCCATGGTGCTGAGTGCTCAGACCGGCATTGGCCGCGCGGGCGGCGGCGCAGCGGGCTCCGGCGGGGTGCCGAAGCTGCCCAGCAGGTCGTGCGCGAAGCCTTCGAGCTCGGCCTCGATGCGGCCGATGACGCGGCCGAAGACGTTGTAGGCCAGCACGGCCGGAATAGCCACGGCCAGGCCGAAGGCCGTCATGATGAGCGCCTCGCCGACCGGTCCGGCCACCTTGTCGATAGTGAAGCCGCCGGTCTGGCCGGCAATGCCCGTCAACGCGCCGTAGATGCCCCAGACCGTGCCCAGCAATCCGACGAAGGGCGCCGTGGCGCCGACCGTGGCGAGCAGGATCTGCCCCGCCTGCAGCCGGCGCAGCACGCCGTGCAGGGCGTCGCGCAGCACGCGCGTGAGCCGCTGGTTGCGATCGACCGTGGCGCCCAGCGTGCCGGCCGGCGCACCGGCGGCCACGCTCTTGATGGCCGACACTGCAGGCGACACGAGCGTCGCGCGGTCGAAGGCCTTGAGCTTCTGCTCGGCGTCGACCAGCGTGGACGACTGCCAGAACGCCGCGATGCTGCGCAGCACGTCGCGCGTGCCGCCGCGCAGCAGCCACGCCTTCCAGAGAATGATGACCCAGCTCGCGATCGACATCGCCAGCAGCAGCGCCGCCACCGAACGGCTGACGCCGTCGCCATGGGTCAGCAGATCGAGCACGCTCATCGGCGGTCCTTTTGGTTAGCGCAAGCCCAGCACGTCGTACATGTCGAACAAGCCGGCGCGCTGTTCGGCCAGGAAGCGCACCGCGCGCAGGCTGCCCTGGGCGTAGGTGGTGCGGCTCGACGACTTGTGGGTGATCTCGATGCGCTCGCCGGTGCCCGCGAACAGCACGGTGTGGTCGCCCACGATGTCGCCGCCGCGGATGGCCGAGAAGCCGATGGTGGAAGGGTCGCGCTCGCCGGTGATGCCTTCGCGGGCGTACACGGCGCAGTCCTTGAGGTCGCGGCCCAGCGCATCGGCAATCACTTCGCCCATCTTGAGCGCGGTGCCCGAGGGCGCGTCGACCTTGTGGCGATGGTGCGCCTCGATGATTTCGATGTCGTAGCCCGTCGACATGGCCTTGGCCGCCATTTCGAGCAGCTTGAAGGTGACGTTGACGCCCACGCTCATGTTGGGCGCCATCATGATCGCGATGTCTTTCGCAATCTCGGCGATCTCGGCCTTCTGCTCGTCGCTGAAGCCGGTGGTGCCGATGACGGCCTGCACGCCAAGTTCGCGGCAGACCGCGAGGTGCGCGAGCGTGCCTTCGGGGCGGGTGAAGTCGATGAGCACCTGCGCGTCCTTCAGGCCAGTGCGCAGGTCGGACACGATGGACACACCGCTGTCGAAGCCCAGGAAGGCGCCGGCATCGGTGCCGAGGGCCGGGCTGCCCGCGATGTCGAGTGCGCCGGCCAGGCGCAGGTCGGGCGCGTTGCGCACGGCCTCGATCAGCATGTGGCCCATGCGGCCCGACGCCCCGGCGACGGCGACACGGCGCGGCGCAGCGGTGGAACTGGAAGGAGTGGAGGTGGATTCAGTCACGCGGATTCAGTCTTCGAAATTTCGAAACGGCCAATGGCATGCATGGACACGGGACGGACGCCGCCTGACTCGGCGGGCGCCGCCCGCTGTTGCTTGTGCTGCGCTCAGCGCGCGGCTTCGAGCGGGGGGTAGGCGGCCGGCAGCGGCGGCAGGGAGGCCGACGTGCCTGCGGCGGCGTCGGCTTTTTTATCGTCCTTGGCGGGTGCGAATTTCTTGAGCTCGTCTTCCGAGGCCTCGAGCGTCGGCACCTTGCCCGATTTCTTGCGGGTGTCGAGCGTGGCGACGAATTCTTCTTCGCTGGGCATTTCGTCGCCCTCGAAGCGGTCCAAGAGCTCGCCATTGAAGAACACGGTCAGGTGGCGTTCCTGCGGGTCGACGCCCTGGCGGCGGATCGTGAACACGTAGTCCCAGCGGTTGGCGTGGAATACGTCGTTCAGCAGCGAGGTGCCGAGGATTTCACGCACCTGCTGGCGCGACATGCCCGGCTTGAGCGCCGCGACCTGTTCCTTCGACACGAAATTGCCCTGCACCACTTCGACTTTGTAAGGTGTAACAGCGGCCAGCGCGCCACGCGTGCGATCGCTGAAACCGCTGCAGGCACCAAGGCAGAGCGTTGCGGCAACGGCAGCAACCAGCAGCCAGGGACGGCGTTGGAGAATGGCAGGCATGGGAGGAAAAAGGGGGTAGCGATATGATCGGCCATTGTAGCGGCTGGCCTTTTTCGGGGCCTTTTTGCCGCAGCCCCAGGGCGCAGGAACCAACATGGCCAACATCGACGAACTGAAGAACACCGGCCTCAAGGCCACTCTACCGCGCCTGAAGATCCTCGAGATCTTCCAGACCGGCAGCCAACGGCACATGACGGCGGAAGACGTGTTTCGCGTGCTGCTGAACGAACATTCCGACATCGGCCTGGCCACCGTCTACCGGGTGCTGACGCAGTTCGAGCAGGCCGGCATCCTCGAGCGCAGCCACTTCGAAAGCGGCAAGGCCGTATACGAGCTGAACGAAGGCACGCACCACGATCACCTGATCTGCACCTCCTGCGGCAAGGTCGAGGAGTTCTACGACGCCGAGATCGAACGCCGCCAGCAGATGATCGCCAAGGACAAGGGCTGGATCCTGCAGGACCACGCCATGTCGCTCTACGGCCTGTGCGGAGACTGCGCAAAGAAGCGCTGATCCGTCTCCCTCGTTTTCAGTCCCCGTCGCGGGAGTTTTCCATCGCCTTGTGGTGGCGCGCCACGAAGTCGGCGTACGTGTCGATGCCGCGCAGCTGCAGGATCGAATTGCGCACCGCCGCTTCCACCAGCACGGCGATATTGCGCCCCGCCACCACCTGGATGATGACCTTGCGCACCGGGATGCCCAGCACGTCCTGCGTGAGCGGCGCCGAGGGCATGCGCTCGTAGTCGCGCTCGAAGCTGTCGCGCCGCACGAGGTGCACGATGAGCTTCAGCCGCATCTTCCGGCGCACCGCCGTCTCGCCGAAGATCGCGCGGATGTCCAGCAGGCCGATGCCGCGCACTTCGAGCAGGTTCAGCAGCAGGTCGGGGCAGCGGCCTTCGATGGTGTTCTGGTTGATGCGGAACAGGTCGACCGCATCGTCGGCCACAAGGCCATTGCCGCGCGAGATCAGCTCCAGTCCCAGCTCGCTCTTGCCCAGGCCCGACTCGCCCGTGATCATCACGCCCATGCCCAGGATGTCCATGAACACGCCGTGCATCGAGGTGCGCTCGGCAAAGTGCTTGGACAGGTAGGCGCGCAGCAGGTCGATCACGAAGGCCGACGACTCGCGCGTGGCGAACAGCGGCAACTGGGCGCGCTCGCAGATCGACAGCAGCTCGTCGGGCGCAGCCTGGCCGTCGGCCAGCACCAGCATCGGTGGCTCCAGCGTGACGATGCGGGCGATGCGCCGCGCGCAGTCTTCCTCGCTGCCGCGCGTCAGGTAGGCCACCTCACGGGCGCCGAGGATCTGCACGCGGTACGGGTGGATGTAGTTGAGATAGCCAACAAGGTCGGCCGCCGACTGGGCGCGGCTGATGACTTCGGGGTCGAACTGGCGCTCTGAAGCACCGAGCCCCGCGAGCCATTCCCAGCGGAGCGAACCGCGGAACTCCTCGAACATGGCATCGGCGCTGATGACGGTCGGCTTCATGCGTTCAGGAGACGGCGCCCGGCGCCGGCATTGGATGAGTGACGGGAAGAAGTGCCGCGCAGCTTATCAGCAGCCGCACGCGCCGACACATGCGTTCAGGCGACTTGGGTCGACTGCCAGCCGGCAATGAGGCCGTGCAATGCAGAAGCGTCGGTGCTGGACTTGATCTGTTCGCGCAGGCTGGCGTCGCTCAGCAGTTCGGCGATTTCAGAGAGGATTTCGAGGTGCTTCTGCGTGGCCGCTTCGGGCACCAGCAGGAAGATCAGCAGCGCGACGGGTTGCTCGTCGGGTGCGTCGAAGCCGATGGGGTTGGCCAGCTGGAACACCGCGGCCATCGGCGCCTTGAGGCCCTTGATGCGGCCATGCGGAATGGCAACGCCGTGGCCCAAACCGGTGGAGCCGAGGCGCTCGCGGGCAAACAGGCTGTCGGTGATGAGGGCACGGCCCAGACCGTGAAGGCTTTCGAACAGCAGGCCGGCTTCTTCGAAAGCACGTTTCTTGCTAGTAGCGTCAACGCTCACAAGCACTTGAGCGGGCGGCAGGATGGACGCGAGGCGATTCATGGTGGGTGCAGAGCGGGGGCGATTATGCACCCGCTTGGTAAAAACCCCCAGTCCCCCTATTTACTTTCTGTCTACATGTTGTCCTGAGGCCTCGTGCTTCCCTCTGGGGGCTTGCCAAAGCCCTACCGCAACAGTCGGAAAACAAAAAGCCGCCCGAAGGCGGCCTTGATGCGAGCCGGGGGCTCTTACATCACGCGCTTGGGCGCCGCGTGATGGTGGTCCTGCAGGCGATCCTTGTGGCGCACCACTTGGCGGTCGAGCTTGTCGACCAGTTCATCGACCGCAGCGTAGAGATCAGCGTGGCTCGACTCCGCGAACATGTCATTGCCCTTGACGTGAATGTTGCACTCCGCCCTTTGGCGGCGTTCCTTTTCCTTCTGCTTTTCCACCGTGAGGATCACCTTCACATCGACAACCTGGTCGAAATGTCGGGTGATCCGGTCCAGCTTGCTCGTGACGTAGGTGCGCAAGGCAGGGGTGACGTCGAGGTGATGACCGCTGATCGTCAAATTCATGAATGACCTCCTGGAATTGACGGTTGGGGAAATGACCGCGCTACGGAATGCAGCGTGGTCGGCGAAAAACGGGAGTTTTGAGAGGGGGAACGGAGGGAAGGGAAGAAGAGGAAAGAGGGGTGGGTCGATTCACTATGCCCAAGCTGTCACGGTATTGCAATACCTGAGTTGCCCGGGGTTTTGCGGCTTCGTGCGCAGCTTTTCACACGCTAGCGAATCAATAGCAGCTGGCGCTCGCGGGGCAGGCGATGCAGCGCTTCGAGAACAAATGTTTCAGCCCCGGTCCACGTGTGACCCTGCCACCGGAAGGGCCAGCAGCCCGCTCAGCGATTCAGCGCCAGGCCGCGCGCATCCGGTTGCGCAGGTCGATCACCGCGCTCGGCGGCGGCACGGCCGGCGGGCGCACCGGCGGAGGCGGCCAGGTCTGCTGCTCGAAGCCTTCGAGATCGGCATCGGCGATGAAGCGCGTACGGTTGGCATACAAGTGCCGGTCGCCGCGCGCCGCCTGCTGCGTGATGTGGAAGCGCTGCGGTATCAGCAGGTGCAGGTGGTCGCGCGCCCGGGTCATTGCCACGTACAGCAGCCGGCGCTCTTCTTCCAGCTCGTGCGCGCTCTGCGCCACGTCGGCCGGCAGGCAGCCGTCGACCACGTTGAGCACGTGCACCGAATTCCACTCCTGCCCCTTGGCCGAATGGATGGTCGAGAGGATCAGGTAGTCCTCGTCGAGCAACGGCGGGCCCGGACGGTCACTGGTGGCTTCGGGCGGGTCGAGCGTGAGTTCGGTGAGGAAGCGTTCGCGCGAGGCATATCCGGCCGCGAGTCGCGCCAGTTGCTCCACGTCTGCGCGCCGCACGCCGGAGGTGTCTTCGTACAGCCGCTCAAGGTGCGGCAGATACCAGTCCATTGCCAGCTCGACATCGGCCGGCCACTTCAGCGCGGGTGCGCGCAAGGCGGCGTAGGCCTCGGCAAAGTCGGCCCACTGCGCGCGTGCCGCGGAAGGCGGCACGAAGTCGCGCACCGCTGCGGCGGGGTCGGCCGCCTGGTCCATTGCATCGAGCAGGCGCGCGCCCGTGACAGGGCCGATGCCCGGGATCAGCTGCGTCACGCGAAAGCCCGCCATGCGCCCGCGCGGGTTCTGCGCAAAGCGCAGCACCGCGAGCAGGTCCTTCACGTGCGAGGCCTCGAGAAACTTGAGCCCGCCGAACTTCACGAACGGGATGTTGCGCCGCGCCAGTTCGAGTTCGAGTGTCGCGCTGTGCGTCGAAGTGCGAAACAGCACCGCCTGCGACTTCAGCGCGAGCCCGCCCTCGCGGTGCGCCAGCACCTTGTCGGCCACCCAGCGCGCCTGCCCCGCTTCGTCGGGCACGACCACGAGCAGCGGCTTGCCGGCCGAGGGCTTGTCGGTCCACAGCGTCTTGGCATGCCGCTCGGCCGCATGCGCGATCACGCGGTTCGAGACATCGAGGATCGGCTGCGTCGAACGGTAGTTGCGCTCCAGCGTGACCACGCGCGCGGCCTGCGTGAACTGCGACGGAAAGTCGAGGATGTTGCGCACCGTCGCGCCGCGAAAGGAATAGATCGACTGCGCGTCATCGCCCACCACTGTCACACCGCGCCCGTCGGGCTTGATCGCGAGCAGGATCGAAGCCTGCAGCAGGTTGGTGTCCTGGTACTCGTCGACCAGCACGTGGTCGAAGCGCTCGCCGATGTGCGCAGCCAGCGCGGGTTCGGCGGCCATCTCGGCCCAGTAGAGCAGCAGGTCGTCGTAGTCGAGCACGTTCTGCCGCTGCTTGGCCTCTACGTAGGCGCCGAACAGCTTCTTCAGTTCGGCCTCCCATTCACCGCACCAGGGAAAGGCCTCCTTCAGCACATCGGCCAGCGGCGCGCGCGTGTTCACGCAGCGCGAGTAGATCGACAGGCAGGTGCCCTTGCGCGGAAAACGATTGACGGTAGAAGACAGGCCCTGCTCGTGACGCACCAGCCCCATCAGGTCTTCGGCATCGCCGCGGTCGTGGATGGTGAAGTTCTCGTCGAGCCCGATCTGCGGCGCGTACTCGCGCAGCAGCCGCGCGCCGATGCCGTGGAAGGTGCCGGCCCACGGCAGCGCGGGCGGGGCTTCGGACTTCAGGCCGAGCACGCGTGCCAGCACCTGGCCTGCGCGGCGCTCCATCTCCTGCGCGGCACGGCGCGAGAAGGTCAGCAGCAGCAGGCGCTGCGGATCGACACCGCCGGCAATGAGGTGTGCGACACGGTGCGCCAGCGTGCTGGTCTTGCCCGAACCGGCGCCGGCAATGACGAGCAACGGCCGCTCGTCACGCTCGGCAATGGCTGCTCCCACCCCATGTTCGACCGCCGCGCGCTGCGCGTCGTTGAGCGTGGCCAACGCGGCGGCCAGGCGCTCGGCCTGGGTCTTCGCGGCAGCGGAAAAAACGGGGAGCGCAGCGGTCTGCATGGGCACGACTTTACTGTATGCCCGTCCAGTCCAGCCACCGTGCTGCCATGTGGCCGGTGACATAATCGCGCCTCGCTGCAACCGGAGATTCTTCCCAATGGAAACCGCCCCGTCTCGGCAGCTTTCAACTCCCTTTCACTGACGCGTTTTTCTTAGCGCACGTCGGGCCCGGGAATTGAAAGCGCCCCTCCCTCGCCCATCGTTCAGTCATTCCCGGGAGTGAGCCAATGCTCAACATCTTCACGCTCGCCAACGGCCGCCTCGTTCAGGAAGAAATCGAGGCGCTCGAAGAGCTCTCCAAGTTCCAGCCGATCTGGGTCGACCTCGAGTCGCCCACGCTCGAAGAAAAGCGCTGGATCAAGCAGTACTACGGCCTGTCCATTCCCGAAGACGCGATGGACGAGGACATCGAGGAGTCGGCCCGCTTCTACGAAGAAGACAACGGCGAGCTGCACATCCGCTCCGACTTCTTGATCGACGACGACGAAGACCCGCGCACCGTGCGCGTGGCCTTCATCCTCAACCAGCACAACACCGACCTGCGCAGCCGCGGCGTGCTGTTCTCGATCCACGACGAAGACGTGCCCGTGTTCCGCCTGCTGCGCATGCGTGCGCGCCGCGCACCGGGGCTGATCGAAGACGCCAAGGAAGTGATGCTCAAGCTCTTCGACGCCGACGCCGAATACTCGGCCGACACGCTGGAGAACATCTACGACGAGCTCGAAGTGGCCGGCAAGAAGGTGCTCTCGGGCAATGTCAGCGACGAGCTGGCCGGCGAAGTGCTCGGCGCCATCGCGCGGCAGGAAGACTTGAACGGCCGCATCCGCCGCAACGTGATGGACACGCGCCGCGCGGTCAGCTTCATGATGCGCAGCAAGATGCTCAACGCCGAGCAGTTCGAGGAAGCCCGGCAGATCCTGCGCGACATCGAATCGCTGGACAACCACACGGCCTTCCTCTTCGACAAGATCAACTTCCTGATGGATGCGACCGTCGGTTTCATCAACATCAACCAGAACAAGACCATCAAGATCTTCTCGGTGGCCAGCGTCGCGCTGCTGCCGCCCACGCTGATCGCGAGCATCTACGGCATGAACTTCAAGTTCATGCCGGAGCTCGACTGGGCCATGGGCTATCCGTATGCCATCGTGCTGATGGCGGCCAGCGCGCTGGTGCCGATGTGGTACTTCCGCCGGCGCGGCTGGCTCAAGTAGCCTGAGCGGGGCGCGCCGGCGCGCGCAGCCTCACGGGCGCTTTCCTGACAGGGCGGTGCGCATGCGCGCCGCATGATGGTTCGATGGCCGGCGCCGCTTCGGTCCATCGGAGCCGTCCCCATGCCACATTCCCCTTCCCCTGCCATCCCCGCGCGCTTCGCGCTGCTCGACGCCTGGTGGCGCGCCGCCAACTACCTGTCCGCGGGACAGATCTACCTGATGGGCAACCCGCTGCTGCGGGAGCCGCTGGCCCTCGAGCACATCAAGCCGCGCCTGCTCGGGCACTGGGGAACCACGCCGGGGCTCAACTTCATCTACGCCCACATGAACCGCGCCATCAACGCGCGCGACCTCGATGCCATCTTCATCGCCGGCCCCGGCCACGGCGGGCCGGGCGTGGTGGCCAGCACCTACCTCGAGGGCACCTACACCGAGGTCTACCCGCACATCTCGCGCGACACCGAAGGCCTGAAGCGGCTGTTCACGCAGTTCTCGTTTCCGGGCGGCATCCCGAGCCATGTGTCGCCGGAAACGCCGGGGTCGATCCATGAGGGCGGCGAACTCGGCTATTCGCTGCTGCATGCGTACGGCGCGGTGTTCGACAACCCCGAGCTGCTGGCCTGCTGCGTCATCGGCGACGGCGAGGCCGAAACCGGCGCGCTCGCGGCCAGCTGGCATTCCAACAAGTTCCTCAACCCCGCGCGCGACGGCGCGGTGCTGCCGATCCTGCATCTCAACGGCTACAAGATCGCCGGCCCCACCGTGCTCGCGCGAATCGGCGACGAGCAGCTCACGCAGCTGATGCGCGGCCACGGCTACGAACCGCGCTTCGTGTCGGGCCACGACCCCGCGCTGATGCACGGCCTGATGGCCGACGCACTCGACGCTTCGCTCGATGCGATCCGTGCAATCCAGGTGGAGGCGCGCTCGGACGGCTTCGGACAGCGGCATCGCTGGCCGATGATCGTGCTGCGCTCGCCCAAGGGCTGGACCGGGCCGAAGACGGTGGACGGCGTGCGCATCGAAGGCACGCAGCGCGCGCACCAGGTGCCGCTGACCGGCTTCGCCGAGAAGCCGGCCCACATCGCGCTGCTGCAGGAATGGATGCAGAGCTATCGCCCCGAAGAACTGTTCGATGCCGACGGCGCCCTGCGCGCCGACATCGCCGCCCTCGCGCCTCGAGGCACGCGCCGCATGAGCGCGAACCCGCACACCAACGGTGGCCTGCTGCTCAAGAACCTCAAGCTGCCCGACTTCCGCGACTACGCCGTGGCGGTGCCGAAGCCAGGCGCCGTCGACGCCGAGGCCACGCGCGTCACCGGCGAGTTCCTGCGCGACGTGATGCGGCTCAACGCCGGCGAGCGCAACTTCCGGATCATGGGCCCGGACGAGACCACGTCGAACCGCCTGGGCGCGGTCTTCGAGGCGACCGACCGCATGTCGAGCGCCGAGATCCTGCCGGGCGACGACCACGTGGCACCCGACGGCCGCGTGATGGAAGTGCTCAGCGAACACCTCTGCCAAGGCTGGCTCGAAGGCTACCTGCTGACCGGACGGCACGGTTTCTTCTCGTGCTACGAGGCTTTCATCCACATCGTCGACTCCATGTTCAACCAGCATGCGAAGTGGCTGAAGGTGACGCGAAACATCCCCTGGCGGCGCCCCGTCGCGTCGCTGAACTACCTGCTGACCAGCCATGTCTGGCGCCAGGACCACAACGGCTTCAGCCACCAGGACCCGGGCTTCATCGACCACGTCGTCAACAAGAAGGCCGAGGTCGTGCGGGTCTACCTGCCGCCCGACGCCAACACGCTGCTGTCGGTGACGGACCATTGCCTGCGCAGCCGCAACTACGTCAACGTGATCGTGGCGGGCAAGCAGCCCGAGGCGCAGTGGCTCGACATCGCCGCGGCCGAGCGCCACTGCAGCGTGGGCCTGGGCATCTGGGACTGGGCCAGCAACGACAACGGCGTGGCGCCCGACGTGGTGATGGCCTGCGCCGGCGACGTGCCCACGCTGGAGACCATGGCGGCGGTGGACCTCCTGCGGACGCTGCTGCCGGACCTCAAGGTGCGGGTGGTGAACGTGGTCGACCTGATGGCGCTCGAATCACCCTCGGGGCATCCGCACGGCCTGCCCGATGCGGTCTTCGACTCGATCTTCAGCACCGACGCACCGGTGATCTTCGCCTTCCACGGCTATCCCGCCCTGGTCCACCGGCTGACCTACAAGCGGCGCAATCACGGCAACTTTCATGTGCACGGCTACCTGGAAGAAGGCACGACCACCACGCCCTTCGACATGACGGTGCTGAACCGGCTCGACCGCTTCCACCTCGCGGCCGACGCCATCGATCGCGTGCCCCGCATCCGCGACACGGCGGGCCACGTGCAGCAGCACCTGCGCGACCGGCTGCTAGAGCACCGGGCCTACATCACCCGGCACGGGCAGGACATGCCCGAGATCGCGGACTGGCGCTGGGTGCGACACTGAGCGCTTGCGGGGCCGACCGACGACGCCCCGGGAGACCACCGTGCGCAGACTTCGTTTCCTCACCAACCGCCATCGAGCGCCGTCTACCAACACCGCGCTCGGCCTGCTGCTGGCCTTCAATGCCGGGGCCGTCAACGCGGGCGGATTCCTTGTGCTGCACATGTACACCTCGCACATGACCGGCTTCGCGTCGCAGCTCGCGGACGGCATGGTGCTGGGCAACGCCACGCTGCTGCTGAACGCGCTGGGCGCGATCCTGGCGTTCCTGAGCGGCGCCGCGGTATGCGCGGTGCTTGTGAACTGGGCGCGGCAGCACCGGCTGCACGGCGTCTATGCGCTGCCTCTGCTGCTGGAAGCCGCGCTGATGTTTCCGTTCGGACTCGCGGGAGCCATCACGCTGACCTGGCCAACGCCGTTCGCGGTGCCGCTCACGGTGCTGCTGCTGTCGTTCATCATGGGCCTGCAGAACGCCGTGGCGTCGAAGACCTCGGGCGGCAGCACGCGCACCACCCACATGACCGGCAACATCACCGACATGGGGATCGAGCTGGGCAAGATGCTCTACTGGAACCGGCGCATGCCGTCGACACCCCTGCCGGTGCGCCACGACCGCAGCAGGTTGCGCCGCTGCGGCGGGCTGGTCGGCATGTTCGTGCTTGGGGGAACGGTGGGCGCGCTCGGCTTCAAGCACGTGGGGTTCGTCTGCGTCGTGCCGCTGGCCGCCCTGCTGCTGGTGCTGTCGATCCCGCCCCTGCTTCGCGACCTTCCGCATTGGCGGCGGGCCACGCCTTAGCTCAGGCCCTTTTCGCGTCCCGACCGGCCAGCCACGCGTTCACGAGCGCGAGGCTGTAGCGGCTCGCGACCTCGGCCACGAACCGTGCGAAGTCGCCATGCGCCTCATCGTCCGCGCGATCCGAGATCGTCCGCATGGCCGCGAATGGCACGCCGTAGTCGTGGCACACCTGCGCCACCGCGGCGCCTTCCATCTCGACCGCGAGCGCGTCGGGCAAGCTGAGGCGCAGCGCTTCGCTTTCGGCGGAGGTCGAGACGAAGCGATCTCCACTCACCAGCAGGCCGCGATGCACCTTCGGCGACTGGAGGCCGAACTCGTCGACAGCCTCTTGCCCCACCAGAGCCACCGGATCACGCAGCGTCACTTCGGCCACACCCGCCAATGCGTCGCTGATCGCCGCATCGGCCGTGAAGCGCGAAAGGCCCAGCAAGGGCACTTCGTATTTCGGAAAGATGGGCGAGGCATCGAGGTCGTGCTGCAGCAACTGCGTGGCAACGACCACGTCGCCGACATTCACGCCCGGCGCGAGTCCGCCCGCGACACCGGTGAAGACGATGGCCCCGACGGCAAATCGCTCGAGCAGCATCGTGGCCGTCACCGCTGCCGCGACCTTGCCGATGCGCGACAGCACCGCGACCACAGGCTGGCCATGCAGATGGCCGACCCAGAAGTCGCGCCCGGCGATGCGCACGCGCTGCTCGTCGGGCATCTGCGCGAGGAGCGCACTCAGCTCCTCGTGCATTGCCGCGACGATGGCGATGGGCGCGGCCACCTGTTACTTGATGTCCACGCCGTAGAAGGTGTGGCGGCCGAAGGGGCTGAGCTTGAAGTCGACCACTTCCTTGCGCACCGGCTTCAGCTGCACCGCATGCGCAATCGTGAACCACGGCGCCTGCTCCTTGAAGATCAGCTGGGCCTTCTTGTAGAGCGCGTCGCGGTCGGCCTGCTTGGTCGTGCTCTTGGCCTTCACCACGAGGTCTTCATACGGCTGGTAGCAGAACTTCGAAATGTTGCTGCCGCTGGCCGACTTGGCCGAGGCGCAGCCCAGCAGCGTGTACATGAAGTTGTCCGGGTCGCCGTTGTCGCCGGTCCAGCCCAGCATGCCCATCTGGTGCTCGCCAGCCTGCAGGCGCTTGCGGTACTCGCCCCACTCGAAGCTCTTGATCTCGGCCTTGACGTTGATCTTGGCGAGGTCTGCCTGCATCAGCTCGGCAATGCGCTTGGCGTTCGGGTTGTACGGGCGCTGCACCGGCATGGCCCACAGGTCGGTCGAGAAGCCGTCGGGGAAGCCGGCCTGCGCCAGCAGCTTCTTGGCGGCTTCGGGATCGTACGGGTCGTCCTTCACGGCATCGTTGTAGGACCACATGGTCGGCGGGATCGGGTTCTTCGCGGCCACGCCGGTCGAGAGGTACACGCCGTCGATGATCGCCTTCTTGTTGATGGCCATGTTGATGGCCTTGCGCACGCGCACGTCGTCGAAAGGCTTCTTCGTGGTGTTGTACGAGAGATAGCCGACGTTCAGGCCGGGCTGCTCCAACAGCTGCACGTTCGGGTCCTTGCGGATCGCGTCGAGGTCGGCCGGGTTCGGGTAGGGCATGACGTGGCATTCGCCCTTTTGCAGCTTGGCCCAGCGCACCGAGGCATCGGGCGTGATGGCGAACACGAGGTCGTCGATCTTCGCCTTGCCGCCCCAGTACTGCGGGAAGGCCTTGAAGCGGATGATCGCGTCCTTCTGGTACTGCACGAGGTAGAAGGGGCCGGTGCCGATCGGGTCCTGGTCGACCTTCTCGGGCGTGCCGGCCTTCAGCATGGCAATGGCGTATTCCTTCGACTGGATGCCCGCGTACTGCATGGCCAGGTTCGCGAGGAACGGCGCCTCGGGCTGGTTGAGAACGATCTTCACCGTGTAGTCGTCGATGCGGTCCACCGTCTTCAGCAGCTTGGGCATGCCCATGTCGTTGAAGTAGGAGTGGTTCTGGCTCGTGACCTTGAAGAAGGGATCGCTCTCCTTCCACTGGCGCTCGAGCATGAAGATGAAGTCGTCGGCGTTGAAGTCGCGCGTGGGCTTGAAGCTCTTGCTCGTGGTGTGCCACTTCACGCCCTTGCGCAGGTGGAAGGTGTAGACCGTGCCGTCGGCGGAGATGTCCCACTTCTCGGCCAGACCCGGCACGACCTTGGTGCCGCCGCGCTCGAACTCGACGATGGTGTTGTAGACCTGCGTGGTCACGTCGAACGAGGTGCCGGTGGTGTTCATCCCCGGATAGAAGTTCTCGGGGCTGCCTTCCGAGCAATACACCAGCGTCTTGGCAGACACTGCGCCACAGGCCAGGGTAAGGGCCGCAAGCGCTGTCGGTGCCAGGAGCGCCAGGCTTCGTGAGCGGCGCGAAACGGTGGGCTGGGTCTTCATGTGGACTCCTTGAGACACGGTTGAAAAAGCGAACGTTAAGGGTTCGTCGCCATCGCGATGGCGGCGGAGGGAACATCGGCGCGCACGAGCGGCGCACCGTCGAGAAACTTCTCGGAGAAGTGGCAAGCCACCAGCCGCTCGTCGAGCATGCGCAGCAGCGGCCGCTCTTCGTGGCAGCGCGGCGCCACGTGCGGGCAGCGCGTGCTGAACACGCAGCCCGAAGGCGGATTCAGCGGCGACGGCAGCTCGCCCTTGAGCACGATGCGCTGGCTGCTGAGGCCCGGTGTCGAGGCCAGCAGCGCCTGCGTGTACGGATGCAGCGGCCGCGCGAAGATGCGCGACTTGGGGCCCTGCTCCACCGCGTGCCCGAGGTACATCACGAGCACGTCGTGCGCGATGTGCCGCACCACGCCGAGGTCGTGCGAGATGAAGAGGTACGCCAGGCCGAGCTCGGCCTGCAGGTCGGCCAGCAGGTTCAGCACCTGCGCCTGGATCGACACGTCGAGCGCCGACACCGGCTCGTCGGCCACAAGCAGGCGCGGGCTCAGCATCAGCGCGCGCGCAATGGCGATGCGCTGGCGCTGGCCGCCCGAGAACATGTGCGGATAGCGGTTGGCGTACTCGGGCCGCAGGCCCACGCGCGCGAGCATGTCGCGGGCCTTGGCGGCGCGCTCCGACTTGCCCATGGTGGTGTTGATGGCCAGCGGATCTTCGAGCACCGTCGAGATCTTCTTGCGCGGATTGAGCGAGCCGTAGGGGTTCTGGAACACCAGCTGCACAGCCTGGCGCAGCTCGCGCTTGCGCTCTGGCGGCGGATTCACCGCGTCGGCGCCGACCAGCGTGAGCTGGCCTGCCGTGGGCTTCTCGATCAGCGCGACCATGCGCGCCAGGGTCGACTTGCCGCAGCCCGATTCGCCGACCACGGCCAGCGTGCGCCCGCGCTCGATGCGGAACGAGATGTCGCCCACCGCGCGCAGATGCGACGGCGCGCGGAACAGACCGCGGCGGATGTCGTAGGTGCGCTGGAGGTTGTTCGCCTCGACAACCACTTCAGTCGATGTGCTCTCGCTCATGACAGCACCTCGGCCGCTTGCTGCTTCGGCGGATCGCTCTCTATGGCCGCCTTGCGCTCCGGCTCGCCGAGCGGAAAGTGGCAGCGCACCTCGGCGCTCTGCCACTCGCGCAGCGCGGGCCGCACCTGGCAGGCACGCTCGGTCACGTAGCTGCAACGCGGCGCGAACAGGCAGCCCGCGGGCCGGTCGTGCACGCCCGGCACCACGCCGCTGATGGTGGCGAGCCGTCCCTCGGGCGCGGCGCGCTCGGGCAGCGCCGCAAGCAGCGCCTCGGTGTACGGATGCTGCGGTGACGCGAAGAGCCGGTCGACGCGCTGGTGCTCCATCACCTGCCCCGCGTACATCACGGCAATGCGCTGCGCCATTTCGCTGACCACGCCCATGTTGTGCGTGATGAGCACCAGCGCCATGCCGCGCTCTTTCTGCAGGTCGCGCAGCAGGTCGAGAATCTGCGCCTGGATGGTCACGTCGAGCGCGGTGGTCGGCTCGTCGGCGATCAGCAGGCGCGGGTTGCAGGCAATGGCCATGGCGATCATCACGCGCTGGTTCATGCCGCCCGATAGCTGGTGCGGATAGCTGCCCAGGCGCGACGACGCGGCCGGGATGCCCACCTGCTCGAGCAGCTCGGTCGCGCGCTTCTTCGCCTCGCGCTTGTCGAGCTTCAGGTGCAGTCGCAGCGTCTCCATCAGCTGGAAGCCGATGGTGAAGCAGGGGTTGAGGCTGGTGGTCGGCTCCTGGAAGATCATCGCGACCTCCTTGCCGACCAGCGCGCGGCGTGCCTTGTCGGAAATGCCGAGCAGTTCCTTGCCCGCAAAGCGCATGTGGTCCGCGCGCACGCGGCCCGGAAAGCCGACAAGGCCCATCAGCGCCATCATCGTGACGCTCTTGCCCGAGCCCGATTCGCCGACGATGCCGAGCACCTCGCCTTCTTCGAGCGTGAGACTCACGCCGTCGACCGCATGCAGCACGCCGCCCTGCGTGGGGAACTCGACGTGCAGATCTTTGATTTCAAGCAAAGGCATCTGTTCTTTCCTTTGCTTCAGCGCTTGAGCTTCGGGTCGAGTGCATCACGCAGACCGTCGCCCAGAAGATTGAAAGCCAGCACCGCCGCGAGGATCGCCATGCCCGGGAAGGTAACGACCCACCACGCGCGCAGCACGAACTCCCGCGCATCGGCCAGCATGGTTCCCCACTCGGGTGAGGGCGGCTGCGCGCCGAGCCCGAGGAAGCCGAGCGCCGCCGCATCGAGGATGGCAGTCGAGATGCCGAGCGAGGCCTGCACGATCAGCGGTGCGGCGCAGTTGGGCAGCACCTCGCTGAACATCAGGCGCAGCGTGCCGGCGCCGCTCACGCGCGCGGCGGTCACGTAGTCGCGCGAGACCTCGGCGATGACGGCGGCGCGCGTGATGCGCACATAGTGCGGCAGCACCACGATGGCCACCGCGAGCATCGCGTTGACCAGCCCCGGCCCGAGGATCGCGACGATCACGATGGCCAGCAGCAGGCTCGGCAGCGTGAGCACGATGTCCATCAGCCGCATGATCGCGATCTCGAGCACGCCGCGGAAGAAGCCCGCGATCAGCCCGAGCACCACGCCCACGACCACCGACAGCGCCACCACCGCGACGCCGATCGACAGCGACAGCCGCGCGCCGTACATCAGCCGCGAAAGAATGTCGCGCCCGATCGCGTCGGTACCCAGTAGGTAGCTGACGGAGCCGCCCTGCTGCCACGCCGGCGGCTGCAGGAAGACGGCGCTGTTGGTTTCGTTCGGCGCGTGCGGTGCGATCCACGGCGCGAACAGCGCAACCAGCAGCAGGAAGACGATGGTGGCGAGCCCGATGACCGCGCCGCGGTTGGCCGAGAACGCCGTCCAGAACTCGCGCCACGGGCCGGGAGGGGCGGTGCTTTTCGCACCGGTGGAAATGGTTTGTGTCGAGGCCATGAGCTCAGCGCCGGATGCGGGGATTGATGACGCCGTAAGCCACGTCGACGAGCAGGTTGACCAGCATCACGATGCCGCCGAACAGCAGCATGCCGCCCTGCAGCACCGGATAGTCGCGCCGGCCGATGGCCTCGATGAGCCACTTTCCGACGCCGGGCCAGGAGAAGATGGTCTCGGTGAGGATCGCGCCCGTGAAGAGCACGCCCACCTGCAGCCCGATGACGGTCACGACCGGGATCAACGCATTGCGCAGCGCATGCAGCCCCACCACGCGAAAGCGCGACAGGCCCTTGGCGCGCGCGGTGCGGATGTAGTCCTCTCCCAGCACTTCGAGCATGGCCGAGCGCGTCATGCGCGCAATGACCGCAAGCGGCACCGTGCCGAGCACGATGGCCGGCAAGATGAGGTGATGCAGCGCCGACCAGAAGGCATCGACGTCGCCGGCACGCAGCGAGTCGATCAGCAGGAAGCCGGTGTCGGGCTCGATGTAGTACTGCACCGCGATGCGCCCCGACACGGGCGTCCATCCGAGCTGTACCGAGAAGAACAGGATGAGCAGCAGTCCCCACCAGAAGATCGGCATCGAATAGCCGGTGAGCGATGTGGCCATCACGCCGTGGTCGAAGATGGAATTGCGCCGCACCGCCGCGAGAATGCCGGCCGGCAACCCCAGCAGCAGCGCGAAAAGAATGGCGCAGACCGCAAGCTCGACAGTGGCCGGAAAGAGCGCGAGGAACTCGCTCATCACCGTGTCCTGCGTGATCAGCGACTTGCCGAGGTCGCCGTGCAGCACGCGGCCGATGTAGATGCCGTACTGCACGATCACCGGCTTGTCGAAGCCGTAGGCGGTGCGCAGTTCGGCATGGCGCGCGGGGTCGATCCCGCGCTCGCCGGCCATGGTTTCAATGGGGTCGCCCGGCACGAGCCGGATGAGGAAGAAGGCGAGCAGTGTCATGCCGATGAAGGTCGGCACCAGCAGGCTCACACGGGTCAGTAGGAATCGAAACATCGACCCGCGAATATGCAAGATCGATGCCGTGGCCCTACCCGGGCCGAACCCTTACTTCAGCGCTTACTTCTTGGCGTCGCGCAGCTCGCGGCGAAGGATCTTGCCGACCGGCGTCTTCGGCATGTCGCTACGAAACTCTACGATTCGCGGCTGCTTGTAACCCGTAAGGTTTGCTCTGCAGTATTCGCGCACCTGCGCCTCGGTGAGCGAAGGGTCTTTCTTCACGATCACGAGCTTCACGGCCTCGCCGGTCTTGTCGTCGGACACGCCGACCGCCGCGCATTCGAGCACGCCCGGAATCAGTGCAACCACGTCTTCGATCTCGTTCGGGTACACGTTGAAGCCCGACACCAGGATCATGTCCTTCTTGCGGTCGACCACCTTGAAGTAGCCGCGCTCGTCGACCACGCCGATGTCGCCGCTCTTGAAGTAGCCGTCGGGCGTCATGACCTTGGCGGTCTCGTCGGGGCGCTGCCAGTAGCCGGCCATCACCTGCGGGCCCTTGATGGCGATCTCGCCGCGCTCGCCGGTCGGCACTTCGTTGCCGTCGTCGTCGAGCAGCTTGAGCCAGGTGCTCGGCAGCGGCAGGCCGATGGTGCCGGTGTAGGCGGTGCTGTTGGTCGGGTTGCAGGTGGTTGACGGCGAGGTTTCCGACAGGCCGTAGCCTTCGCAGATCGGGCAGCCGGTTTTCTCGAGCCAGAGCTTCGCGACCGCAGCCTGCACCGCCATGCCGCCGCCGACCGAGACCTTGAGGTTCTTCCAGTTGACGGTGTTGAAGTCGGGGTGGTTCGCCAGCCCGTTGAACAGCGTGTTGACGGCCGGGAAGCTGTGGATGGTGTGCTTCGACAGTTCCTTCAGCACGCCGGGAATGTCGCGCGGATTCGGAATCAGGATCAGCTTGCCGCCCGTGCGCATGTTCAGCATCATGCCGACCGTGAACGCGAAGATGTGATACAGCGGCAGCGCGCACACGCTGGTGGGCTGCTCGTTGGCCGGCACCTTGTTCATGACCGGCTCGTTCCAGGCCTCGGACTGCAGCACGTTGGCGATCACGTTGCGATGCAGCAGCACCGCGCCCTTCGACACGCCGGTGGTGCCGCCGGTGTACTGCAGCACCGCCACGTCGTCGGGGCCGATGGCCACGGGCTTCAGCGATGCGCTCGCGCCCTTGTCGAGCGCGTCGTTGAAGCGCACCGCGCCCGGCAGGTTGAACTGGGGCACCATCTTCTTGACGTTGCGCACCACGTAGTTGACGAGCGCGCCCTTCAGGAAACCGAGGCGGTCGCCCATGGAAGCGAGCACGATGTGCTTGACCGGCGTGGCCCCGATGCATTGCTGCAGCGTGGTGCCGAAGTTCTCCATGATGATGATCGCCTTCGCGCCGGAGTCCTTGAGCTGGTGCTCGAGTTCGCGCGGCGTGTACAGCGGGTTCACGTTGACCAGGATCAGCCCGGCGCGCAGGATGCCCGCAACCGAGATCGGGTACTGCGGGCAGTTGGGCATCATGACCGCCACGCGGTCGCCCTTGGCTAGGCCCAGGCCCTGCAGGTAGCCCGCGAAGGCCTTGCTCTGCCTGTCGGTCTCCGCGTAGCTGATGTCCTTGCCCATGAAGCTGTAGGCCGTGCGGTCTGCGTACTTCGTGAAGCTCTCTTCCATGAGCGCGACCAGCGAGGGGTACTGCGAGGCATCGATATCGGCGGGCACACCCTGCGGGTAGCTGCTGAGCCAGGGACGATCGGTCATTGGATTTGTCTCCTCCGGGAAGTCGGACTTGTTGAAAACGAAAACGGCGCTCGAAGTGGCGCCGCGAAGAACTCGCCCGCCGTGCGGGCAGGGACCTTCGGCCTATTCGATGGCCTTGCCCATATCTTCCACTACTTTTTTAGCATCGCCAAAGACCATCATGGTCTTGTCCATGTAGAAGAGCTCGTTGTCCAGCCCGGCATAACCGGCGGCCATGGAGCGCTTGTTCACGATGACGGTCTTGGCCTTGTAGGCCTCCAGGATCGGCATGCCGTAGATCGGGCTGCCCTTGGTGTGCGCGGCGGGGTTCACCACGTCGTTGGCGCCCAGGATGATCGCCACGTCGGCCTGGCCGAACTCGCCGTTGATGTCTTCCATCTCGAACACCTGGTCGTAGGGCACTTCGGCCTCCGCCAGCAGCACGTTCATGTGGCCGGGCATGCGGCCCGCCACCGGGTGGATCGCGTACTTCACGGTGATGCCCTTCTCGGTGAGCTTGGCCGCAAGTTCCTTCACCGCATGCTGCGCGCGTGCGACTGCAAGGCCGTAGCCCGGCACGATCACCACCGTCTCGGCATTGCCAAGCACGAAGGCCGCGTCGTCGGCGCTGCCGGTCTTCACCGGGCGCTGCTCCTTGGCCGCACCGCCGGCCGTGGCCGCCTCGCCGCCGAAGCCGCCCAGGATCACGTTGAAGAACGAGCGGTTCATGGCCTTGCACATGATGTAGCTCAGGATCGCACCCGAAGAGCCCACCAGCGAACCGGCCACGATCAGCATCGCGTTGTTCAGGCTGAAGCCGATGCCCGCGGCCGCCCAGCCCGAGTAGCTGTTGAGCATCGACACCACCACCGGCATGTCGGCGCCGCCGATCGGGATGATGATGAGCACGCCCATCACGAAGGCCAGCGCCAGCATCGCGAAGAAGGCCGGCCAGCTTTCGGTGAAGACGAACACCAGGCCCAGGCCGATGGTGGCCAGGCCCAGCACGAGGTTCAGCATGTGCTGGCCCGCGAACTGCACCGGCGCGCCCTGGAACAGGCGGAACTTGTACTTGCCCGAGAGCTTGCCGAAGGCGATGACCGAGCCGCTGAAAGTAACGGCGCCGATGGCCGCGCCCAGGAACAGCTCGAGCCGGTTGCCGCTCGGAATCGGGTCGCCCTTGATCGCGATGCCGAAGGCATGCGGCTCGGCCACTGCGGCGACCGCGATGAACACCGCGGCCAGGCCGATCATGCTGTGCATGAAGGCGACCAGCTCGGGCATCTTGGTCATCTCGACCTTGTTGGCCATGTAGGCGCCAAGGCCGCCGCCGAGCACCAGCGCGACCAGCACGTAGCTCAGCCCGTTGAGGTTGCCGCTGGCGAGCTTGTAGATCAGCGCGCCGGTGGTCAGCACGGCGATCGCCATGCCGGTCATGCCGAAGATGTTGCCGCGGATCGAGGTGGTGGGATGGCTCAGGCCCTTGAGGGCCTGGATGAAGCAGATGCTGGCAACGAGGTACAGCAGCGTGACGAGGTTCATGCTCACTTGGCGGCTCCCTCTTCAGCCTTCGGTGCGACGGCCTTCTTTTCTTTCTTCTTGAACATCTCCAGCATCCGCCGCGTGACGAGGAAGCCGCCGAAGACGTTCACCGCGGCCAGCGCCACGGCCAGCACGCCCATGGTCTTGCCCAGCGGCGTGTCGGTGAGTGCGGCCGCCAGCATGGCGCCCACGATCACGATGGCCGAGATGGCGTTGGTCACTGCCATCAGCGGCGTGTGCAGCGCTGGCGTGACGGTCCACACGACGTGGTAGCCGACGTAGATGGCCAGCACGAAGATGATCAGGTTGATGACTGTGTGCGAAACGATGTCCATGTTCTTCTCCTCGGCGGGCGTTATTTCTTCGTGACCTGGCCGTCTTGCGTGACGCGGCAGGCGGCGACGATGTCGTCCTCGAGGTCGATCTTCAGCGCGCCCTCCTTGGTGACGATGAGCTTGAGAAAGTCGAGCACGTTGCGCGCGTAGAGCGCCGAGGCATCGGCCGCCACGAGCGCAGCGAGGTTGGTTTCGCCGACGATGGTTACGCCGTGCTTCACCACCGTCCTGTCGGCTTCCGACAGCGGGCAGTTGCCGCCCACGCCGCCCGCGCCCTTGCCTGCGGCGATGTCGACGATGACGGAACCCGGCTTCATCGACTTGACCATGTCCTCGGTGATGAGGGTTGGCGCGGCACGGCCCGGAATGAGGGCAGTGCTGATGACGACGTCGGCCAGCGCCACGCGCTTGGCGACTTCGACCTGCTGGCGCGCGAGCCAGCTTGGAGGCATCGGCTTGGCATAGCCGCCGACGCCGACCGCGGCTTCTTTTTCTTCGTCGGTGTCGTACGAGACTTCGATGAACTTGCCGCCGAGCGATTCGATCTGCTCCTTGACGCTGGGGCGCACGTCGGATGCCTCGATGACAGCGCCCAGGCGCTTGGCCGTGGCAATGGCCTGCAGGCCCGCCACGCCCACGCCGAGGATGACGACGCGCGCGGCCTTCACCGTGCCGGCCGCCGTCATGAGCATCGGGAAGAAGCGCTGGTACTTGTCGGCCGCGATCATCACGGCCTTGTAGCCGGCGATGTTGGCCTGCGACGAGAGCACGTCCATGCTCTGGGCGCGGGTGGTACGCGGTGCGGCTTCGAGCGCGAAGCCGACGACGCCTGCAGCCGCCAGGCGCTGCAGGCCGGCCGCGTCGAAGGGATTGAGCATGCCGATGACCACGGCGCCGGACTTCAGCAGCGCGGTTTCGGCATCGGTGGGCGTGCGCACCTTGAGCACCATGTCGGCGGAGAAGGCCCCGGCCTGGTCGGTGATCTCGGCGCCTGCGGCCTGGTACGCGGCATCGGTGACGCTGGCTGCAACGCCGGCCCCCGACTGCACCCGTATGGAGTGCCCTGAGGCGACCAGTTTTTTCACCGTCTCAGGTGTAACAGCCACGCGGGTTTCGCCAGCCAGTGTCTCGGCGGGCACGCCTATCAGCATAGAGATCTCCTCAGAGCAAGGGGGCACAGGGAATGCGGGCAGAGCTTACAGCAAGATTACAGCCGCCCGCCGTCGCCAAAACGCTCTGTGGTTTTGACCCCAAAGTGCCGATGAATGCTGTCGGCATCGCTATTCAATTGATAGCAAATTCGGGTATTCGATAGCCGCCTCGCGAAGACCGCGGCACGTGTCCAACCTCGCGCCGGCCGAACTCCAGGCGGTTTGTCCAGCGAGAAGTTGTCGATGGCCACCCATAACGCCTTCCACTCAGGATCTCGATTTGTATTCAACTGCCGTTAACTTCGTTAACAAGTGAACTGAAAACCTCGATTTGCGTGCATTAGTTGCAATTCAAAAACTTTACGTTAGTCGCAGATAGATACACTTCAGCCCAATCGCCAGTTCACAGAGACTGACGAAGGGGAGGAAGAAGGGGGATGGAATGCGAATCGCGGTACTCAATGACGGTGTAGATCAATTCAAGCGAATCAATCGAACCATGGCGGCACTCGAGCACGAGTGCCATCCCTACACGGAAGGAAAAGCGCTGTTGCAGGCAAT
Organism: Variovorax sp. YR266; assembly: GCF_900107295.1. Lineage (NCBI taxonomy): Bacteria > Pseudomonadati > Pseudomonadota > Betaproteobacteria > Burkholderiales > Comamonadaceae > Variovorax > Variovorax sp. YR266. The sequence continues at coordinate 253,943 of NZ_FNPM01000004.1, forward strand.
GCGCCGGCAGACCTTCGACCTGCTGATACTCGACTGGAACCTGTCCGATATGGAGGGCCCGGACGTGGTGAGGTCCATCCGTCACGAACTCAACAGCCGGCTTCCCATTCTTTTCGTGACCGACAAGCGTGACGAGGCGGACATGGTCGAAGGCCTCAACGCGGGCGCGGACGACTTCATGGTCAAGCCCACCCGTGCCGGCGAACTCGAAGCGCGTGTTAACGCGCTGCTGCGCCGGTCCTACCCGGCCCAGCACGAGATGGAACTGGTCTTCGGCCCTTACCACTTCTATCCGCCCTCGCGCGTTCTGAAGGTTCGCGGCGTGCAGGTCGAGCTGAAGAACCGGGAGTACGAGCTCGCGCTGTTCCTGTTCCAGAACGTCGGGCGACTGCTTTCGCGGGAGCACCTGCACGAGGCCGTCTGGGGCCTTGGCATCGAGGCGCTGTCGCGCTCGCTCGACACCCATGTCTCGCGCCTGCGAACCAAGCTCGACCTGCGCCCCGCAAACGGCTTCCTGCTGCTGGCCATCTACGGCCTGGGCTACCGGCTGGAAACAATCGAAGCCGATGCCCTGTCCAGCATCAGCGCGCGCTGAGTCGGGAATCTCCGGCACGCTACAGTCTCCAACGGCACCCCGCCGTCATGTGCTTGCGCCACAAGGAATGAGACGAATGAATTCGATGATCCGGTTGCTGCTCGCCGCCACGTTGTTCTGGAGCTGGTTCAGCCCGGCCGCTGCGCAGGAGGTCGAGGCCAGCGACATGGTGCGCGGCGGCATGCTGGCGATCCAGATGATCGACCAGGGCAAGGCCGGCGAACTGTGGGACGGCGCCACCCCGGCCACCCGCAAGCGCGTGACGCGCGCCGACTTCACCGGCCAGGTCGCCAGAAGCCGCGCCCCGATCGGCGCACCGCAGATGCGCACCTGGGTGGCAGTCAATCGCCAGGTCGTGGCCGACGCGGACAGCGAGACGGCCGGCCAGTACGTCAGCGTCGAATACGAGACCCGCTTCGCGAACAAGCCTGACGGCACGCTGCGCGAACTCGTGAGCTTTCACCTCGACAGCGACCGCGTCTGGCGCTTCAGCGGCTACGTGCTGAAATGAGCGCCCAAAACACGGTAAATCCCATGGCAGGCCCGCGCTGGAAACCCAACGTCACCGTGGCTGCGGTAATCGAGCGCGACGGGCGCTTCCTGCTGGTCGAGGAGCAGACCAGCGACGGCCTGCGGCTCAACACACCCGCAGGCCACCTGGACCCCGGCGAATCCCCGGCCGAGGGCTGTGCGCGCGAAACCCTCGAAGAAACCGCCCACCATTTCACGCCAACAGCGCTCATCGGCGTCTATATGGCGCGTTCCCGGCCGCTGGCCGAGCGCGGCGAAGACACCACCTATATGCGCTTCGCCTTCACAGGCATCCTGGGTGCATTCGAAGAAGGCCGACCGCTCGACGAAGGCATCGTGCGCACCATCTGGATGACGGCGGACGAAATCCGCGCCAGCGTGGCGCGGCATCGCAGCCCGCTGCTGCTGCAGTGCATCGAAGACCATCTGGCCGGCAAACGCCACCCGCTGGACCTGATCCACGTCGACGAATCGGTGCGGTCGTCGCCCTGAATCAGACGATGACGCCGCCGCCAAGGCAGCGTTCGCCGTCATAGAGCACGGCCGACTGCCCCGGCGTCACAGCCCACTGCGGCTCACCGAAGCGCAAGCCGAACGCAGCGGCATCACCAGCATCCATCTCGCAAGCCGCATCGGCCTGCCGGTAGCGCGCCTTCGAGCCGTAGCCGCCCGGCACCGGCGCCTCGCCGGAGACCCAGCTCGCATCGTCCGCCTTCAGCACCGACGACAACAGCCACGGATGGTCGTGCCCCTGCACCACCCACAGCGTGTTCTTCTCGACGTCCTTGCGCGCCACGAACCACGGCGAGTGGTCGCCAGAGCCGCGCTGCGCGCCCTTCTCCTTCACACCACCAATGCCCAGCCCCTGCCGCTGCCCCAGCGTGTAGAAGCTCAGCCCCTGGTGCTCGCCCAGCTTGCGGCCGCGGTCGTCCTTGATCGGGCCCGGCTCCTTGGAGATGTAGCGGTTGAGGAAATCGCGGAACGGCCGCTCGCCGATGAAGCAGATGCCGGTCGAGTCCTTCTTCTTCGCGTTGGGCAGGCCGATTTCCTCGGCGATGCGGCGCACCTCGGTCTTGTGCAGCTCGCCCACCGGGAACAGCGTCTTCGACAGCTGCGCCTGGTTCAGGCGGTGCAGGAAGTAGCTCTGGTCTTTCGAGGGATCGAGCCCCTTCAGCAGCTCGTGCTTGCCGGTGGCCTCGTTCAGGCGCACGCGCGCGTAGTGCCCGGTAGCGATCTTCTCAGCGCCCAGCCGCATGGCGTGGTCGAGAAAAGCCTTGAACTTGATCTCGGCGTTGCACAGCACGTCGGGGTTCGGCGTGCGGCCGGCCTTGTATTCGCGCAGGAACTCGGCGAACACGCGGTCCTTGTAGTCGGCCGCGAAGTTGACGTGCTCGATCTCGATGCCCAGCACGTCGGCCACGCTGGCGGCGTCCACGAAGTCGATGTTCGACGAGCAGTATTCGCTGTCGTCGTCGTCTTCCCAGTTCTTCATGAAGATGCCGACCACCTCGTGCCCCTGCTGCTTGAGCAGGTGCGCCGTGACCGCGGAGTCCACTCCGCCGCTCAGTCCCACCACGATCCGTTGCTTTGCCATAAGCCCGCCATTGTCCCAGCCCGGCGGTAGGGGCTTCCCGTGTGTGGGAAATCGGGAAAACCCCTGTCGCCGGCTTGTCAGCTACCGCCCCACGATGCGAAAGGCCGGCGCTAAAGTGCCGCAAAGCACAGCGGAGACAAGACGCATGGCCACCCCCTCCCCCGCCGCCCTTTCCGGCGACAACACCCCCTGGACACGCGCCTACCCACCCGGCATGCGCTGGGACGCCGAACTGCCCGTGAAGCCGGTGCAGCAGATGCTCGACGAGGCCGTCGAGCGCTGGCCCGACCACTCCGCCGTCGAGTTCATGGGCCAGGCCATCACCTACCGCCAGCTCGGCGCCGCAGTCGACCGTGCCGCCAAGGGCCTGCAAGACCTGGGCGTGAATCCCGGCGTGCACGTCGGCCTCTACCTGCCCAACACGCCTCACTACCCGATCGCCTTCTTCGCCGTGCTGAAGGCCGGCGGCACGGTGGTGAACTACTCGCCGCTCGACGCCGAGCGCGTGCTGGCCCACAAGATCGAGGACAGCCGCACCGACATCCTCATCACGCTGGACCTCGTCAACCTGTACCCGCAGATGGCGCGCCTGCTCGACAACTCGCGCCTGCAAAAGCTCGTGGTCGGCAGCCTCGGCGACTACGGCGCGATGGGCGGCAAGGTGCAGGCCCAGCTGCAGGGCGCCGGCCAGATCGCGCCCGTGCCCACCGACGACCGGCATGTGCGCTTCACCGAGCTGCTGAAAAGCGAAGGCACGCACGAGACCCACCCGATTGGCGACCTCGCCGAAGAAATCGTGGTGTTGCAGTACACCGGCGGCACCACCGGCCTGCCCAAGGGCGCGATGCTCACGCACGCCAACCTCACGTCGGCGTCGGCGCAGTACTACGAGTCGACCAAGGGCGATCCGCCCATCCTGGCCGAAGGGGCAGAACGCTTCCTGGTCGTGCTGCCGCTCTTTCACATCTTCGCGCTCAGCGCCGCGATGCTGCTCGGCGTGCGCCTGGGCGCGGCGCTGGTGCTGCACACGCGCTTCGATGTCGACGCGGTGATGAACGAACTCGCAGCCAGCAAGATCAGCGTGTTCCCCGGCGTGCCGACGATGTACACCGCGATCCTCGCGCACCCCAAGGCCAAGGAGATGGACCTGCGCTCGCTCAAGTTCTGCGGCTCTGGCGGCGCGCCGCTGCCGGTGGAGGTGGAGCAGCGCTTCTTCGAGCTCACCGGCTGCCACCTCAACGAAGGCTGGGGCATGACCGAGACCTCGCCCGTGGGCACCTTCACGCCCGCACGCGGCGTGCGCAAAGCGGGCTCGTGCGGCATGCCGCTGCCGCAGGTGCGCATCAAGCTCGTGAGCCTTGACGATCCAGCGAAGGACGTCACCGCGTTCGGCGAGCCTGGCGAGCTGTGCATCAAGGGCCCGAACGTGATGAAGGGCTACTGGAACAACCCGAAGGCAACCGCCGAGTCGATGACGTCCGACGGCTACTTCCGCAGCGGCGACGTCGCGAAGATGGACGCCGACGGCTATTTCTACATCGTCGACCGCACCAAGGACATGCTGCTGTGCGGCGGCTACAACGTCTATCCGCGCGTGCTGGAAGAAGCGGTGTACGAGCATCCCGCCGTGGCAGAGGTGTGCGTGATCGGCATTCCCGACGAATACCGCGGCCAGTCGCCCAAGGCCTTCGTGAAGCTGAAGGAAGGCGCGGGCGAACTGACGCTCGATGCGCTCAAGGCCTTCCTGAAGGACCGCCTCGGCAAGCACGAGATGATCGGCGCGCTCGAAATTCGCGCGGAGCTGCCCAAGACCGCCGTGGGCAAGCTCTCGAAGAAGGACCTCGTGGACGAGGAAGCCCGCAAGCGGGCGTGACGCCTACTTCTGCCCGAACGCACCGGCCAGCAGCTCGTACGAGCGCAGCCGGGCAGCGTGGTCGAACACCTGCGAGGTGATCATGAGTTCGTCGGCACCGGTGCGCGCGACGAACGCTTCCACGCCCTTCTTCACCGTCTCGACCGACCCCACCGCGGAGCACGACAGCACCGAGTCGAGCAGCGCGTTCTCCGCGGGCCCGACCTTCTGACGATAGTTTTCCACCGGCGGCGGCAGGCGCCCCGGCCGGCCGCTGCGCAGGTTCACGAAGGCCTGCTGCCACGAGGTGGCGCGGAACTCGGCCTCTTCATCGGTGTCGGCCGCGAACACATTGAAGCCCAGCATCACATACGGCTTCTGCAGCTGTGCCGACGGCTTGAAGGTCTCGCGATAGATCTGGATGGCCTGCATGATCTGCTGCGGCGCGAAGTGCGAGGCAAAGGCGTAGGGCAGCCCCAGGTGCGCCGCGAGCTGCGCGCCGAAGGTGCTGGAGCCGAGGATCCACACCGGCACTTCGAGCCCCGCGCCGGGCACGGCCCGCACGGGCTGCTGCGGCGTCTTCGACATGAAGTCCATCAGCTCGATCACGTCCTGCGGAAACTGGTCCGCGTCCGATTCGAGGTTGCGCCGCAAGGCCCGCGCGGTGCGCTGGTCGGAGCCGGGCGCACGCCCCAGGCCGAGATCGATGCGCCCCGGGTACAGCGATTCCAGCGTGCCGAACTGCTCGGCAATCACCAGCGGCGAATGGTTCGGCAGCATCACGCCACCGGCGCCGATGCGGATGGTGGACGTGCCCGCTCCCACGTGCGACAGCAGCACGGCAGTGGCCGCGCTCGCAATGCCCGGCATGCCGTGGTGCTCGGCCAGCCAGTAGCGCGTGTAGCCCAGCTTCTCGCCATGCTGCGCCAGCGAGAGCGAGTTGCGGAACGACTGCGCGGCGTCGCTGCCCTCGGTGATCGGGGAAAGGTCGAGGATCGATAACGGAATCATGGGCGCGATCATGGCGCGAACCGCCCAACGCCGTCGCCCGAGGGGCTATTCGGTTTGGTATAGCGTCGTCACGCTCGCGAAGTCGCGGCCGTTCTGCTCCACGTTCACCTGGAACGGCACGCTCTCGCCCGGCGCGATGGCCGGCAGGTTTTCCACCAGCTTGAAGCCCGTGAGCTGCCCGTTACGGTCGCGCAGGCTGACCCACAGCCGTACCTTGCCGACGATGCCCGTGCCCGGGTTCTTCACGCTGCCCGTGACTTCCACGCTCTTGTAGGTGAAGCGCTGGCTGAAGTTGAGCAGCACGCTGCCGGTCTCGGCCTTGGTGCCCGTCACCTTCACCTCCAGCGGCTTGCGCGGACCCGGCAATGCCGCGCGGCGCATCGGCTTCCATTCGATGCGAGTCGCGGTGATGCGCTCCATGTCCTCGGGCTCGAGGAAGATCGGAAAGCGCTCGCCCGGATAGAGATACGCCAGCCCCGTGATGTTCGTAGTGCCATGCGCCTTGCTGCCGCTGAAGCGCGAGATCACGCCGCCCGGCGCGAGCACCACTGCATCGGTGCTGCGGTTCACCAGCTCGCCCAGGAACAGCCGCTGCTGGATGTTGTTGCGCCCGTCCACCAGCGGCAGCAGTTCGAGTTGCTTGTCGTCGAAGCGCTCGCTGTCGCCGGCCAGCAGGTCGTCGGTGCCCAGGCGCAGCTCGGGGTTGAAGGACTCGGGGCCGCCCACCGTGCGGATCACGCGGTCGGCGTTCAGCACCGGCGTGCGCGTGCCCGACGACTCGACCGTGCTGTAGCCGATGCGGTAGTCCCATGCCGCGATGGCCGTCGCGCGGCCGAAGCGCGCGATGCTCACGTCCATCGAAGTCCGCGTGCCCGGCTGGATCTCGTTGGCCTGCCCGTAGCCGTGGCCGAAGCCGATCACCTGCCCCGCGTCGTCGTACAGCGTGACCAGCACCTCGAAGCCGCCGAGCACCGTGGCGTCCTTGCGGTCGTTGGCGATGCGGCCCACCAGCCGCACGCGCTCGCCCTGCTGGATGAGCCGCACGCGCGAGAAGGCCATGCGCGGCCCCTGCACCGCGCTGTAGGGCTCGGCCAGCTTCTGCACGCGCAGCTCCTGCCGAGTGACGTTCTTGCCGCTGGGCATGTCGATCAACACGGGCGCACTTTCGCCGGGCTCCAGCACGGACACCGGCAGCATCTCGCTGCGCTCGTCGAGCTTGCTGTCGCCGTCGTAGTACGTGGCACGAATGCCCGCGCGCGACAGCGACTTGCCGGTTTCGTTGCGCGCCACCACCAGCAGCTTGGGCATGGCCGAACTGCCGCTGCCCACCAGCACCTGGCGCGGCTCGTTGAGCTTCAGGCCATCGACGGGAATGGTGCGGTCGACCGCAGCGGCCACTACGGACCGCGGTGCACCGGATGCGGCGTCGCGGGAATCGAAGAGAAACAACCCGACCACGCGAAACACCAGCACCACGCCCAGCAGGATGGCTATGGCTATGCCGACCTTGCGCAGCATCAGCTTCTGCCTCAGCGCCTCTTCAGCCGCGAGCCGGCGGCCGGCTTCGTTCTTCACCTGGTTGAGCACGCGCTCCAGCCGGTCGGACACGTTGTCTTCCACCAGCGTGACCGAGCCGCAGTGGTCGCAGGTGTATTCGTTGAGGCCGGTGCGCTTGAGCACGCTGCTGCCGCATTCGCCGCACTTGAGCGTCTGGAGGTCGATGGTCATTGAAGTGCTGCTCCCGTATTGTTTTTCCTGCGGCGCGCCAGCTGACTACCAGTCGAACAGGTCCGCGATGTCGCCGGCCTCGCTGGCGCCAATCAGCGGCGTGAGCCGCTCGATCAGGCGCGCGCGGTGCACCGGGTTGACGGAATCGTCGTCCATGAAGATGTCCTCGCCCGCCTCGTCCCACACTTGGCCGATAGTGCCGAGGCACGTGGCCATCTCGAGGATGTCGGCAAAGATCGGTGCATCGTCTTTCCACACACCCTCGCCATGCCGGGCGAACTGTATCGCGCCTGTGTTCAGGTCGAAGATGAAGGGGTCCGCGCCCTGGTCGGCCACCACCAGCCAGTGATCGGGCCAGTCGGCAATGCGCTCGCCGGTGATGCCGTGCCAGCGGTAGCCGGCCTGCAGCTCCCACAGGCGCGCGAGCGTCGGAATGCTGAAGGGGTTGCCAGCGGTCGGCACCGTGAGGCCCGCATGGCCCACGCGGTCGTTGATCCACTCGCCGAGCGGGCCGACCTGTGCGTAGAAGGTCTCGATGGCGGCCGGCAGAGGGATCTCTCCGCGCCAATGCTCGGCGGCGGATTGCGGCGCCAGCGCGCCATGGGAAGCCAGCGCCGCGCGGGCCTGTTCGATCGATGCCATCTGTCCTCTCCGTTCAGGGGATGCAAGCAGCCTGCAATGCGGCGCGCAGGGCCTCGACGTCGCCCGGTGCTACCTCGCGCACGCCGGTCGAGCCTGCGAGGCCGCATGCGGTCGATGCCACCACGGGCACGCCGGCCGCCACGGCGCGCAGCACCGCGCGCGGTGCGTGCTCGACGTGCGCGGGCAGCACGACGACGCTGGCGCCGGCCAACCAGTCGCCTTGCCAGTTCATGTGTTCGATGTGCGCGATGCCGCGCCAGAGCTGCGCGTCATCCGAAGGCGAGCCCAGCACACGCAGCCGGTACGGCCAGCCTTGCAGCGCCGCGGCAAGTTCGCGCGCACCCTTGCGTGCCAGTGCGCTCGCGGCGAACACGACGAGCGGCGGCCCCCTGCGTTCGATGAAAGCAGCAGCCTTGACCGGGGGCAGCATCCAGTCGAGCTGCGTCAATGCTGCTTGCGGTGCCAGCTTGGCGAGCTGCCGGGCGACATCTGCATGCGGCGTGACCACGGCCTTCGCACGGGCAAGCGCCAGCGTCTCGGTGCGCACCAGCGACGGATCGGCGCGAAAGTCGCGCAGCGTTCCGTCACCGGGCCAGTGCCGGGACGCGGCATCGAGCCGATGTTCGATTTCGGCCATCGGCAACGCGCTGGCCAGCACGGTGACGCGGCGCCCGTCGAGCGCACCGATGCGCTGCAGGTGCGGCAGCAGTGCCTGCTCGACCACCAGCTCCGTGTGCTCCGGCGTCAGGCGGCTTGCCAGGGCGCGCGCAAGCCAGCGCTGGCCGTCGATCAGGCTCGCCTGCCGCCGGCCTGCATGCCGCGCCCAGAGCCGCTGCCACAGCGCGCGGCGCAGGCTCACGGCCCACAGTGTCTGCGCGGGCACTGCTGTCTCACGGTGCCAGCCGGTCGCGGGCAGACGCCAGAACGCAAGCCGCAGCGGCGCCGGCTGCAGGCGCTGCGCGTGTGGATGTTCCTCTCGCAGGTAGCGGGCGAACTCCGGCGTCCAGCCATCGACCAGCACCGCCACGCGGCCCTCGGGGCCGACGTCGACCTGGGGACGATGGCGAAAGCAGGAGGTCTGTTCGCAACTCAGGCAACCGCGCGCCAATGGCAATGCCGCGCCTGCGTCATTCGTTCGGCGCAGCGCCACAGGAGCAGCCAGTGCCGCCAGCGGAGAACGCGCGCGGATGCGCAGCACCAGTTCGCTATCGGTCAATTCCACTTCGAGCCGCCACGCATGCTTGGCGCGCAGCTTGAGATCGACGTAGTTCCAGAACACCGTCGCATCGACCGCGTCACCGTCGGCCGCGCCGGCCTGTTCGATGCGCGCCGTGTGCCCGTGGCGCTCGACCAGCTCGAAGCCCGCGCGCACCGCCACGGTGGCGAGCGCGTTCGACAGCTGGCAGAGCCCGCCGGCCAGCGTCGGCACCACGCAACCGCCGCGCAGCTCGCGGCCCTGCACGAAGCCGCGCCATGCGCCCGGCCGCCCCAGCTGGCGCCAGAAGCTCAGCACTTCGCCTGCCGGCACCTCGATGGCATCGAAGGCACGGCGCGCCACGCGCAGGTTCTGCACCTTGCCGGCCACGAGCGGAAATTCTTCGGCGCGGCCGTCGGACCACAAGGGAGTGCGGTATTGCGCGAGCACCGGCGCGTCGGCCAGTGCGCTGTCGCCGCCGTGCCAGCGCCGGGCCGAAGGTCGTAGCGTCTCGCGCAACGCATGGGCCGTGGCCAGCAGCCGCGAGCGCAGCCAGAAATCGATCGCGTCGATGCGGCGCGGCGGCTGCCAGGCCTGTTGCACGCTCACGCGGAGGGGCCGCGCTTGCGCCATTGGCCGAGGTCGGCTTCGATGCGCTGGTCGATGTTGCCGCTCCATTGCACGCCGAAGCCGGCCGCACGCAGCAGCTCGGCGATGCGGTGGCCCACCACCACGGTGTTGGCTTCGCGCTGCTCGATCTCGGGGATCATGCCGCCGCTGAAGGCCAGGTGCAGGCGGCCGGTGCGCACCGCCGCATCGAGGTCTTGCGCGTGATAGAAGCAGCAGCCGCGAATGCCCGAGTCCATGCGGCCCGCGGCGCGCCATTGCTCGCGCACGTCGTCGTGGCCATCGGCGAGCGTGTTGCCTGCGCGGTGCAGCGCAATGATCTTCTCGCTGCGCAGCTGCGCGAACACGGCTTCGAGCCGGTCGTATTCGGTCTGCGCGGGCCACCCGGCCTCGGCCGCGCGCTTGGCGGCGCATGCACTTGCGGCCTCGGCCTTGACCCAGGCCCGGTCTTCGGCGGTGATCTCATCGGGATCGAGGTACTCGTCGGTGATCAGCCATTCAACATCGGCGTCGGGATAGAAGCCGCTCCACACCAGGTCGTGGATGCGTCCGCGCGTGTCTTCGGGGTCGAGAGTAAGGGCCATGCGTGTTGGGTTGCCGCCTCGGCTGCAACGGGATCATGCTTTCTTTTTTCCTGACGGAAGCGTGCTCGTATTTTCACCCGGCCGCACCACGATGACGCACTAATGCGAAAGCATGAAGTCTTGCGGCCACCCCTTCCGCGCCGCGCAATCATGAAGGATGCGCCGTAGCAAGGCAATGCGCCTTTTGGCGAAGGCGGCTCCGCCACATGGCCGGGGGCCGCACCGGCGTGGTGCTGCCTGCTTGCTGCGCGACTGGCTATGCTCGGCGGCTCTTCATGCTGCAGCGCCATTCATCCATCGACCCGATCGCCCAGCCGGACGACGAAAGGCTGCCCACCGAATGGACCTCGCGCGCGCCGCAGGCCACGGAGCGCGCGCCGAAGTCGGCCGCCGACTGGGCTGCGTGGCTGGCCGCGCTCGCGGTGCTGGTGTTCATGGCGGTCTTCGGCTTGCGGGCGATGACCTGGGCACTGGCCGGTGGCTGGCAATGGCTCTGGCTGGCGGTGGGGCTGCCGTTCTTCGGGGTCTTCTCGGTGTCGACGGTGCTGCTCGTCGTCACGAGGCTGCGCGAGCGCCGCCGGGTGCGCGTGGCGCTTGAAGGCATATCGCTGGAGCGCGGGGAAGGCTTTCGCGTCGGCGAGCCGTTCGAACTGCGGCTGCGCGCGACGGTGCCCGTTGCGCGGGAAGGCGAACGCACAGTGGCGCCGGAACGCATCGTCATGCGGCTGATGCGGCGGTCCTTCGTCGGTGCGCCCGATGGCACGGGGTCGCTGATCGATGAGTGCTGCGATGAAGCCATCGCGTCCCGGGAGGATGCGCGGGCAGGGCGGCTGCTCTATGCCTGCGAACTCAGCGCAGGCTCCGGATACGGCGACGCCGCGCAATGGTTCGTCGAACTGCACGACCCGACCGACGACGACAACGCGCCTTTCCTCATCGCCGCGCTGCGGCCGCTGCCCGCGCGCTGACCAGGCGCAGCAAGCCAGACGCAAAAAGGCCGGGCCATGCATCGCATGGCCCGGCCTTTTGTCTCAGCCCCTGTCGGGGGAGTGATTACAGCGGCAGTGCGTCACCGCGAGCGGCAGCGCGGGCTGCGGCACGCACCGCGGCGCGGTCGACCGTGCTTGCCACGACCGGTGCGACACCAGCGGCAGCGCCTTCGGCATACGGGTCAGCGCTGTGTGCAGCGGCAACTGCATCGGCGCGAACGGCGGCACGGCTGGTCGTCGAGACGATCACGCGAGCGGGGCCTGCGTCGGCGCCGGTGGCATAGGGGTTGGCGCTATGGGCTGCAACCACGGCCTGGCCGGCAACGTCGGCGCGGCTGGCGGCCGAGGTCACTTGGTGCACGCCTTCATACGTTTCAGCGTGTGCGGCACCGGCAGCGGCCAGCAGGGCGATGGAGATAGCGGAGAGGAGCTTAGAGGCGGTCATTTGGATGTCCTTCAATTCGTTTCAGTTCTTTGGATGATTTCGAACCGGTCTTGGGTGGGTCACCGTCCCTCCGGGGGCGGCCACCTCGCTCGGGGCCCTGTTCACCCAGATCGGCTTTGGGGCCGGTCTGTGAGATGAATTGTGCGCCGTTGTCTAAGTAAAAACCCTTAGAGAAAAGAACCACGGCGTTCACGAAGTGGAAACAATCAGCTGCTCTAAAGGGAGATCAAGGCTTGTCGTAGAGTCTTTGCATGAGCGCGCCGGCCCCTGCCTTTCCACCCCCGCCCCCCTGGGGCACTGCGGACACTGTCTTCGACAGGCTGGTGGGTGCATGGGACCTGGAACGAACCATCGAGGGCCAGGCCTCCATGACCGGCACAGCCATGCTCACGCCGCTCGAGACAGGGATGCTGAAGTACCGCGAAGAGGGCCGGATCCGCCTTGCCGACGGCAAGGAATTCGACGGCCACCGCGAATACCTCTTCGAACGCGCCCCGGGCGGCTTCGTGGTGCACTTTGCCGAAACCCCGCCGCGCCTGTTCCACGCCATCGGCATCATGCGCGACGGCGATGCGCTCGCCGGTTCGGCCACGCACCTGTGCACGCCCGACACCTACGACAGCAGCTACCGCTTTCTGGCGGACGGCTCCTTCACCATCCGCCACACGGTCCACGGCCCGCGCAAGGACTACCTCTCGGCCACCGTGTTCAGGCGGCGCGGCAAGTAGCTCAGTCGCGGTCGAGCCGCCAGCCCGGCATGCCGCGCATCACCGTCTGCACAAGCATCGCGCAGATGCCGCACTTGATCAGGTCGCCGGGAATGAACACCAGCATGGCCAGCGCGGCCTGCGGCAGCGACATGTGGGCGATCAACGAAAGCCCGACGATGCCGAAGCCGTAGACCACGACGATCCCGCCGACCACCGACGACACAAAAGCCGCAACCAGCAGCCCCACGCCCGTGCCCCCGGCCATGCGACGCACGGCAAGGCGCATCAGCAAGCCGCAGGCGAAGGCCCCGAACATCCAGCCAAACAGGAAGCCCCCGGCGGGCGCCACGAACACGCTCAGGCCGCCGCGGCCGCCGGGCAGCAGCGGCAGGCCCAGTGCCACCGCGAGCAGGAACAGCGAAATCGCCAGGAAGCCGCGGCGCGGCCCGAGCAGGCAGCCCGCCAGCATCACGCCCAGCGACTGCAACGTGATCGGCACGCCGAACGGCAGGTCGATCTTCGGGATCAGGCCGAACACCGCCATCAGCGCTGCGAACAGCGCGATGTACGACAGGGAACGGGACGAAGTGAGGGAGCCTGAAGTGGTGGTCATGGCAATCGCAATCGAGAAAAAGGAAGGAAGCTCAGCGCCCGAGCCGCGCTGCGAGCGCATCGGCCACGCGCTCCGCCGTCTGCAGCGTGCGGATGGTCAGCGGCGCCAGCAGCCGCAGGCCGCCGCCGTGGCCTGAACGCGCGCGGTAGGCGTCGTCGAGGCGCTGCCACTGCACATAGAAATTTTCGGCGAAGCGCAGCATCAGGCCAAGGCCCAGTGCGATCCGCTCGGTCGGCACGCCAAGGCGCTGCAGCGGATGCAGCACCGCTTCGAGCACCGCCAGCAGGTCTTCGAAGCGCGTGGTCAGCGTGAGCATCAGCGCAAGCGTGGCCGCGCTGGCAAGGCGCAATGCGCTGGCCACGCCGAGCGGGGTCGTGCCCATCGCCCAGTGGAAGCCGACGATCAGCCCGCCAGCGATCGCCACGCCGACCAGCATGCGCACCCGGCGCCACGCAGGCGGCCCGAGCGAGACGAAGATCAGCAGCACCACCGCGCAGGCAACGGCCAGATGCACCGGCCGCTCGACCAGCACCAGCAGCGTGCCGCACACCGACAGCACCGCGAGCTTGACCCACGCCGCCATCGCATGCATCCACGTCGGCTGCTCCGAATAGAGGCTACGCATGGCGACCCCGCTCTGCCGCAGCGCGCTCGCGCACGTTCTCGGCATAGGCCTCGCAGACTTCGCGGCCCGGCCCGTCGGCGCGCACCTTGCCCTGTTCGAGCCACAGCACGCGTTCGAAGTCGTAGACGTGTTCGAGCAGGTGCGTGGACACGAGGATCTGGTGGTCGCTCGCCTCGAGCTGCGCGGCCAATCGCGCCTGGCTCAGCAGGTCGAGGCTGGCAAAGGGCTCGTCGAGCAGCAGCGTGGCGGGCTCGCTGATCTGCAAGGCCAGCAGGCACACCTGCTGGCGCTGCCCCTGGCTCAGCTCGCCCACGGCGCGCCCGGCCCAGGCTTCGAGCCCGCGTCGCGCAAGAAAATCGCGCGCCTGCTGCCGCGCCGCCTGCCGTGTTTCACCGCGCGCCGTGAGGCTGAAGGCCAGTTCCTCGGCCACGGTCGGAAAGATGATCTGGTCGTCGGGGTTCTGGAACATCAGCCCCACGTGCTTCGACAGCTGCCTGCGGTCGGCCTGCGTGTCGCAGCCATGCACGACCACGCGCCCCTGCTGCGGCTGGTCGAGCCCGCTGATGAGGCGGAACAGGCTGCTCTTGCCGGCTCCGTTGTCGCCGATAAGGCCGATGCGCGTCTCCTGCAGGCTGAGCGTCAGCCCCTCGAAGACATGCTGGTTGCCGCGCACCAGCGTCACCGCCTCGAGGCGGATGCTGTGCGGGGAACTGGTTTCGGGCGGGGTCGGCTGCGGCAAGGGGCGCCCACTGTACCCGAACGCGCCCCGCAGACGCGAGGCTCAGGCAGTGGCGGCAAAAAGCCCGTTGATCTCGCCAACCGACAGCATGCCCTCGCCCATCGTGCCGAAGCGGCCATGCTCGAAGGCCTCCTTGGCGATGCGGTCCACAAGCCCCAGCGCCGACTGCAGCGGCCCGCAGCCCAGGCTGATGCGCCGCGCACCGGCGCGTGCCAGGCCATCGGCCGAGGGTGCGCCGGCATAGCCCGCGTACACGTTCACGGGCAGGCTCAGCGCGCCAGACAGCCGCTCGATTTCTTCGAGGCTGGACATGCCAGGCACGAAGATGCCGTCCGCACCCGCCGCCGCATAAAGCTGTGCGCGGCGCAGCGCCTCTTCGAATCGAGCCACCGGGTCGTTCCAGGGCACGAAGTAGACGTCGGTGCGCGCGTTGATGAAAAAGCGCGCATCGAGCTTGCGGATGGCGGCAATGCGCTCGCACATCACCTCGGGCGCCGCCAGCTCGCGCGTGCCCGGCCTTGTGCCGTCCTCGATGTTGATGCCGGCCGCGCCCATGCCGATCAGCGCGCTTGCCACGTCGCCCACCGCCTGCGTGCTGTCGCCGTAACCCTGTTCGATGTCCACGCTCACCGGCACTCCCGTCACGCGGCAGATGCGCTCGCAGGCTGCGATCAGCTCGTCAACGGGCATGCGCTCGCCGTCCGCGTAGCCAAGCGACCAGGCCATGCCTGCGCTGGTGGTGCCGATGGCCATCGCACCGGCGCGCTCGACGATGCGGGCGCTGGCGGCGTCCCATGCATTCACGAGAACCAATGGATCAGGGCCGGCGTGCAGCCGGTGAAAGGCATCTGTCTTCTGTTGCGCGTCGCTGGATCGCATGTCTGGTCGTTCCAAAGGAGTTGAAGGATGACCGCAGCCTAGACGCAATGCGCCGCCGGGACTTGGAAAAAACTGCTGTCCGGGCCGCGACCTGCCTACATCAGCCCGACCACCGGATAGCGCCGCCACCCCGGCTCCGCATGGCGCCGGCCGTGCGCAAAGAGAAAGCCCAGCACAGCCTGCTGGTCAGACAGCTTCTCGGGGTGGTCCGCCTTCCATTGCTCGAACTGGCGCTTCAGCGCGGGCTCGTCCTCCAGCATGCGCAGCGCGGTGTCCTCGAAGACATAGGCCGAGAAGTTCTCCTTCTTCTCCAGCACGCTATTAAAGAAGCCCCAGCGGAAGAAGCTGTCGTGGGCTTCGGGCTCCAGCGTTTCGACCGCGTAGCGGGCGTTGGGTTGGTCCAGTGGCACCAGCACGTCGCCCACGCGCGCCTGGAAGCGCTCGGTGTGCGTGGCGAGCACCAGCTGGTCATGGAACATGTGGCCTTCGTAGGCGCTCGCGCGCGAGGTCACGCTCTGCACGCGGTACACCCGGGCCGCATCGAACAACTGGTCCGCTTCCAGGCGCCGCAGCTCGACGCCGTTCCATTGCAGGCGCTCGATCACTTCGCGCCAGGCCTGGGGCACCAGGTAGGCCTTGGGCGCCGCGACCGCCAAGTCTTCCACGCAGCGGTCGAAGTGCACGATGTCTTTCTCCCAGGGTTGGCTGCGGTCGTAGGCCAGGCGCTCGTAGTTCCCGAGCCGGCTCGGCGTGCGAACCGCGCGATAGCCCTTGAAGCGAAGGCTCGCCGGCCGGCTGCGGTCGTTGCGCCATGTCAGCGGCCAGCGCGCCTGCTGCGCTGCAGCAGCCTTGGCGTCGCGGCGCAGATTCTGAATCTGCGCCGCATGCGCGACGGTGAATTCCAGCACCACATCGACCAGCGTCCGCATGGAAGCCACGCGGTCGGCAAAGGGCTTGAGCATGTGGGTCTCGGGCATGAAGCCGATGGTGTAGTGCAGCGCCGCATAGCCGGTGGAAAAGCGCGGCAGGTCGAGGAAGTCCTCGATGCCGTCGTCGGGCGTCTCGGCCAGCAGGTTCATGTACGGGCAGGTGGGCCAGCCGCGTTGCGCCATATCGCCGTAGATCGCAGGCAGCATGCTTTCGCGCAGGAACTGCCCGAGCCCGCCGCCCAGCTTGTCGGGCTGGGTCGGGATCAGCGTCATGGTGTAGCTGTAGTCCGCGCCGTTGGAGGTGTGGGTGTCGACCATCACATCCGGGTCCCACGCGGTGAAGAAGCGATTGAACACCTGCGCGGCCAGGCTGTCGCACTTGATGAAGTCGCGGTTCAGGTCCAGGTGCCGGCCGTTGCCGCGGAAGCCGAAAGATTCGGGCCCGAGCTGGTTCACGCGCGAGGTGTTCTGCCGGTTGATACAGCCGTCCACGTTGTAGACGGGAATGAACAAAAACACCGTGTCGCCCAGCGCCGCCAACCGCCCGGGCTGCGTGCAGAAATCGCGCACCAGCGCCATGCAGGCGTCGATGCCCTCGGGCTCGCCGGGGTGGATGCCGTTGTTGTTGAAGAACACCGGGCGGCGCTGCTGCCTGAGCGTGTCGCGATCGAACACGCCGTCGGCAGTGACCACGCCGGCGTGAAGGGGAACACCGGTGTCCGACACGCCGATCCCGCCCCAGCGCAGCACGCCGGGAAATTGTCCGGCCAGCCGCTCGTAGAAGGCGATGCATTCGGCCCAGGTGGTGGTCTGGTTGCCGTTGCCGGACTCGAACGGCGTGGGGTACTGGTTTTCGTGTGCAGCAGTCATGGGAAGAAGGCTACAGTAGTCGCCCCGATCCGGTCATCCAGCCCTTCTTTCTGCAAAGAGCCAGGAGCCTGCCAGGCACGGCCGCACGCACAACACACATTCAAGGAAACAGACATGGGCGCCCAATGGAAAGCGAAACACAAGGATCTGGCGGCCAATGCCAAGGGCCGGCTATTCAGCAAGCTCGCCAAGGAAATCATGATGGCCGCGCGCAACGGCGCCGATCCGGCCTCCAACTCGCGTCTTCGGCTGGTCGTGGAGCAGGCGCGCAAGGCCTCGATGCCCAAGGACACGCTCGACCGCGCCATCAAGAAAGGCGCGGGCCTCACTGGCGAGGCCGTGCATTTCGAGCACGTGATGTACGAAGGCTTCGCGCCGCACCGCGTGCCGGTGATGGTCGAGTGCCTGACCGACAACGTGAACCGCACCGCGCCTGAAATGCGCGTGCTGTTCCGCAAGGGCCAGCTGGGCACCTCGGGCTCGGTGTCGTGGGACTTCGACCACGTCGGCATGATCGAAGCCGAACCCGCCAAACCCGACGCCGACCCCGAAGTGGCCGCCATCGAAGCCGGCGCCCAAGACTTCGAACCAGCCAGCGAAGGCCACCCCGCGGTCTTCCTGACCGACCCCACCGACCTCGACCTCGTGAGCCGCGCGCTGCCGGCCCAGGGCTTCACCGTGCTGTCGGCCAAGCTGGGCTACAAGCCCAAGAACCCGGTCGATCCGGCGAGCCTGAGCGCGACAGACCTGGAAGAAGTCGAAACCTTCCTGGCGGCCATCGACGCGAACGACGACGTGCAGAACGTGTTCGTGGGCCTGGCGGGCTGAGGCAGCTTCTTCAGCGGCCGCATGCTCGCCGGCAAATGCCTCTGCGGCGCCGTCCACTACAAGGTGGCGGATGAATTCGCCTACGCCCTGAACTGCCACTGCTCGGACTGCCGGCGCGCGACCGGCTCGGCCTTCAAGCCCTTCGCGGGCATCGAGCGCGGCAAGCTCGCCATCACGCAGGGCGAAGACGCAGTGATGATCTACGGCAAGAAGGACGCGGGCGACATTCACTGCGCAAAGTGCGGCTCGCTGCTCTATTCGGTGGTGCGCGACGGCCAGTTCGTGCACGTCACCCTGGGCACACTGGTCGATGCGCCAGAGATTCGCCCGACCGCGCACATCTTCGTCGGCTCCAAGGCGCCGTGGTTCACGATCACGGACGACCTGCCGCAGCACAAGGGCCACGTCGGCGAGAACTGAGCGCCGCCGCGCAAGAAGATGCCACCGCGGCGCCGACAACCGCATCCTGTGCCGTGACGCGGCCCAAGTTCGGGCCCGCGCCCGCAGGGTGCGCACCTATGCTCGATGAAGTCCTCTTCTTCATCCTTGGAGCATTTCCATGTCCCTGCAAGATTTCAAGGTCCTCACCTTCGACGTCGTCGGCACGCTGATCGATTTCGAGGGCGGCATGCTCGCCTACCTGCGCAGCGCGGCGCCCGATGCCGACGTGAGCGACGACGACTTCCTCGCCGCCTACCGGCGCGCGCGCGCCGACGGCAACGCCGGCTGGTACCCCGACGACCTGGAGCGCTGCTGGCACGCCGTCGCGCCGGCACTTGGCTTGCCCGACACCGACGCCATCGCGCAGGGCCTGCGCGACTCGGTCGCGCAATGGCCGGCGTTCCCCGATTCGGTGGAGGCGCTGAAGCGGCTCGGCAAGCGCTTCAAGCTGGTGACGATGACCAATGCCCAGGCCTGGGCACTGGCGCATTTCGACAAGACCCTGGGCTCGCCCTTCGACATGCTGCTGAGCTGCGACGACGCGCTGTGCGAGAAGCCCGACGCGCGCTACTTCGCCTATGCCCGCGGCCGCTTCGAAGGCGCCTGGGGCTACAAGCAGGCCGACAACCTGCACGTGGCGCAAAGCCAGTACCACGACATCGGCATCTCCAAGCAGCTGGGCATCACCACCTGCTGGATCGAGCGTCGGCATGCACAAAAGGGTTCGGGCGGCACCATCGAGTCGAAGCACACCGTGCCCGACTACCACTTCCACACGCTGGCCGAGCTGGCCGATGCGGTCGAGGCCGGACGTTGAGCACCATGGGCATCACCATCCTTCGCCAGTCGGCCACCATCGGCGGCCTGCAAGACCAGGGCACGCCAGCACGCCCCCTGAGTCAGCCGCCCTGCCGGCTGAGCGGCATCGACGTCGAGCTCGCCGGCGCAGGTGACAACAAGAGCGGCATCTGGGAATGCGAGCCCGGCCGCTTCGAGCGCCAGCTGGCCAACGCCGAGGTCATGCACATCCTCGCCGGTGCCTGCACCTTCACGCCGACCGATGGCGCCGCGCTGGAGATTCGCGCGGGCGACACGCTGTTCTTTCCGGCGAACACCACCGGAGAGTGGCATGTGCACGAGACCCTGCGCAAAGTCTTCGTCGTGATGGCGCAGTAGCGGGCAGCAGCGGCCTCAGGCCGCCTGCTTCGTCTGCTCTTGAGCGAACCGGCCGATCGAGAAGCTCTCGATTGGCGTCGACGTCTGGCCAGTGGCGATCAGCTCGGCCATCGTCTCGCCCACTCCCGGGCTGATCGCAAAGCCCTCGCCATTGAAGCCGAAGGCATAGTGCAGGCCCGGCACGCGGGCGCTCGGGCCCATCACGGGTTGCCAGTCGGCGGTGTAGCCCTCGATGCCGCTCCACACGCGGATCAGTTGCACGTGCTCGAAGGCCGGCACGAAGCGGCGTAGCTCGCGCAACTGGCGCAGCACGTTGTCGGGCTTCACGTAGGCGCGGATGTGCTGCGCATGCGCCGGCCCCTTGAGCCCCCCGCCGAAGACGATGTTGCCGCGCGCGATCTGCCGGAAGTACAGCCCTTCGTATTCGATGGGCGAAGAGATGCCGATCGACGGCCCGATGGCGTAGGGCAGCGGCTCCGTCACGCCCATCTGCGGCCCGCGCGCATCCATCGGCACGGCTTCGCCGAACTGTTCGGCCATGCGGTTCGACCACGCGCCGCAGGCCACGAAGAGCTGCGCCGCGCGAAAGCGCCGGCCGTCCGCCGTGTGGGCGACGAAGCCCGCGCCATCGCGCTCGACCTGCATCACCTCGGCCTGCTCGACGATGTTCGCGCCCGCGCGCCGCGCGGCGCGTGCGAAGGCCGGGCCGGCCAGGCGCGGGTTGGCGTGGCCGTCGTTCGGCGACAGCGATCCGCTCACGATGCCGGGCGCGAAGATGCCCCAGCGCCGGCGCAGATGCTCCGCATTGAACAGTTCGAGATCGAGGCCGAGCGGCTTCACGTCTTTCGCGTGCTGCTCCAGCACCGCGGCCTGTTGCTCGGTGTAGCAGACGCGCAGGTGGCCGTAGGGCACGAACTCCAGGTCTTCGCCCAGCAGTTCCTTCACGCGGCCCCAGACGGCGCGCGCGCGATTGGCCAGCGGCATCTGCGCCAGCGCGCGGCCCTGCCTGCGCACATTGCCGAAGTTGGTGCCGCTGGCCTGGCGGCCCACGAGCTCGCGTTCGAGCAGCGTGACCGACAGGCCATGCTGGCGGCGCAGGAAGAAGGCGGCGGTGGTGCCCATCAGGCCGCCGCCGAGCACCAGCACGTCTGTGGTGGTCGTCGTATCGCTCATGCCTGCACCTCGCGCGTGTTCATCATCAGCGGCTTGACGGGTGCTTGCGAGCGCAGGCGCCCCACCAGTTGCACCGGCACGCCGCTGGCCTGCGCCACGATCTCGGCCGAGGCGTGGCCGCAGAAGCGGCCCTGGCAGCGCCCCATGCCGACGCGGCTGAAGGCCTTGGCGCGGTTGACTTCATGGCTGTCCATCTCGTTGACGCAGCGGCGCAGTTCGCCTGCCGTCACCGCCTCGCAGCGGCACACGACCGCGTCGTCGGGCAGTGCCGCAGCCTGTGCATGCGGCCATGGAAAGGCACGCGCCAGGCCTTCGCGGAAGCGATTCATCTGCGCCAGCGTGCGACGCAACGCGGCGGACTCGGCGTCGTAGAGCGCACGGCCCGGTGCATGGCCGAGATCGGCCAGCGCGGCGAGCGCTGCAAGCCGGCCCGCGGCCTCCGCGCCATCGGCCCCGAGGATGCGAACGCCGTCGCCCGCCAGGTACACGCCCTTGGTGCTGCTGCGGCCATCGGCGTCGATGCGCGGCAGCCACTGCCGGCTCAGCGGCTCGAATTCGAAGTCGCAGCGCGCAATGTCGGCCAGCTGCGTTTCGGCGCGCAGGTGCCAGCCGAGGCCCACGGCATCGCACTCGAAGCGCTGCTCGCGCCCCTGGGCATCGCGCACGGCCACGGCCTGCACGCCCAGGCTGTCGTCGCCGTCGATGCGCAGCGGCTCCACGCCCTGCAGCACCGGCACGCCCGCGCGGCGCAGGCCGCGAATCAGCGCGAGCCCGCGCAGTGCCAACCGCGGTCTTGCAAGCAAACCGGCCACGGCGCCCCAGGGCTTGGCGGCCGGTGCGGTGTCGAGCACCGCCGCCACCTGCGCGCCGGCCTGCACGTACTGCGAGGCCACGAGGTACAGCAGCGGGCCGCTGCCCATGAAGACGACGCGCGAACCTATGGCGCAGGCCTGCGCCTTCAGCGCGATCTGCGAAGCGCCAAGGCTGTAGCAACCGGCGCGGTGCCAGCCCACCACCGGCATCAGGCGATCGGTCGCGCCGCTGCACACCAGCAAGGCATCGAAGGGCAGCGTCTGCGGCTCGCCGGCATGCACGACGTGCAGCGCGCCTTCGCTCACGTTCCAGGCCAGCGTGTCGCCGCGGTAGTCGACATGGTCGCGCAGCGCGTCGAAGTCGCTGTGCAGCGCCTGCGCTTTTTCGGCCTCGGTGCCGTAAAGCTTGGCATAGGGCCGCTTGAAGCCCTCGGGCTGGCGGCGGTAGATCTGGCCGCCGTCGCGCCGGCTTTCATCGACGACGATGGGCCGCACGCCGGCGCGCACCAGCGCCTGCGCGGCGCGCACGCCGGCGGGGCCGGTGCCGACCACGACGATGCGTGGCGAAGCAGAAGGAAAAGAAGGAGGCGCCCCGCTCATGCCCCTCCCTCCGGCGCATGGCGAGCCAGCGACTGCTGCAGGTCCGGTGTCGGCAACCAGTGGTCCGCCGGCGGGCGCGTGAGCACCGACATGCCCTCTTCCACCGGCGTCGAGCAGGCGCGCAGGCGCTCGCCGGCCGGTGTCCACACCCAGCAGTCCTGGCAGGCGCCCATCAGGCAGAAGCCGGCGCGCGGCCCGTCGCCGAACTCGCTGTCGCGCACGCGTCGTCCGTTGCTCAGCAGCGCCACCAGCAGCGTGTCGCCCGCCAGCGCGGTGCGGGCTTCGCCGTCGATGTGCAGGGTCAGCGCGGGCCGGTCGGTTTCCGCGAGCCGCACGAAGCGGGCTGGCGGCTGGAAGCGAGGCTTGGGTTCGGGCATGGACGGTCGAAGGCGCCGGTCAGCGCTCGTGAGGAAAAAGCCGTTCGATCGGACAGTGCGTCTTGATGAACGGCGACTTGATGACGATGTAGCTGAAGTACTTCGCGATGCCGATGTTGCGTTCGAGCAGCCCTTCGATCACTTCCTGGTAGTGATTCACGCCGCGGGTGAGAAAGCGCAACAGGTAGTCGTAGCCGCCGCTGACCAGGTGGCATTCGAGCACCTCGTCGACCTCGCGGATCGCAGCCTCGAAGCGCACGAAGTCCTCGCGGTGGTGGTCCGACAGCGTGACCTCGGTGAACACGGTGAGCGTGTCGCCGAGTTTTTCGAGCCGAAGGTGCGCGCCATAGCCGGCGATGTAGCCGGCCTGTTCCAGCCGCTTCACGCGAATGAGGCAGGGGCTGGGCGAGAGCCCCACCGCATCCGCCAGGTCGACGTTGGTCATGCGCCCGTTCTTCTGCAACTGGGCCAGGATGCGAAGGTCGAGTCGGTCGATCTTGAAAGCTTCTGACATGGCGGTGCCTGATAACGAGAGAAAGCCCGATTCTGCGTCGTTGGCCGCCGGTCTTGCGGGCTTTGCGTGCCTGTTCGCTCAGGCCGCCATCGCGGCGCGGACGTCAGGTGCTTCCAGCACTTCGTCGAGCGTCTTCTTCAGCCGCGTGAACATCTGCGCAAACTCGTCCTCGGTGAAGGTGAGCGCAGGCGCAAAGCCGAGGATGTGGTCGCCGAATGAGCGGAACACCAGCCCGTTGCGGTAGCCGGCGGCGAAGATGCGGTCGGACAGCCCCAGCGCCGCATCGAAACGGCGCTTGCTGGCCTTGTCGCTCACCAGCTCCAGCGCGCCCAGCAGGCCGCGGTGGCGCGAATCGCCCACCAGCGGATGCGCGAGCAGCGCATCGAGCCCGGCGGCAAAGTGCGCCGCGCCGCGCTGGCCGTTGGCAAGGATGCCGCCTTCCTCGTAGAGCCGCAGCACTTCGAGCGCAACAGCGGCGCCGACCGGGTGCGCCGAATAGGTCGCACCGTGGCCGATGGAGGCGCCCTCGGGCGCGCCGTCGGCGATCCCGGCGTAGACCTTCTCCGACATCATGGTCGCGCCCATCGGCACGTAGCCGGCCGTGAGGCCCTTGGCCATGGTCATCAGGTCGGGCTCCACGCCTTCGGCCTCGCAGGCGAACATGGGACCGGTGCGGCCGAAGCCGGTGATGACTTCGTCCACGACGAAGAGGATGTCGAGCTCGCGCGCGGCCTCGCGCATGGCCTTCAGCCAGCCCTGGGGCGGCACGATGACGCCGCCCGAGCCCTGGATCGGTTCGCAGAAGAAGGCAGCCACGTTGTCCGCGCCCAGCTCGGCCACCTTGGCGCGCAAGGCCGCGACCGACGAGGCGATCAGCGCCTGCGGGTCGGCGCCTTCGGCATGGCGATAGGCGTAAGGCGACGCAATGTAGTGCTGCGTGGGCAGCGGCAGGTCGAAGCCGCGATGAAAGGCCGGCAGCGCCGTGAGGCCAGCGCCGGTGGACGACGAGCCGTGGTAGCCGCGCTCCAGCGAAATGAACTGCTTCTTCGACGGCCGGCCGGTCGCGTTGTAGTACTGCACGATGAAGCGCACGGCGGCATCGACCGCCTCGGAGCCACCCAGCGTGAGGTACACGCGGGTCAGCGAGGCGGGCGTGATCTGCACCAGTTTTTCAGCAAGGCGGATGGCCGGCTCGCTGCTGAAGTGGAAGTAGCCGGTTGCGTACGGCAGCTTGCGCATCTGCTCGGTGGCGGCCTGCACCACGCTCTCTTGCCCGTAGCCCACGTTCACGCACCACAGGCCCGCAAAGGCGTCGAGCAGTTCGTGGCCGTTGCCGTCGGTCAGCCATGCGCCACGGCCTGAAGACAGCACGGTGGGGCCGCGCTGCTCATGCACGCGCCAGGGCGAGACGGGGTGGATCAGATGCGCGCGGTCGATTGCGTCGAGCGCGGCTTGGTGGGGCAATGCGGTGGGGTGCGTCATGGCGGTGTTGGAGGGAGCGAGAGCGAAGGAGCTTTCGATGCCCTCAGCTTAGGCGGCGCACCGCACGAGGTGGTGCTGCTTTGGGGGTGCCGCACAAAGCAGGCTGCGGTTGTGTGCGTGGCAGGCAGCAGATCGTGCGGTCGGTCTTCCTTCTTCCCGTCTTCAATACCCACGCGCGCGGTCGACCAGGCCGACCATCGGCTCGCCAGCTTCGAAGCGCTCGAGGTTGTCGAGCACCACTTCCGCCGCGCTCAGCGGCTGCGTCATGCTCGCGATGTGCGGCGTGAGCTGGATGCGCGGATGGCGCCAGAAGGCGTGCTCCAGCGGCAGCGGCTCGGGGTCGGTCACGTCGAGCACCGCATCGCCGATCTGCCCGCTTGCGAGCGCGGCCAGCAGGTCGGCATCCACAAGCTGCGGCCCGCGCCCCACATGCACCAGCCCGGCGCCCGTGGGCAGCAACGAAAACAGCCGCGCATCGAGAAAGCCGCGTGTCGAATCGGTCAGAGGCAGCAGGCACACGAGGATGTCGGTGCGCGCCAGAAAGGCCGGCAGCTCATCGGCGCCGGCATGGCATTGCACGCCGTCGACCTCGTGCCGCGAACGGCTCCATCCTGCGCAGTCGAAGCCCAGCGCAACAAGCTGCGCCAGCACGGCCTGCCCGAGCGAGCCCAGCCCGAGCACGCCGATGCGCCGTTCACCAGCGGGCCGCACAGGCAGCGGCTTCCACAGGCCCTCCTGCTGCTGGCGCCGGTATTGCGGCATGTCGCGATGCAGGCCAAGCACAGCATGCGTCACGTACTCGACCATGCCGCGCACGATGCCGGGCTCCACCATGCGCACGATTGGCAACGAGGCCGGAAGCGCTGCGAAGTCGAACTGGTCGACGCCCGCGCCGGAAGAAAACAGCACTTCCAGATTGGGAAAGCGCGTTGCCAGATCTTCCGGCGGCTCCCAGGCTGCGAGGAAACGCACCTGCGCGGGATCGCCGATGTCGGGCCAGATGCGGAAGTCGATGTCTGGTGAGCGGCGGCTGAACACTTCGGCCCACAGGCGGCCTCTTGCCGGGTCGGATTTGTAGAGGAAGGTAGTTTTCATGATTGACTGGGACTCGGCTGGGAACACGTTCAGGGTGCGTGCGAATGACACCGGGTACTCCCGTCGGCGTGATCGCACCCCGAAAAGCAAGCGTTCATTCCTAGCCAACAGCCTGAGTCACGATGGCAAAGAGCGAAGGACCACCCGCCGGAGTGACAAGCGGCGCACCACGCACCATCGTCGTAGGCGCATCCACACGCAGCAGCCCGATGCTCTCCAGGCACTCAGACAGCCCACTGTCGAAATCGATGTCGATGCGCGTGAAGTGCCCGGCATTCACACTGGCCAGATGCGCGATCAACGCCTTCGCGCCATCGACATCAGGCGCAACCACCGGCCCGATCGAATGCCCGCGCCCGAAGCGACGCAGCATCGCAAAGCCGCGCGGTTCGTTGTCATGGTCGAGCACCACGCAGGCATCGGCGGTGGACAGCAGGTCGGCAATCAATGCATCGCGCGGCATGCCACGCGCCGCCGCGTCGAGGGCCTGCAGCGCTGCTGCCTCGTGAACACCGGCAGGCCGCAGACGCCAGCCTGGCTGCAAGGCCACCAGCGGCGCCGACTGCGCGATGCCCTGGTGCTGCCGCAATTCGCCGGTGCGCACGAACCCCAGCCGCTCGTAGAGGCCGCGACCTTCGGCGGTGGCATGCAGCAGCACCGTGCGGTCTTCCAGGCCGTCGAGCAGCGCGCTCATTAAACGGTGTCCGATGCGCCGGCCCTGGCAGGCTGGCGTCACGACCACGAGGCCGAGGGTGGCGTGGCGTTCGCCCCAGAGCCAGCGCAGGGCACAGCCGACGATCTCGCCGTCGCGCTCGGCCACGATGCCTTCGGCATGCGCGAACACCTGCGCCCAGTCCGCCAGCCGATGCGGCCAGCGCAACAGGTCGGTCAGCGCCTGCGCGAACGGCAGGTCGGCAGGCGTCATCGGTCTCAGCACCACGCCGTCTCCGGTGGGTGCATTCGGGGTCTGATCGGGCATTGAAAGGTCTCGGTAGCGGAGAGGATGTTCCTTCCATCTTGGACGACATCGGCGCACGGTGCCAGACCGAAATCGACGCTCACTGCAACTTGCAAGCTTCGGCTGCAACGTGCCCGGGTTTTGCAATTCGCTGCGGTGCGGTGCCTGCGTACGCATACAAATGCTGTGCCAACCTGCCTAGGATCGATCGCCGCCCTTGCGGTGTTCTCGCAACCTACGCCCATGCAAGCCTTCGACCCGCGACAGATCCACGTGCCTTCGGGCCATTTCATCGGTGGGCGCCTCGTGCCCGACGCCGGCCGTATCGTGGTGCACAGGCCCTCCGATGCGCAGGCGCATGCCGAGCTTCCACTGGCCGACGCCGACACGGTGGACGCCGCCGTGCGCGACGCATGGAATGCCTGGCGCCACAGCGACTGGGCACGCCGTGCACCGCGTGAACGCGCTCGCGTGATGCGCCGCTGGGCTGAACTGATCGAGGCCGATGCGGCAAATCTCGGCCCGCTGGAAGCCGTGTGTTCCACGCGGCCGGTGCGCGACGCCATCGCGTGGGACGTTCCATTCACGGCCGAGGGCCTGCGCTTCTTCGCCGAGTACGCGGACAAGCTCGGCGGCGAAGTCGCGGCAACACGCCACGACCACCTTGGCATGGTGGTGGCCGAGCCCTACGGCGTCATCGGTGCGATCACGCCGTGGAATTTTCCGCTGGTCATGGTGTCGTGGAAGGTCGGCGCGGCTCTCGCGGCCGGCAATGCGGTGGTGCTCAAGCCATCGGAGCTCACGCCCTGGTCGGCGCTGCGGCTGGCCGAGCTGGCCATCGAGGCCGGCGTGCCGCCCGGGCTCTTCAACGTCGTGCAGGGTGATGGCCGCATCACTGGAGACGCGCTCTCGCGGCACCCGCTGATATCGAAGATGACCTTCACCGGCTCCACCCGCACCGGCGCCGCCATCATGGCCGCCTGCGCCATGACCGGCCCCAAGCCGGTAACGCTGGAGCTCGGCGGCAAGAGCCCGCAGCTGGTGTTCGACGATGCGCCCGACATCGACCGCCTGGCCGGCATGATCGCCGGCGCCATCACCGGCAACGCGGGGCAGGTATGCGTGGCTGGGTCGCGGCTGATCGTGCAGCGCGGCATTGCCGAGGCGCTGGTGGAGCGCATCGCGGCGCGCTTCGCGGCGATGCGCCCGGGTGCGACCTGGGACGACACGGCCACGCTGCCGCCCATCATCTCGACGCCGCAGGCCGGCCGCATCCTGGAGATCGTCGATCGCGCGCGCGACGCCGGGGCCACCGTGCGCTGCGGCGGCGGCCTGTTCGACGGCGGGCCGGGCGGCGCCTACTTCCAGCCCACGCTGATCGAGGGCGTTGACGGCGCCAACCCCGCCGTGCGCGAAGAGATCTTCGGACCGGTGCTCACGGTGCAGACCTTCGCCGACGAAGAAGAAGGCCTGGCGCTTGCCGCGCACGAGCACTACGGGCTGGCCAGCGGCGTGCACACCGTCGACATCGGCCGCGCGCTGCGGGCGATGCGCGGCATCAGTGCCGGCACGGTCTGGATCAACCGCTACGGCCGCAGCGCCGACTTCGTGATTCCCACCGGGGGTTATCACCAATCGGGCATCGGCAAGGACCTGGGGCGCCAGGCGGTCGAGGCCAACCTGCGCTTCAAAAGCGTGCTCATCGACTTCGCCGCGACGCACTGAGGTGCGCCGCCGCACGCATGGAGGGCAGACCGCATGGCATGCCGCCACGCCCCCTTCAAACCGCAGCTTTGTCGCGGCGGGCAACGTTTTTCCCTACAACTCCGGAGCGGCTGCGTGCTGCAATCAATTCGTAATGAGCTTGTCGCAATTGCCATCCAAGGCAAGCGACCCGACCCGGCCGGCGACCGGTTTGAATGAACCCAAGGATTCGAGACCATGACCTTCAAGCCCAAGTACGTGACCTTCGACTGCTACGGAACGCTGACGCGCTTCCGCATGAAAGAGATGTCGCATGAGCTCTTTGCCGATCGCATTCCGGCCGAGCACATGGAGCAGTTCATCGCCGACTTCGCGGCCTACCGCTTCGATGAGGTGCTGGGCGCCTGGCAGCCCTACGAGGTGGTGCTGAAGAACGCGGTGCGGCGCCTGTGCCGCAAGTGGAAGATCCAGTACTTCGACCTGGACGCGCAGAAGATCTACGACGCGGTGCCCACCTGGGGCCCGCACGCCGACGTGGCCGCCGGCCTGGCCAAGGTCGCGAAGGAAATCCCGCTGGTGATTCTGTCGAACGCATCGGACGACCAGATCCAGAAGAACGTCGCGATGCTCGGCGCGCCCTTCCACCGCGTCTACACCGCGCAGCAGGCCCAGGCCTACAAGCCGCGCCTGACGGCCTTCGAATACATGCTCGATTCGCTCGGCTGTAACCCGGAAGACGTGCTGCACGTGTCGTCCAGCCTGCGCTACGACCTGATGTCGGCGGACGACCTGGGCATCGTCAACAAGGTGTTCGTGAATCGTGGCCATGGGCCGGGCAACCCGGCGTACCGCTACACGGAGATCCAGGACATCGGCGGCCTGCCCGGCGTCGTCGGTCTCTGATCTTTCTTTCTTGCAGCACCAGCCCCACGCCATGAAGCTCGACTCCTACTGGACCGATTCGGCGCCAGCCTTCGCCCCCGAGGCACATGAGTTGCCGGCGCAGGTCGATGTAGCCATCGTCGGCGGCGGCTTCACCGGCCTGTCGGCGGCGCTGGCACTGGCCCGGCGTGGTGCCCGCGTCGCGGTGCTGGAGGCCGGTGAGCGCGTGGCGGCCGAAGCGTCGGGGCGCAACGGCGGGCACGTCAACAACGGGCTGGCCGTCGACTACGCCGATGTGGCGGCCAAGGTCGGCGTCGAGCGCGCGCGCGGCTGGTATCACGCGTACGACGCGGCGGTCGATACGGTGGCGCGGCTGGTGCGCGACGAGGCCATCGACTGCGACTTCATGCGCCACGGCAAGCTCAAGCTCGCCACGCGGGCGAACCAGATGGCCGCGCTCGAACACAGCGCCCGACGCCTGGTCGACGACGGCGTAGACTGCGACGTCGAACTGCTCGACGCGGCGCGCGTGCGCGCCGAGGTGCAGAGCGATCGCTTCCACGGCGGCCTGCTCTACAAGCGCAGCGGCCAGATGCATATGGGTCGCTTCGCACACGGACTGGCAACGGCCGCGCAGCGCAACGGCGCACAGATTCACACCTCCACCGAGGTCAGCCGCATCGAGCGCATCGGCCAGGGCCATGCGCACCGGCTGCACACCGGGCGCGGCGTGGTCACGGCGCAGCAGGTGCTGCTGGCCACGGGCGCGACGCGCCATGGCGGCTACGGCAGCTTCGGCTGGCTGCGCCGGCGCATCGTGCCGATCGGCAGCTTCATCGTCGTCACCGAGCCGCTGGGCGCCGAGCGTGCGCAGGCATTGCTCGCGGCGCGGCGCACGTATACGACCATCGCGAACATCCACCACTACTTCAGGCTCACGGCCGACCACCGGCTGGTGTTCGGCGGACGGGCACGCTTCGCGGTCTCCAGCCCGCAGTCGGATGCCGCGAGCGGCGACATCCTGCGCGCGGGGCTGGCCGAGACATTTCCGCAGCTCGGCGCGGTGCGGCTCGACTATTGCTGGGGCGGACTGGTCGACATGACACAAGACCGCCTGCCGCATGCCGGCGAACGCGACGGCCTCTACTACGCCATGGGCTACAGCGGCCACGGCACGCAGATGTCGGTGCACATGGGCGAACGCATGGCCGCCGTGATGGGCGGCAATGCGGGCGCCAACCCCTGGCAGGGCCGCGAGTGGCCCGCCATTCCCGGCCACTTCGGCCCGCCGTGGTTCCTGCCGGCGGTGGGCGTCTATTACCGGCTCAAGGACAGGCTGGCCTGAGGGCTTGCAGTCATCTCTTTCGTTCGTTTCCGATTTCTTCCACCCCACGGCCCCTCAGGAGCACCCACCATGAGCGACAGCAGCAACAAGAGCTTCGAAAACCTCGTCGGCCCAGACGAAAGCCTTCGCGTGATGGCATCGCTGCGACGCGGCGCCTCTCGGCGCGACATCCTGACGATGCTGATGGCCGGCGGCATGCAGGCCACGCTGGCCGGCAGCCTGGCGGGCATGGCGGTGTCGGCCCATGCGCAGACGCCGCGGCGCGGCGGGCGCATCCGGGTGGCGGGGGCCACCGCTGCCGCGACCGACACGCTCGATCCGGCCAAGCAGTCGAACCAGACCGACTACTCGCGCTGCAACATGATCTACAACGGCCTGACGACGCTCGACGGCAGCCTGACGCCGCAGCCCGCGCTGGCCGAATCGTTCACCACCAAGGATGCCAAGACCTGGGTGTTCACGCTGCGCAAGGGCGTGCTGTTCCACGACGGCAAGGCGCTCTCGCCCGCCGACGTTGTCTTCTCGGTGATGCGCCACAAAGACCCGGCCGCGGCCTCCAAGGCCAAGGTGCTCGCCGACCAGATCGAGAGCGTGAAGGCCACGGGCCCGAACGAAGTGACGGTGGTGCTGAGCGCGCCCAACGCCGACCTGCCGGTGATCCTGGGCACCTTCCACTTCCACATCGTCAAGGACGGCACCACCGACTTCAACACCGGCATCGGCACCGGCCCCTACAAGCTCAAGGAGTTCAAGCCCGGCATCCGCTCGCTGGTGGTGCGCAACGAGGCCTACTGGAAACCCGGCAAGCCGTACCTCGACGAGATCGAGTTCGTCGGCATCGGCGACGAGAGCGCACGCGTCAACGCGCTGCTGTCGGGCGGCATGGACCTGGTGGGCTCGGTCAACCCGCGCTCGGTGGAACGCGTGAAGGGCACGCCCGGCTTCGGCATCTTCGTGACCCAGTCGGGCCAGTACTCCGACCTGGTGATGCGCAAGGACGCGGGCCCCGGCGCCAACCCGGACTTCGTGCTCGGCATGAAGCACCTGTTCGACCGCGAGCAGATGAAGAAGACCATCGCGCTCGACTACGCAGTGGTCGCCAACGACCAGCCGATCGACCCGACCAACCGCTTCTACTTCGGCGGCCTGCCGCAGCGCCCCTTCGACCTGGACAAGGCGAAGTTCCACCTGCAGAAGGCTGGCGTCACGGGCAAGGTGCCGGTGGTGGCGTCGCCCGCGGCGCTCTACTCGGTGGAGATCGCGCTGATGCTGCAGCAGACTGCGCAACGCGCCGGCCTGGAGCTCGACATCAAGCGCATGCCGGCCGACGGCTACTGGTCGAACCACTGGCTCAACAGCCAGGTGGGCTTCGGCAACGTCAACCCGCGCCCGAGCGCCGACGTGCTGCTCACGCAGTTCTTCCAGTCGGGCGCGGCCTGGAACGAATCGCGCTGGAAGAGCGAGAAGTTCGACCAGCTGCTGCTCGCCTCGCGCGCCGAGACCGACCTGGCCAAACGCAAGCAGATGTACGCCGACATGCAGACCATGATCCACCAGGACGCCGGCATCGGCATTCCGCTTTTCCTGGCGAGCATCGACGGCCACACTTCCAAGCTCAAGGGGCTGTCGCCGATTCCGCTCGGCGGCCTCATGGGCTACAACTTTGCCGAGAGCGTATGGCTCGAAGCATGAGCCCGCGGACATGAACCGACAGATCCTCAAGCTGCTCGGCCAGCGCATAGCGCTGGCGCTGCTGTCGCTGCTGGCGGTGTCGGTGATCGTGTTCTCGATCACCGCGGTGCTGCCCGGCGACGCAGCCCAGGAGCAGCTCGGCCAGGACGCCACGCCGGAAGCATTGGCCGCGCTGCGCGCGCAGATGGGCCTGGACGTACCCGCGCCCAAGCGCTATGCGCAGTGGCTGCTCGGCATCGCGAAGGGCGATCTCGGCCGCTCGGCCACCACGCAGATGCCGGTGTCGGAGCTGGTTGCCAGCCGCCTGCCCAACTCGCTGCTGCTGGCTGCTGTCACGGCACTGTTCTCGGTGCCGATCGCGCTGGCGCTGGGCATCGCCTCGGCGGTGTGGCGCGGCTCCTGGTTCGATCGCCTGGCCTCGACCTCGGCGGTGGCGGTGGTGTCGGTGCCGGAATTCCTGGTCGCGACGCTGGCGGTGCTGGTGTTCGCGGTCAAGCTGCGCTGGCTGCCGGCGCTTTCCTTCGTCAGCGACATCGATTCGCTGGGCCAGATGCTGCAGGCCTTCGCGATGCCGGTGCTGGTGCTGTGCTGCGTGATCGTCGCGCAGATGATGCGCATGACGCGCGCCGCCGTCATCGACCAGCTCGAGGCGCCCTACATCGAGATGGTGCGGCTCAAAGGCGCCTCGCCCATGCGCATGGTGCTGGCGCACGCGCTGCCCAACGCGGTAGGCCCGATCGCCAATGCGGTGGCGCTCAGCCTGTCGTACCTGCTCGGCGGCGTGATCATCGTCGAGACCATCTTCAACTACCCGGGCATCGCCAAGCTGATGGTCGATGGCGTCTCGCAACGCGACATGCCGCTGGTGCAGACCTGCGCCATGATCTTCTGCTGCGCCTACCTGATCCTGGTGACCGCTGCCGACATCTGCGGCATCGTCGCCAACCCGCGGCTGCGGCACCGCTGAAGAAGAGGCAGCAAGCATGGAATCGTCCACCTCCCCCTCCTCTTCTCCGGCTGTGAACGCCATGGCCTCCATCGCGGCCGCGCCGCCGCCCGAGCCGAAGCGCGGCCGGTTGCACTGGCTCGCAGGCTTCGGCGTCTCCGGCCTGCTCGGCCTCGCGGTGCTGCTCTTCTGGATGCTCGCGGCGGTGTTCGGCCCCTGGCTGCTGTCGTACAGCACGGCATCCACCGGCACCTCGAACGTCTTCATGCCGATCGGCGCGGCGCATTGGCTCGGCACCGACTACCTCGGCCGCGACATGCTGGCGCGCGTGATCGAAGGAGCGCGCTACACGGTCGGCGTCGCGCTGCTCGCCACGCTCGTGGCCAGCGGCACCGGCACCGTGCTGGCGCTGCTGGCAGCAGCCAGCGGCCGCTGGATCGACGCAACGCTCAGCCGCTGCCTCGACACCCTCACGGCAATCCCGAGCAAGATGTTCGCGCTCATCATGGTGGCGGGCTTCGGCTCCTCGGTGCCAATGCTGGTCTTGACCGCGGCCATCATCTACGTGCCCGGCGCCTACCGCATCGCGCGCTCGCTGGCCGTGAACATCAACGCGCTCGACTACGTGACCGTGGCGCGCACGCGCGGCGAAGGCACGCTCTACATCATGCTGCGCGAGATCCTGCCCAACATCGTCGGCCCGATGCTGGCCGACCTGGGCCTGCGCTTCGTCTACACCGTGCTGCTGCTGGCGAGCCTGAGCTTCCTCGGCCTGGGCATACAGCCGCCGGCCGCCGACTGGGGATCGCTGGTGCGCGAGAACATCGGCGCGCTGGCCATGGGCGGCGCCTCGGTGATCGTGCCGGCGCTGGCCATCGCGAGCCTGACCATCGCGGTCAACCTCGTCATCGACAACCTGCCCGGCGGCGCCGCGCGAGAAAAAGGAACACGCTGATGGGAGCACCACTCACAGTCCAGGGCCTCAGCATCTGCGCTGGCGCCAGCACGCTGGTCGACAACCTGAGCTTCTCCGTGCAGCCCGGCGAGGTGCTGGCGCTGATCGGCGAGTCGGGCTCCGGCAAGACCACCACTGCGCTGGCGCTGATGGGCTATGCACGCCACGGCTGCCGCATCTCGGCAGGCAGGGTGCAGATCGGCGACACCGACGTGCTGGCGCTCGATGCCCGCGCACAGCGTGCGCTGCGCGGGCGCACCGTGGCCTACATCGCGCAGAGCGCGGCGGCCTCCTTCAACCCTTCGCGCACGATCATGGACCAGGTGGTCGAGCCGACCGTGATCCACGGCCTGTGCAAGCGGGCCGAAGCCGAGGCGAAAGCGGTGCAGCTGTTTCGCGAACTGGCGCTGCCCGATCCGGAAAGCATCGGCACGCGCTATCCGCACCAGGTGTCGGGCGGCCAGCTGCAGCGGCTGATGGCGGCGATGGCGCTGATCGGCGACCCCGACCTCGTGATCCTCGACGAGCCGACCACCGCGCTCGACGTGACCACGCAGATCGAAGTGCTGCGCGCCTTCCGCCGCGTGGTGCGCGAGCGCCGCGCCACCGCGGTGTACGTGAGCCACGACCTGGCGGTGGTGGCGCAGATGGCCGACCACATCCTGGTACTGCGCAACGGCCGCATGCGCGAGATGAACGCGACCGGGCGGATCCTCACCGCGCCGGCCGACGAATACACGAAGAGCCTGCTGGCCGCCGCGCGGCCGGTGCCGCGTGCTTCAGCCGGGGCAACCGACGATGGCCGCGAACTGCTGCTCGAAGTGCGCCAGCTCTCGGCCGGCTACGGCCCGGTGGATGCGCAGGGACGCCCGGCCAAGCCGATCCTGCAGGACATCGACCTGAAGCTGTACCGCGGCCAGGCAATCGGCGTGATCGGCGAATCGGGCTCGGGCAAGACCACGCTGGCGCGCGCGGTGGCGGGCCTGCTGAAGCCCAGCCATGGCAGCGTGCTGTTCCACGGCCGCGAACTGAAGCCCACGCTGCAGCAGCGCGAGCGCGACGAACTGCGCCGCATCCAGATCGTGTTCCAGATGGCCGACACGGCGCTGAACCCATCGCAGACCATCGAGCGCATCCTGGCGCGGCCGCTGGAGTTCTACAAAGGCCTGCGCGGCGAACCGCTGCAGAGGCGCATCCGCGAACTGCTGGATCTGGTGAAGCTGCCCCAGACCGTGGCCGGTCGCCTGCCGGGCGGGCTGTCGGGCGGGCAGAAGCAGCGCGTGAACCTGGCGCGCGCGCTCGCGGCCGACCCCGACCTGATCCTGTGCGACGAAGTCACATCAGCGCTCGACACCGTGGTCGGCGCGGCGGTGCTGGACCTGATGGCGGAGCTGCGGCGCGAGCTCGGCGTGTCTTACCTCTTCATCAGCCACGACCTGCACACGGTGCGCGCCGTGTGCGACGAAATCGTCGTGATGCAGCACGGCCGCAAGCTCGCGCAGGTGGCGCGCGCCGACTACGACCGCGGCCCGCACCACCCCTACTACGAGCTGCTGGCGCGCTCGGTCCCCGAGTTGCGCCAGGGCTGGCTCGACGAGATGGACCGCGCGAATCACGTGGACCGCGCCACGGCCCTCACATCATGAGAAAGACCGAAATGACACCGACCTTCCGCATCGCGCTGATTGCCGGCGACGGCATCGGCAAGGAAGTGATGCCCGAGGGCCTGCGCGTGGTGCAGGCCGCCGCGGAGCGCTTCGGCTTCGAGCTCGACTGCCGCACCATCGACTGGGCCAGCGCCGACTACTACGCAGCGCACGGCCAGATGATGCCGGACGACTGGAAGGAACAGCTCAAGGGCGTCGACGCACTGTTCTTCGGCGCCGTCGGTTGGCCCGCGACCGTGCCCGACCACGTCTCGCTCTGGGGATCGCTGCTGAAGTTCCGCCGCGAGTTCGACCAGTACATCAACCTGCGTCCGGTGCGCCTGTTCGAGGGCGTGCCCTGCCCGCTGGCCGGCCGCAAGCCCGGCGACATCGACTACCTCGTGGTGCGCGAGAACACCGAGGGCGAATACACCTCCCTCGGCGGCGTGATGTACGAGGGCACCGAGCGCGAAATCGTGATCCAGGAATCGGTCTTCTCGCGCCACGGCGCCGACCGCGTGCTGCGGTACGCCTACGAGACCGCGCGAGCGCGCAAGCGCAAGCACCTGACGGTGGCCACCAAGAGCAACGGCATCGCGATCAGCATGCCCTGGTGGGACGGACGCGCCGACGCGGTGGGCCTCGACTTTCCTGACGTGACGGTCGACAAGCAGCACATCGACATCCTGTCGGCGCGCTTCGTGCTGCAGCCCACGCGCTTCGACGTGGTGGTGGCGAGCAACCTGTTCGGCGACATCCTCTCCGACCTCGGGCCCGCGACCACCGGCACCATCGGCCTTGCGCCGTCGGCCAACCTGAACCCCGAGCGCAAGTTTCCGTCGCTGTTCGAGCCGGTGCACGGCTCGGCGCCCGACATCTACGGCCAGAACATCGCCAACCCGATCGCAATGATCTGGTCGGGCGCGCTGATGCTGGACTTCCTCACGCAGGGGCAAGGCGCGGGCCGCGCGGCGCACGACGCGATCCTGGGCGCGATAGAGGCGGTGCTGCGCGACGGTCCGCGCACGCGCGACCTCGGCGGCTCGGCAAGCACCACCGAAGTGGGCATCGCGATTGCAGAGCGCGTCGCGGCGGCCTGAAGAAAGACTTTTCGACCATGACGACACTCGAACTCGAACACAAAGACCTGATGCCCGGCCGCCAGCTCATCGGCGCCGATTGGCGCGAGGCCGGCGACGCCCGCCGCCTCGACGTGACCAACCCCGCCACCGACGCCGTCTTCGCGAGCGTGCCCGACGGCACGGCCGCCGACGCACGCGCAGCCGTCGATGCCGCGCACGCGGCCTTCCCCGCATGGCGTGCGGTGCCTGCCAAGCAGCGCGCGCAGATCCTCAAGCGCTGGAACGACCTGATGCTGGCGCATCAGCAAGACCTGGGCCGCCTGGTCTCGCGCGAACAGGGCAAGCCGTTGGCCGAGGGGATCGGAGAGATCGCCTACGCGGCCAGCTACGTCGAGTGGTTTGCCGAAGAGGCCACGCGCGCCAACGGCGAAGTGATTCCCACGCCGGTAACGGGCCGCCGCATGCTGGCATTGAGGGAGCCGGTGGGCGTGGTCGCGGCGATCACGCCGTGGAATTTTCCGGCGGCCATGATCGCGCGCAAGATCGCGCCGGCCCTCGCGGCGGGCTGCACGGTGGTGTGCAAGCCGGCCGAAGACACGCCGCTGACCTCGCTGGCCCTCGTGAAGCTGGCGCAGGAAGCGGGCGTGCCTGCCGGCGTACTCAACATCGTGACCGCATCGCGCGAACGCACGCCCGAGGTGGTGGACGTGTGGCTGGCCGACGCGCGCGTGCGCAAGATCAGCTTCACCGGCTCGACGCCTGTGGGCAAGCACCTGGCGCGGGCTTCGGCCGACACGCTGAAGAAGCTCTCGCTCGAGCTCGGCGGCAATGCGCCCTTCATCGTGTTCGACGACGCCGACATCGACGCCGCGGTGGAAGGCCTGATGGCCTCCAAGTTCCGCAACGGCGGCCAGACCTGCGTGTGCCCGAACCGCGTGTTCGTGCAGGCCCGGGTGCACGATGCATTCGTCGACAAACTGGCCGCGCGGGTCGGTGCGCTGCGCGTGGGCCCGGCTACCGAGCCAGACTCGCAGATCGGCCCGATGATCAACGCGCGCGCGGTCGACAAGATCGAGCGCCATGTGCGCGACGCCGTCTCCAGGGGCGCGCGCATCGTGGTCGGCGGCGAGCGGCTACGCAATGCGCGCTGCGACGGCCCCAACTACTACGCGCCCACCGTGCTGGTGAATGCCGACTCAACGATGGAATGCAGCTGCGAGGAAACCTTCGGCCCCGTGGTGCCCGTCATGCGCTTCGAGACCGAGGCCGAAGTGATTGCCGCCGCCAACGACACGCCCTTCGGGCTCGCGGCGTACTTCTATTCGACCGACGTGCGCCGCATCTCGCGTGTGGCCGATGCACTGGAGTCGGGCATTGTCGGCATCAACGAAGGCGCTCTGGCGGCCGAGGCCGCGCCCTTCGGCGGCGTGAAGGAATCGGGCTACGGCCGCGAAGGCTCGGTGCATGGCCTGGAGGACTACATGCACATCAAGTATGTCTGCCAGGGCGGGCTGGGCTAGACGCTACCGGATCGCCTACTGGGCCAGCGCCGCCACGTCCGCGCTGCCCAGCGCGCCGCTGTAGATGCGGAAGTCGTCGATGCGCCCCTTGAGATACGAATCGCCGGAGAACTGCGAACGCCCCAGCCAGTTCTGCGTCGTCGAGCCGAGGTCGAAGGGCCCCAGGCTCATCTGCGCGTTGGAGCCGGCCTCGACGCCGTCCACGTACAAGGTGCCGAGCGCGCCGGACACGGTCACCGCAACGTGCACCCACTTGCCGGTCGGCAGCGCCGCCGATCCGTCGATCACCTGCTCGTTGTAGCCGTGGACGGTGGAGATCGCGAAACGCGGCGTGCCGCTGTTGCTGCGGGCGGTCAGCATCATGTAGCGGCGCTCGCCGGAGCCGAAGTCGAAGACCCGCGACCACGTCGCGAGGCTGTCGATGTACAACCATGCGGTGATGCTGAAGTCGGCAAGGTCTTTCGACACCACGCCCGCAGGCAGGGCGACATAGCTGCCGGCCTTGCCGTCGAGCACAACTGCATTGCCTTCGCGTCCGGCAACCCAGGCCGCGCCGCCTTGCAATGCGCTGGCGCCGAACCGGCCGGTCGCGTCGGCAGCTGTGGTGCCGCTCGTTTCATCGAACTTGAGCTGCATCAGCAGCTCGGCCTTGATCGCGGCCCTCTCTTCGTTGGAGGCAGCGCTCTCTCCCGACGCGGTTACCGCAACGATCACGTAGTACCAGACTTCTCCGGCAACGACGCTGCTGTCCGTGAACGTGAGCGTGTCGGTGATGTCCGGGGCGATGGTGGCGTACGGCCCGCCCGCGGTGCTCGCGCGCTTGACCGAATAGCTCTGCGCGTCGGGGCAGCCCCACCATGACAGCACCACCTGCGTGCCGCGCACCCGGGCCGTGAGCCCGCTCGGCTTTCCCGGTGCCGCGAGCGGATCGCGCGTGAAGGTCAGCGTGCCGAAGCCCAACTGGTCGCCGTTGCCACCGTCCCCCTCAGGGTACATCTGCGCGACCTGCAGGGCGGTGTAGGGCGTCGCGATGCCCAGGCGATTCGCGTAGTGGTTGTGCACGCTTTCCCATATGCCGCGCCGGTGCCCCTGGCCGGCAGTCGACAGCACCGACTGCGTGCCCTGCTTGTTGATGTTGGTGAAGAAGGGCACGGTGTAGAAGTCGCCGTTGCTGTCGCGCAGGTTGGACTTCGCCACGTACTCGGCGCCGGCGAGAAAGCGGTTGTTCTCGTAGCCGTATGTGTCGTCGCCCTGGTTCCACGCCATTTCGTGGAACGCGCCCGCCAGGCCGATGCCCAGGGTGCAGTGCCCCTGGTCGCGCCCGCTCTCCTGCCACTGGCCGAGGTAGCCCGGATGCACCTGGTAGACCGCCTCCAGGCCGGCCCCGTTGCCCTGGCCGGTCTTGTAGTAGCTCATCGCCTCGTCGTAGATGTCCTGCCGGTCGCACAGCACGCCGATGGCCAGCATCGCGGCCAGGGTGCACTGGTCCCAGTTGGCCCAGTAGTTGGTGATCTGGGCGCCGTTGTGGTTGGTCAGGAAGCTGTGGTTCAGCGGATAGAACACGGTGAGCATCATGTTCTGGAAGCGCGCGAAATCGGCGGCCGCCCAGCCCTCGTAGGTGCGCATGATCTCGGCCGCATTGGCGAACTGGTAGCCGTAGATGCCGGCGGCCAGGAAGCGGTCCGCATTGCCGGTGAGCGTGGTCAGCGTGGACGACCATTCGTTCAGGAAGACCACGGCCAGATCGGCATAGCGCGTGTCCTGCGAGACCTTCCAGCGCAGGGCCAGTTGATAGGCGCGCGCGATGTCGATGTACATCTGCGCGAAGTTGGAGTCGTCGCCGCCGCGGATCACGGTGGCCAGCGGGCGCGGCTTCGCACCAAGCTGCGCGCGGCCATTGCCCGTCAATGCGTTCCAGCCGTCGAGCCAGGGTTGCGCCTTGTCATTGACCTTCTGGCGCATGCGCTCGAAGTCGGCTTCGGTGTGCAGCAGGCCGGGGTGGACGAACTTGCGCGCCTCCACGGATGGAGTCGTCGATTCGGGGACAACGACATCGGCAACGGCCACTGCATCGGCCGACGTCGCCGCGGCCGTTCCCTGCTGTGCGGCGCCAGAGCCCGCCGCCATCGAGAAACCACCGCCTCCCCCACCGCCGCAAGCTGTTGTTCCCAATGCGAGGGCGCTTGCCGTGCCAAGAAAAAATACGCGGCGGTCCAGGGAGAAGCCGTTCTTGTCGTCCAACGAATTTGCCATCTGCCGAATTTTTGTAAAAATTTAATTCAGCAACATGCATGCCATTCGCTTTGCGCCGTGCAAACGCGTGCCATTGGTAGCACGGATGAATGCATTCGGCCTGGATTGCGTTGGCGAATCGCGCAATCCCATGACATTGATGTCACAGGCGGCTTGCGACGGCGCCAGAAATGTCGGCTATCGAAGAAGGCGGCCGGGCGCGAACGGCAGCGGATCGATGTCGCAAGGCTCGCCGTGCATCAGCGATGCCAGCAGGCGGGCCGTTCCCGGACCGGTGTTGAAGCCGATGTGCTGATGGCCGAATGCAAGCCACAGGCCGGGACGCTGTGGGCATTCGCCGACGATCGGCCGGCTGTCCGGCAATGTGGGCCGGCTTCCCATCCAGGCCTCCGGTTCGAGGCGGCTGTCCAGCGGGAAAGCTTCGCGTGCCGCGCGTTCCGCAAGTTCGAGTTGAACGAGGTTCTTCGGCGCATCGCGCTGCGCGAGCTGCACGCCGGTGGAAAGCCGCAGGCCCTGCTCCATGGGCGACAGCACATAGGCGCCGCCGGTGTCGTACACGGGTCGTCCGAGCGAGGCGTTGCCCACCGCGCTGTAGTGCATGTGATAGCCGCGCTCGAACGCCATCGGCACGGAAATGCCGAGCGACTTCTTCGCGAACTCCCGGGTCCACGGCCCCAGTGCGAGCACGACCTTCGACGCCTCGTGCACCGCGCCGCCCTCCTCGCGGAGCTGCCAGGCATCGGCTGAATCGGAGTAGCCGATCCCGCTGATCGACGCCTGCCTGATCTGCCCTCCGCGCGAGACGAAAAGCCTGGCGTACGCCTCCACGACGCGGCCCGGGCTGTCCACTGAATCGGTGTCCTGGATCCACAGCGCGCGCGGAAAGAGAGGCTTCAGATGAGGCTCGAGGTCCGAGAGCTCTTTCGCATCCAGCACGCGCGTGGCGACGCCGAAGCGATCGAAGGTCTCGCGCGAAAGACGGCTGCCGGCAAAGCCTTCTTCGCTGCGGTAGAGAAACAGCCACCCGTTGGTGCGCAGGCGATGCGCCGCCCCTGCTTCGACGAGCAGGCGCCGGTGT
This sequence comes from Variovorax sp. YR266, assembly GCF_900107295.1. NCBI lineage: Bacteria > Pseudomonadati > Pseudomonadota > Betaproteobacteria > Burkholderiales > Comamonadaceae > Variovorax > Variovorax sp. YR266. Next base: position 295,660 of record NZ_FNPM01000004.1, read on the forward strand.
TCCGACGTCGAGAGCCTGATCAGCGCATCCAGCGCGGTAGTGGTCTCCTGGAACACGCTGGCGCGCGCGCTGGCGAGAAAGCGCACGGCCCACGAAAGATTCATCGCAAGGAACGCGGGGTCGTAGCGAAAGCTCGCCGCGGTGTTCTTCAACAGCTTCGGCAGTACCGACCACAGCCCGGGATGATTGAACGGCATCAGCGAGCTGCGTGCGATCACCCCGGCGTTGCCATACGAGGTCTCGCGGCCCGGGGCAGTGCGGTCGAACAGCGTGACCTCATGCCCTCTGCGTTGAAGCTCGAGGGCGCACGACACGCCGACGATGCCGGCGCCCAGAATGGCAACAGTGTTCTTGTTCATTCCCTCGATTTTCGTCGGCGGCGAGGGCCAGGCCTGGTACGCGACGTCCCCGGCCTGCAGATGGACGGATCGATCAGGCGTGCGCAGGCTCGCCCTTGGGCCTTGGCGCGGGAGCGAACGACGCCACGCCCAGGCCCTGGTAGTAGTGGCCGACCTTGGTCGCAAGGAACTGCCCGAGCGGCGCCTGCTCCTGCCCGACGAAACCGTGCGCGGGAAGCTGGCCCTGCCGCAGCAGTTCGAACACGCCGACGACGCCGGCGGCCGTGGTCAGCTCGATGGCGGTGCGGTCCTTGCCGCGCAGCGGCGCTCCGAACACGCGCCCGACGCGCGTCTCCTGCTCGAAGCGGCCATTGCGCATGCCCGAGGCCGATGCAAACAGGATCACCACGTCTTCGCGGCTGTGCGGCACTGCATGCTCGAGCACCTGGCGCAGCAGGTCGCGCCGCTCGATCAGGCGCAGGTCGTGCAGCAGGAAGTTCATCGCGTCGCGATGGCCGGGATAGCGGATGGTCTTGTAGTCGAGATTGCGGACCTTGCCTTCGAGCGTCTCGCACAGCGTGCCCAGGCCGCCTGAGGTGTTGAAGGCCTCGAAGGCTTCGGCATCGAGCGTGAAGGTCTCGTGCCCTTCCATCGGCTGCACCGACACCAGCTGGCCGTTCACGATGGCGTCGCACGGGTTGCAGTACTCGTTGATGACGCCGTCGATGCTCCAGGTGAAGTTGTAGCGCAGGCTGTTGGTGGCATTGCGCGTGAGTGCGCCCACCCGCAGGCGCAGGTCGTAGAGCTCGTCGAAGCGGCTTGCGAGGTAGCCGCCGAGCATGCCGATCACGCCGGGCGCCAGGCCGCTCTGGGGCATGAGGACCGAGGTCGCCGTCTTCGAGATCTCGCGGATGGCCTTGGTTGCCGCCACGTCCTCTGTCAGGTCGAAGTAATGCACGCCGCATGCAGCAGCCTCGGTGGCCACGCGCTGCGCGAGGAAGAACGGCAGGCAGTTGATCACCACCGAGTGCGCGCGCAACGTGGTGCGCAGGTCTTCGGTGCTCTCCACGTCGAGCGCGATGCGCTGCACCAGCGGGTCGTTTTCGTCGCCGCGGCCCGGCCTCACGTCGGCCAGCGTCACGGGCAGGCGGTGGTATTCCGCAATCATGTCGGCCACGGTGCTGCCGACCTTGCCGGCACCCAGAACCAGGACTTTCTCGATCTTCACTTTGGTCATTTCATTTCTCCTGCGGGGCACCGTTGCCCTGTAAAAGAACTGTAAAAGTGAGTCCTGGCAGTTGATAGAGAGCAGATCGGCGAAAGGGCTGCGCGCTTCGTCGATACGACGACGCCGTTCGTCAGCTTGGCCTGTCGGCACAGGGGCAATGACTTCCAGGCCTGAAGTCGCCGCGCGCAACGAAGCGCCGCATGCCCGGCCTAAACCGTCGAAACGACGCGGCAGACTGCATATCGCCGAAGACTCTGACGGTATGACGAGAGAAATCCGTCGTCCTGACGATGTGCCGCGTTGCTTGTGACAGTCCGCACTTCTAGACTCGGACTCGGGCTGGGAAGCGATACTTTCCTTTTCTTTTTATGGCGAGCTTCTTGCTTGGAGTGAACGTGCTTACCAAACGAATCCTTTTCCGTGCCCTCGTGGCTGTGACAACCGTCTGCGCGCTGGGCTCGGCCTTTGCGCAGGAATCAGCAGAAAGCTCGCTGGCCCGGGTGCAGCGCACCAAGGTATTGCGCGTCGGCGCCGTCGCAGGCGCCATTCCGTATTTCGCCAAGGACATCACCACCGGCAAGTGGGAAGGCTTCGGCCCCGACTTCGCGGAAAGCCTGGGGCAGAAGCTCGGCGCCAAGGTCGAATACGTCGAGACCACGTGGGGCAACGCGGTGCTCGACCTGCAGTCCAACAAGATCGACGCCATGTTCGGCATGGCCCCCACGCCGGCCCGCAAGGAAGTGGTGGGCTTCTCCGACACGCTCTTCGACAACACCTACACGGTGGTGTGCAAGAAGGGCATTCCGCAGAAGACCTGGGAGCAGCTGAACTCGCCCGACATGAAGATCGTGGTGGACGTCGGCTCCAGCCACGACCAGCTGGCAACGCGCGTGCTGCCCAAGGCCGATGTCTCGCGCCTGGAAAACTCCGGCGCCGCCACGATGTCGCTGCAGGCCGGCCGCTCCGATTGCCAGGTGCTGGTGATCCTGCTGGCCCAGCCGCTGCTCGCCAAGCGCGGCTCCATCGGCACCATGTACATCCCGCAGCCGGTCTACACCGCGCCGGTGAGCATCGGCCTGCGCAAGGAAACCGACACCGGCATGCAGAAGGCCGTCAACGCCTGGCTGGCCGATGTCCGCGCGAAGGGCGAAGTCCGCAGCGTCATCCTGAAGAACATGGAGAAACTCGCGGGCGTGCCCGCCAGTGCCTTCCCGCCCGAAATCAAGTTCTGAGGACGCCCCGATGGACAGCGTGGAATCTTCGAGCGAGCCGAAGAGCCGCTCCCAGCTCGGCACGGCCCTGCTGATCGTCCTGGCCCTGGCGGGCGCCTGGGCGGCCCTGAAGCACTTCTCGGGCGGAGCCCTGGGAGGCGGTGCAGGCAGCTACGACTGGGACTTCGGCGTGCTCTGGAAATACCGCAGCCTGCTGGTGTCGGGCCTGCTCTACACCCTGCTCTTCACGGTGATCTGCGTGGTGCTGGGGCTGTTCGTCGGCCTGGTGACGGGCCTGGGCCGGCTGTCGAGCAACCCGCTCATCACCGCGCCGCTGCGCGCCTACATCGAAGTCTTCCGCTGCACGCCGGTGCTGGTGCAGCTCGTGTGGTTCTACTACGCGCTGCCGGTGCTGACCGGGCTCGAGATGTCGGCGGTCGTGGCCGCCACGCTGTGCCTGTCGCTCTACGGCGGGGCCTTCTATTCGGAGATCGTGCGCGGCGGGATCATCTCGATCGACGCCGGCCAGACCGAAGCCGCCAAGGCGCTGGGCATGACGCGGCTGCAATTGCTGCGGCGCGTGATCCTTCCGCAGGCGTTCAAGAAGATGGTGCCGCCGCTGATGAACCAGTCGATCATGCAGCTGAAGAACACCTCGCTGCTGTCGGTGCTGGCCGTTCCCGACCTGCTCTACCAGGGCCAGGTCATCGCGCACGACACCTACCGGCCGCTGGAGCTCTACACCTTCATCGCGATCGCGTACTTCGCGGTTCTGCTGCCCATCACGATCTGGGCCAAGCGCATGGAATTCGGCTCCGGCCCGAAAGAGGTTTGACATGGCCAGCCCCCTGATCGAAATCGCCAACCTGAAGAAGGCCTTCGGGCAGAACGTCGTGCTGAAAGACATCTCGCTGCAGATCGAACGCGGCCAGGTGGTCGCGATGATCGGGCCCTCGGGCTCGGGCAAGTCGACGCTGCTGCGATGCATCAACCTGCTGTCGATACCGAACGCCGGGCGCATCACGGTCGGCGAGCAGACCATCGAGTTCGACGGCGCGCGCACCACGCTGCCCAGCGAGCGCAGCCTTGCGCGCTTCCGGGCCTCGACCGGCATGGTGTTCCAGCACTTCAACCTCTTCCCTCACATGACCGCGCTGCGCAACGTGATGGAAGGACCGGTCACCGTGCTGAAGACGCCCAAGGCGCAGGCCGAGGCCGAGGCGCGCGCGCTGCTGGCGAAGGTCGGCCTGCTCGACCGGGCCGACTACTACCCGGACAAGCTGTCGGGCGGACAGAAGCAGCGCGTTGCGATCGCGCGTGCGCTGGCGATGAAGCCCACGGTGATGCTGTTCGACGAAGCGACCTCCGCGCTCGACCCGGAACTGGTCGGCGAAGTGCTCAACGTCATCAAGGGCTTGGCCCGCGAAGGCATGACGATGATCCTCGTGACGCACGAGATCGGCTTTGCGCGCGAAGTGGCCGACCAGGTGATCTTCATGCGCGACGGCGTCGTCGCCGAATGCGGCCCGCCGGGCGTGGTGATCGACAACCCGCAGCAGGAATCGACGCGCGCCTTCCTCGGGCGCTTCAAGGCTTCGTCGGAAGCCGCCAGCAGCAGCAACGTCGTCACGGCCGTGGCGTAAGCGGGCGATGGTCCCCGCCATCGAGATCTCAGCGTACGACGGCCGCGACGCGGCGGCACAATCCACTCATTTCCGCTGCAGGGCCGCCATGGACCTACGACTCGACGACCTGGACCGTCACCTGTTGACGCTGCTGCAAGCCAACGCCCGCGAGCCCGCCGCCAACCTCGCGCGCAAGCTCAAGGTCGCCAGGACCACCGTGGTCGCACGCATCGCGCGGCTGGAGCGCGATGGCATCGTCTCGGGGTACGGGGTGCGCCTCGGCCAGCGGCTGGAGCAGGCTGCGGTGCGGGCCTTCTGCGGCCTCAGCGTCAATGCGAAGAGCGCCCCCGTGATCATCAAGGCGCTCGGGCGTTTGCCCGAAGTGGAAGAAGTGTGGGCCGTGAGCGGCCAGTTCGACTACATGGTCCTGCTCCGGTGCAGCAGCCCCGAACAGCTCGACACCCTTCTCGACCAGATGGGACAGATTGACGGCGTCAACCAGACGCAGACCTCGATCGTGCTGAGCCGCAAGATCGATCGCCGCAGCACAGTGGAGTGACGGCAGGCCCCCACGATGACAACGACCCGCGACGCCGGTGCCTTCCTTGGCGTGCTGATGCTCGACACGCGCTTTCCGCGGCCGCCGGGCGACATCGGCAACCCTGAGACCTTCAGCCGGCACGGCATTCCAGTGCGGTTCCATGTGGTCACGGGCGCTTCGCCCGAGCGCATCGTGAAGCAGGCCGACCCTGCGCTGCTGCAGCCTTTCGTCGATGCCGCGCGGGCGATGGTCGACAAGGGCGCGGGGATGATCACGACCAGCTGCGGCTTTCTGGCCGCCTACCAGGACACGCTGGCCGACGCGGTGCCCGTTCCCGTCGTCACTTCGAGCCTGCTGCAGTGCAAGGACTTCGCGCGGCCGGGCGTCCTGACCTTCGATGCGGCTTCACTGAGCCCCGCCATCCTGGCCATGGCCGGCGTGCCGCAGGCGACGCCCGTGCAGGGCGTGGAGCCGGGGTGCGAATTCCATCGACGCATCCTCCACAACGAAACGCAGCTCGACCTCGAAGAGGCCGGCCGGAATGTGGTCGATGCCGCATGCCGCCTCGTGGAGCTGTCGCCATCGGTCGAGGACATCGTGCTCGAGTGCACCAACATGCCGCCCTACCGCGAGACGATTGCGCGCGCGACAGGGCGGCGCGTGCACGACATCGAAACGCTGCTGGTCGCGCGTTGGGCGGGGCGCGGGAAGCCCCACAGCAAGTAAAGGCGCGCCGCAAGCCGGCCGCCTCTTCCACCCCCTGAATTCCTGACTGCGGGCACGCCATCGGCGGCAGCCCGGGCAGCGCCAACGGCCGAATTGCGCCACCAATACAGCCCCCACTTTGGTGCCAATACAGTTATTTATAACGATTTGAACCGTAAATGGAATGCCTTCGACAAGGCACCGTACGATCCGCTCGGCTTCAATTGTTTTTATTCTTCAATCTTCTTTTAGAGCAAATCCGGACAATTAATCCTTTTTATTTAATTCGACAAATCACCAATCCCGACAGGGACTTTTTTGGCCCAACTGATGCCGAAGGCTGTTTATCGCCTCGGATTTTCTTTTCTTCATATCCTGGAGATTTTATGGACAGCAATTCCGGTCGATCGATATTTCCAGCACCGCACCCCAGCATCGCGTGGATGGACGGTGAATTTGTCAATTGGGAGCAATGCACTTTGCATGTTCGCACCCAGGCTGGATTTTTTGGTGCAAACATATTCGAAGGGCTTCGGGCTTATTGGGACGAATCCACGAAAAAATCGTACATCTTCCGCCTGGACGACCATCTGAAGCGGCTCGAGCAGTCGATGAAGATCATGCGGATGAAGTCGCGCTTCGATACGCCAACGCTCCGGCAGGCGACGATCGAGCTGCTGAGCCGCTGCGAATTTCAGGCGCACGCGCAAATCAACCTGTCGACGTATTTCAGATATTCCGGCCCCGGCGAGCCGCTGGTCGCTACCGAAGACACGGGCGCGCACATTACCGCAATTCCGCTGCCGCGCTCCCCGAAGATAGAAAAAGGCGTTGCCGCTGCTATTTCCACCTGGCGCCGGATTTCCGACGACTGCATACCGCCGCGCGCCAAGGTAGCAGCCAATTACCAAAACAGCCGTCTTGCACAAAATGAAGCGCGCGATAACGGTTTTGATATCGCAATCATCCTGAATAACAGGGGCAAGGTGTCCGAAGGCCCGGCGGCGTGTCTTTTCATCATCAGGGACGGCGTCTTGATCACGCCTCCGACATTCGCCGATATCCTGGAAAGCCTGACCCGCGACACACTGATCGTGCTGGCCAGGGAGAAATTGGGGCTGCAAGTCGTGGAGCGCGAAATCGACCGCACCGAATTGCTGATTTCCGATGAAGTCCTGATGTGCGGCACCCTGTTCGAGATACTCCCCGTGACTTCCGTCGATCGCCTGCCCATCGGCGACGGCGAAGTGGGGCCCATCACCCGCCAGCTGCAGGCGCACTACCTGACGACGGTGACGGGCGGATACCCGGAATATTCGTCCTGGTGCACCGAGGTGGCCGCGCCGCCCGCGGTACTTCCGCCCAAGGTCACGCTGACCCACCAGGAGGCCATCGAATGGGTGGACAGCGCCGACAACGCCTACCCGTGGGCCAAGGCGAGCCTGGACGATTTCAGCGGCTACCTGCGGGAGCCGAGCAAGTTTCCATGCAACTTCGCACGCGCGGCGTTCCGCACGAACACGTTGCATTTCGTCTTCGCGGGCTCCGACACCGATCCGCTCGAACTCGCTCGCGTGCGCCAGGGGCTGCGCGAATACCTGAAGACGGTCTCGGTGATGACGGGGATCGAGGAATCCATGAACGTGCTGGTGATCCTGTTCAAGCCCGAAGCACAGGAGCGGGCGCTCGATCACTACCACCAGACCGCCTGGCACGTGATGCAGGACTGGGTCGACAACGATCCCGAACCGTGGCCGCCCGAGATCCCCACCGACCCCGAGCAGCCGTTCTGGAGCCTGTGCTTCGCGGGCGTTCCGCTCTTCATCAACGTCAGTGCGCCGGCGCACCGGCACCGCAAGAGCCGCAATCTCGGTCGATCGCTGGCCATGGTCACGCAGCCGCGGGCGGGCTTCGACCTGCTCGCCGGCCCCACGCCGGAAGGCGACAAGGTGAGGCAGCGAATCCGCCGGCAGGTGGAGCTGTACGACGGGCAGCCGGCGCCGGACGTCGTCGGCACCTACCACCGGGGCGACCTCGAGTGGAAGCAGTACGTCTTCACGGACACCAACGACGAGAAGCTGACCCGCTGCCCGCTGCACATCGACGCCGCAGCACCCACGCAGCAACGCCGCACGGGCTGAAGAAAAAAGGAGAACGAATTGAACGGTTCCGATGTCATTTGCGAAACCTTGATCGCCTCGGGCGTCGAGGTGTGTTTTGCCAACCCGGGAACCTCCGAGCTCCACCTCGTGGCCGGCATGGAGCGCCGGGCGGACCTGCGCTGCGTGCTGGGCCTTTTCGAAGGCGTGGTCACGGGCGCGGCCGACGGCTATGGGCGCATGACCGACAAGCCCGCCGCGACCCTGCTGCACCTGGGCCCGGGCCTGGGCAACGGGCTGGCGAACCTTCACAACGCCAGGCGCGCCAGGACTCCCATCGTCAACATCGTCGGCGACCATGCGACGCACCACCTGCCCTTCAACGCTCCGCTGACCTCCGACATCGAAAGCCTCGCCAGGCCGATGTCGAACTGGTACGGACGCATCGGCTCCGTGCATGACATTGCCTCGAGCGTTTCCGACGCGTGCCGGGCAGCCAGGTCGCTGCCCGGTGTCGCCACGCTGGTCGTGCCCGCGGAAGTCACCTGGGGCGATGCCGACCCGGTGCAGCCACCGAGTCTCACAAGATTCGCAGACTCACCGCCGCCTCCCGATCGCGAGAAGGAACAGCGGGCAGTGGCCCTGCTGCGCAGCAACCGGAAGACGGCGTTGTTTCTCGGTGGCCGCGCACTGCGGCAGGAAACCCTTGCGCTCGCTTCCGAGATCGCGAGCAAGACCGGCGCCAGCCTGCTGGCCCCCTTTGCGAATGCGCGCATGGCACGCGGGGCAGGAAGGCCCGCCGTGCCGCGCGTGGCCTACGCGACGGACCTGGCCGTGGCCCAGCTGGGGCAGTTCGATGCGATCGTCATGATCGGCGCCGAGCGGCCGGTGGCATTCTTTGCGCATCCGGGCATGCCGAGCCGCCTGCTTCGCGACGATTGCGAAGTGATCGAGCTGTGCGAACCGGGGGGCGATGTTGCTGCGGCCATCGAAGGTCTCGCGGAATACTTCGCTTCGGCCCGGTTGGCCCTGGACGAGCCCCCGCCCGCAAGACGCCGCGACCAGCCACATCTTCCACTAGGCCCACTCACGAACGAAGCGCTCGCGGAGCTGATTGCCCGGCTGCTGCCGGACAACGCCATCGTCTGCGACGAGGCCCTGTCTTCCGTGACGCAGCTTTTTGCCAAGTCGTACGACGCGGCACCGCACGACTGGCTGCAGATTACCGGCGGCTCGATCGGCATCGGGATTCCGCTCGCAACGGGCGCTGCCATCGCCTGCCCCGACAGAAAGGTGATCACGCTTCAAGCCGACGGCAGCGGCATGTACACGCTGCAGGGGCTGTGGACGCAGGCGCACGAGAACCTCGATGCGATCACGATCGTTCTGGCCAACAGGAAGTACGCGCTGCTGATCGACGAGATGCGGCGCATGGGCGTGAAGCCCCCCGAACACCAGACGCGCGGCAGCTTCGACCTCACCGATCCCATTCTCGATTGGGTCTCGCTGGCAAAAGGCATGGGCGTGGAAGCCGCGCGTGCTTCCACGGCGGAAGAGTTCATCAAGGTCTTCGTCGGCGCGCTGAAGCGCAAGGGGCCTTTTCTGATCGAGGCGGTCCTCTCATGAGAACGCGCTCATAGCGCGGACAGGAACTGCCAGAACCTGTCCGTGTCGCAATAGGCCACGTTGAAACGGAACCAGGCGCTGGCGGTGTCCGATGCGCTGAAGTACATGCCCGGGGCGAGCCAGATGCCCTGCCTGAGTGCGCGTGCCGTCACTTCCCTGGCCTCGGCAGGATCGATCGGCAGGCGCCCCCAGAGAAAAAGGCCTCCGCGCGGGCGATGGAACAGTTCCACGCCGGCAGCGCAGAGCTTTCGCTCGATCTGCGTGTGCACATCCGCCAGGCGATGGCGCAGCCGTTCGAGATGCTGGCGATAGGCGCTGTCGACAAGAATCTGGTGAACGGCCTTTTCCGTGACCGCGGAAGAAGTGAGCCCCGTGACCATCTTCAGGTGCACCAGCGCTTCGAGGGTGGCCGCATCGGCCGCGATGAAGCCCACGCGCAGCAGCGGCGAAATGGTCTTTGAGAATCCGCCGATGTGGATGACCGGCCCGAGGCCCGCCATGGCGGCCAGCATCGGTGCGTCGGGCGGAGCGAGCCCCCGGCTCACGTCGTTCTCGACGATGAGCATCTGCGTGCGCTGCGCAATCTGGAGCACCTTGTAGGCCATCGGCAAGGTGATCGACGTGCCCGTGGGGTTGTGCAGCGCGGAGCTCACGAAGAGGGCCTTGGGCTTGTGCTTCTGCACCAGGGCCTCCAGCACGTCGGTGTCCAGGCCGGCCGGCGTGCGAGGCACGAACAGCAGTTGCACGCGCGCCAGCTTCAGCCGTTCGAGCAGGTTGCAATAGCAGGGGTCCTCGACCACGACGACGTCGCCTGGCTTGAGGAGAAAGCGGATGACGAGGTCGATGGCCTGCGTGGCGCCCTGCGTGATCAGCACCGAGTTGATGTCGGCAGGCACGCCGAAGCGCGCCAGCTCGAAGGCCACGCGCGACCGCAGGCTGGCATCGCCGAAGGGCTGGCCGTACCCGCCGACCTGGCTCTTCATGGTGCGGCTCAGCGATCGCAGGGCCCGGCCGAATTCGATGCCGTCGAGCCAGCCCGATGGAAGCCACCCGCAGCCGGCCTTGATGGACGCCGTCTGGTCGGAGAACACCTCCGACAGGAGCCACGCATCGTTGGGGCCGGACGGTGGCACGCGCAGCTGCGGTGCAGGCTCCATCGTGACCTGGCTCGCCACGATGAATCCGGCGCCGGGGCGCGACGCGATCATGCCGAGCGACACCAGCCGCTGGTACGCCTGTGCAATGGTGAAGGTGCTGAGCTGCAGATGCATTGCCATCTGCCGCACGGATGGCAGCTTCTCGCCGGACAGAATCCTGCGCTGCCCGATCGCCTCGGCAATGCCGTCCACAAGCTGGCTGACCAGCGAGCTTGCGCGGCCTTTGCGGCGATCGATGGAGAGCTTCAACCCATGGTCGCTCAGCTCCACTGCGTCCCCACCGGCCATGGCTTGCGCGCAGCGCCGGGGTTCGAGCACAGCCTGCTCAAGGCTTCGCCGCCATTGGAGCGAACTGCTGCTTTGCACGTTTGTCGAGCGCCTGGAAATTGGCACCAAATGCAGGGCGCGGCAGATAGCGGCCCGCGCCCCGCTCTGCGCGCAGGTCACCGTTGGCATACACCACGCGCCCCTGGCTGACCGTGTGCGTCGGAATGCCGCGCACGGTGCGTCCTTCGAAGATGTTGAAGTCGCCCCTGGAGTGCTGCGTTGCCGCCGAAAGGGTCTTGGAGGCCTGCGGGTCCCACAGCACGAGGTCGGCATCGGCCCCCTGGGCGATCAGGCCCTTGCGGGGATACAGGTTGAAGAGCCTGGCCGCATTGGTCGATGTGACGGCGACGAATTCGCTGGGCGTCAGCCGACCGGAGTTGACGCCGGCATCCCAGATCACGGCCATGCGTTCCTCGATGCCGCCGCAGCCGTTCGGTATCTTGGCGAAGTCGTCCTTTCCGGCGGCCTTCTGGGTCGCGCAGAAGGTGCAGTGATCGGTCGCGGTGGTCTGCAGGCTGCCCGACTGGAGGCCGCGCCACAGAAACTCCTGGTGCGCCTTCGAGCGGAATGGCGGGCTCATCACGTGTGCGGCAGCGCTGGCAAAGTCTGGCGCGCGATAGACGCTCTCCTCGACCACCAGGTGGCCTGCAAGGACTTCGCCGTAGACCCGTTGCCCGGCCGCGCGGGCGCGCGCAATTGCGTCGGCGGCCTCCATGCAGGACACGTGCACGACGTACAGGGGAACGCCCAGCACGTCGGCGATGGCAATGGCCCGCTGGGCCGCCTCGGCCTCGACCGCGGGCGGGCGCGACCGCGGGTGGCCCTCGGGTCCGGTTACGCCCTTGCGGGCCAGCTCCTGCTGGAGAAAGTAGACAAGCTCGCCGTTCTCGGCATGCACCGTGGGCATGGCACCGAGTTCGAGTGCGCGGCGAAAGCTCTTCACCAGGATCTCGTCGTCGCACATGATGGCGTTCTTGTAGGCCATGAAGTGCTTGAAGCTGCTCACGCCTTCTTCATTCACCAGGGTGCCCATGTCGCGGTGCACGCTCTCGTCCCACCAGGTGATGGCGACGTGGAAGCCGTAGTCCGCGGCGGACTTGCGCGCCCATTCCCTCCAGGTGCCATAGGCTTCCATCAGGGACTGCTGCGCGTTGGGGATCACGAAGTCGAGGATGGTCGTGGTCCCGCCGGCCAGGCCCGCGGCCGTGCCGGTGAAGAAATCGTCCATCGTGACCGTGCCCATGAACGGCAGCTGCATGTGCGTGTGAGGGTCGATGCCGCCGGGCAGCACGTACTGCCCGGAAGCGTCCAGCTGCACTGCGCCGGCCGGCGCCTGGCGTGCGGCATCGGCGCCGATGGCGGCAATCTGCCCTTCGACGCACAGCACGTCGGCTGTGAACTCCCGGTCGGCGTTGACGACGATCCCGCCTCGGATCAAGAGCGCGTTCGTCATGCTCAAGCCTCCGAAGGCCTGGTCTGTTGCGGCACCGTCGTCTGCTTCTGCAGCCGCATCGACGCAACGTACACGACGGTCGAGATGGCGATGCCCGCGAACCATGCGTAGGTGTAGATCGTCTTGAAGACTTCGGGCACGGTCGGAAAGACGCTCGGCAGCGCCGCATTGAGGAACCCGGGGAGATTGGGCAGGACACCGGCGATGAACGCTGCGATTGCAGCAAGGTTCCACCCGTTCCTGTACCGGTACTCGCCATGATCGCTGTACAGGTCGTTCACTTGCAGCTGCGTGCGGCGGACGATGTAGTAGTCGGCAATCAGGATGCCGGCGATCGGCCCGAGCAGCGCGGAGTAGCCGATCAGCCACGTGAAGATGTAGCCCTGCGTGGATTCGAGCAGCTTCCACGGCATCATCGCGACCGCGATACCGGCCGTGATGTAGCCCCCCGTGCGGTACGAGATGGCCCGCGGATTCAACGCCGAGAAATCGTAGGCCGGGCCCACCAGGTTGGCCGCCAGGTTGACGCTGACGGTATCGACCAGCAGCACGATCAGCGCGATGAGCACGGCCGCGCCCGTCATGCGGCTGGCCAGGTCGACCGGGTCCCAGATCGCCTTGCCGTAGATCACGACCGTGGCGGAGGTGACGACCACCGCAAGGGCCGCGAGCAGCCCCATGGGAACGGGCAACCCGACCGCCTGCCCGACGATCTGGTCGCGCTGCGATTTCGCGAAGCGCGTGAAGTCGGGAATGTTCAGCGCAAGGGTGGCCCAGAAGCCCACCATGGCCGTCAGCGACGGCCAGAAGACCGCTGCGAACTGACCCGCCTTCTTGCCGCCTTCGACGAATTGCGAGGGCTGCTGCAGGATCGGGCCCAGGCCTCCGGCGCGGTTGAGCGCCCACGCCAGCAGCACGAAGCAGATGAGGATCTTCAGCGGCGCCGTGTACGTCTCGAGCTTGCGGATCGATTCGATGCCGTGAATGACGAAATAGAACTGGAGCGCCCAGAAGACAAGGAAGCTCGCCAGCTGGAAGAAGTTGATGCCCAGCCAGGCGATCTTCTCGCCTTCGAGCGGATGGCCGATCAGCACGCCGACCAGCGTGTAGATCATCATCCCGCCGAACCAGGTCTGGATACCGTACCAGCCGCATGCCACGAGCGCGCGCAGCAGCGCCGGTATGCGGGCGCCCCGGGTGCCGAACGAGGCACGCGCGAGCACCGCGTAGGGAATGCCGTACTTCACGCCCGCATGCCCGATCAGCAGCATCGGGATCAGCACGATGAAGTTTCCCAGGAAGACCGTGCCGACGGCCTCGGACCAGGACATGCCGGACTCGATCAAACCGGCGGCCAGGGTGTAGGCGGGAATGCACATCACCATGCCCACCCAGAGCGCGGCGAAGTGATACCAGCGCCAGGTGCGCTGCTCGGGCCGCGTGGGCGCCAGGTCGTCGTTCCAGAGTCTCGAGTGGGCTTGCAAAGGTTCGCTTGATTTCATGATTTTTCCTTTGAGAGAGTCACGTGGGGCTGGGAATTGAGCTTCTTCGATATGCCTACTATTTATCCGTATAAAACATATAAATAGGAGCATTACATAGCAAGTTCGATGCCCGAACAAGCCCGATCACCGGCCTATTGCGCATGTTTTTGACTCAATTGCATTCAATTGCATCGATTTATCATGGGCGATCAGCTCCGCTCGGGAGCTCCCCAAGGAACAGGGCATGCCCATTGGTCAACGCGCAAGAAAACGCCCCAAGCTCTCGGACCTCGTCGTCGAAGACGTGAAACGCTGGATCGTTACGGAGCGCAAGCAGCCGGGCGACCGGCTACCGAACGAGAAAGAGCTCGTCGAGCTTTTCGGCGTCTCGAAAAGCACCATGCGGGAGGGATTGAAGGCACTGGAAGTGCGCGGCCTGATCAAGACGCGCACAGGCCCGGCCGGCGGCGCCTATCTCCAGCAGGTCTCGCTGGATCACGCATCAGAGCCGCTGAGAAACTTCCTGCACTTCCACCACCTGGACGGGCATCACATCTACCAGCTGCGCAAGATCCTGGAGCCCGAACTCGCGGTCAGCGTCGTCGGCCGGCTCGACGCGAAGCAACTGGACCTGCTCGAGCAGACCATCCGCCTGTGCGAGCAGGAGCCTCGCAACGACATCGAGTTGCGTGCACAACGCGTCGCCGAGCTGGAGTTTCACAACCTGCTGGCGGACAAGTGTCCCAACGCCCTGCTCGCCTTCATGTGCCGCTTTCTCAACGACCTGCTGCGCGACCTCATGGTCTACAAGAATGCGTGGGAGCACCGCCACTTCGGCGAAGCCAACCTGGGCTTTCACACCAGGCTGCTGCAGGCCTTCCGCGATGAGGATGCCGACGCCGTGCACCGCCTGATGACCGAGCACATGGTCGATGCCGAAACGCACATGCACGAAATGGAAGTGCACGTCGGCGTGCAGCAGTTGCTGATGCCCGCGGGTCGGCGCCACGCGTGACTGGCCTGCCCAAATAGAAAGAGCCGCTCCCTTTCGGGAAGCGGCTCTTGCTTGTGAACCTGCGAAGGTCCGGATCAGAACGGAATGTCGTCGTCCATGTCGTCGAAGCCCGACGAAGACTTGGCCGGTGCCTGGCGCGGAGCCGGCGCCGCAGCGCGCGGAGCGGCTGCCGGCGCGCGCGGGGCGTAACCGCCGCCGCCGCCGCCACCACCACCGCCATTGCCGCCTTGCGAATAACCACCGCCGCCACCCTGCGAGTAGCCGCCGTCGTCCTCGGGACCGCCCGACGGGCCGCCCTGGCCCTGACGGCTACCGAGCATCTGCATCTGGTCGGCGCGGATCTCGGTGGTGTACTTTTCGATGCCGTCCTTGTCGGTCCACTTGCGCGTGCGCAGGCTTCCTTCGACATACACCTGCGAGCCCTTGCGCAGGTACTGGCCGGCGATTTCGGCCAGGCGGCCGTTGAAGACGATGCGATGCCACTCGGTGGCTTCGCGCATTTCGCCGCTTTGCTTGTCTTTCCAGCGATCGGTGGTGGCCACTGTTACGTTCGCGACCTGGTCGCCGCTCGGGAAGGTACGCATTTCGGGGTCGCGCCCCAGATTGCCGACGACGATGACTTTATTGACCGATGCCATATGCACTGCCCCTGATAAGTAGATGAAGGAGGAGGTTGAGAAGAACCCTCGATTGTGCCCCAAGGCGATCGGCCGCACTCCCGCCAGGTGCCAGAATGGGCCTCTCCGATGAACCGCGAACCAGACTTTTTCGAGCATCTGCGCGCCGAGCTGTCGAACGGCCGCGTCTGGCTCGACCGGGCGATCGTGCTGGGCTACGCCATCGCGGCCGGGCTGTTCGTGGTGGGCTTCACGCTGGCCAGCGACTGGGTCTTTGGCGAATTCCACCGCTTCTACGCCGCCTGGCCCTGGGCGGTGCTGCTGACAACACCGCTGCTCACGGCCGGCATCGTCTGGTTCACATTGCGCTTCTTCCCCGGCGCGGGCGGTTCGGGCATTCCGCAGATCAAGGCGGCCCTGAATCCGGCCCTGCCCGAAGAGCGGCGCTTCGTTTTTGCCTCGCTGCGGCTCACGGTCGCCAAGATCGGGCTGGGCGCGGCAGGCTTCGCGGCCGGCCTTTCGATCGGGCGAGAGGGGCCTTCGGTCCAGGTGGCGGCGGGGGTCATGCAGCATGCGCGCCGCTGGCTCTCGCCCAACACCACCATCGATGGGCGGGCGCTGCTGGTTGCCGGCGGTGCAGCGGGCATCGCGGCAGCCTTCAATGCGCCGCTGGCGGGCGTGGTCTTCGCCATCGAGGAGCTGTCGGGCCGGCTCGAGGCACGCTCCAGCGGCCTGATCATCACGGCCATCGTGCTGGCGGGCCTGGTGGCGGTGTCGGCCTTCGGCAATACCAGCTACTTCGGCGTGATCCGTGTACCCCGGCTGGGCTGGGACGTGCTCGGGCCCGGCCTGCTGGTCACCCTGCTGAGCGGCGCGGCCGGCGGGCTGTTCGCGCGGCTGCTGATCGCCTCGCTCACGGGCGCGGCGGGGCGCTTCAACCGCTGGCGGGCGCGCTTTCCGGTGCGGTTCGCGGCCTGCGGCGGGCTGGCCGTGGCCGTCATCGGGCTGGCGACGGGCGGCGTCACCTTCGGCGCGGGCTCCGAGGCGGTCAAGCAGATGCTGCAGGGCCACGACGAGCTCACGCCGCTCTACACCGTGCTCAAGTTCATCGCCACCTGGCTCACGGCCTGGTGCGGCGTGCCGGGCGGCATCTTCGCGCCGTCGCTGTCGATCGGCGCGGGCATCGGCGACGCGGTGGCCCGGCTGGCCAGCAGCGACCAGGGGCCGGCGCTCATCGCCATGGGCATGGCCGGCTTCCTGGCGGCGGTGACGCAGGCGCCGCTCACCGCCTTCATCATCGTGATGGAGATGGTCGACGGCCACTCGATGGTGCTGAGCCTGATGGCCGCGGCCATGCTGGCCAGCCTGGTCTCGCGGATGATCAGCCGCCCGCTCTACGACACGCTGGCCGAGCACATGGTCGGCCGGGCCATAAGCAGTACGGGCAGCACGGGCAGCGGGGGCAGCACCGGGCCGGTGCATCCGCCCAGGCCTGCAGAGCCCGGCCACTCGCCATGAAATGCGCGGCGGTCTATCATGTCCGGTTGCCCTCGGACGATCGCCCCCTTGAATTCAATATCCACTGAAGACACCGCAGCCGACGCCGAAAGCGCACGCGATGCGGAACGCGAACGCGCCACCTACCTCGGCGCAGTGCTCGCACAGCAGCGCATCAGCATCCGCGGCGCGCGCACCCACAACCTGAAGAACGTCGATCTCGACATCCCGCGCAACAAGCTGGTGGTGATCACCGGCCTGTCGGGCTCGGGCAAGTCGAGCCTGGCCTTCGACACGCTGTATGCCGAAGGGCAGCGGCGCTACGTCGAGAGCCTGTCGGCCTATGCGCGGCAGTTCCTGCAGCTCATGGACAAGCCCGACGTCGACGTGATCGAGGGCCTGTCGCCCGCCATCAGCATCGAGCAGAAGGCCACCAGCCACAACCCGCGCTCCACCGTGGGCACGGTGACCGAGATCCACGACTACCTGCGCCTGCTGTACGCCCGCGCCGGCACGCCCTACTGCCCCGACCACCACCTGCCATTGCAAGCGCAGACGGTCTCGCAGATGGTCGATGCCACGCTGGCATTGCCCGGCGAGCCGCGCCTGATGATCCTGGCGCCCGTGGCGCGTGAGAAGAAGGGCGAGTTCCTCGAACTCTTCGCCGAGATGCAGGCGGCCGGCTACGTGCGCTTTCGCGTGGACGGGCAGACCTACGAATACAACGACCTGCCCAAGCTCAAGAAGACCGAGAAGCACGACATCGACGTGGTCATCGATCGCCTGCGCGCGCGCGCCGATATGCAGCAGCGGCTGGCCGAGAGCTTCGAGGCCGCGCTGCGCCTGGCCGAAGGCCGTGCCATTGCGCTCGAGCTGGGCGCCGAGGGTGCGGCTGATAAAGAGCACCTGTTCAACGCCAAGTTCGCCTGCCCGATCTGCCACTACTCGCTGTCGGAGCTGGAGCCGCGCCTCTTCTCGTTCAACTCGCCCGTGGGCGCCTGCCCCAGCTGCGACGGCCTCGGCCACCGCGAGGTGTTCGATCCGGCGCGCGTGGTGGCCTTTCCTTCGCTGTCGCTGGCCAGCGGCGCCATCAAGGGCTGGGACCGCCGCAACGGCTACTACTTCAGCATGATCGAGAGCGTCGCGAAGCACTACAAGTTCGACGTCGACGTGCCCTTCGAGTCATTGCCGGCCTCGGTGCAGCAGGTGCTGCTGCACGGCTCTGCCGCCGAGGAGATCAAGTTCAACTACACCATGGAATCGGGCAACTTCGCGGGCAAGAAGCTCACGAAGAAGCATCCCTTCGAGGGGATCATCCCGAACATGGCGCGGCGCTACCGCGAGACCGATTCGGTGATGGTGCGCGAAGACCTCGCGCGCTTTCGCAATCTGCAGCCCTGCCCCGACTGCGGTGGCTCGCGGCTGCGGCCCGAGGCGCGCAACGTGTTCCTCGTCGACGAATCGAACCGCCCGGCCGACAGCGGCGAACCGCCGCGCATGGCGATCTTCGAGCTCAGCCGCCTCACGCTGCGCGATTCGCTCGCCTGGTTCCACACGCTCACGCTGCGCGGCGCCAAGGCCGACATCGCCGACAAGGTGGTGCGCGAGATCGGCCTGCGCCTGAAATTCCTGAACGACGTGGGCCTGAACTACCTGAGCCTGGACCGCAGCGCCGAGACGCTCTCGGGCGGCGAGGCGCAGCGCATCCGGCTCGCGTCGCAGATCGGCTCGGGCCTCACAGGCGTGATGTACGTGCTCGACGAGCCCAGCATCGGCCTGCACCAGCGCGACAACGACCGGCTCATCGGCACGCTGAAGCATCTGCGCGACATCGGCAACAGCGTGATCGTGGTCGAGCACGACGAGGACATGATCCACGCCGCCGACCACGTGATCGACATGGGCCCCGGCGCGGGCGTGCACGGCGGGCGCGTGATGGCGCAGGGCACGTATGCCGAGGTTTCATCCAACCCCGACTCGCTCACCGGCCAGTACCTGTCGGGCACGCGCAAGATCGAAGTGCCGAAGCACCGCACCGCATGGCTGCCCGTGGTGAGCAAGCCTGCATTCAACGAAGGCAAGAAGGCCTCGCGCTTTCCGCCGAGCCCCGCGGCCGAACGCCGCGCCGCACGCGAGGCTGCTCACCTGGCCACGCAGACCGACCTGCAGGAAATTCGCGTCGTCGGCGCCACCGGCAACAACCTGAAGAACGTGAGCGTCGCCTTCCCGGTCGGCCTGCTGACCTGCGTGACGGGCGTCTCGGGCTCGGGCAAGTCGACGCTGGTGAACGACACGCTCTACACCGCCGTTGCGCGCACGCTGTACCGCGCGCACGAAGAACCGGCTGCGCACGAATCGGTCGAGGGCATCGAGTATTTCGACAAGGTCATCAACGTCGACCAGAGCCCCATCGGCCGCACGCCGCGCAGCAACCCGGCCACCTACACGGGCCTGTTCACGCCCATCCGCGAGCTGATGGCCGAGACCAACACCGCGCGCGAGCGCGGCTACGGCCCGGGCCGCTTCAGCTTCAACGTGGCGGGCGGGCGCTGCGAGGCCTGCCAGGGCGACGGCGTGGTGAAGGTCGAGATGCACTTCCTGCCTGACGTGTACGTGCCCTGCGAGGTCTGCCACGGCCAGCGCTACAACCGCGAGACGCTCGAAGTGCTCTACAAGGGCAAGAACATCGCGCAGATCCTCGAGATGACGGTCGAGACCGCGCACGAGTTCCTGAAGGCCGTGCCGACCATCGAGCGCAAGCTGCGCACGCTGCTCGACGTGGGCCTGAGCTACATCAAGCTCGGCCAGTCGGCCACCACGCTGTCGGGCGGCGAGGCGCAGCGCGTGAAGCTGGCGCTGGAGCTCAGCAAGCGCGACACCGGCCGCACGCTCTACATCCTCGACGAGCCGACCACCGGCCTGCACTTCGCAGACATCGAGCTGCTGCTGAAGGTGCTGCACCAGCTGCGCGACGCGGGCAACACCATCGTCGTGATCGAGCACAACCTCGACGTCATCAAGACGGCCGACTGGCTGATCGACATGGGCCCTGAAGGCGGCGCCGGCGGCGGCATGGTGGTGGGCGAAGGCACGCCGGAAGACATCGCGGCGAACGAGGCGAGCCACACGGGGCGGTATCTGAAGCGGCTGCTGTAGCCGCTTCTCGTCATCGCCCTCAGGTCGTCGTCTGCACATGCAGGCGGCTGGTCTTGCAGCGGTGGAGCGCACGGTAGTGTTCCAGCGGCCGGCCATTGGCACCGTAGGCGATCGATTCGATGCGCAGCAGCGGCTCGGGCTGCGGCAGGTTGAGCAGCTGGCAGGTCTCGGCGTCTGGCAGCACCGCATCGATCCAGCGTTCGGCGCGCACCAGGCGCAGGCCGTACTGGCGGCGCAGCACGTCGTACAGCGAGCGGTCGTCCAGGCGCGTGCGGTGCAGGCCCGGCGCAAGGTCGGCGGGCACCACGGTTTCGACCAGCAGGCGCAACTCGCCGTCCACGCTGCGCAGGCGCTTCAGCGCGACCACCTGCGTGTCATCACTCAACCCAAGTGACGCGGCTTCCTGCTCGGTGGGCGCGCGCAGTTCCTGCGTGAGGATCTGCGTGCGAACCGAGCGGCCCTTGCGCTCCATCTCGTCGGAAAAGCCGAGCACGGTCGAGACGAAATCCTCGTCGCGCTCGCGTGCCGAGACGAAGGCACCGCGTCCCTTGATCTTGTAGATGAGGTTGTTGCGCACCAGGTCGGCCAGCGCCTCGCGCACCACGATGCGCGAGATGCCGAACTGCTCGCCGAGCTCGGCTTCGGACGGCAGCTTGGCGCCGATGGGCAGCGCGCCCTGCAGGATCTGCAGTCGAAGCGCATCGCGGAACTGGGCCCACAGGGGCGACTCGGAGTCGCGGTCGAGCACGGTCGAAGTTTCGGTCGAAGAGTTCACGTTGAGGGCTGGCCCAAGGCCTGAGGAGTCATCAATGATGCATCGAAAGACGGCGGCGCATCGGCCACCACCGGCGAAAGCCGCACGCCGTGGCGCTCGCGCAGGGCGGCGGAGCAGGCTTGCAGTTCGTGGTGTGCCTGCGCTGCGTCCCAGCCGAGCGCTTCGGCTGCAATGCCAGCCATCTCGGCCAGCGCAGCATCGGTGACGAGCCCGCGAATCGCCAGCAGCGTGCGGCGGATCACGAGGTCGTCGAGATGGACCACGCCGGTTTCGAGGCAAAGGTACGAGAGTTCGGCGACGGAGTAGTCGGGCGCGTGCTGCAGCGGCACGTCGCCCGAGGCACCGAGGCGCTGCGCCAGCGGCAGCGCCTTCGATCCGTAGCGGCGCAGCAGCACCTGTGCGCGCGTGCGGCCCAGGCCGGAGGTGGCAACCATGCGATCGACGAAGCGCTCCGTCGCCTGTGCATCGGCAGGCAGCTCCGCACCGCCGCCGATGGGCAGCAGTTCGGTCGATGCGGTGCGCGGGCGGCCCAGCTGCTGCAGCACTTCGTTGGTGGCTTCTTCAGCAAGTGCGCGAAAGGTCGTCCACTTGCCGCCGACGAGGCCGACGATGGGAATGTCGCGCGTCGCATTGGGCGGGTCGAGTACCACCGAGTGGTCACGCGAGATCTGCCCCGGCTTGTCGGCGTCGGAGCGTGCGAGCGGCCGCACGCCGACATAGGTGTAGACCACGTCGCCGCGCCCGAAGGAGAGGTTCGGGAACACCTCGGCCAGCACGTCGAGCAGGTAGTCGACCTCTTCGGGCTCCGTGCCGATCTGGTCGGGGTCGTCCACCGGAATGTCGGTGGAGCCCACCAGTACGCGGTCGAGAAAGGGATAGACGATGCACACGCGCCCGTCCACCGCCTCGAAGTAAGCCATGCGGCCTTCGAGCGCATCACGCAGCGCGGGGTGGTCGAGCACGAGGTGCGAGCCCTTCGTGCCCATCACGCGTGAGCCCGCGCCGCCGAGCACGGCCGTGCTTCGGTCGAGCCACGCACCGCTGGCATTCACCACGGTGTCGGCCGTCACGCGCACCAGCGCGCCGGTGATCTCGTCGCGCAGCGTGAGGATGTTGCCCGCGCAGCCCATCACTCGGCAGTAGTTGGCGGCGGCCGAGCGCGGCTGGTCGCGGCAGGCGTCGCCGATGAGTTCGAGGATCAACCATTCGGGGTGGCTGATCCACGCATCGAAGAAGGTGGCGGTCCAGCGCACCGCGGCGCGGAACAGGCTGCGGTCGTTCTGCGGCACGCGGCTGATGCGGTGGTTGGGCATCACGCGCTGGCGGCGGCCCAGCAGGTCGTAAAGACGCAGGCCCGCCGCCACGGCCAGCAGGCCGCGCGTGCGTTGCGGCGGCGTGCGGCCGAAGAACTTGAGCGCGCTGCTCATGAGGCCGCCGAAGAAGCTCGACAGCGGCACCACAGTCTTCAGCGGCTGCACCAGGTGCGGCGCGTTGCGCAGCAGCAGGTTGCGCTCGCGCGTGGCCTCGGCCACCAGCGAGAAGCTGCCGTTCTCCAGGTAGCGCAGGCCGCCGTGGATCATCCGCGAGGGCGCGCTGCTGGCACCCGCGCTGAAGTCGCCCTTGTCGACGATGAGGCAGTCGACGCGCTGCAGGCACAGGTCGCGAAACACGCCCACGCCGTTGATGCCGGCGCCGACGATCACTGTCGAGAAATGACGATCCGCCAGCGAAGCCGGACGCACGAAGGGCAGTTGCCAGGCGCTCATTTCGCAGCTCCCGACAGATGGGAAAACACAGGAGACATGGTGTCGATCAGTTCGTTGAAGCCGGCGTTGAAATCGGCATGGGCGCGTGCCTCGGCGGCATCGGGTTCGACCGTGTCGCAGGGCGCGAGCAAGGCGCTGCCCTGCGCGGCGTGGTCGATGCCTTGCGACATGGCAGCGTAGATGGCTGCGCCGCGCGCGCCGGTTTCGTCGTCGGCGCAGCGCTCGACCGGATGAGCCAGGAAGCCGGCAAGCAGGCGCACGAGGCGCGTGTCGCTCGCACCGCCGCCGAGCACGGTCGATGCGGACACGGGCAGGCCGCAGGCTGCAAGGCGCGCGGTGTGCCGCGCGTGCAGCGCGGCGACCGAATCGACCACCGCGCGCGCCATGTCGCCGCGCGTGTGGTGGCTCTTGAGCCCGACGAAGCCCGCCGTCACGCCGCCACCGCCGTTGACGAAAGGCAGGAAGCGCAGGCCGCCCGCACCCAGCGGCACCGACATCGCCAGGTCGACGACAGCGCGCGAATCGGGTAGCCCGAGCACGCCAGCCAGCCATGCGATGTTGGCCATCGACGACGGACTGTTCTCCATGTAGAGCCGCTTGTCCTCGCGGCCGAAGTTCACGACGGCGGCAACGTCGGGCTTGGGCTCGATCACCGGCCCGATCACCGCGTTCACGCACCAGGTGCCGAAGACCGACACCGCGCGGGCACGCCCTTCCGCGCAGATCGCGGTCATCGAGGCGAGCAGGTCGATGGCGCCCATCGCCACGGGGATGCCGGCGGGCAGGCCGCACAGCGCGGCTTCAGAAGGCCGCAGCTTGCCGACGACCTCGCCGCTCGGCACCAGCGGCCCGAAGACGTGCGGCCCGAGGTCCGCGATGGCCGATGCATCGAAGGCCGCCTGCGACCACGTGCCCGTTGCGATCGACACCAACCCGGCAGTGCTTGCATCGCTGGCATCGGTCGCGATCTCGCCTGTCAGCAGAAAGCCGAGATAGTCCTTCGCGAACAGCAGCCGGCGCACTGCCCCGCGCTGCACGGCATCGGTGCCCAGCAGCTCGGCCGCGATCACGGTGGGCTGCCCCGGCCACGGCCTGCAGCCGACATCCGCGAACAGAGTATCGCCATGGCCCAGTGAGAGCGAACGTGCACGCGCATCGGCGCGCTGGTCGGTCGACGCCACGGCCCGCCCGCCGACGAGTTCGTTGCGCGCATCGAGCGCATAGAGCCCCGCGCCGTGGCCCGTGCAGCCGATGGCGCGGACCTCGGCCACGCGGGCGCCGAGCTGGTGGGCGACGTCGCGCAGCACGTGGGTCAGGGCCGCGCGGATCGCCGTCGCGGCCACTTCGCATCCCCCTCCAGGCAGCCGGTCGTGCGGCAGTGGCATTCGGGACAGGGCGATGGAGCGGCCGCTCCCGGCTTCGAGGGCCAGGGCTTTCAGGCTGCTCGACCCCATGTCGATGCCGATCAGTATGTTTGGCTTCATGTCATAACAGCTTCGGCGGAATAAAAGCGCGTTGCCAGTAGCGTTTCCCCTAGTTATCCCGTCAAACGGGCAGCGCGTACATTCTAGCCTGTCATAACAACTGTCGTGACGCAGAGGATCAAAGCGCTGCCCTGAAAAGCAGCATTGCAAGCTGAGCCCACCCAACGTGAGGAGACAAAAAATGAGGCGTAATTTCCTGAAGTCCGCCGCGGCAGCCGGCATCGGCCTGGCCGGCGCCAGCGCATTCGCGCAGCAGCAGGCCGCGGCACCCGCCGCGGGCGGCGGACTGCGCGGCAACCCCAGCGACGTCTACGTGATGAACGTGATGGTGTCGGGGGTCGAGTACTGGTTTCCGGTCTACGAAATGATGAAGCAGCTCGGCCGCACGCTGGGCGTTCGCACCCGCTACACCGGCACGCCGGAGTACGACGTGAACAAGCAGCTCGCATCGTTCGAGCAGGAGCTGGCGCGCAAGCCCGCCGGCATCCTGCTGCACCCGATGAACCCCGACCCGTTCATCGAGCCCATCAATCGCGCGGCGGCGATGGGCATCCCGGTCGTCACCTTCGCGGCCGATTCGCCGAACTCCAAGCGCACCTCTTTCATCACGTCCGACAACGACCGCGAAGGCACGCAGGCCGCCGACGCCATCGCCGCATCGCTGGGCGGCAAGGGCGAATACGCCGTGCTGGAGAACCCGGGTCAGGACAACCACGACCGCCGCATCGCCGCCTTCGTGAACCGCATGAAGGCCAAGCACCCGGGCATGAAGCTGGTCGGCCGCGCCGCCAGCAACCAGGACCCGAACAAGGCCTACCAGGCGGTGCTGAGCCTGGCGCAAGCCAACCCGAACCTGGGTGCCCTCTTCATGCCCGAGGCCAACTCGGCGCTCGGCGCGGCGCAGGCCAAGGTCGAGACCAAGAAGAACATCAAGGTGATGTGCTGCGACGTGAACGCCAAGATCCTCGACATGATCAAGTCGGGCGACGTGTTCGGCGCCATCAACCCGAACCAGGGCATGCAGGGCTACATGGGCATGATGATGCTGTTCCTTGCGAAGAACCCGACACTCATCGACCCGATGAACGACGCCAAGCGCAACGGCACCAACCCGATGGCCGTGCCCTTCCTGGACAACGGGCTCGCGGTGGTCAGCAAGGCCAATGCCGACGACTTCTACTGGGACAAGTACCTCGCCCGCCGCGGCACCAAGGGAATCGGCGAGTGAACGCAGTGAGCGCATTGCTCGAACTGAAGGGGATCAGCAAGCGCTTCGGCGCTTCGCGTGCTCTCTCGGGCGTGGACTTCTCGCTGCACCGCGGCGAGATCCACGCCCTTTGCGGCGAGAACGGCGCGGGCAAGTCCACGCTGATGAACATCATCGACGGCATCCACCAGCCCGACGAAGGCACGATCTCGCTCGACGGCCAGCAGGTGGTCATCGACGGCCCGGCGCACGCCATGCGCCTGGGCATCGGCCTGGTGCACCAGGAGATCGCCCTGTGCGGCGACGCCACCGTGGCCGAGAACATCTTCATGCCGGAGATCAACGCCGGCAAAACAGCGTGGATGAACTACGCGAGCCTCAACGAGCGCGCCGCCAAGGTGCTGCAGCGGCTGGGGCAGGACATCGATCCTTCCGCGCTGGTGAAGGACCTGAGCATTTCCACGCAGCAGCTCATCGAGATCGCCAAGGCGCTCACGCTGAACTGCAAGGTGCTGATCCTCGACGAACCGACGGCCGCGCTGACCGACAACGAATCGGCCGCTCTCTTCAGGGTGCTGCACGACCTCAAGGCGCAGGGCATCGGCATCATCTACATCAGCCACCGCATGGCCGAGATCTTTGCGCACGGCGACCGCGTCACCGTGTTGCGCGACGGACGCGACGTACACAGCGGCCCGCTCGCCGAGCTGAACGCCGACGACCTGGTGCGCCGCATGGTCGGGCGCGACCTGGGCAACTACTACCCGCCGAAGCAGGAAGACAGCAGATCGAATGAACACGTGCTCGAAGTGAGCGACATCGCCGACGGCGAACGCGTGCACGGCGTGTCCTTCACGCTGAAGCGCGGCGAGATCCTCGGCATAGCGGGCCTCATGGGGGCCGGCCGCAGCGAGCTCGCCGAAACCGTGTGCGGCCTGCGCCCCGCGCGGCGCGGCACCGTGCGCCTGCGCGGCAAGCAGCTCACGATCCGCAAGTACAGCGACGCATTGCGCGAAGGCATCGCCTACCTCAGCGAAGACCGCAAGGCAGCCGGTGTGTACCTCGACCTGCCCATTGCGCAGAACATCGCATCGATGGCGCTCAAGCGCGTCAGTTCGCGCTTCGGCCTGCTTCAACGCTCGGCCGAACACAGGCTGGCCGTGGAGCTCGGCACCAAGCTCAAGCTGAAATCCGACGGGGTCGACATCGACGTGGCGAGCCTGTCGGGCGGCAACCAGCAGAAGGTGGCCATCGCCAAGCTGCTGGCCACCAACCCCTCGGTGCTGCTGATGGACGAGCCCACGCGCGGCGTGGACGTGGGCGCCAAGTCGGAGATCCATCACATCCTGCGCGAGCTGGCCAACCAGGGCGTGGGCGTGATCGTGATCTCTTCGGAGCTGCCCGAGATCATCGGGCTGTGCGACCGCGCGCTGGTGATACGCGACGGCCGGCTGGCCGGTGAAGTGCAAGACAACGAAATGACGGAAGAGGCGCTGCTGCGGCTGGCCTCCGGACTTTGCGAAGAGGAAACGACAGCATGAACTACCCGGCACAACTCGATGCGGGGGCCGCCCCAGGCCTCCAGCCGCGACCACAGACTGGAGGAGGAGGCCCCGTGAAACCCGCCAGCAAACTCGGCAGCATGCGCGAGATGGGCTTGCTGCTCATCATCGCGGCGCTGTGCGTGGGCATGAGCTTCGCGTCGCCCTACTTCCTCACGTGGGACAACGTGCGCGCGATGCTGCTGTCGTTCTCCATCGAGGGCATCGTGGTGGTGGGCATGACGATCCTGCTGATCGTCGGCGGTATCGACCTGTCGGTGGGCTCCGTCGTGTGCTTCGCGATGGTGGTCACGGGCAAGCTCTTCCTCATGGGCTTCGACCCGTGGACGGCGGGGCTGGTGGCCATCGGCGCGAGCGCGCTGATCGGCGCGATGATCGGCGGCTGCGTCACGCGCATCGGGCTGAACCACTTCATCGCCTCGCTGGCCTTCATGGTGATCGTGCGCGGCCTGTGCCTGGCGCTCACGCAGGGCACGCCGCAGTCGCTGTTCTCGCTGCCGGCCGAGTTCAAGTTCATCGGCCAGGGCACTCTCTTCGGCATTCCGGCCGTGATCCTGATCTTCCTGGCGATCGTGGTGGCAAGCGACTTCGTGCTGCGCCGCTCCACCCTGCTGCGCCGCGTGTTCTACACGGGCAGCAACGAGAAGGCCGCGCTGTACTCGGGCATTCGCGTGGGCAACGTGAAATTCTGGGTCACGGTGCTGTGCTCGGCCTCGGCCGGCCTGGCCGGCGTGATCTACACGGCCCGCTTCGGCGCCGCCACGCCCACCTTCGGCATGGGCATGGAGCTCAACGTGATCGCCGCCGCGGTGATCGGCGGCGCCAGCCTCAAGGGCGGCTCGGGCACGGTGCTGGGCGCGGTGCTGGGCCTGGCGCTGCTGTCGGTGGTGACCAGTTCGCTGATCCTGCTCGACGTGTCGCCTTACTGGCAGGACGTGATCAAGGGCCTCATCCTGCTCGCGGCCGTGACCATCGACCACCTCATGAACACGAGAAAGACCAAGCGATGAACAACGCATCGATGAAGAAGACCACGCTCGGCCCCTCGGGCATCGAATGCTCGGCCATCGGCCTGGGCACCTGGGCCATGGGCGGTTGGATGTGGGGCGGCGGCGACAACGCGGCCGCCGTGCTGGCCATACAGGCTTCGCTAGACGCGGGCGTGAACCTGATCGACACCGCGCCGGCCTACGGCCTCGGGCGCTCCGAGAGCATCGTCGGCACCGCGCTCAAAGGCCGCCGCCACGAAGCCGTGATCGCCACCAAATGCGGGCTGGTGTGGCACACGCAAAAGGGAACGCACTTCTTTGAAGAAGACGGCCACCCGGTGTACCGCTACCTCGGACGCGAGTCGATCATCCACGAGGCGGAAGAAAGCCTGAAGCGCCTGCAGACCGACTACATCGACCTCTACATCACGCACTGGCAGGACAGCACCACGCCGGTCGAGGAGACGATGAGCACGCTGCTCGAACTCAAGAAGCAGGGAAAGATCCGCGCCATCGGCGTGAGCAACGTGAGCCCCGAGACGCTCGCCGAGTACCTGCGCTATGGCCCGGTCGACGCGGCGCAGGAGCGCTACAGCCTGATCGACCGCGAGATCGAGCAGACGCTGGTGCCGCTGTGCAGCGAGAACAACGTGGCGGTGCTGGGCTATTCGTCTCTGGCGCTCGGCCTGCTCGCCGGCCCCATCGACCCCGAGCGCAAGTTCAACGGCGACGACCAGCGCGCGAGCAACCCGCGCTTCAGCGCCGGGAACCGCGGAAAGCTCAAGGCCTTCTTCGAAGAGATCGAACCGCTGCGCAAGCAGCTCGAATGCTCGTTCGGCCAACTGATGATCGCGTGGACGTTGGCACGCGGCAGCGTCTCGGTGGCGCTGTGCGGCGCGCGTGTCAGCAAGCAGGCCATCGAGAACGCGGGCGCCGGCTCGGTGCACCTGCGCGACGACGCGCTGCAGCTCATCGACACGGCGGCCAGCAGGCATCTGCTCGCGCTGGCCTGACTCACCTTTTCTGTCCCACAACCAAACAAGCAAGGATTTCTTTCGTATGTCGAAGGACAAGACCGCACGCCTGAACCGGCTGCTGAACAACGGGCGCTGCCTGGACATCGCGCTCGACCACGGCGTGTGCAACGAGCCCTCGTTCCTCAACGGGCTCGAAGACATGCCGGCGGTGATCGACAAGCTGGTCGCCGCCGGCCCCGACGCGATCCAGCTCAACTACGGCCAGGCCGACCTGCTGCAGGACCGCCCCGGCCGTGACAAGCCCGCGCTCGTGCAGCGCATCGACATGGGCAACCCCTACAACGCCACCGCGCACCGCGTGATGTGGGCCGTGCTGCAGAACGAGCATGACCCGGTGCTGCCGGCCGTGCAGCGCGACGCCGCCTGCGTGGTCGTCAACCTGTTCATGCTGCCGGACGAGCCCGACCTGTTCCGCCAGTGCGTGCAGAACATCGCGCGCGTGCGCGCCGACTGCGACCGCTACGGCATGCCGCTGATGATCGAGCCGCTGGTGATGCAGTCGCCCACGCCCGGCAGCCGCTACATGGTCGACGGCGACGCCGAGAAGATCGTCACGCTGGTGCGCCTGGCGCGCGAGATGGGCGCCGACATCGTCAAGGCCGACCCGACCAGCGACCCGGCCGACTTCCACCGCGTGGTACAGGCCGCGCGCTGCCCCGTGCTCGTGCGCGGCGGCGGGCGCGAAGACCTGCAGCAGGTGTTCGCGCGCTCGCGCGTGCTGATGGACGAAGGCGCCGTCGGCATGGTGTACGGACGCAATGTGTACCAGCACGCCAATCCGTCGGCGGTGGTCGATGCGCTGATGGCCATGATCCACCGCGGCGCGAGCGCCAAGGAGGCGTGGGACATCTATGAATCGGGCGGCGTGAGATGAGCTGACGCCACCCGATCAAGGAGAGAGCGAGAGAGGGAAGAAGAGGAAGCAAAGGCTGTACGGCGGGCGACGCATGCGTCGCCCGCCGGGGTGCGTCCTGCGCGCGAGCTTTTGCCAGAAGAAAAAAGACGGAGCGAGTTGGCCGAGAAAAAGGGTTCCCCTGCGGACTTCAAACAACCTGGAGGCAACGATGAAAATCCGGTATTACTTGATGGCGTTCCTGCTGCCGTTCGTCACGCTGCTGACGCACGCGGCAATCACCGGGGTCAGTCCGATGACGACCCTGAACAACATGGCGGCAGCGGTCTCCGCGGCCGTCGCCGACCCGCTCCCGCTGCAGGGGCCGGGCCTGGGCAATCTCACCTACACGTCGGCCGAGCTGTTCAAGCCGGTGTCGATGATCACCAGCCCCGCGCACCCGCTCGATCCGGCGCACAGCAGCGCCTACGAATCGCGCGAGGTGCCCGCCACCTACCCGGGCCGCAAGGACTACGGCATGAACGCGGGCATCATGGTCAACGGCTACTTCCTCACCTCCTTCGCGCCGGACAGCGGCCTGGGCCCGGGCGGCTTCCTGCTGTACGACGTGTCGAACCCGCGCCAGATCCAGCTGGTCAAGAAGATCTACGAACCCGAGGCCCGCACCAAGGAGTTCCGCGAAACGCACTCCTTCGGCACCGCGAAGATCGGCGGCAAGACGTACGTGGTGCTGCCCAGCATCAACGGCGTCGAGTTCTGGGACTTCACCGACGTCAACGACATCAAGCAGGTGAAGAAGCTGGCGCTGCCCGGCGTCAATGGCGGCGACTACGAGAACGTGGCCTGGCAGCTCTGGTGGCAGGCACCCTACCTGTACGTGGCGTCGGCGGGCCGGGGCATCTTCATCGTCGATGCCGGGGACCCCGCGAACGCCGTGATCGCGAACCGCGGCGCCGGCAAGCCCAACCCGGTGCCCACCGGCGAGCTCGGCGGTTTCCGCATCGGCCCGATCTTCACGATGGGCAACCACATGGTGCTGACCGCGATGGAAAGCAACGGCGGCTTCGCGAGCCTGGACATCTCCGATCCGCTCAACCCCAAGGTGCTCGATTCCATCGTGGGCACCACGCCGTTCTACTACGCGACCTGCTTCGACGGCAGGAACCTGCATGCCTCCGCGCGCAACAGCGGCGCCAAGATGTACAGCTACGACCTGAGCGACCGCTCGCACTTCGTGGCCGAGGACAACCGGCTCGTCATTGACGAACAGCTGTACTGCGCCACGCAGGACAACTACGTCATCCAGGGCGCGCAAACCCGCATCCACAAGGTCGACGTGAGCAATCCGCTCAACCACGTGGAGGTGGGCCGAGGCAGCATCCTGCGCGAGGACGACCCGAACTTCACGCATTCGGACAACGGCCAGGTCGCGATGTTCGGCAATCTCGTCTTCGTGGGCAACGACCATGGCTCGGGCAGCGGCTTCGTCGTGCACTCGGTGGACCCCGACACCACCAAGCCCGAGGTCAAGCAGGTCTCGCCCGCCAACGGAGCGAAGCAGCAGGCGCTGACATCGCGCATCGGCCTGGGCATGACGGACAACATCCGGCCCGAGAGCGTGAACTCCAACACCTTCATCGTGCGCCCTGTCGGCGGCAACACGCTGGCCGGTACCTACAGCGTGCAGCTGGGCATCATCAACTTCCACCCCGACCAGCCGCTCTCGCCCGGCACCAGCTATGAAGTGTTCCTGCCGGCCAACGGCGTGAAGGACTATGCGGGCAACGCCATCGGCGCGGACTACAAGTCGACGTTCAACACCGGCAACGCGACCGACATCAACCTGATGCACTACTGGACGCTGGCGGGCAACCTCTCCGACCAGATCGGCGCCAACAACGGCACGCCCGCCGGCGGCGACGCGTTCGAGAGCATCGGCATGAACTTCGCGAACCGCACCACCGGTGTGCCGCTGAAGAACGACAGCGTGGCCACCGTGCTCGGCGGCACCGCCTCGCTGAGCTTCTACATGAAGACCACGCAGGCGGGCGGACCCAACTCGTGGACCGCGCCCGGCATCTTCGGGCGCGACCAGTCCGGCGGAGCGGACGACGTGTTCTGGGGCTGGCTCGACAACGGCGGGCGCATCAAGCTGTCGATCGGCAACGATGCGGGTACCACCTCCACCGCAGCGGTGAACGACGGCAGCTGGCACCACGTCGTGATGACGCGCGATGCGGCCTCGGGTGCGCAGGCCGTGTACGTCGATGGCGTGAAGACCACATCCACCGGCCCCACCGGCAACAAGGGCCTGTCGAACAAGTTCAACCTGCTGGGCCAGATCCAGGGCAATGCGGCGCTCTTCAAGGGCACGCTGGCGGAGGTGCGCGTCTACGGCCGCGTGCTCAACGACAGCGAGGTGAGCACGCTGCGCAGCCAGGCCATCATCGGCGACCCCGGCATCGGCGGCGGACCGAAGATCGTCAACGGCCAGCTGGTGTTCAACCCGGCCACGCTGGGCAGCAGCGGCGCGCAGTTCCGCTGGAACTTCGGCGACGGCACGCAGACTGCCTATTCGAGCCAGCCGAACTACACCTACACCTACACGCGCCCCGGCCACTTCACGGTGACGCTGACGGTGAAGGACAGCAGCGGCCGCGAGACCTTCTACACCTACAACCTCACGGTGATCGTTCCGACCACGGCGCGGGCGCCCACGCACACAACCAACATCGCAGGCGACGCGAACTCGGTGTATTCGGTCAACCCCGACAGCGGCACGGTCGCCGCCATCAACGCGCAGACCCTGGCCAAGCTCTGGGAGACCCGCGTGGGCGATGAGCCGAAGACGCTGGCAGTCGGCCCCGACGGACGCATCTGGGTCACGGTGCAGGGCGAGGACAAGCTGGTCGCGCTCAACGCGGCAGACGGCGCCATCTCCGCCACCGTGGCGCTCGCCTACGGCAGCGGCCCCTACGGCGTGGCCTTCACGCCCGATGGCGCGAAGGGCCTGCTGACGCTGGAGAGCAAGTCCGTGCTGATGAGCTTCGACCCGAGCAACGGCGCCACAACCGGTGCGGTCGCGCTCGATGGCGCGCTGCGCGGCATTGCCGTCAACTCCGACTCGCAGGTGGCCTACGTCACGCGCTTCAAGTCGAAGATGACGGGCGGCCAGCTGCACAGGGTGAACCTGCAGAGCATGAGCGCCATGACCACCATCGCGCTGCCGGTGGACACCACCACGGTGGACACCGAGAGCCGTGCGCGCGGCGTGGCCAACTACCTGAGCCAGGTCGTGATCTCGCCGGACGGCAAGCGGGCGGTGCTGCCTTCGAAGAAGGACAACATCGTGCGCGGCAAGTTCAGGGACGGAAACAACCTGGTACACGACCAGACGGTGCGCTCCATCCTGTCGCAGGTCGACCTGCAGGCAGCTGCGGAGAAGTTCGACGAGCAGATCGACTTCGACGACCGCGCACCGGCGCGCGCCGCGCTGTTCTCCGCGTCGGGCGACTACCTGTTCGTTGCGCAGATGGAAGGCAACCGCGTCGCCATCGTCGATCCGTACAGCCGCTCGGTGCGCGGTGAGATCAACGCCAGCAGCGCGCCGCACGGCCTGTACCTGGACTCGGCGCGCAAGCGGCTGTTCGTCAACAACTTCCTGGCGCGCTCGGTGTCGGTGCACGACGTGGCCTCGGTGCTGAGTTCGGAGACCAATGCCCCGACCTTCCTGCAGAACGTGTCGACGGTGGCGCAGGAGCCGATGGCGGCCGCGGCGCTGCGCGGCAAGCAGGTGTTCTACAACGCCTCCGACCGGCGCATGAGCAAGGACAACTACATCTCCTGCGCGAGCTGCCATGCGGACGGCGGCGATGACGGCATGGTGTGGGACTTCACCCAGCGCGGCGAGGGCCTGCGCCGCACCATCAGCCTGCAGGGCCGGCGCGGCATAGGCCACGGCAAGCTGCACTGGACGGCCAACTTCGACGAAGTGCAGGACTTCGAGAACGACATCCGCAACGAGTTCGGCGGCACCGGCTTCCTGACGAATGCGGACTTCGCGGCCACCTCCGACCCGCTGGGCGCGCCCAAGGCCGGCAAGAACGCGCAGCTCGACGACCTGGCGGCCTACCTGGGCTCGCTGAGCAAGTTCATGCGCAGCCCGGCGCGCAACGCGGACGGCAGCCTGAGCGTGGATGCGACGCGCGGCCAGACGCTGTTCAACTCGGCGCAGTGTGTGACCTGCCACTCGGGCGGCACCTTCCGCGACGGCCTGCGGCACGACGTGGGCACGATCCAGGCATCGTCGGGCAAGGGCATGAACCAGCCGCTGGCGGGCGTGGGCTTCGACACGCCGACGCTGTCGGGCACGTGGAACACCACGGCGTTCTTCCACAACGGCCAGGCGGCCACGCTGCAGGACGTGCTCACAAGCGGCCACGGCAACGCCAACAGCCTTCCGGGGGCCGACCAGGTGGCGATCCGCGAGTACGTGCGCTCGCTCGACACCGCACCGGCCGTCGTCGCGCGCATCCGCTCCGACCTGAACCCCACGATGTGCGTGAACATCAAGGGCGCGGCGACCACCAGCGGCACGACCGCAGTGCAATGGCCGTGCGGCAACGCCGGCAACGAGAAGTTCACGGTGAACAGCCTGACGGGCGGCTACGTGCAGTTCGTGGCAGAGCACAGCGGCCTGTGCCTGGCGCAGAACGGCACCGCGACGACGAATGCGCCGGTGGTGCAGCTGGCGTGCACCGCCGGCGACACGACGCAATGGAGCCTGGTCGGCGGGACGGTTCGCAACCGCGCATCGGGTTCATGCCTCGATGTGCCGAACGGCTCGACGACGCAGGACACGGCGCTCATCACGTGGACCTGCAACGGCGGCAACAACCAGAACTGGACCCAGTTGCCCTGAGGCTCTGACGCTCCCCTGGAAGCCGGCCGCTTCTTGCGGCCGGCTTTTTTTCGTGCATCCCATGACCTCCCACGTCATGGACCGTGCGCACCCTCTCTGGGAAAGTACCTCCATCGAATCAATCGATCAATCAACCAACCAGGAGAAAACACCATGACCGGCTTCAACATCCTTCCCCTCGCAGTCGCCCTGCTGATCGGCGTCGCGGCCCTCGGCTCCTGCCTCGGCATCGGGCTGGTCGGCCAGAAGTTCCTGGAAAGCACCGCACGCCAGCCCGAGCTGGTCGACACGCTGCAGACCAAGTTCTTCCTGGTGGCCGGCGTGACCGACGGAGCCTTCATCATCGCCACCGGCATCGGCCTCTGGTTTGCCACCGCCAACCCCTTCGGCTGAGCAGGAACGAGACGGCGCACTGGCACCATTCGTGCTAGCACTGTTGACACCGAATTGTTTACAGTTAAAGTATTTAGCTATCAACGGTTTGATGTCGCCGGTGCCGCATGGGGCGGTACCGGTGCGTTGTTTCATCTTTCCCTGCCGGAGAACCCATGAGCCACCTGCCCCCGAAGTCGCCCGCGCTGCCGCGCACCCTGCTTTCGCTGCTGCTGTGCGGCGCAGTCCTCGGTACCGCGGTGTCGGCCGCTGCCGCACCCGTCAAGGTGGGCCTGGCCCTCGACATCTCGGGGCCCTTCGCGGCATTGGGCGCCGAGGCGCGCGACGGCTTCGCGCTGGGCATCAAGCAGCTGGGCGGCAAGCTCGGCGGGCAGGACGTCGAATTCGTGCAGGCCGACATGACCGGCAGCCCCGACCAGGCCAAGCAGCTGGTCGACCGCATGATCCAGCGCGACAAGATCGACATCTTCAGCGGCCCCATCGGCTCCAACGTGGCGCTGGCCGTGGGCCCCACGCTCTTCAACGCCAAGGTGCCGTACCTCTCGGCCAACGCCGGCCCGAGCCAGTTCGCCGGCGCGCAGTGCAATGCCTACTTCTTCGGCACCGCCTACCAGAACGACCAGTTCCACGAGGCCGCCGGCAAGTTCGCGCAAGACCGCGCCTTCAAGAAGATCGTGCTGATCGCCCCCAACTACCCGGCCGGCAAGGATGCCCTTGGCGGCTTCAAGCGCCAGTTCAAAGGCCAGGTGGCCGACGAGCTCTACACCAAGCTGGGCCAGATCGACTACGCCGCCGAGCTCGCGCAGTTGCGCGCGGCCAAGCCCGACTCGATCTATTTCTTCCTGCCCGGCGCGATGGGCATCAACTTCATCAAGCAGTTCGTGGGCGCGGGCCTTTCGAAGGACATCACGCTCGTGACCAGCGGCTTCTCGGCCGACGAGGACGTGATCGGCGCCGTGGGTGACCCGATGCTCGGCCTGTTCAACACCTCGCACTGGGCGCACGACCTCGACAACGCCGCCAACAAGGCCTTCGTGGCCGCGTTCCGCAAGGAATACAACGGCCGCTACCCGTCGGTGTACGCCGCGCAGGCCTACGACGCGATCCTCGCGATGGACGCTGCCGTGAAGCAGTCCGGCGGCAACGCGCAGAACCGCGAAGCCGTGGTGGCCGCGCTGAAGAAGGCCAACTACGCATCGACGCGCGGCAACTTCAAGTACGCGAACAACCATTTTCCCATCGAGAACTTCTACCTGCGCGTGATCGGCAAGGATGCGCAGGGCAAGGTCACGAACAAGCTGATCAACACGGTTCTCACGAACTACGGCGACAGCTACGCAGACAAGTGCCCCCTGAAATAGGCTCGCCCCCAGGCTTCGCGCACTTCGTGTCGCTTCTCCTTCCCCCTACCGGGGGCAACACCTGAGGCCCGGCAAAGCCGGTTCCTCGGTGTTCCTCGAATGAAAACGCGAGCAATCCTTGTGATCCTATGAGTGGAATTCTTGTTCTCGAGCAGCTGCTCAACGGCCTCGGCTACGGGCTGATGCTGTTCCTGCTGGCTGCGGGGCTCACGCTGGTGTTCGGCATCATGGACGTGCTGAACCTCGCGCATGGCTCGCTCTTCATGGCCGGCGCATACGTGGCGGCCGAGGCGCACACGCGCACCGGTTCGTTCGCGGCGGCCATCGTCATCGCGGTGGCGGTCACCGTGGTGGTGGCGCTGCTGCTCGAAGTGCTGCTGATGCGCCGCCTCTACACACGCGACCATCTCGCGCAGGTGCTGGCCACCTTCGGCGTGATCCTGGTCGCCGACGACATCGTGACGATGGCCTGGGGCCCGTCGCCGGTGATGGCGCCGACGCCGGCCGCGCTCTCGGGGCCGGTCGAACTGATGGACGGCCTGCCCTACCCGGCCTATCGCCTCGTGATCCTCGTCGGCGGGCTGCTGGTGGCGCTGGCGCTGTACCTGCTGGTGAACCACACGCGCATCGGCATGCGGGTGCGCGCGGGCGCCTCCGACCGGCCGATGGCCGAGCTGATGGGCGTGCGCGTGGGCCGCATCTTCAACGGCGTGTTCCTGCTCGGTGCGGCGCTGGCCGCGCTGGCGGGCGCGCTGATGGGCCCGATCGTCGCGGTGCAAGTCGGCATGGGCGAGGCCATCCTGATTCCGGCGCTCGTGGTGCTGGTGATCGGCGGCATCGGTTCGGTGCGCGGCGCCTTCGTGGCTGCACTGCTCGTGGGCGTGGTCGACACCGTGGGGCGTGCCTTCGTGCCGATGCTGCTGCGTGCCACGCTACCGCCGGCTACTGCAGCCGACCTGGGGCCGCTGTTCGCCGAAGTCGCGATGTACGCGCTGATGGTGGTGGTCCTCATCTTCCGGCCCTCGGGCCTTTTCTCGGCACGCGCATGAAGTCCTCACGCTACATCGGCCTCGGGCTGCTCTTCGTGCTGCTCGCGGCGTTTCCGCTGGTCGCACCCGTTTTCGGGCTCGAGTTCTACATCGGCTTCGTGCGGCGCGTGCTCATCGTGGCGCTGGCTGCGGCAAGCCTCAACTTCATCCTCGGCTTCGGCGGCATGGTGGCGCTGGGGCATGCGGGCTTCATCGGCGTGGGGGCGTACACGGTGGTCGCGCTCAGCGACGCGGGCGTGATGTCGGCGTGGGTGATGTGGCCGCTGGCCGCGCTCGTGGCCGGCCTCGTCGCGGCGCTGATCGGCACGGTGGCGCTGCGCACGCGCGGCGTGTACTTCATCATGACCACGCTGGCCTTCGCGCAGATGCTGTACTTCGTGGTGGTGTCGCTGCGCCGCTATGGCGGCGACGACGGCTACACGCTGATGTCGCGACCCACGCTGCTGCCGGGGCTGGACCTGGGCAATGAAGCCAACTTCTACTGGGTGGTGCTGGCAATCGTGGCGCTCGCGCTCTGGTGGCTGCACCGTGCGACGCAATCGCGCTTCGGCCATGCGCTGATGGGCATCCGCGACAACGAGACGCGCATGCGGGCGCTGGGCTATCCGGTGTTCCGGCTGCAGCTGGTGGCGTTCGCGATTGCAGGCGCCATCGCGGGGCTGGCCGGTGCGCTGCTCGCGGGCGGCAACGGATTCGTGAGTCCGGCGACGATGCACTGGACGCAGTCGGCCACGCTGCTGGTGATGGTCGTCATCGGCGGGCTGGGGCGCAGCTGGGGCGGGCCGGTGGGTGCTGTTGTCTGGCTGTTGCTCGAAGAGGCGTTGAAGCAGCACACGGAGCATTGGCATATGCCGCTGGGGTTGTTGCTGATCGCTGTTGCGTTATGGGCACCCAAAGGGCTTGCCGCCCTCTACAAGCGCCGCCTGCCCCTCACCCCAATCCTCTCCCCGGAGGGGCGAGGGAGTAAGACGACACCATGAGCCTTTTCAGAATCGAAGGGTTGGTCAAGCGCTTCGGCGGACTGCTGGCGACCGACCATGTGAACCTCACCGTGGAGCGCGGCGAAGTGCATGCGCTGATCGGCCCGAACGGGGCGGGCAAGACCACGCTGGTGAACCTGATCACCGGCCTGCTGAAAGCCGATGCCGGCCGCATCCTGCTCGACGAAGCCGACATCACGAAGCTGAAAGATCATCAGCGCGTGGCCGCCGGCATGTCGCGCTGCTTCCAGGTGACGCGCGTGTTCCCCAAAGAAACCGTGCACGACAACCTGATGCTCGCAGCGCAGGCCCATGCGGGCACCAGCCTGCGCTTCATGGCGCCGCGCGCGAAGGAACGCGACCTCGTCGATCGTGCAGTGGCGCTTGCGGACCGCGTCGGCCTCGGCAGCGAACGCGAGCGCATCGCGGGCACGCTGCCGCACGGCGCGCAGCGCGCGCTCGACGTGGCGCTGGCGCTCGCGGCCGAGCCCAAGCTGCTGCTGCTCGACGAGCCGATGGCCGGCATGGGCCCGGACGAATCGGCGCGCATGGTGGAGCTGATCGAATCGCTGCGCGCATCGATGGCCATCCTGCTGATCGAGCACGACATGGACGCGGTGTTCCGCCTGGCCAACCGGCTCACCGTGCTGGTGCAGGGCAAGGTGCTGATGAGCGGCACGGCCGACGAAGTGCGGGGCCATCCCGACGTGCAAGCCGTCTACCTCGGCACGGAAGCAGAAGGCCATTCATGAGTACGGCATCCACATTGCTCGAAGCGAAATCCATCGAAGCCGGCTACGGCGCCAGCCAGGTGCTGTTCGGCATCGACCTCGACATCCGCCCCGGCGAAGTGCTCGCGCTGCTCGGGCGCAACGGCATGGGCAAGAGCACGCTGCTCAAGGTGCTGACGGGCACGCTCTCGCCGATGCGCGGCAGCGTGCACTTCGGCGGCGCGGCCATCGGCGGTCACAAGCCCGACGCCATCGCGCGGCGCGGCGTGGCCATCGTGCCCGAGGGGCGGCATGTGTTCCCGAATCTCAGCGTCGATGAGCACCTGCGCGCCTTTGCAAGACCGCGTCCGGGCAGCGCGCCGCGCTGGACGCTCGATGCGCTGTACGGCCTGTTCCCTCGCCTGTCGGAGCGCAAGGCCAACGCGGGCAACCAGCTCTCGGGCGGCGAGCAGCAGATGCTGGCCATCGCCCGTGCGCTGTCGACGCACCCGCGCCTGCTGATCCTCGACGAAGCCACCGAAGGGCTGGCCCCGGTGATCCGCGAGGAGATCTGGCACTGCATTGCCACGCTCAAGGCCGAAGGCGAGGCGATCCTGGTGGTCGACAAGTACGTGCAGCGTTTGCTGCCGCTGGCCAACCGCCATGTGATCCTCGAACGCGGGCGCGTAGTGTGGCAGGGCGACTCGGCCGCGCTGGACGCCGACCGGTCGCTGTGGACGCGCTACCTGGGCGTGTAGGGCCTCCGTTCGCCCCCTGGTTCGCGCGGCTTCACGGCGTTCACGGCGCTGTGTCTCATTGCGGCCGAAGCGCGAGGAAGTAGACCC
Source organism: Variovorax sp. YR266 (assembly GCF_900107295.1). Lineage (NCBI taxonomy): Bacteria > Pseudomonadati > Pseudomonadota > Betaproteobacteria > Burkholderiales > Comamonadaceae > Variovorax > Variovorax sp. YR266. The sequence goes on from NZ_FNPM01000004.1 coordinate 335,671, forward strand.
ACGCTTCCTCGTTGCGGCCGATGCGCTCCATCTCCCAATGCGTGCGCAAGCCGGCCTCTTCAAGCTGCGCGGCGAACAGGTCTTTCGCCCAGTACACAGTGTGACAGTCGCCATTCGTCTCGCCTTCGCCGACTCGCATGGAGACCAGGAAGGCACCGCCGGGCTCGAGTGCGTCGAAGACCTTGCGCAAGATCGGGCCGATCTGCGCGCGATCGACATGAATCAGCACGCACATCGCGAGGATGGCGTTGTAGGGCCCTCCCAGCGCATCCGTGATGACGTCGAGCAGTTCGCCCTTCTTGCCGCGCTCCGCCTGCAGATCGAGAAATGCCTGTGCCGCATCGGTGCGCCTGACGACCCCGCCCAGGGACTCGATGAAGTCGGCGTCCCGCCCCGGACCGGAGCCGATCTCGAGCACGGTGCCGCCGGCGGGCACGAACTGCATCATCCGCCGCATCGCGTCCGCGATTTCGGGCTGCAGCGGGTGTTCGGCCACGATCGCGTTGTACTCGCGGGCAGAACCTTCGTAGGACTGGACGGTGCGGTGCGATTTCTCCAGCGCCTGTGCGGAGATTTTCATGAGCAGCCTTTCCGGCCCATCGGACATCCGGCGGGACCTGGATGGAAAGTCTAGGTCCAACGCGTCATCCGGCTCATGGGGAAAATCGCCTAGGCGCTGACCGGTGCCGTGGCGTGCGCGAGCCGCAGCGCGCGGGAAGGCACGGCGCCCGCTTGACCTTTCAGTCGGGCGCGGTATCGAGCTGCAGCACCAGGTCGCGGCTGGCCTGGTTCATGCCGGCCACGTCCACCACGCTGCCGTGCTTGCGCAATCGCTCGACCACCTTCTTCAGCGCGGCCACGGCGGTCACGTCCCAGAAATGTGCTTGCGACACGTCGATGCGCACCGCTGCACCGTCGATCTCGCGCACGTCGAAGGCGTCGACCAGCATGTCGGCGGAAGCGAAGAACACCTGGCCGGTGACGCGGTAGACGCGCGCGCCGTCGGCGTCCTGCGCTGCATGGACATGCAGCAGCCGCGCCACCTTGAATGTGAAGAACACGCCGCTGAGCATCACGCCCGTGGCCACACCCGCGGCAAGGTTGTCGGTGGCCACGGTGACGGCCACCGTGGCGAGCATCACCGCGCTCGACATGCGCGGATGCCGCACCAGCGTGCGCAGCGAGCCCCAGTCGAAAGTCGAGGCCGACACCATCACCATGATCGCGACCAGCGCCGCTACAGGCACCTGCGACACCCAGGGCTTGAGCAGCACCATGAGGATCAGCAGGAACGCGCCCGCGAAGAGCGTGGACAGCCGCCCGCGCCCGCCGTAGCGCACGTTGCTCACGGTCTGGCCGATCATTCCGCAGCCCGCAATGCCGCCGAAGAAGCTGGCCGCGACATTGGCCACGCCGAGGCCGCTGCACTCGCGGTTCTTCGAGCTCGGTGTGTCGGTCAGCTCATCGACCACGCTGGCGGTCATCATCGACTCGAGCAGCCCGACCATCGCGATGGCGAACCCCGGCAGCGCGATGATGCGCAAAGTCTCGAGCGTCAGCGGCACGTCGGGCAGCGCGAACGCCGGCAGCGCGCCGGGCAGTTGCCCGAGGTCGGCCACCGTCTTCAGCGGCAGCCCCAGCCAGTAGCCCACCAACGTCACCACCACGATGCACACCAGTGGCGAAGGCACGATCGTTGTGATGCGCGGCAGCAAATAGATGACGGCCAGCCCGAGCCCGACCATGGCCCAGGTCGCGGTGTTGGCACCGATGAAATGCGGCATCTGCGCCGCGAAGATCAGGATGGCGAGTGCGTTGACGAAGCCGGTACGCACGGACGACGAGACGAAGCGCATCAGCACACCCAGGCGCAGCAGGCCGAACACGATCTGCATTGCACCGGCGAGCACGCCGGCAGCCAGCAGGTACGGCAGGCCGTGCGCATGCACCAGCGGCGCGGCCACCAGGGCCACAGAGCCGGCCGCGGCCGACACCATGGCCGGCCGGCCGCCGGCGAAGGCTATGACGATGCCGATGACGAAGGAAGCGAACAGGCCGACCGCCGGATCGACGCCGGCTACAAAAGAGAAAGCGATGACTTCGGGAATGAGAGCGAAGGTGGCGACGGCACCAGCCATGAGCTCGCGGGGAATGCTGGGGCACCACTCGGTGCGCAGGCGACTGTGGGAAGAAGACATGGAAAAAGAAAAGCAGCCCGCATGCCACCGGCAAGGCGGTGCGGGAGATGGCAGGACAAGGGCCGGCGTGCGACCCGTGCGCGTCGCGTCGGCCGAAGCCGCCGCGCATCACTGCGCTCGCGTCAAGGAGGCGTCGGCCGCGAGCAACCCGACTGCCGGCGGCGAATGGGAAAGCGGGGCATCCTCGGGCACATGGGCGAGATTGTAGAGAGCGGCCTGTCGCCGGCCGCCGGGCTTCACACCGAGCGCGTGATGCCGCCGTCCACGCGCAGGTTCTGCCCGGTGATGTAGCCGGCGCCTTCCGACGCGAGGAAACCGATCACGGCCGCTATCTCGCTGCTCTTGCCGTAGCGGCCCATGGGAATGCGGCCACGGAATTCGGCCTTCTCGGGCAGGCTGTCGATGAAGCCCGGCAGCACGTTGTTCATGCGCACGTTGTCGGCTGCGTACTTGTCGGCAAAGAGTTTGGTGAAGGCTGCGAGGCCCGCGCGGAACACGCCCGATGTGGGGAACACCGGGTCGGGCTCGAAGGCGGCGAAGGTGGAAATGTTGATGATGGAGCCGCCGCCCTGCTTCACCATCAGCGGCGCAACAAGGCGCGCGGGGCGCACGGCACTCAGCAGATAGACGTCCATGCCGCGGTGCCAGTCTTCGTCGGTGATGTCGAGGATGGGCGCGCGAGGGCCGTGGCCGGCGCTGTTGACCAGCACGTCGACGCGGCCCCACTGAGCAACGACCTTGTCTACGAGCCGCTTCAGGTCGTCGTTCGACTGGTTCGAGCCGGTCACGCCGATGCCACCCAGCTCGGCAGCCAGTGCCTCGCCCTTGCCCGACGACGAGAGGATGGCTACACGAAAGCCGTCGTCTGCGAGCTTGCGTGCTGCTGCGGCGCCCATGCCGCTGCCACCTGCGGTGACGATGGCTACTTTTTTCTGTTCTTCAGAAGACATCTGGGATTCCTTGGTTCATGCGGAGCCTGCATTTAGCCAAGGAATCGGGGCTCTTGCCATTCAGGCTCTTGTCCTGTTGTTCAGGGCGAGTGCGAATGACACCGGGTACTCCCCTCCGCGAATGTCCCCCGGCCTGCGGCCTCCTCCTTTATTTCGCTGCGGGGAGCACCCGGTGCCATTCGCACGTGGACGCAGCGCTTGTGCTGAACCCCAAAGGCTTACTGCTTGCAGGTGCGTTGACGTTCAACCTGTTTCGTCATCCGAACGATTTCGTGCTGAGCGCACATGGACTCCGCCGTCCGCTCAAGCGAACCACCGCCATAGTCCTTCGCCGCGCTGCGTTTGCATCCCTGGTCTCGCGCGACTTCCCAACGGGCGATCCTGGCTTCGAGCCGCTCCTTGCAGGCCGGCAACTGCTGCACCTTGCTGGCTACGGCGTGCTTCAGTTTCAAGTCGGCCGCAACGACATCTCGATACGCACAAATATTCATTGCTGATTGACTTACCTCGCAGCGAGACAGAAGGCCACGCAACTCGTCCTCGGATATCCCGGAGCGTTGCGCCAAGGCGGTCAATACCTCCTGAAAACCAGGCTCGTATCTCGCAGGAGAGGCTGCGGATGCTCCCGAGACTGCGAAGACGGCCAGCAGGGTAACGAATACGCGTTTCATCGTGTGGGCTGAAATGGGGATGTTTCCTCGCGCCGGCGGTTTGCCAGGCCCTGTGAACGAACAGCGCGAAGACGGCGGCCGCGAGCATCGCGGGGACGGACAAAGACGTTGCTGTTCATGTGCGTCACAACGTCTGCATTGGAACCCCGATTCGCAGCATCGAGCACTGACCGGGCGCCAGCGACACCAAGATTGAAGGTGTAGCTCACCAGCGCATCGAACTGGGCTTGTGTGAGTGCCTGGCGATTCACGTGCCGCCGCACGCCGGCCTCCGCCGTGTGCAGTCGGGTCGCCAACTGGGCATCGACTTGCGCCGCCGTTACCGGACGAACCAGTTCCTCGGCAGTGCAAGGACCAAGGTGCGCGAGGGCACCCACTCCAAACGTACAGTTGTTTGCCATGTCGTTGTAGTACTGGAGACGCACATCCTCGCGGCGGCGAAGTTCTGCGCGCCCACTGGCACTCATCGCCATATTTTCGTTGGCCATTCAAGCTCCCTTGTTGTGATTCCAAAGCCCGCGTTTTATCAACGCCTCATGACATGGCTCACCATCCGCTGGCACATTCCTGACACCTTCGCGAAAAACTGCGCGTTCAAGGCGCAACTGTCGTGCTGGCCGATCAACCGCCGCGTCCAACGATCACGTCGATGGTGTGCTCTGCGCAGCGAAATAAAGGAGGAGGCCGAAGGCCGGGGGACATTCGCGAAGCGGAGCACGCCGTCGGCGTGATCGCGCCCTGAATCGAACGGAACTCAGGCAGTGGGCAACGTCGCCTGCATCGACGCACGCTGGTTGAACGCCTCGAACCACTTCGCGCTGTTCGGCGCTTGAGCGCGCCAATCCACTGCGGGAAACCGGAAGTCCATGTAGCCCAACGCGCAGCCAAAAGCGATGGTGCCGATATCGACACGGTCACCAAATGAAGGTGCAGCCGTCTCGAGCCATTCGAGGCCGGTACGCACCTTGGCCAGTTGACCATCGGTCCAGTCGGCCCAGCGCAGCGCCTCGGGGCGCAACACGCTCTCGTAGCGAGCGAGCAATGCGGCGCCAGTCATGCCGTCGGCCAGCGCCAGTTCGGTCAGGCGTGCCCAGCGCGCGGCGCCGTCTGCCGGAAACAGCTTGCCCGACTGCGTCGCGTTCAGGTACTCGCAGATCACGCGGCTGTCGAACAGCACCTGGCCGTCGTCGGTGATGAAGGTCGGCACCTGGCCGAGCGGGTTCTTCGGAATGATGGTGGCGTCGCGCTTCACCGGGCCGGCCGTGCTGGGCAGCTTCTCGATGCGGTCTGCAATGCCGAGCTCGTGCGCCACGACCATGCACTTGCGCACGAAGGGGGAAGCGGGAGAGAAGAAGATTTTCATGGTGATGAGAGCTTGTGCTTCGGGCTTGCGCTGTTGTGACTACGCCGGCTTCCTGATGCGCAGCATGCCCTCCTGCGCGGCCGAAGCCACGAGCCGGCCGTCGCGCGCATAGAGGCTGCCGCGGCACAGGCCGCGCGCGCCGCCCGCGCTGGGCGAATCGAGCACGTACAGCAGCCAGTCGTCCATGCGGAAATCGCGGTGGAACCACATCGCGTGGTCGAGGCTCGCGGGGCGCACCTGGCCGCTCATGAAGCTCAGGCCGTGCGGCAGCATCGCTGCGCGCAGCAGGCCGTGGTCGGAGGCATAGGCCAGCAGCGCGCGGTGCACCATCGGATCGTCGGGCAACGGCGCGATGGCGCGCATCCAGATGGCGCTTTGCGACGCCGCCGGGCGCGGCAGCGGCGCCATCAGGTCTTCAGGGTCGACGCGGCGATATTCGATGCCGTGCGGCTGGATCGCCTTGGAGCGCCAGGGCTCTGGCAGGCGGTCGCCGAGGGCGATGCGCTGGTCGAGCTCGCTGACGAGGCCTTCGGGGCCGGCCACCTCGGGCATGTCGAACTGGTGCTCAACGCCCTCGTCCACGGTCTGGAACGAGGCCGACATTTCGAAAATGATGCGCTCCTGCTGGCGCGCCACCACGTGGCGGGTGGTGAAGCTGCGGCCGTCGCGCACGCGGTCGACGCTGTACTCGATGGGGGCATGTTCGCCCGGCAGCAGGAAGTAGGCGTGCATCGAATGCACCGGGCGCTCGGCGCCCACCGTGAGGCTCGCGGCCATCAGCGACTGGCCCAGCACCTGGCCGCCGAACACGGCGGGCGTGCCGATGTCCTCGCTCTGGGCCAGGAAGCGGTCGCCGCCCAGTGGCTCGAGCTGCATGAGCGCGACGAGTTCGTTGACGAGGTGGGCGGCGGTAGCGGAATCGGTGGTCATCGGGGGAAGGCTGTCAAAACAGGGCAGAAAGCAACCTTGGACCATAGCAAAGGCCGCGCCCGCGGGCTGTCGCGGGCCGGTCAGCGGCTGCTATCTGAAGAAGCAGATGTCCATGAAGCGGGCCCGGCAGCTGTAGTCCGTTCCGCCCTGCACCACCGACAGCGGCGCCCCGCCCAGCACCAGCGAGCCGTCGGCGGCGCGGGCCAGCGGCGTCGGCGCGGCCTTGTCGGCGGGGCCGCTGGCCGTTTCCTGCTCCACGTACTTGAGGTACTGCGTCCGGGAGAAGTCGACCGCCTCGTCCTGCTTCAGCACGCCGGCCTCGTAGCGGCGGCCCTTCACGCTGCCGAAGTAGCGCAGCGCCGGCCCGGTGCGGTCGCCGTATTTCACTTCGGTCTTCGCGAAGCCGGTCTGGATCAGGAAGGCCTGGTCGTCAGGCGTCAGGTCGGTGTCGAAGGCCATCAGCACGTACTGGCCTTCGAGGCTCTGGTTGCGCGCCACCTTCAACTCGCCGACCAGGGCGGGCGAGATCTTGGTGCGCCCTTCCCACCGCAGGATGGTGGCCACGCCCGGGTCGCCGTCGAACACGTAGTGGTACTTCTCGCCGGCAATGACGAGCTTGCGGCCGTCCTTGCTCGCGAGAAAGCTCACCATCGCGTCCTTGCCATGAACGGGCTCGCCCTCGGGCATGCTGGCGCAGCCCCACTGCATCAGGCCGAGCGCGGCGCATGAAAGAGCCAGGAAGCCGCGGCGCGCGGTGATCGACAACGAAAGAAGGTTCACGTTTCGTCCGGGGGTCGAGTTCATCTTGCCCCGGACTCTAGCGCGCCGCCGCTCTCAGCGGTCGAGGTCGGCGCCGTCGGCGGCCAGCTTTTTCTGCAGGGCCGGCACATCGACCTTCGCGAAGGCCGTACTGCCCAGCGACGCTGCCGCCGTGCCCGCGGCCTGCCCCATGACGAAGCAGCCGCCGCTCGCGCGCGCGGCCGACTGGCCCTCGTGCGTCATCGACGCGCAGCGGCCGGCCACCAGCAGGTTGTCGAGCGTCTGCGGCACCAGCATGCGCCACGGCAGGTGGTTGTAGGCGTTGGCTTCGTCGCGCGGAAAGGCCCACTCGATGCGGCCGTCTGCGTGCATTTCCATCGGCCAGGCATTCAGGCCGATGTTGTCGTCGAACTTCGCCGAGCCCAGGATGTCTTCGCGCCCGAGCGCGTAGAGCCCCTGGATGCGCCGCGTCTCGCGGATGCCGACTTGCGGCGCGATCTCCACGATGGACGACTGCGCGAAGCCCGGCACCTCGGCCTTCAGGAACTTGAAGTACTCGCTGATCTGGCGGCGGCCTTCGAGCTCGCCCTCGGTGAGCTCGCGCGCATCGACACCGTTCATCGCGCGGCCCTGGGCGTTGCGGATCTGCGTGACGTTGGCGCGCCATTCGCGCGGGTCCTTGTTGGGCCGCAGGATGGCGCCTTCGCGCGGAAACTTGTAGACGCCCGGCTTCTGCTGTTCGGTGCGCGCCATGTAGTCGTTGATGGCCTTGAACTCGCCCACCGCCTCCAGCGCGGCCGGCGCGTCGACCTGGCCGATGCGGAACATGGTGGTCGGGAACAGCCCGCTGCCGTGTCCGTCGCCCACCTCGAAGGGCACGCCGGCAAAGGCGGCCACATCGGCGTCGCCGCTGGCGTCGATGAAGGCGTTGGCGCGAATGGCCTGGCGGCCCGACTTGGTCTCGACCACCAGCGCCGCGATGCGGCTGCCCTCGCGGATCACCGCGGCCGCGTACGCATGGAACAGCAGCTTCACGCCCGCGGCGTCGAGCAACTGGTCGGCGGCCAGCTTGTAGGCCGAGGTGTCGTACGAGCGCACGCAGATGCGCCCGCCCATGCCGTTCTGCGGCTGGTTCATGCCGTTGAGGCCGGCGATGCGCTCGATCAGCTCGTCGACCACGCCGTGCACCAGCTGCGTCATCTCGCCCTTGCGCTTGCCGTACAGGCCCGCGAAGTTGGTAACGCCGCCGGCAGTGCCCATGCCGCCGAGAAAGCCGTAGCGCTCCACCAGCAGCGTGTTGGCACCGTGGCGTGCAGCGCTCACGGCGGCAGCGATGCCGGCGGGGCCGCCGCCGACCACCACCACGTCGTATTCACCGAAGACCGGCAGTTCGCGCGCCGGTTCATGCAATGTTGTGGGAGACGTAGTCATCACTGGAGCTTGATTCCGCGTGCGGAAATGATCTTGGTCATGATCGCCGCCTCTTCGTTGACGCGCGTGCGCATCCCGTCCGGCGAGGTGCCCACGGCCTGCCAGCCTTGCTCGAAGAGCTTGCGGCGCACGTCCGGGTTCTTCATGACCACTTCGAGTTCGCGGCTGATGCGCGCCTGCGCCGCCTTCGACAGGTTGGCCGGGCCGAGCAGCGCCACCCACACTTCGAGATTGAAGTCCTTCACGCCAGCTTCCGACAGCGGCGGGATCTCGGGCACCAGCGCGCTGCGGCCGCCCGTGAGGCCGATGGCCTTGAGCTTGCCGGCCCTGATCTGCGGCATGGCCACGCCCGGCGGGATCAGGCCCATCTGCACCTGGTCGCCCAGCATCGCGGTAATGACCTGCGGGTTGCCCTGGTAGGGCACGTGCTCGGGCTTGAAGCCGGGCACGCGGGTCTTGAGCAGTTCCATGCCCAGGTGCCCGACCGAGCCGATGCCCACCGAGCCGTAGTTCCACTTGTCGCCGGCCTTGCGGCCCTCGTCGAAGAAGGCGGTGCCGGAGGGCAGGTTGTTCTGCGCCACCAGCACCAGCGGCGCGGTCGCGATCAGCGACAGGTAGGTGAAGTCTTTCACCGGGTCGTACGGCAGCCTGGCGTACAGCATCTTCGACGACGTGAGGTTGCCGTTGATGACGATGCCCAGCGTGTGGTCGTCGGTGGCCTTGGCCACCTGGTCGGCCGCGATGTTGCCCGAGGCGCCGGCCTTGTTGTCGACCACGATCGGCTGGCCCAGCGCCTTCGACAGCGGCTCGGCGATGGTGCGCGCCGCGATGTCGGGCGTGGAGCCGCCCGGGAAGCCCACGAGCAGGCGGATCGGCTTGGTCGGCCAGGCAGCGTTCTCTGCATTGGCGCTCAGCGGCAGCGCGGTGGCGGCGGCCGCCAGACCGCAGGCAATCAGGAGAGCTCTCTTGGTGGCTTGCATGAAAAGAAGTGTGAAAAAGTTGTCAAAAACTAAAGAGGGCCAGCTTAACTGTCGAGCAAGACACCGGGCAAGCCACGCCCCCCGCTATTCGAGGCTGATGTTGCCCCTGCGCACCAGCTCGCCGTACACCTTCGACTTGGCCTCGGCATTGCGCTTGATTTCCTCTGGCGACCAGGCCAGCGGCTCGAAGGCGAAGGTGTCGAAGCGGGCGCGGATCTCGGGGTCGGCGATGACCTTGGCCACGTCGGCATTGATCTTCGCCTTGATGGCTGCCGGCACACCCTTGGGCGCGAGCAGCGACACGAACGAATTCACCTCCAGCGAAGCCGGGCCGCCGGCCTCGGCCATGGTCGGCACGTCGGGCATCTGCGGAATGCGCTTGGGCGCCGCGATGGCCAGGTAGCGCAGCTTGCCCGCCTTGTAGATGCCCTGGCTCGACGGAATGCTCGCGAAGCTCCAAGGCACCTCGCCCGCCCCCACGTTGGAGAACAGCTGCGACACCTCGCGGTACGGCGCATGACGCATGTGGATGCCGGTGAGCGCCTCGAGCTGCTGCGCGCCCAGGTGGCCCGGGCTGCCCACGCCCCACGAGCCGTAGACGATGCCGTCGGGGTTGGCCTTGGCGGCGGCGATCAGGTCGCTCATGTTCTTCCACTTCGAGTCGGTGGCCACGGCCACGAAGAAGGGCGTGCGAAAGAGCGACGCCACCGGATCGAAGTGCTGCAGCGTCACGAAGTTGCGCGACTTGTACAGGTGCGGCAGCGCGGCGATGTGCTCGCTGTCGAGCTGCAGCAGCGTGTAGCCGTCGGGCGCGGCGCGGCGGGCCTGGTCGATGGCGATGAAGCCGCCGCCACCGGGCTTGTTGTCGATCAGCACGCGCTGGCCCCACAGGCGCGAGAGCTTGTCGGAGACCAGGCGCAGCACCGCATCGGGGCCGCTGCCAGCCGCGAAGGGGGTGACGAGGGTCACGGGCTTGTTGGGGAAGTCGCCGGCTTGCGCCATGGCGCCTGTCGCCGCCGTCAGGGCGAGGACGCCTGCCAGAAGTGCGCGCGAAAAGTTCATGTCTTGTCTCCTGGGCCTGGGGCCTCGATGGTTATGAATGTTGGAAGCAACGGGTGTCAGTGCAGCGAAAGCGCGGCGGCCATGGCGGCCGCTTCGGCAGATGGCCGCAGCGCCTCGGGCGCATCGTCCAGGCAATGCTCGGGCCGCCAGGCGTACAGCCATTCGACCGCATCGTAGAAGCGCTCGGGTGAGCGGCCGACCCACAGGCTGTTGCGCACAAGGCGCTCCACGCCCTTGGCGTGATACAGCCGCCCCATCTCGCGCACCGACAGCACCACGCGCGCCGTGCGGGCGATGCGTGCAGCTTCATAGAGCTTGAACGCGGCGGTCATGTCGAAGCCGCAGGCCTTCACCGCCTCGCCGAGCGTCACCGCGTCTTCGAGCGCCATGCACGCGCCCTGCGCGAGGTACTGCATCATGGGATGCGCCGCATCGCCCAGCAGCGTGGCCGGGCCCTCGCTCCAGCGTTCGACCGGATCGCGATCGGCCGTGCTCCAGCGGCGCCACGAGGTCGGACGGTCTAGCAGCTGGCGCGGACGCGCGTGCACGCCCTCGAAGTACGAGAGCACTTCTTCCTTGCTGCCGTCGGTCACGCCCCACTCCTCCTGCTCGCGGCTGTGGAATGTGACGACCAGGTTGTATTGCTCGCCATGGCGCAGAGGGTAGTGCACCAAATGGCAGTTGGGGCCGGCCCAGACCACGGGCGCGTTCCAGCGCAAGTCGGCCGGCATGTCGGCCGCAGGCACCACGGCGCGGTAGACCACGTGGCCCGACACGCGCGGCGCATCGCCGATGAGTTTGCTGCGCACCACCGACTTCACGCCGTCGCAGCCGACGATGGCGTCGGCCCTGAACTGCCGGCCATCGCTCGTGACGGCAGTGACGCCCTGACCGCCCATATCGATAGCCTCGACCTGCGCCGAGGTGTGGAAGCGGATCAGCGGATGCTGCTTCACCGCCTCGTGGATCGCGCCATGAAGGTCGGCACGGTGACTCACCGCATAGGGATTCCTGAAGCGCGCGCGGAAGGCTTCGCCGACCGGCACCGAGGCCACTTCGCCGCAATCGACCGCGTCCATCATCACCAGCCTGTCGGTGAACACCGAGCCCCGCCGCACCGCCTCGCCCACGCCCAGCGCGTCGAGCGCGGCGAAGGCATTGGGCCCTAGCTGCAGGCCGGCGCCGATCTCGCCGATGGTGGCGCTCTGTTCGAGCAGGTCGATGGAAACACCCAGGCGCGCGAGCGCCAGCGCCGCGGCCATGCCGCCGATGCCGCCGCCGACCAGCAGCACGGTGGGAGGGTTCTTCGATGGAGTCATGGCGAGCCTGTGCGGTGAAGAAGATCAGTCGATTTGCACAGTCAGCGACGGCAGGCGGTCGATGCTCACCTTGATCGTCTGGCCGGGCTTCACCGCGCCCACGCCTTCTGGCGTGCCGGTGAAGATCAGGTCGCCGGGCTGCAGCGTGAACAGCGTCGACAGGTTGGCGATGACTTCGTTCACCGACCAGATCAGGTGCGTGATGTCGCTGCTCTGGCGCACCTGGCCGTCGACTTCGAGCACGATGGCGCCGGCGTTGATCTCGCCCACGTCGGCCAGCCTGCGCAGCGGCGCGATGGGCGCGGAGAAGTCGAAGGCCTTGCCGATTTCCCATGGGCGGCCCTGCTCGCGCATCTTCATCTGCAGGTCTCGGCGGGTCATGTCCAGGCCCACGGCGTAGCTGTGGATGTGGCTTGCGGCCTGGTCGACCGGAATGTCCTTGCCGCCCTTGCCGATGGCGACCACCAGCTCGGCTTCGTAGTGGTAGTTGCTCGTGAGCGGCGGGTAGGGAATGGACGCGCCCTTGCCGTCGAACACCGGCACCACGGAAGCGTCGTCGTTCGGCTTGCAGAAGAAGAAAGGCGGTTCGCGGTCGGGGTCGAAACCCATCTCGCGTGCATGGGCCGCGTAGTTGCGGCCGACGCAGTAGACGCGGCGCACGGGGAACTGCTGGTCGGAGCCCACGATGGGCAGGCCGACGATGGAAGGAGGCGTGAAGACGAAGGACATGAAGGCTCCTGCCGCGCGTGGCGGCACACGGTCGAACAAAAAAAGAAAAGAAGGGTCGCCCGGGCTTCAGGCGTCTTCTAGAAAGGCTTCGCGCAGGATGCCCATGGCCTGCTGCACCGGGCGGTCGGAAAAGCTGAAGAGCACGCTGTCTTCGCCCGGCGACGACAGCCGCAGCGGCGCCCACGAAGGCACCACGAAGGTGTCGCGTGGACCGAACTCGAAGCGCTGGCCGGCGATCTCGGCCGTGCCGTGGCCTTCGACCACGCTGTACACCGCGCCATCGGTCGCGCGGTGCGTCTTGCCCGCGAAGCCCTTTGGCAGCAGTTGCAGGTTGGTCGAGATGGTCGGCATCGGCGAGCCGCCCGTCAGCGGGTTGATGTAGCGCAGCTTGTGGCCCAGCCATGCGTCGGGCGCTTCCTGCGTCTGCAGTTGCGCCAGCGCCTCGCGGCTGCGTGCGTAGGGGTAGTTGAAGATCGGCGAGGTGGCCGATGTGTGGTCGTGCCGCACCGGCACCATGTTGTGGCCGAAGCGCGCGAGGCTGTTGCCTTCGGGGCGCGACACGTACTGCACCTTGGCGTCGTCGTTCTCGGCAAAGCCGGCGTCGAAGAAGCGCAGCATCGGAATGTCGAGCCCGTCGAGCCACACCACGGGCTCCACTGTGCCGCCGATGCCTTCGTTGCCATGGTCGTGCCAGGCCCACGAGGGCGTGATGATGAAGTCGCCGGGGTACATGGTGGTGCGTTCGCCGCCCACCGTGGTGTAGGCGCCCTTGCCGTCGACGATGAAGCGCAGCGCCGACTGCACGTGGCGATGCGAAGGCGCCACCTCGCCCGGCATGATGAGCTGCAGGCCCGCGTAGAGCGACTGCGTGATCGACGAGTTGCCGGGCAGCGCCGGGTTCTCGAGCACCAGCACGCGGCGCACGGCCTCTTCGGCGGTGATGAGCTCGGCCGACTCCATCAGCAGCGGACGGATCTCGTCGTAGCGCCACAGCGCGGGCACGCAGGGCGTCTGCGGTTCGCGCGGCACCAGCGCGTGCAGCGATTCCCACAGCGGCGTGAGATTCAGCGGGCGGATGCGGGCGTAGTAGTCGCGGCGTTCTGCCGCATTAGAAGGCGCGGGTTTCATGACGTGGGTGTCTCCGTGGCGGCATTGTTGAGCCGCACCACTATTTCCTCAAGACCGGTAGCCAATACACGGAATTCGAAATTTCGATAATGGTGCCTTTCACCGTACGCAGGAGCCCCCGATGGCCAAGCTCGATCTCGAATGGCTCGCCGTGTTCGACGAGGTCTACAAGACCGGCAACGTCTCGAAGGCGGCCGAGCGGCTGGGCATGGCGCAGGCCGCGGCCAGCACCGCGCTGAACAAGCTGCGCGCGCACTTCGACGACCGCCTGTTCACCCGCACCGCCCAGGGCATGCAGCCCACACCGCATGCCGAGCGCATCTATCCGAACCTGCGCGAGGCGCTGGCCCAGCTGGCACAGGCCCAGGGCAACCGCAGCAGCTTCGAGCCCGCGCAGGCGCAGCGGCGCTTTCGCATCTGCATGACCGACATCAGCGAGGTGGTGCTGCTGCCCGGCCTGCTCGACCACCTGCGGCGCGCGGCGCCGGGGGTGCATATCGAGACCGAGATCATCTCGACCATCAGCGGGCGCCGCCTGCAGGACGGCGAGGTCGACCTGGCCGTGGGCTTCATGCCGCAGCTGGACGCGGGCTTCTACCAGCAGACGCTGTTCATGCAGAACTTCGTCTGCCTGGCGGCGCAGAACCATCCGCGCATCGGCGCAAAGCTCACGCGCAAGCGCTTCGAGGCGGAGGCGCATGCGGTGGTGTCGACCTCGGGCACCGGGCACGCCATCGTCGACACGACCATCGCGCGGCTGGGCCTGAAGCGCGACGTGGTGGTGCGGCTGTCGAGCTTCCTGAGCGTGGCGCGCATCGTGGCGCACACCGAGCTGATCGTGGTGGTGCCGCGCATCCTCGGCAAGGTGCTGGCCACGCAGGAGCCGGTGAAGCTGCTGGAGCCGCCCTTCACGCTGCCGGCCTATGCGGTGAAGCAGCACTGGCACGAGCGCTTCCATGCCGACCCGGGCAATGCCTGGCTGCGGCGCACCCTGGCCCAGCTGTTCAGCGGCAGCTAGCAGCCGACTGACTGAGCGTGCATGCCCGGACGACGGGCGGCATCCGCAAGCGTGCGCCCGCTCGCATAATCGCGGCTCCCCACCCCATAGCCATATCCGAAAAGGCGGCCCCCATGTCTTCGATCACCCTGCGTTTTCTCGCCGAGCCCAGCACCGTCAACTTCGGCGGCAAGGTCCACGGCGGCACGGTCATGAAGTGGATCGACGAGGCCGGCTACGCCTGTGCGACCAGCTGGGCCAAGCGGTATTGCGTCACCGCCTTCATCGGCAGCATCCGCTTTCACCGGCCGATCATGATCGGCGACCTCGTCGAGGTGGAGGCTCGCCTGGCCTACACCGGTAACACCAGCATGAACATCTCGGTCGAGGTGCGCAGCGGCGACATGAAGGGCGGCTCGATGGAAAAGACCACCGAATGCCTGATCGTGTTCGTCTCGGTCGACTCGCACGGGCGGCCGCTGCCGGTCGAGGCCTATGTGCCCGGCACGCCCGGTGAAATGGCCCTGGCCGAGCGCGCGAAGGCGCATCTCGACGCGAGCCGCGCGGCGGGCGCAACGCCCTGAGCCTTCCCGGGGAGGCTTGGCCTCATAGACGCGAAGCTCTAATGGGAAGCACGTCGAACGGCTAGAGTCGGCCGATTGTTTGCAAAGGAACTTCGCATGGCTACCCAGGACGACGACAGCAACGGCAAGGCCGCAGACCGCATCAAGGATTCCGCCCAGCAGATCTGGCTTGCCGGGCTCGGCGCCTTCGCCAAGATGCAGCAGGAAGGCAGCAAGGCCTTCGAGGCGCTGGTCAAGGACGGCGCCGGCATGCAGAAGAAGACCCAGCAGGCCGCCGAGGAAACCCTGTCCCAGGCCCAGCAACGCATGGCCGGCTTCGCCAGCGAGTTCGGCACCAAGGCCGCGGGCCAGTGGGGCAAGCTGGAGAACATTTTTGAAGAGCGCGTGGCGCGCGCCCTCGAAAAGCTCGGCATCCCCAGCGCCGCCGACATGGCCGCGCTGCAGGCGCGCGTCGAGGCGCTCGAAGCGCAGCTGAAGAAATCGCAGGGCGCCACCGCCGCTCCCCGCAAGACCGCGGCCCGCAAGACGGCCGCGCCGGCCGCCAAGAAAACCTTGCGCCGCAGCAAAGCCGGCTGAGCCAGCCCGAGCCGTCTGCCGACCGGTCGGTATTGCGGCACTGCACAAAAAAATCAGCGCGGCAAAACATGTCCCGCACCGTTCATGGTGCGGTGCACATGCGCTAGAGTGCCCCCAAGAGACCACGAGACAACCGGGGGCACCGACATGGCAAAGAAGGCGCCACGCCGCACGGCGCAACGCATCCTCGAAGCCGCATTGGATCTGTTCAACCGCTTCGGGGAGCCGAACGTCTCGACCACCCTGGTGGCGGGCGAACTCAACATCAGTCCGGGCAACCTGTACTACCACTACCCGGCCAAGGAAGAGCTGATCAACAAGCTCTACGAAGCCTACGAGACCGAGCTCAACGAACTGCTGCACGCGAGCGAAGGCGTGCACGACGTGGAGGACGCGTGGTTCTTCATGCACAGCCTGTTCGAGCTGATCTGGCGCTACCGCTTTCTCTACCGCGACCTCAACGACCTGCTCAGCAAGAACCGGCGGCTGGAAACCCAGTTCCAGCTGGTGCTGAAAAACAAGGCACGCGCCATCCGCCAGCTGATCGCCGGCCTGAGCCGCGCCGGCCACCTCGAGATCGACGCGCACGAGGTCGACACGCTCGCGCAGAGCATGGTCGTGGTGCTGACCTACTGGCTCAGCTATGAATACGTGCGCAACCCGCGCGAGGCGCTGGAGCCCGCGCATGCGCAGGGCGCGCTGATGCGCGGCGGCCATCACACCCTGCACCTGCTCGCACCCTACCTCGGGCGGGAACAACGGCGGCATCTGCTGACACTCAGCAATGCCTACAACGGCGAAGATTCCAGCAACAGCGGTGCCGGCAGCAGCGCCGGCGCCGCGGCTTCCCCGGTCGATATGGCGGTCTAGCAACCATGCCCCACCCCGATTTCAAACCGCTCTCGCTGATGCCTGCCAGCCCGCTTGCCACCGCCGACGCGGCCCCCTGGACGCCCCTGCCCTGGGTCGACGTGCCCCGTTTCGATGCCCGCAGCGTGCTGCTCCACTGGCCGCGCCTGCATGCCGGCCACGAGCTGCCGCTGCCGGCCGAAAGCTCTGCGCTCGCCGAAGGCTGGGCGCTGTACCACAGCGGCGAATTCGAACGCGCCGCCGCCATCGGCCTGCTGCAGGGCGCCGAAGGGCTGGCGCTGGCCAACCAGGCGACCGCGATCTACGCCAACTACGTCGAACCGCGCGAGGCCGTGCGGCTCGCGATGTTCCGCCAGGTGATCGAGCGCGCGAGCGCGCAGGCCGCTGCCGAGCCCGAGAACTGCCAGGCGCTCTACTGGCAGTCCTACGCACTGGGCCGCTACAGCCAGGGCATCAGCGTGGCGCGTGCGCTGGCGCAGGGACTGGGCAGCAAGCTCAAGGGAGCGCTGGAGCGCGTGATCGAGCTGCAGCCGCGGCACGCGGACGCGCACCTCGCGCTGGCTTCGTTCCACGCCGAGGTGATAGACAAGGTCGGTGCGCTGGTCGGCCGCATGACCTACGGCGTGCGTGCCGAGACCTCGCTCGAGCTGTTCGAACGCGGCCTCGAACTGCACCCCCATTCGGCCGCCGGAATGATGGAATACGCCCGCGCGCAGCTGATGCTGCACGGCGAATCGCGCATGGGCGAGGCGACGCGGCTCTATGAAAGAGCGGCGGGGCTGAAGCCGGCCGATGCGCGGGAGCGGCTCGATGTGGAGCTGGCGCGGGCGGGGCTGAAGGACTGAATCTGGTACCACCGGGTACCGCGCAATTTAAGATGCACGGTTTCCGCTTTTCTTCAATTCGACCGCCATGTCTGATCTCAACGCCCAATTCGAAGCCGCCCAGGCCAACTCCAAGCTGCTCGCCGAGCGCCCCGACAACCCGACGCTGCTGAAGATCTACGGCCTCTTCAAGCAAGCCACCGAGGGCGACAACACCGCCAAGAAGCCCAGCTTCAGCGACATCGTCGCGCGCGCCAAGTGGGACGCGTGGACCGCCCAGAAGGGTGCGAGCGCCGACGAGGCCAAGCAGAAATACATCGACCTGATCGAATCCCTGCGCGGCTGATCGACCGCGCCTTCGCGCCAGTCAGGCCGGAAGCTTCGTATCGGCGTAGCGCCGGATGGGCTGGACGAACGCGATGTCGACGCCATCGAGCACGTCACGCCCTTCGAGGCTTTCGAATTTGAGCCCGGTCTCTGCTTCGACGAACGCGAGCGGACGCTGCGATGTGTCGAAGTCTTCGAGGTCGCGCGCCACTCCTGAATCGAGATAGGTGCCTTGGCTCATCAGATAGGCGATGGCGCTCAGCTCGCCCGTCGCCTCGCTGATGAAGGCAACCACCTTCCAGAAGTCCCGCGGGATCTGGATGCCGAATCTCTCCGGGTCGTCCAACCGGAGGATCGGGCCCGTGAAGACGCTGATGCGCTTGTCGTCGCCCTGGGCGTTGCCGAGGATGTAGTCCTCTAGATCGCCCCACAGCCCATCGTTGAAAGGCTGCCATTGCGGGCAGGCGTTGGTGGCAAAGAAGGTGTCGATGTTGGCCCGCTGCGCCGTTGCCAGCGAGCCCCAGTTCGGGTCCTGCCTGCGCGTCATGTGGCCGCGGGAGAATTTCTTGTCCTGCTCGGGGCCGTAGGCCTCCCGCAGCATCTGGTATTCCTTCTTGATGCGGCCATCGTAGTTCCAGGTGTCGTGACGCGGAACGTTCTTCGACTTCGACCCGTCGATGTTGCACGCCGAGTAAAGCGGCACGCGCCGGGAAATGCATTGCACCGTGCTGAAGTGCTGGTACTTGAGCTCGAAGGAGCCGTCTTCGAGCTTTGCGATGTCGTCCATGGAGATGGCGTCGCCCATCGACGGCAGTTCCACTCGGTTGGCGTCCCCGAAGAACTCTGGTGCGTAGCCTTCACGGCCCCTGAAGAACTCAGGTGGCTTCGGCGTTGCGGCGACGCGCTGGATTCCGGCCCATGAATTGCTCACGACCTGGATGTCTGTATCGGACATGAAGCTCCCTATCCAAAAAACTCCATGACCACCAGCGGCCGTGGGCGCCTTGCGGCTATTTCGCGAGCTTGGCGCGTGCGTTTTTCAGATTGAAGACAGGTTTGCGGATTTCCGCGAAGCTAGGCTGGGACACGGCCCATTCCGGGTTCTGCTCGAGCGCCGCCAGCTGCTCCTCGTCGAGCTGGGCTTCCACCAGGGTGCTCGTCTTTGGCGTGAGCACCGCGCCCGGCACGCTGCGGCGCAGCCGTGCTTGCGCCGACAATTTCTTGCCGGGGCTGCCTGTGTAGGTCAACACGACGCTTGTCACTTCAGAACTCCAAAACCTTCATATTCGGCTGGCCAACCCACCTTTTGCGCTGTCTGAGACAGCATCTTGACGATGGCGTCGGCCTTTTCAGGACCGTCAGGCATGTTAAGCAGCTTCGAATTCCCTGACAACAGACGGGCCGCCATGCCCGAGGAGTACGGCGTGGCCATCGAGGTGCCGGACATCATTGCGTACTTTTCGCCCGGAAACGTCGACAGCACCGCCACGCCGGGGCCGATGAAATCGGTCGAAAGCCCGTAGTTCGAGAACTCGGCGACAAACTCTTTCTTGCGGCGGATCTCGCTCTCCTGAAAGCTCTCGGGGCAATCGGCCGGAAATGTCCCGTCGCGCCCCAGCGCACCGACGGCCAGTGTGTGGCTGTACCGGGCCGGGTAGCGCAGCAGGGGCTGGCCGTCGTTGCCGGTGGCCGCGAACACCACAACGCCGGCATCGCGCGCCTTCTGGAGGATGTCCGGCATCTCCGGCATCGGCTCCAGGCTGCCCATGCTGATGTTCACGATGTTGCAGCCGTCACTGATGGCGCGTTCGAGCGCGCTGGCAATGTCGGTCGATTTCGCGCGTCCACGCTCGCCGGTCTTCGGGCAGACCCGGTAGGCCAGCAGGCGGCAGGCCGGCGCAAGGCCATAGATGCCGGTGGCGGCCGCTTTCTTGCCCGCGATGATGCCGGCGACATGGGTCCCGTGCCCGATGCCGTTGTCGAGAAAATCCGCGGCATTCTCGCCAGTGACGAAACAGCCGCCGCCCGCCACGGCGATATCCGCATGCGGCCCGACGCCGCTGTCGATCACGCCGACCGTCACGCCCGCTCCGGCCTGAGGGTCGTATGGCGCGTAGTTCGCCAGCAGCTGGAAGCTGTCGGGCACCAGCGGCGTGGCCTGCACGTTCAATCGCTTCGGTGCCGCGACCCGGTCGAATCCCTTGATGAAGACCGACCAGTGCGTGTGTTCCGGCTCGACCAGGATCATTTCCACCCGCGGGTAGAGCACCGGAATTCCCAGGCTCGCGATTCCCTTGCTGTCGGTCACCGCGGGTACATGCGCGCCGTCCCAATCGACGAGCGCCTTGACCCGGACGCCCGGCACGGGCTTGCCCTGCGGGTCCGCAAGATGCAACTCGAAGCTCTTGACCTTGGCCCCCGGCGCGACCTGGATCGCGCTGGAATCCAATTCATCGCTCAGCGGCCGGATGTACTGGAGGTAGGCCCATGCGGCAGGTGCAACCCGCAGCCCTGGCGTGTTGCGGCGCATCGCCAGCAGGGCGGACGAGTTGGCCTGCATCACGGACACGTCGTCGAGCTGCTTGATGAGCTTCATCCGGGGAATGCCGCGACCTTCCACTCTTTGACCGAGCGCCTCTGCCGCGTTGCCGAGATTGATTGCGCTCAGTGCCGCCATCTCTGCACCGCCAGCCACGGCGCTCCTGGAGGGCCACACGATGACGTCGTCGGAGAACTTGGGCTCCACGGCCACGCGGCGCAGACGCAGTTGCTCCAGCAGATGCTCCACCTTCTCGCAGTCCGATTTCGACAAGTCCCATTTCGCAGTCCCGTAGACGCGTTCGGTTTCACGCGCGGGGGTGCTGCTGTTTCGCTTCGGGGCTTCCTGTCGCCTGTTCGCTGCTGCCATGGACTCTCCTTGTTGCCCGGTTTATCGCACGGAGGCCATTTCAGGCCCATGAATGGCCCGTATCGGCTAGCCCACTATTCCGCGCTCGTGCAGCGCGGCGATCTGCTCGGCGCTCAGGCCGATTTCCTTCAGCACCGCATCGGTGTCCGCGCCCAGCGCCGGTGCGTTATGCCGGTGGCTGGCCGGCGTGAGCGACATCTTGGGCACGAAGCCGGGCACTGCGAGCGCGCTGCCGTCGGCCATCTGCACCTGCTGCAGCATGCCGCGAGCGGCGTAGTGCGGGTCGGCCGCGATGTCGGCGATCGTGTAGATGCGCCCGCCCGGCACATGCGCCGCGTCGAGCGCGGCCAGCACCTCGTCGACGGTGTGCTGCGCGGTCCAGTCGCCGATGGCGGCGTCGAGCATTTCGACCCGCGCCACGCGGCCCGTATTGCCGGCCAATGAAGGATCGGCCGCGAGGTCGGGCCGGCCGATGCACGCCATGAGCCGGCGAAAGATGCTGTCGCCATTGCCCGCGACGATCGCGTAGCCGCCGTCCGCGCAACGGTACGCATTGGTCGGCGCAATGCCTGGCAGCGCGCTGCCGGCCGCCTCGCGCACCGCGCCGAATTCGCCGTACTCGGGCAGCAGGCTTTCCATGCAGTTGAAGACGGCCTCGTAGAGCGCCACGTCGATCACCTGTCCCTTGCCCTTCGGATATTCCGCACTCACCGTCGCGTGGCGGTGCTGCATTGCCATCAGCACGCCGATCACGCCGTGCAGCGAGGCCAGCGTGTCGCCTATCGACACGCCCACGCGCACCGGCACGCGCCCCGGCTCGCCAGTGAGGTGGCGCAGCCCGCCCATGGCCTCTGCCACCACGCCGAAGCCGGGGCGGTCGCAGTACGGGCCGGTCTGGCCGTAGCCGCTGATGCGCAGCATCACGAGCGCAGGGTTGGCGGCCAGCAGTTCGTCGGGGCCGAGGCCCCAGCCTTCCATCGCGCCGGGGCGGAAGTTCTCGATCAGCACGTCGGCCTCGGCCGCGAGCTTGCGCACGACGGCCTGCGCCTCGGGCTCGCGCAGGTCCAGCGCCAGCGAGCGCTTGTTGCGCGACTGCACCTGCCACCAGACGGAGGTGCCGTCCTTCAGCAGCCGCCAGGTGCGCAGCGGATCGCCCGCGCCGGGCGGCTCGATCTTGATGACCTCGGCGCCGAAGTCACCCAGCGTGCGCGCGGCGAAAGGCCCGGCGATGAGCTGCCCGAGCTCGATGACCTTGAGGCCGGCCAGCGGGCCCGCTGCCGGAGGGGAGGAGCTTGTTGTCGTCATGACGCCAGAGTGTGCCCGGGCCTGCCGGGGCGGGAAAACACCTATGAATTCTTGACTCCGCGAATCCGGCGCTTTCCGCAGCGCAGCAAATACTGCCCTCGCCCCTCCTCTCCCCGAGGAGAAAGGAGTTTGCTGCGGCGCAATGCATGGCGCGGCATCGGCCATCCGGGCCTCCCCGGAAGTCAAAAAAGTATCGATTCCGGGCGCCATCTCTGGTTGTTGGCATCGGGAGCGGTTCGTACAGTCCGCCCCATGCAACCCGACCTGGAAATCGTTGAAGTCCGCGGTGACGAATCGTTCACCTGCTGGGCGCACGGCTACCCGTACCGCACGGTGCGCTGGCACTTCCATCCCGAGTACGAGATCCAGCTGATCGTCGAGACCCAGGGCGTGTATTTCGTGGGCGACCACGTCGGCCATTTCGAGCCGGGCAACCTCGTGCTGATGGGCCCCGACCTGCCGCACAACTGGATCAGCGACGTGCCCGCAGGCCAGAGCGTCGAGCGGCGCGGCATCGTGATCCAGTTCCCGGCCGGGCTGATGCAGAACATGGCCGGCACCTTTCCCGAGTTCGAGCGCATCGCGCCGCTGCTGGCCGAATCGGGCTCGGGCCTGCTGTTCTCGGTGGAGACCGCCGCCGCGGCCAAGCCGATCATGGAATCGCTGCTGCAGGCGCGCGGCCTGCGCCGCGTGATCCTGCTGCTGTCGCTGCTCGAACTGCTGGCCGACGGCAACGACCGCCTGCGCCTGGCCAGCCCCGCGTTCAAGCCCGACCCCAAGGCTTTCATGTCGCACGCAATCAACAACGTGCTGGCGCACATCGCGGCCAACCTCGGCGACGACCTGCGCGAGCCGATGCTGGCCGAGCTGGTAGGTCAGAGCCCGAGCGCGTTTTCGCGATCCTTCCGCAAGCACACGGGCCAATCGTTCGTGCGCTACGTGAACCGGCTGCGCATCAGCCGCGCCTGCGAGCTTCTCACCAACAGCGAGAAGCCGGTGCTCGACGTCTGCATGGACGTGGGCTTCAACAACGTGTCGAACTTCAACCGGCAGTTCCTGCTGCACAAGCGCATGCCGCCGACCAAGTTCCGCAATTTCCATCGCATGCAGGCCGCGGCCTCGCGTGCCGCCAACCCGCCGTAGCCGGGCTTGCGTGTTCCCCGTGTCGTCACCGACGCGGCCCTTCGGGCACCGCGTGGGGCGAGCCTTTGTCCGCGTTTTTAGACAGTCACAAACCCAAGGAGACAGCCACCATGAAGAACATCCTCAAAGCCACCGCCCTTACTGCCGCATTGGTCTGCGGCGCATCCGCCGCGCAGGCGCAGGCCCCGAAGCAGCCGCTGCGCATCGGCATGACCTTCCAGGAGCTCAACAACCCCTACTTCGTGACGATGAAGCAGGCGCTCGAAGAGGCCGCTGCCAGCATCGGCGCGACCGTGGTCACCACGGACGCGCGGCACGACGTGGCCAAGCAGATCGGCGACGTGGAAGACATGATCCAGAAGAAGGTCGACATCCTGCTGCTGAACCCGACCGACTCCACCGGCGTGCAGTCGGCCGTGCGCTCGGCCAAGAAGGCGGGCCTCGTGGTGGTGGCGGTGGACGCCAACGCGCAGGGCCCGGTCGATTCCTTCGTCGGCTCGAAGAACACCGACGCCGGACGCCTTGCCTGCGAATACCTGGCAAAGAGCATCGGCGAGAAAGGCGACGTGGCCATCCTCGACGGCATTCCCGTGGTGCCGATTCTGGAGCGCGTGAAGGGCTGCCGCGAAGCACTCGCCAAGTACCCCGGCATCAAGGTGGTGAGCACGCAGAACGGCAAGCAGGAACGCGCCACCGCGCTCACCGTGACCGAGAACATCCTGCAGGCCAACAAGGACCTGAAGGGCGTTTTCAGCGTGAACGACGGCGGCTCGATGGGCGCGCTCGCGGCCATCGAAGCCAGCGGCAAGGACGTGAAGCTCACCAGCGTGGACGGCGCACCCGAGGCCATCAAGGCCATGCAGAAGCCGGGCTCGAAGTTCATCGCCACCACCGCGCAGTACCCGCGCGACCAGATCCGCCTGGCCATCGGCATCGCGTTGGCGAAGAAGTGGGGTGCCAACGTGCCCGCTGCAGTGCCGGTCGACGTGAAGCTGATCGACGCCGAAGGCGCGAAGACCTTCACCTGGTAACCGACGCCAGAAGCAGCGCACGGCCATGAACGACACCGCCGAAATGCTGAGGCTCGAAGGCGTCTCGAAGAGCTTTCCGGGCGTGAAGGCACTCGCGGGCATCGACCTCTCGATCCGCAAGGGCGAGGTGCATGCGCTGCTCGGCGAGAACGGCGCGGGCAAGTCGACGCTGATGAAGATCCTCGGCGGCATCTACCAGGCCGACGAGGGGCGTATCTTCATCGAAGGCCGCGAGCGAAAGTTCGCGGGCTACAACGATGCGATTGCGGCGGGCATCGGCATCATCTTCCAGGAGTTCAGCCTCATCCCGTACCTGAACGCGGTGGAGAACATCTTTCTCGGCCGCTACCTGAAGAACCGTTTCGGGCTGATGGACAAGGCGGCGATGAAGCGCTCTGCGCAGGCGCTGTTCGACGAACTGGGTGTGCAGATCGATCTCGGCGTGCCGATCTGCCGGCTCTCGGTGGCGCAGCAGCAGTTCGTGGAAATCGGCAAGGCGCTGTCGCTGAAGGCGCGCCTGCTGGTGCTCGACGAGCCGACCGCCACGCTCACGCCGAACGAGGCCGGGCACCTGTTCAAGATCATGCGGGAGCTGCGCGCCAAGGGCGTGGCGATGATCTTCATCTCGCATCACCTCGACGAAATTTTCGAGGTATGTGACCGCATCAGCGTGCTGCGCGATGGTGCCAATGCGGGACATGCCGAGGTGGGCGCGACCGATGTGGATGCGCTGGTCGAAATGATGGTGGGCCGCCGCATCGAACACAACTTTCCGCCGAAGCCGGTGCCCGCGCCGCGCGGGCGCAAGGTGCTCGAAGTGCCGCACATCCAGCTAGCGAAGGGCGGCCCCATCAACGCCTTCGATCTGCATGAAGGCGAGATCCTCGGCTTTGCGGGGCTGGTCGGTTCGGGCCGAACCGAGTTGGCGCTGGGCATGATGGGCGCCGACCGCGTGCACCGCAAGACAGTGCTGCGCAACGGCAAGCCCGTGCGCCTGGACGACCCGACGCAGGCGCTGGAAAACGGCATCGGCCTGCTGCCCGAAAGCCGCAAGGTCGAAGGGCTGATCACCGACTTCACGATCCGCTTCAACATCTCGCTGAACAACCTCGGCAGGCACCGCAGCGCGGGGCTGGTGAGCCAGGCGTCGGAGAAGCAGGCGGCCGGTGAACTCTCGCGCCGCGTCGGTGTGAAAGCGCCGAACATCGAGACGCGCGTGGCCACGCTGTCAGGCGGCAACCAGCAGAAGGTGGTGATCGCGCGCTGGCTCGGCCACGCCTCTGAAGTGCTGATCTTCGACGAACCCACGCGCGGCATCGACGTAGGTGCCAAGGCCGAGATCTACGGCCTGATGCGCGAGCTCACGCGGCAAGGCAAATCGATCGTGATGATTTCGAGCGAGCTGCCCGAGATTGTTGGCATGTGTGACCGTGTTGCCGTGTTCTCGGGCGGGGCCATCGTGGCCACCTTGGAGGGCGACTCCATCAACTCGGGCGACATCATGCGCTACGCCACTTCGTCGGGAGGCGCTCAATGACTGCGACAGAGATTTGTTCGAGGCGCGATCACGCCGACGGCGCCCACTGTGCACAGGGCATCCCGTCTTCGCGCAATACCCAGTGGAGCACATGAAATGAACGCAACCGCAACCCACCCCACACCACCGGCACCTGCAGGCGGCTTCTTCACCCAGCTGCGCCGCTCCACAGCCTTCCTCCCACTGGTAGGCCTGGTCGCGATCTCGGTCTTCATGATCGTCGCGACCGACAACTTTCTCTCCTGGGGCAACCTGCAGAATATCGCGCTGCAGTCGTCGATCAACGCGATCATCGCGGTGGGCATGACGGCCGCGATCCTCACCGGCGGCATCGATCTTTCGGTGGGTGCGGTGGTGGCGCTGTCGGGCACGCTGGCCTCGGGAATGATGGTGCAGTTCGGGCTGCCGCCGATGCTGGCGGTGCCGCTCGGCCTGGCCGTGGGTGTGGTGATCGGCCTGTTCAACGGCTACTGCGTAGCCTACCTGCGCATGCCGCCGATCATCGTGACGCTGGCCACCATGGGCATTGCGCGCGGCATTGCGCTGATCTACACGGGCGGCTATCCCATCGACGGGCTGCCCGATTCTTTCGCCTTTCTCGGCGGCGGCGTGCTGGCCGGCATCAAGGTACCGATCCTCATCATGCTGGCGACCTACCTCGTGGCCTACGTGCTGCTGAACATGGCGCCGTTCGGCCGCTACGTGTATGCCATCGGCGGCAATGAGGAAGCCACTCGACTCTCGGGCGTGCGCGTGTCGCGCTACAAGCTGCTCGTGTATGCGCTGAGCGGGCTGACCGCCGCCATCGCCGGCATCGTGCAGGCAGCGCGCGTGACCAGCGGACAGCCCGGCGTGGGCGTGGGCTTCGAGCTCGACGCCATCGCAGCCGTGGTGATGGGCGGCACATCGATTGCCGGCGGGCGCGGCGCCATCGTCGGCACGCTGGTCGGTGCGCTGCTGCTGGGCGTGCTGAACAACGGCCTCAACATGATCGGCGTGTCGCCGTACCTGCAATTGATCATCAAGGGCGGGATCGTCCTGCTCGCCATCTTCATCAGCCGCGAAGCCAGGCGCTGACTTCGCAACAGACACATTCCCCCACTCCCCCAACCTCATGTCTTATCAAAAGCTCCAACCCGGCACATCCGGCGCCATCGCCCAGCTCGCCATGCAGGCCGTCGTCTGCCATGGCCCCAAGGACTATCGCCTCGAAACCGTCGACATGCCGGCCATCGGCCCGAACGAGTTGCTGATCTCCATCGCCGCCTGCGGCATCTGCGCCTCCGACTGCAAATGCCACTCGGGCGCGAAGATGTTCTGGGGCGGCGACGGCCAGCCCTCATGGGTCAAGGCGCCGGTCATTCCCGGCCATGAATTCTTCGGCTACGTCGAAGCCCTCGGCGAAGGCGCGGGCGAGCACTTCGGCGTGGAGAAAGGCGACCGCGTGATCGCCGAGCAGATCGTGCCCTGCGGCAAGTGCCGCTTCTGCACTTCAGGCAAGTACTGGATGTGCGAAGTGCACAACATCTTCGGCTTCCAGCGCATCGTGGCCGATGGCGGCATGGCCGACTACATGCGCCTGCCGCCGACCTCGCGCGTGCACAAGATCCCCGACGGCATTTCGCTGGAAGACGCGGCCATCATCGAGCCGCTGTCCTGCGCGATCCACACGGTGAACCGCGGCGACATACAGCTCGACGACGTGGTGGTCATCGCCGGCGCAGGCCCGCTGGGGCTGATGATGGTGCAGGTCGCGGCGCTGAAGACGCCGAAGAAACTCATCGTGATCGACCTCGTGCCGGAACGACTGGCGCTCGCCAAGCAATACGGCGCCGACGTCGTCATCAACCCCAAGACCGAGAACGCAGATGCCATCGTCAAGGGCTGGACCGAAGGCTACGGCTGCGACGTGTACATCGAGACCACCGGCGCCCCCATCGGCGTGACGCAGGGGCTGGACATGATCCGCAAGCTCGGCCGCTTCGTCGAGTTCAGCGTGTTCGGCTCGGAAACGAGCGCCGACTGGTCGATCATCGGCGACCGCAAGGAGCTCGACGTGCGCGGTGCGCACCTGGGGCCCTACTGCTACCCCGTTGCCATCGACCTGCTGGCGCGCGGCTTGGTCACCTCGCAGGGCATCGTCACGCACGGCTTTCCGCTGACCGAATGGGAGCGCGCCTTCGCGCTGGCAAACTCGCTGGATTCCATCAAGGTGCTGCTCACGCCGCAGCCCCGATCCTGAGAGAGACAACACACCATGAAATACGTGATCGGCGTCGACATCGGCACGCAGAGCACCAAGTGCCTGCTGGTCGGCATCGACGGCAAGGTGCATGCGCAGGCGAGCGTGGCCTACCAGCCCGAGACGCCGAAGCCGCTGTGGGCTCAACAGGACTGCGCCGTGTGGTTCGACGCGGTGTGCGAGAGCGTGCGCACCTGTGTGGCCGGCAGCGGCGTCGCGCCGTCGGACATCGCAGCGATGTGCGTGAGCAGCCTGTACGGCGGCGCGGGCATTCCGGTCGACGGGCAGATGCAGCCGCTGCACCCTTGCCTGATCTGGATGGACCGCCGCGCCACCGCCGAGGTCGCATGGGTGAACGCGAACGTGGAAGTGCCACGCCTCGAAGCCATCACCGGCAACGGCGTCGACAGCTACTACGGCTTCACCAAGATCCTGTGGGTGCGCGAGCACCTGCCCGATGTGTGGGCGAAGACGCGCCATTTCCTGCCACCCAACAGCTATATCAATTGGCGGCTCACGGGCGAGCTGGCCGTCGATCACAGTTCCGCCGGCAACATCGGCGGCGTGTACGACGCGGCGCGCCGGCAGTGGTCCGAAGAGGCGATGCAGATGCTCGGCATTCCGTCGCGCATGATGCCGCCGCGCCTGGTCGAGTCGAGCGAGGTGGTCGGCGGCCTGAGCGCCGAATGGGCCGCGAAGCTCGGCCTTGTCGAAGGCATGCCGCTGATGGCGGGCGGCGTCGATGCAGCGGTGGCCACCTTCTGCGCGGGTGTCACCGGCAGCGGCGACCACGTGGCGATGATCGGCACCAGCATGTGCTGGGGCTTCGTGAGCCCCACGGTCGATGCACGGCACAAACTCATAACGATGCCGCACGTGTACAGCGGTGCGGACCGCAGCTATGTATTCGGCGGCGCGATCACGGCGGGTGCAGCCATCACGTGGTTCCGCGAAGCCTTCTGCCAGGCCGAAGTGGCAGAGGCGGCGCGCACCGGCGAAGATGCGCACGCACTGATCGAGCGCAAGGCCGTCGACGTGCCACCCGGTGCGGAAGGCCTCGTGTTCCTGCCCTACCTCATGGGCGAGCGCAGCCCGATCTGGGACGCGCAGGCCAAGGGCGCCTTCATTGGCCTCTCGCTCGCGCACAGCCGGGCGCACCTGTACCGCGCGGTGCTCGAAGGCGTGAGCTTCGCACTGCAGCACAACATCGAGGCGGGACGCCAGAGCGGGCAGCCGCTGGACGACCGGCTGATCGTGGTCGGTGGCGCGGCGCACTCGGACCTGTGGATGCAGATCGTGGCGGACATCACGGGCTACCCGGTGTTCACCATCGAACAAGAGGTCGAGGCCGCGCTCGGTGCGGCAATGCTCGCGGCATTGGGCGCGGGGCTGGTCGATGCGGCGACGGCCGAGCGCGGCTGGGTCACGCTGGTGGAGCGGGCGCGGCCCGAACCCGCGGCACAGGCTGTGTATCGCGAGCGCTTCGAAATCTACAAATCGCTTTATCCAGCGTTGCGTGATGCGATGCATCGGCTGAAATGACTGCTCGATGCGATCTGGAGCGAAATAAAGGAGGAAGCCGCAGGCCGGGGGACATTCGCGGAGGGGAGCACCCGGTGTCATTCGCACCCACCCCGAACGAACACTGAAGCAACTGACATGACAACCTCCTTCAACTTCTCCGGCCAACGCGCACTGGTGACTGGCGCGAGCAGCGGCATCGGCCGCGCAGTGGCGATGCGACTCGCGCAGTCCGGCGCAAAGGTCACAGCCGTGGGACGCAACGCCGCGGCACTGGAGACTCTGCACGCCGAAGCCGGCTGCACGCCACTCGCGCTCGACGTGGCCGACGCACCCGCCCTGGAGCGCGCGCTCACCGCGTTGCAAGCATTCGACCTCGTAGTGAACTGCGCCGGTATCGCACTGCTCGAATCCGCTGTCGCAATGAAGGCCGAAAGCTTCGACACCGTGATGGCAGTCAACGCACGTGCCGCAGCACTCATGGCCTCACGCTGCGGCAGGGCCATGATCGCGGCCGGCATACGCGGCAGCATCGTCAACGTGTCGAGCCAGGCCTCGCTGGTCGCACTCGACGCGCACCTCTGCTACTGCGCCTCGAAGGCCGCGATGGACGCCATCACGCGCTCGCTGTGCCTGGAGTTCGGGCCGCACGGCATCCGCGTGAACAGCGTGAACCCGACCGTCACGCTCACGCCCATGGCCGAACAGGCCTGGGCCGACGCGGACAAGAGCGCTGCCGCCCTCAGGAACATTCCGCTGGGCCGCTTTGCGCAAGTGGAGGAAGTGGTGGCGCCGATCCTCTTTCTGCTGAGCGATGGCGCGTCGATGGTGAGCGGCGTGGCGCTGCCGGTGGACGGCGGCTACACCATCGTCTGAAGCCGAAGTCTCTCAGGCGAGACGGGTGCCGCCACCCCGGGGGGATTCGAGCAACGCGTCGAGGTTGCGCGTGATCTTCTGCTCGATCATTTCGCTGAAGCTGCTGAACAGGAAACCCAGCGTCGCGTCGAGCGTGAAGGTGCTGGCCGTGACCTCGACGGTGCCGTCGATGCCAGCGCGCGTGAAGGTTGCCACGTCGCGGTCTTCGCCCTTGGTGTAGACGCATTCGAGGCCGAACTCCTGCTCGGCCTGCTTGATCCACTGGCGTGCGGCGACGCGCGCCCCGGCGATGCCCAGCGTGTGGTTGCGTTCGATATGGATGTCAGGCACCGTGATCTCCGTTTTTTTGTTCCGGGCTGGAATGGGTTTGCATGATGCCGGTCGCCGCCTGCAGGGCACTGCGGCGTTCTTCCGTGGTCGGCAGCGCGGCGATGCGCCGGACCTCAGTGTAAAAGCGCGGCCAGTCATGGCCTTCGTGCTCGAAGAGTTTCTCGAAGCTGGGCACGAGATCGTCGTAGGCGCCCTGCGCGCCGAAGGCCGCGTTGTTGGCGCGCGCCACCCAGGCGTCGTAGGCGTTGCGGCGGGGGCCGGACCAGCCCTCCTTCAGCTTCGCGTAGCGCTCGCGGAAATCGGCCATGGCCGCCTGCTTCATGACCTCGACCTTGGCCCAGTCCTTGGCCTTGGCTTCGGGCGATTCGTAGACCTGCGTCAGCGCGCGGCGGGTGTTGAGCGCCAACGCCCGGAAGTCCTGGCGCTGCCCATCGAACTGCGCGTACTCGCGGCGGGCCTGCTCGCCGGCTTCGCGCTGCAGCCACATCGCCCCGCCAATGCGCTCGACGGCCGTGGCGTACGACTCGTTGAACACCGTGTCGCCGGCCACGTAGAGCACCTGGTGCGCCAGTTCGTGGAACACGATGCGCGCGAGCTCGCCCTCGGGGTAGCCGATGAAGGTGGACAGCAGCGGGTCGCCGCCGGCCCAGTTCATCCAGCCCAGCGTGGAGTACGCGGGCACGGGGTACACGGCCACCTCCAGATCCTGCTTCTTCTGAGCCTCTGCTTCGGCCTTGGCCGCGTCCTCGCTGTAGTAGCCGCGGTAGCCCACGCAGCCCGCCACCGGGAAGCACCAGCTCTTGAGCGTGAGCGAGTACGGCGGCGCGGCCACCACGTTCCACACGGCGGCGGGGCGGTGCAGGTCGGCGTACGACTTGTAGCTGGCGTTGTCGGGTAGGCCGAGTTCGGCGGAAGCGAAGCGGCGGATGCGCTGCGTGAGTTCGAGCTTGGCCTTCAGCGGCGCGGACACGGCCGGGTCGGCCAGCCACTCGGGCACCGGCTTGGCGGCCCGCATGATGCCGATGTGGCCGCTGGCGGATTGCCAGTAGTAGCCGAGGTCGGCGCAGCCGGTGAGCAACAGCGCGCCGGCCAGCGCAAGCGCGGGGAGAGGCCTCACGCCTTTTCGACCTCGACGAGGCAGTCGTAGAACGTGGGGCCGCGGCCGATGTCGGTCAGGCGCTGGCTGGTCAGCTCGTTGACGTTGGTGCCATCCATGCCAAGCTTGCGCCACCAGATGCCCATGCCGTGCACCACGCCCTGCCGCGCGCGGCGCGAGACCTCGGCGCGGCAGCGGTGCTCGCCGCGCTTGTTGAACACGCGCACCATCGCGCCGTCCTCGATGCCGCGCGCGGCGGCGTCGGCCTCGTGGATCTCGAGCAGCGGCTCGACCTCGATGGCGCGCAGGCTTGTCACGTTGACGAAGGTGGAGTTGAGGAAATTGCGCGCCGGCGGCGAGATCATGGCCAGCGGAAATTCGGTCGAACTGCCGGCCGGCTCCCAGTTGGGCACGTGGTCAGGCAGGCCGCCGATGCCCATGGCTTCGAGGCGCGCGCTGAAGAATTCGCAGCGGCCCGAAGGCGTGGGAAAGCTGCCTTCGGCAAACGGCGCCTCGGGCAGCTTCACGCTGGTGAAGCCCTGCGCGAGCAGCTCGGGGAAGTCGATGGCGTTGTCGGCAAAGGCGGTGCGGCACAGCGTCTCGTCGGAATCCGAGAAGCAGGGCTCGCCAAAGCCCATGCGGCGCGCCAGCTCGCGGAACACCCAGGCGTTGCTGCGGGCCTCGCCGCGCGGCGCCACGGCCGGGCGGTTCAGCAGCACGTCGGTGTGGCCGTAGCTGCAGTGGATGTCCCAGTGCTCCAGCTGCGTGGTGGCGGGCAGCAGGTAGTCGGCGTAGTCGGCTGTGTCGGTGCGGAACTGCTCCAGCACCACGGTGAACAAATCTTCGCGCGCGAAGCCCGCCGCCACCTTGGCCGACTCGGGCGCCACCGCCACGGGGTTGCTGTTGTAGACCACGATGGCCTCCACCGGGTTGGCGGTGTCCAGCAGCGCGTCGCCGATGGTGCTCATGTTGATGGTGCGCGGCTTGCGCCCGGCCAGCAGGTCGGGGCGCTGCAGCGCGGCGCGGTCGACCGGGTAGTGGCCAGAGCTGCTCAGCAGCAGGCCGCCCGCGCGGTTGCGCCAGGCGCCCACCAGCGCCGGCAGGCAGGCGATGGCGCGGGCCGCGTTGCCGCCGCCGCGCACGCGCTGCATGCCGTAGTTCAGTCGGATCGCAGCCGGCTTGGTGGTGCCGTAGGCCCTGGCCAGCGACACGATCTGTTCTTCGGGAATGCCGCAGACTTCGGCCGCGCGCGACGGCGGCCATTGCAACGCGCGCTCGCGCAGCTGCTCCCAGCCCAGCGTGTGGCTGGCGATGTAGTCGTGGTCGAGCCAGTCGTGCACGATCAGCTCGTGCATCAGGGCCAGCGCCAGCGCGGCGTCGGTGCCGGGCAGCAACGCGATGTGCTCGTCGCACTTGTCGGCGGTTTCGGTCTTGCGCGGATCGATGCACACCAGCCGCGCGCCGGCGCGCTTGGCGGCCTGTGCGTGGCGCCAGAAATGCAGGTTGCTTGCGATGGAATTGCTGCCCCAGATCAGGATCAGCCTGGCCTCGGCGAAGAATTCGATGCGCATGCCGACCTTGGCGCCCAGCGTGTAGACCATGGCTTCGCCGCCGGCCATCGAGCAGATGGTGCGGTCCAGCAAGGTGGCGCCCAGCTTGTGAAAAAAGCGCCGGTCCATCGACTCGCCCTGAACCAGCCCCATGGTGCCCGCATAGCTATAGGGGACAATAGCTTCGGGTTTTCCCTGTAATACTCGAAGATGCGCGGCGATGTCGTCCAATGCGGCTTCCCAAGACACCGGCTCGAACTGGCCGCTGCCCTTGGGGCCGACACGTTTCAGGGGCTGCACCAGCCGTTCGGCATGGTCGTTGCGTTCGATGTAGCGTGACACCTTGGTGCACAGCACGCCACCGGTGTGCGAATGGGCGGCATTGCCCTGCAGCTTGACGGCCACGCCGTCCTTGACGGTGGTAACGAGCGCGCAGGTGTCCGGACAGTCGTGGGGACAGGCGCCCAGCACGGTGGTCGTTACGGGCTGGGGAGGCGCTTCTTCGAGCAAGGTATCCGGTGCGTGGGCCATCGGGCGAGTCTAATTTGTGCGCGAGTCAGAGCGCGGGAGTGGGTTTTCATCATGTTGAATCGACGTCATTTTTCTTTGGCCGCAGGCGCGGCCGCCACGCTGGGGAGTTTCGGCATCGCGCGGGCACAGGGCGACACGCCGCTTGTGCTGGGCCAGTCGGCAGCGTTCACCGGTCCGGCGGCGCAGCTGGGCATCCAGTTTCACCAGGGCGCCAAGCTGTTCCTGGACCAGTACAACGCCCAATCGGGGCACCGCGACGTGGTCATCAAGAACCTCGACGACGGCTACGAGCCCGACCGTTGCGCGGCCAACACGCAGAAGCTGATCTCGGAAGACGTGTTCGCGCTCTTCGGCTACATCGGCACGCCGACCAGCCTGGCGGCGCTGCCGCTGGCGGTGAAGGACAAGGTGCCGTTCGTGGCCCCCTTCACCGGCGCGATGTCGCTGCGCGAGCCCTTCCAGAAGAATGTGTTCCACCTGCGCGCCTCGTACAACGACGAGACGGCGCTGATGGTGAAGCAGCTCACCCACCTGGGCCTGAAGAAGATCGCGGTCTTCTATCAGAACGACGCCTACGGCAAGGCCGGGCTCGACGGCGTGACGCTGGCGCTCGGCGAGCAGCAGCTCAAGCCGGTAGCGCTGGCCACGGTGGAGCGCAACTCGTCCGACGTAGCGCAGGCGGTGAAGACCATCGTGGCGGCGCGGCCCGACGCGGTAGTGCAGGTGGGCGCATACAAGGCCTGCGCGGCCTTCATCCGCGAGGCGCGCAAGGCGGGCTACGGCGGCACTTTCTTCAACATGTCCTTCGTCGGCACGCAGGCGCTGGCGGACGAGCTGGGCAAGGACGCGGCCGGCGTGATGGTGACGCAGGTGGTGCCCTCGCCCTACAACCAGGCCAATGCGCTGGCGCGCGAGTTCACCGAGGCGGTACGCAAGGCCGGCGGCGGCGCGAGTGCCAATTTTTCGAGCATGGAGGGCTACCTGGCCGCCAAGGTGCTGACCGAGGGCCTGCGCAAGGCCCCGGGCAAGCCCACGCGCGAGAGCCTGATCGCGGGGCTGGAAAGCATCGACCGCCAGCAGTTTGGTGGGTTCGAGGTGTCGTTCTCTGCCAAGAACCACGTGGCGTCGAAGTTCGTCGAGCTTTCGATGCTGACTGGGGATGGGCGGGTCAGGACTTAGGGGCTTGTGCTGACCGATCAGGTCAGCCGCTGAGCCCGTCAGCAGCCTGGAACATCGCCTGCCGCGCCTGGCTGACGATCTGCCCGCGCCAGGCATCGGTGTCCGTATAGAACGCTTCCAGCATCCGAGCACGGATACCGTCGGCCAGGTCGGCCGGCGCCTGGGGGTGCTTGTGCAGCCAGTGGTCGGCGCGCAGCGCGCCGGTCACTTCGAGGATCGGCAGCGTGCCGTATTCGAGCGCGATGCCGGTGTATTCCGCCTGCGGGCACTCCTCGTACACAGAGTCCCACATCAGCCCGCGCAGCAGCGCCGAAGTCGAGGAGCCGTCGTAGATCGAGGTGACGGGCGCGGCGGGCGTGCCCCACCACGCATTGGCGCGCGCATAGGCGACCTTGTCGTCGCGGCAGGCAAAGATGCGTTCGCCCAGACCGTTCGGGCCCAGCCCCGTATGCAGGTCGATCCAGGCAATGCGCTTCGCGTTGCCCGCGTGCCGCTTGAGCACGCCGCGGATGGTCTTGTTGCTCCAGGTCGGCGCCTTGCCGCCGAAGAACAGGCCATCGTCGAACTGGTATTGCCCGCTGGTCACGGCCGCCTGGTAGGCAGTGGCGCCGTGCTTTGCGATCCACTTGTCCACCGCCGCCTGGTTCTCGGGCGTGGGCGGCCAGGTGGCGGGCAGCAGCAGGTCGTGCAGCTTGGCATACGGCTCGTTGACCGGCACCGGCTTCGAGAAGTCGATGAAGTTGCGGTTCAGGTCGACGTTCTCGTGCGTCACGCGCCGGCCGTAGGAAAAACCGTGCGGGTTGAGCGCATGCACGTACAGCACCGCCACGCCCTGTGCCTTGGCCTTCTCGCGCCATTCGGCATCGTGCAGCGCGAACACCTGCACGCCGCTGCCGCAGTGGCCCTCGGCGCCATGGCAGGCGCTGCTGACGATCAGCAGGTTCTGCGCATTCGCGTCGCCGTCCAGCGCGACGTCCATCGACAGGTCTTCGCCGTCGCGCCCCTTGAGCGGATGCGCATGCGGCTCGACCGTGAGGCCGGCGCTCACGCAGCCTTGCAGGAACTTCTGGCGCGCCTGGGCGTAGCGCGGCGAAAAGGCCTCTGCGATGCCGATCATGTCGCTGCGCCGCCGGGCTTGAGGAACTGCTCGGCGATCTGCACCCAGCAGGTGGCGCCCAGCGGGATGAGGTCGTCGTTGAAGTCGTAGCTGGCGTTGTGCAGCGTGCACGGGCCTTCGCCGTGGTGCACGTCGCGGTGCGTGCCGTCGCCGTTGCCGATGAAGGCATAGGCGCCGGGCTTGGCCTGCAGCATGAAGGCGAAGTCTTCGGAAGTCATGGCGGCCTCCTGCTTCAGCACGTTCTCGGGGCCGACGATGCCGCCCATCACGCGGCGCGCGAAGTCGGCTTCGGCCTCGGTGTTGATGGTGGGCGGGTAGTAGCGCTCGAAGCGGAAGTCGCAGGTGGCGTCGTGCGCCGCGCAGATGTGGTCGGCGATCTGCTTCATCTTCGCCTCGATCAGGTCGAGCACCTCCAGCGAGAAAGTGCGCACCGTGCCCGACAGCTCGCAGTTGTCGGGAATCACGTTGTTGGTTTCGCCGGCATGGATGGTGGTGACCGAGATCACGGCCGAATCGGTCGGCTTCATCTTGCGCGTGAGGATGGTCTGGAAGGCCTGCACGATCTCGCAGGCGATAGGCACCGGGTCGATGCCCGTATGCGGCAGCGCGGCGTGGCCGCCCTTGCCGATCACGTTGACGTGGAACTTGTTGCCCGAGGCCATCACCGGCCCGGGGCTCACGGCGAACTGGCCCGCTTTCATGCCGGGCCAGTTGTGCATGCCGAACACGGCATCCATGGGGAACTGCTCGAACAGCCCTTCCTTGATCATCTCGCGGGCGCCGCCGCCACCCTCTTCCGCGGGCTGGAAGATCAGGTAGACGGTGCCGTCGAAGTTGCGGTTCTTCGCCAGGTGCTGGGCGGCTGCGAGCAACATGGCCGTGTGGCCGTCGTGGCCGCAGGCGTGCATCTTGCCGTGGTGCTTGCTGGCGTGGGCGAAGGTGTTGAGCTCGGTGACGGGTAGCGCGTCCATGTCGGCGCGAAGGCCGACTGCGCGGCTGCTGGAGCCATTCTTGACGATGCCGACCACGCCTGTGGTGCCCAGGCCGCGGTGAATGGGAATGCCCCATTCGGTGAGCTTGCCTGCCACCACGTCGGCGGTGCGGACTTCCTGGAAACAGAGTTCGGGGTGGGCGTGGAGGTCACGTCGGACGGCGGCGATGCCGGCCGCCTGCGTGACGAGCGAGTCGATGAGTTTCATGGCGTGGACGTCTCAAAATGCCAGTCTATCCACTCTGGCGTTTCGAGGCACCACCAAAAATGCGCACCCCGCGTGCGCACTCGGGGTTCAGTGCCCGGCGGTCCAGAAGCCGACGTGCGGCACGGCGGCTTCCTCTTCGAGCAGCGGCCCCACCACCTCCACGCGCCGCTGCCCGCGCGCAAAGACCTCGCGGCAGGGGAGCGAAAAGGTCGGGTTTTCGGGGTGGTCGCCGGTCAGGCCGAGCAGCGCATGCTCTGAAAGCGCGTAGACCACGCGGCCGATGTTCGTCCAGTAGATGGCGCCCGCGCACATGCAGCAGGGCTCGGCGCTTGTGTACAGCGTGCAGCGCGCGAGCTGCTCGGGCGTGAGCAGGCGTGCGGCCTGCGCGGCGGCGGCCAGCTCGGCGTGCTGCGTGGGGTCGCCCTCGGGCGGCATCGAGTTGTTGCCCGCAGTGACGACGACCTCGCCATGCTCGTTCGCCACCAGCGCGGCAAAGGGATGGCGCCCGCGCGCCTTCGACTCATCCGACAGGCGGATGGCCATGCGCAGCAGTTCGAGGTCGCGCGGCGACAGGTCGGTCGTCATGCCTGGACGATGCCTCCGCTCAGCGGCCGATGCTCTTCAGGTAGTCGGCGCGCGCAGCCAGGGCGGTGTCGGTGAAGTCGGTGAACACGCCGTCCACACCGAGCTTGTAGTACACGCCGTATTCGTTCTTGCCGTCCTTGTTGTAGTCGGACGCCAGGCGGCGCGACTCGTTGCGGAAGGTGAATGGGTGCACGAACAGGCCGGCCTTGTGCGCATCGGCAATCAGCGAGGTGGGCGCTGTGGAGGTGGCGTCGGCGTCGTTGATCTTGCCGTCCTTGTTGACGTCCACCGGCTTGCCGTCGGCGCCGATGGTGCCCTTGATGCTCACGATGTAGCGCTTCCATGGGCCGATGCCGTCGGCGTAGGTCTTGATCTCGGCCAGGCCCGCGGGCGTGACCATGGCGTCGAAGTTGCGCTTGTCGCCGGCCTTGGTCCAGTCGTAGGGGCGGTCGCTGGGCACGGCGAAGGTCACGGCGCCGGTCTTCAGGTCGACGCTGTCGCCGTCGATCAGCTGGATGAGCTTGGTGTTCAGGCCCTTGCTCTTCATGTACTTGAGGCTGCCCGGCTCGAAAGACTGCACGTAGATGGGCGCGGTCTTGCTGTTCCAGCCGGCCGCGTTGATGGCGGCGATGACCTTGTCTTCCAGGGGCAGGCCCAGGTCGCGGAAGTAGGTCGGGTTCTTGGTCTCGGGGTAGATGGCGATGGTGCGGCCGGTTTCCTTCGACTTGGCCTTGGCGAAATCGATGATCTCCTGGAACGTGACGATCTTGAACTTGCCGTTGAATTCCTGCGGACGCTCGGCGTCGGTGGAGATGCCGCCCAGCGTCTTGATCTCGGCCAGCGTGAAGTCGTTGCTGAACCAGCCGGTCTGGGTTTCCCCGTCGACCTTGATGGTCTTCTTGCGCGAGGCGAAGCGGGGATGCTTGGCCACGTCGGTGCTGATGGCGAGGTTGGGGTCGTGGCGGGCGATGAGCACGCCGTCCTTGGTGGAGATCAGGTCCATCTCGATCACGTCGGCGCCTAGCTCGATGGCGCGCGCATAGGCTTCGAGCGTTTCTTCCGGCAGGTAGCCGGATGCACCACGGTGGGCGATGACCAGCGGCGGGTTGCCGTCGAGCGTCAGCAGCTTGTTGCTGGAAGGTCCGGTGGTGCTGCAGGCGGCCACGCAGAGGGCGGCGGTGGCGGTCAAGGCGATCTGAAGGGTGCGCATGGTGCTGGTTTCTCCGTCCAAAAGAAGAGGGGCAGCGTACCCGCTTCGCGTGACGGCTACGACATCCACGCACGCGCCGCGCCGACTTCCGGGAGAATGTGTTGCATGCTCCACACGCTTTCCCCCCAAAGCCTGCTGCTGGCCCAGACCCTGGTGCGCATGAACACCGTCAGCGCCAACAGCAACCTCGAACTGATCGACTTCGCGCAGAGCCACCTCGCGGCCCTGGGCGTCAAAAGCCGCATCACCTACAACGCCGAACGCACCAAAGCGAACCTGTTCGCCACGCTGGGCGAAGGCAAGCCAGCCGGCGTGATCGTCTCGGGACACACCGATACGGTGCCCTGGGACGGACAGGACTGGAGCGTCGACCCGCTCTCCGCCGTGGTGCAGAACGAGCGCCTCTACGGGCGCGGCTCGGCCGACATGAAGAGCTTCATCGCCATCGCGCTGGCCAATGCCCATCGCTTCCTGGAGAGCGACTCGCCTTTCGCGGTGCACTTCGCCTTCAGCTACGAGGAAGAGATCGGCTGCTTCGGCGTGAAGGAACTGATCGCCGACATGCGCGACGCCAACATCAAGCCTATCGCCTGCATCGTGGGCGAGCCCACCAGCATGGTGCCCGCCATCGCGCACAAGGGCGTGTACCGCTACAAGTGCTGCGTGCGCGGCAAGGAAGCGCATTCCTCGCTCACGCCGAAGTCGGTCAACGCCATCGAAATGGCGGCCCGAGTGATCGGCAAGGTGCGCGACATGGCGGAAGACTTCGAGCGCAACGAGCCCCGCTACGAGGGCTTCGACGTGCCTTTCAGCACCGCGAGCGTGGGCCAGTTCCACGGCGGCATCGCCGACAACGTGGTGCCGCGCGACGCCGAGTTCCGCTATGAATTCCGCGACCTGCCGACCGCCGACGCCAAGCGCATGCAGGCCGACGTGGTGGCCTACGCGGGCAGCATCGAACCGGCGATGAAGAAGGTCGCGCCCGACGCGGGCTTCAGCTTCGAGACCATCTGCGAGATTCCGAGCTTCCTTGGCGCGGCCGACAACCCGATCACCAAACTGGCGCAGCGCCTGGCGGGCGAAGAACGCACCACGCTGGTGGCCTTCGGCACCGAAGCGGGCCTGTTCAAGAACGCCGGCATCCCCACCGTGGTGTGCGGACCCGGCAGCATCGAGCAGGCGCACCAGCCCGACGAATTCGTGAGCCTCGAGCAACTCGCGCGCTGCGAGCTGTTCATGGAGCGCCTTGCTTCCACGCCCGCCATTGGCTGAACCGGCGGAAAGCAGCGGCGATGCGCTGGGGCGCATGAAGCGTGTCGCGCTCGGCCTGCTGTGCGGCGCGGCGTTGCTCTACGCGGCGGCGAGCGCGCTTCATGCGCAGCACCCGGCCTGGGGCTACGTGGCCGCCTTTGCCGAAGCCGCGATGGTCGGCGCCATTGCCGACTGGTTCGCGGTGGTGGCGCTGTTTCGCCATCCGCTGGGCCTGCCCATCCCGCACACCGCGATCATCCCGAGCAACAAGGACCGCATCGGTGCCAAGCTCGCGGGCTTCATCTGCGACAACTTCCTGAG
The DNA here is from genome assembly GCF_900107295.1 of Variovorax sp. YR266. Lineage (NCBI taxonomy): Bacteria > Pseudomonadati > Pseudomonadota > Betaproteobacteria > Burkholderiales > Comamonadaceae > Variovorax > Variovorax sp. YR266. Next base: position 376,301 of record NZ_FNPM01000004.1, read on the forward strand.
CACCGAACAGGTGCTCGGCAAGCTGCGGCAGTTCGATGCGGCCGGGCGCATCGCCGACTGGCTGGCACGCCCCGCCAGCGGCGAGAAGCTCGGCGAATGGGGCGTGGCCGCCACGCGCTACGGGCTTTCGGCCTTCGACGACGAACGGGTGCGCGACTTCATGGGGCGTGCCGCCGCAGCCGGCCTCAAGAAAATTGACCTCTCGCGCCTGACCGGCCAGGCGCTCGATGCGCTCACCGCCGGCGGGCGCCACCAGGCCCTGCTCGACGACGTGCTGCAGCAGGTGGCCGGCCTGCTCGAAGGCGACGAGGTGCAGGCGCACATCACCGAGGCCATTGCGCGCGAGATCAAGACGCTGCGCTACGTGGGCCTCGACCAGGTGGCGGCCAAGCTGGCCACGCGCAAGATCGTCGCGGCCGTGGCGCGCACCATCGGCGAGCTCGCGGCCGAGCCCGACCATCCGATGCGCAAGCGCTTCGATCACTTCGTCGACGACTTCGTGGTGCGCCTGAAGCTCGACCCCGAGTTCCAGCAGCGCGGCGAGCAGATCCGCGCCGAGCTCATCGCGCACCCCGCCCTCGGCGACTACCTGCACGGGCTGTGGGGCGAGCTGCTGGCGTGGCTGCACGACGACCTGGGCCGCGACGACTCGGCCATCCGCCAGCGCATCGCCTCGATGGCTGGCGCGCTGGGCACGCGGCTGCAGGGCGACGAAGCCATCCGCCGCTGGATCAACGAGCAGATCGAGGCCGCCGCGCCGCTGGCCATCGAGCGCTACCGCGAAGACATCCGCCGCTACATCGAGGAACGCGTCGGCGAGTGGAACGCGCAAGAGATGACGCTCGAACTGGAACGCCACATCGGGCGCGACCTGCAGTTCATCCGCATCAACGGCACGCTGGTGGGCGGGCTGGTGGGGTTGCTGATCCACACGGTCACTCAGCTGCTGCGCGGCTGAACGGGCTCGGGTAATCCACAGCGGACGAAAGTCCGCATAGTGTCTCCGGAGAGACTTTGCGGCCCCTTTCGCCTCCTAGACTGCTTCGCGCATCAACAAGAGGAGAAAACGCTATGCCCTGTCGAAGCAGCCTTCGCGCGGTCGCACTGACCGCCACCCTCGCCCTGATCGGCGCCTGCAGCACGGTCGCGCCGCCATCGCCTGCCACGCGGCCCGCATCGTGGGGTGCTCCTGAGGCGCTGGTCGCCCCTTCATCCTTCTCGGGGGTGCACGGGCTGGCCATCGACGCGAAGGGCCGGCTGCTCGCGGGTTCGGTCGTCGGCAACACGCTGTGGGAGGTCGACCGCAACACCGGCGTGGCCAAGGTGCTCATCGATGCGCCCGAGGGCCAGGCCGACGACATCGCCGTGGGTCCGAAGGGCGAACTGGCCTGGACCAACTACCTCATGGGCATGCTGCGCTACCGCGAGAGCGACACCGCCCCGCTGCGTGTGCTGGCCAAGGACCTGCCGGGCCTCAACTCGCTCGACTTCGACCGCCGCAACGGCAAGCTCTACGCCTCGCAGGTGTTCCTGGGCGACGCGCTGTGGGAGATCGACCGAGAAGGCCAGAAGCCGCCGCGGCTCATCAAGAAGGACATGGGCGGCTTCAACGGCTTCGAGGCCGGCCCCGACGGCATGCTCTACGGGCCGCTGTGGTTCAAGGGACAGGTCGTGAAGATCGACCCGGCGAACGGCAACATGACCGTGATCGCCGATGGCTTCAAGATCCCGGCCGCCGCCAACCTCGACGGCAAGGGCAACCTCTGGGTGGTCGATGCGCGCAGCGGCGAGCTGGTGAAAGTAGACCTCGCCACCGGGCGCAAGACGGTCGCAAAGCAGCTGCGGGCCTCGCTCGACAACCTGGTCATCGCGCCGGACGGCACGATCTATGTGTCGAACATGGCCAACAACGAGGTGCAGGCCTTCAACCCCGCCACCGGCGAACTTCGCACGCTCACCAGCGGCAAGGTGGCGGTGCCGGCCGGCATGAAGATCGACGGCGACGACCTGTGGGTGGCCGACGTCTTCGGCTTCCGCCAGGTCGACGTGCGCACGGGCGAGGTGCGCGACGTGTTCCGCATGCAGCGCGAGCCGGAACTCGACTACCCCTTCGCAGTTGGACTGTCGCCAAAACTCTTTGCGCTGAGCTCGTGGTTCACGGGCACGGTGCAGCTGGTCGACCGGCAGACGCTGAAGACCGTAGAAACCATCCACGGCCTGAAGGCACCGTTCGACGCCATTCCCATGCCCGACGGCAGCGTGATCTACGCCGAAATAGCTACCGGCAGCATCACCCGCGCCAGCGGGCCGAAGTTCACTGAAAAGTCAGTGCTTGCTAGCGGCCTGAACGGCCCGGTGCAGATGATCGTCGGCCAGGACGGCGCGCTCTACGTGACCGAGGCGGCCGGCAAGCTGCTGCGCATTCCGCTGGACGCCAGCGCGCCGTTGCGCACCGTGGCTGACGGGCTGGCGCTGCCCGAAGGCGTGGCGCAAACGCCGTGGGGCAGCTTCATCGTGGCCGAGAGCGCGGCGCGGCGGCTGGTGGAAATCGCCCCCGACGGCACGCGCCGCACGGTCGCCGAGAACCTGCCGATCGGCCTCGCGCCCGGCCCCGGGCTGCCTCCGCCCTACGTGGTCACGGGCGTCGCCGTGGGACGCGACGGCACGATCTACATGTCGGCCGATCGCAACAATTCGATATATCGAATTCGCCCCGTAAGGTAGAGTAACAATAAGTGTAAATTGGAGTTTACTTTTAAAAACAAATATTACAGACTGCGCGGGACGTCTTGTGGCGTCCCGATTGCATCCGGTAGTCGGGAGGTCTGCGAGGCGCTCTTTTCCTGAACTTGAAAGGACATCGCATGACTCCGCTCGTCGTAGGCCAACTCCTGTCGCCCGAGTACTCCCTGGGCATGGTGGCGCTCTCCTTCCTGATCTCATTCGCGGGCTCGCTGGTGGCCCTCATCTGCGCCGGCCGCATGGTCGGCGCCGACGGCAAGCCCAACCTCGCCGTCGTGGCCTGCGCCGCGGTGGCGCTGGGCGGCATCGGCATCTGGTCGATGCACTTCATCGGTATGCTGGCGTACCGCCTGCCGGTGGCCATCTCGTACAACATGCCGCTCACGGTGGTGTCGCTGGTGGCGGCCATCCTGATCTCCGGCATTGCGCTGTACATGGCCGGTGGACGGCGCAAGTTCAGCAAATCGGGCTGGCTCGCCGGCAGCCTGCTGGCCGGCATCGGCGTCTGCGTGATGCACTACATGGGCATGTTCGCGATGAGCATGCGCGCTTCGATGAACTTCGACCTGGCCGTGGTCGGGCTGTCGGTGCTCATCGCCGTCACCGCCGCCGCGGCGGCCCTGTGGCTGGCGTTCAACCTGCGCAAGTTCTCGCACAAGGTCGCGGCCGCTGCCGTGATGGGGGTAGCGGTCTGCACCATGCACTACGTGGGCATGAGCGCGGCCAGCATGGTCTGCATCGCAGCCGCGCCCGCCGACGCGCTGGCCATCGGCGGCAGCTACATGGGTCTCACGGTGTTCGGCACGGCCGGCGCGGTGCTGATTTTCATCTACTGGGTGGTCACGGGCAGCAGCCTCGATGCCCCCGTTGCCGCGCCACGCGCGCGCGCCAGCTGATGACCGGCTGACGACCAGCTAGTAGGCGCAAGCGGGCGCGGCGCCCGCCCCCTAGAGTCTGTGCAGAGCGAAAACAAGCGACCTGCACAGACTCTTCCCATGCCCGTCATCGAATCCCGGCTGCAAGCGGCCAGCGACACCTTCCAGGCCAACCGCACCGGCATGCTCGCGCTGCTCGACCAGGTGCGCGCGCACGAGGCCCGCGCCGTCGCGGCCTCCGGTGCCTCGGCAGAGCGTTTTGCCAAGCGCGGGCAGCTGCTGCCGCGCGAGCGCATCGCGCTGCTGCTCGACACCGGCGCGCCTTTTCTGCCGCTGGCCTCGCTCGCGGGGCTGGGGCAGGACAACCCCGACCTGGCCAAGAGCGTGCCCGGCGGGGGGTTGATCTCCGGCATCGGCCAGGTGTCGGGCGTGCGCTGCATGGTCAGCGCCTCCGACTCGGGCATCGACGCCGGCGCGCTGCAGCCCATGGGCCTCGACAAGCAGCTGCGCGTGCAGGAGATCGCGCTCGAAAACAAGCTGCCCTACGTGCAGCTGGTGGAAAGCGCCGGCGCCAACCTCATGCACTACCGCGTGCAGGACTTCGTGCGCGGCGGCAACATCTTCCGCAACCTCGCGCGGCTGTCGGCCGCGGGGCTTCCGGTGGTGACGGTGACGCACGGCTCCTCGACCGCGGGCGGCGCCTACCAGACGGGCCTGTCCGACTACATCGTGATGGTGCGCGACCGCACACGGGCCTTTCTCGCGGGGCCGCCGCTGCTGAAGGCCGCCACCGGCGAGATCGCCACCGAAGAAGAACTGGGCGGCGCGGTGATGCACACGCACATCTCGGGCCTCGGCGACTACCTGGCCGAAGACGACCGCGACGCCATCCGCATCGCGCGCTCGATCCTCGGCGGCATCGACTGGGCGCGCAACGAAGCGCCGCGCCAGTTCATGCCGCCGCGCTACGACGCCGAAGACCTGCTCGGCATCATGCCCAGCGACGGACGGCGGCCGGTCGACATGCGCGAAGTCGTCGCGCGCATCGCCGACGGCTCCGAGTTCCTGGAGTTCAGCGAGCACTACGGCAGCGCCACCGTCTGCGGCCACATCCGGCTCGAAGGCCACGCCGTGGGCATCGTCACCAACAACGGCCCTATCGATTCCGACGGCGCGACCAAGGCCACGCACTTCATCCAGGCCTGCTGCCAGACGCGCACGCCCATCGTCTACCTGCAGAACATCACGGGCTACATGGTGGGCCGGGCGCACGAGGAGGCCGGCATCATCAAGCACGGAGCGAAGATGATCCAGGCCGTGACCAACGCCAGCGTGCCGCAGATCACGCTGCACTGCGGCGCCTCTTATGGCGCGGGCAACTACGGCATGTGCGGGCGGGGCTTCGCGCCTCGCTTCTGCTTCTCGTGGCCCAACGCGCGCACAGCCGTCATGGGCGGCGAGCAGGCGGCGAAGACCATGGCCATCGTCATGGAGGCGGGCATGGCACGCAAGGGTGCGGTCGACCACGCGAAGATCGATGCGATGCAGCACCAGATCGTCGAGCGCTTCGATCGGCAGATGAGCGTGTTCACCACCAGCGCGCTGCTGCTCGACGACGGCGTGATCGACCCGCGCGACACGCGTGCGGTGCTGGCGGAAGTTCTTTCCGTGTGCCGCGATGCCGATGCGCGCGTGCCGCAACCCATGCAGTTTTCGGTGGCGCGGCCATGAGCAGTGCATTCCACAAGATCCTGATCGCGAACCGCGGCGAGATCGCGGTGCGCGTGATGCGCACGGCGCGCGCAATGGGCTACCGCACGGTGGCCGTGTATTCGAGCGCCGACGCGGATGCCGAACATGTGCGGCAGGCCGACCAGGCCGTGTGGATAGGCGAATCTCTGCCCGCGCAGAGCTACCTGAACATCGCCGCAATCATCGAGGCCGCGCGCACCAGCGGTGCGGATGCAGTGCATCCGGGCTATGGCTTTCTCGCGGAAAACGCAGCGTTCGCACAGGCCTGCCGAGACGCGGGGCTGGTCTTCATCGGACCGTCGCCGGAAGCCATTCGCGCGATGGGCGACAAGGCCGGCGCCAAGCGGTTGATGCAGGCGGCGGGCGTGCCGTGCATTCCGGGCTACCAGGGCGAAGACCAGGGCACGGAGAAACTGGCGGCCGAGGCGGCGCGCATAGGCTGGCCCGTGATGATCAAAGCGACTGCGGGCGGCGGCGGGCGCGGCATGCGGCTCGTGACATCGGCCGACGACTTCACCGGACAACTGCATAGCGCGCAGTCCGAAGCGCTCAACGCGTTCGGCGATGCCACCGTGATCCTGGAGCGCGCCATCGTCGCGCCGCGCCACGTCGAGGTCCAGGTATTCGCCGACCGGCACGGCAACGCCATCCACCTTGGCGAGCGCGACTGTTCGGTGCAGCGGCGGCACCAGAAGGTCGTCGAGGAAGCGCCCTCGCCGGCGGTGTCCGACGCACTGCGCGAACGCATGGGCACAACCGCCGTCGCCGCGGCGAAAGCCATCGCCTACGAAGGCGCGGGCACGCTCGAATTCCTGCTCGACGCCGAAGGCCAGTACTGGTTCATGGAAATGAACACGCGTCTGCAGGTGGAGCACCCGGTGACCGAAGCGGTGACGGGTCTCGACCTCGTCGAGCTGCAACTGCGCGTCGCGGCCGGCGAGCCCTTGCCGCTCGCGCAGCAGGACGTGCGCATCACCGGCCACGCGATCGAAGTACGCCTGTGCGCCGAAGATCCGCAGCAGGGCTTCATGCCGCAGAGCGGCACGCTCGCGGCGTGGCGGCCCTCTGCCGCGTTGCGCACCGAACACGCCTTGCGTGACGGCGCCGCCGTGCCGCCCTTCTACGACTCGATGATCGCCAAGCTCGTGGCGCATGGCCGCACGCGAGAAGAAGCCCGGCACCGGCTGATCGCGGGCCTGCAGGACACGGTGACGCTCGGCATCTCGACCAACCAGCAGTTGCTGCAGCGTGTGTTGTCGCATGACGTATTCGCAAGCGGTGCGGCTACGACCGCCTTCATCGGCGATCACCTCGACGCCCTGCTCGCCGCCGACGCGGCGAACGACACCCGCGCCGCATTGCTCGCCGCTCTGCTGCTCCAGTTGGGCGAGCGCGGCTGGCCCTCGCCGCTCGCGCACACGCTGCCCAACGCCCTGCGCTTCGCGCTCGACGGCACGGTGCACGCGGCCCGCGTGACGCCATGCGGCGCCGGTCGGTTCGACATTGCACTGGGCGACAAAGCACCTGTGCAACTCGCCTTGCTCGCTCTACCCGGCAACGGCAGCCTCCGCTTCTCGTGCGGTGGTCTGTCCGAACAAGCCTTCGTCGTGCGGCAGCCCGACCGCGTGGATTTCCACTTTCGCGGCCAGTCGTTCCAGCTGGAGAACCTCACGCACGTAGCGGTGCCCCGCACCGACGGCACCGCCGGCGACGGCCTGCTGCGCGCATCCATGAACGGCCGCGTGATCGCCCTGCTGGTGGCCGAAGGCGATGCGGTCGCCGCTGGCCAGCCACTCGTCACGCTCGAAGCGATGAAGATGGAGCACGTGCACTGCGCGCCGCGTTCCGGCCGTGTCGCACTGCATGTCGCGGTGGGCGCGCAGGTGGCCGCGCGGCATGTAGTCGCGCAGGTCGCCGACGCGTGACGCTCTTCAAGACAAGTTTCCGAAAGTCTTTTGCATGAACGCCCCCTCCTCCCGCTACCGCTCAGTCTTCGCACCCGGCCTGTTCGGCGGACAGGTCATCGTCGTCACCGGCGGCGGCTCCGGCATTGGCCGCTGCACAGCGCACGAACTCGCGGCGCTCGGCGCACAGGTGGTGCTGGTCGGCCGCAAGCCCGAGAAGCTCGACAAGGTGCGCGCCGAGATCGAAGCCAGCGGCGGCAAGGCCAGCACGCAGGCCTTCGACATCCGCCAGGAAGAAGCGGTGCGCGCAGCCATCGCCGCCATCGTCGCAGCGCACGGCCGCATCGACGGCCTCGTCAACAACGCTGGCGGCCAATACATCACGCCGCTCGCCGCCATCTCGGCCAAGGGCTGGGAGGCGGTGATCCACACCAACCTCACGGGCGGCTTCCTGGTCGCGCGCGAGTGCTATGTGCAAAGCATGCAGGCCAACGGCGGCGCCATCGTCAATATCGTGGCCGACATCTGGGGCTCCATGCCCAATATGGGCCACAGCGGCGCGGCGCGCGCCGGCATGGTGAGCTTCACCGAAACGGCGGCCGCCGAATGGGCCGTGAGCGGCGTGCGCGTGAACGCGGTGGCACCGGGCTACATCGCATCGAGCGGCATGGACCACTACCCGCCCGAAGCCGGCGACATGCTGCGCGCCATGCGCAACACCGTGCCCGCGGGCCGCTTCGGCAACGAGGCCGAAACCTCCGCCGCCATTGCCTTCCTGCTGAGCCCCGCGGCCAGCTTCATCAGCGGCAGCGTGCTGCGCGTGGACGGCGCACGGCCGCAGGTGCGCATGGGCTGGCCGATGGAGATTCCCGATGCGCAGACGCAGCAGCGCGCGGCGGTGCGGCCTTTCGATGGCTTCCATCTCGCGCAGACGCCGCGCGTGTTCCAGGACAAGTAAAGAACGAACGACCGGAGACAAGACACCATGCAGTACACCCACGAACACCTCGAGATCCAGAAGACGCTGCGGCGCTTCATCGACGACGAGATCAACCCGCATGTGGACGAATGGGAGGCGGCCGAGATCTTCCCTGCGCACGAGGTGTTCAAGAAGCTCGGCAATCTCGGCATGCTGGGCCTGAACAAGCCCGAGGCCTTCGGCGGCGCCGGGCTCGACTATTCGTACGCGATGGCGATGGCCGAGGCGCTGGGCCACATCAGCTGCGGCGGCGTGCCGATGGCGATTGGCGTGCAGACCGACATGTGCACGCCGGCGCTCGCGCGCTTCGGCAGCGACGAACTGCGCCGCGAGTTCCTGGCCCCCGCGATCGCCGGCGACATGGTCGGCTGCATCGGCGTGAGCGAGCCCGGCGCGGGCAGCGACGTGGCGGGCCTGAAGAGCCATGCGCGCAAGGACGGCGACGACTACCTCATCAGCGGCCAGAAGATGTGGATCACCAACAGCCTGCAGGCCGACTGGATGTGCATGCTGGTCAACACCAGCGACGGCCCCGTGCACCGCAACAAGTCGCTCGTGATGGTGCCGATGGACAGCCCCGGCATCGAGAAGGCGAAGAAGATCCGCAAGATCGGCATGAATTCGAGCGACACCGGGCTCATCTACTTCGACAACGTGCGCGTGCCGCAGCGCTACCGCGTCGGCGAGGAAGGCCAGGGCTTCGTCTACCAGATGCAGCAGTTCCAGGAAGAGCGCCTGTGGGCCGCTGCAAGCTCGCTCGAACCGATGGAAGACTGCATCGCGCAGACCATCGAATGGGCGCAGCAGCGGCAGATGTTCGGCGCCACGCTGGCCGACCAGCAGTGGGTGCAGTTCAAGCTGGCCGAGCTGAAGACCGAGGTGGAGGCGCTGCGCGCGCTCACGTATCGCGCCTGCGACCTGCATGTGCAGGGCGAAGACGTGCTCGAACTCGCATCGATGGCCAAGCTCAAGACCGGTCGCCTCACGCGGCAGGTGTCCGATACCTGCCTGCAGTTCTGGGGCGGCATGGGCTTCACGCTGGAAAACCGCGTGTCGCGGCTGTACCGCGACGGCCGGCTGGGCTCCATCGGCGGCGGCGCCGACGAGGTGATGCTCGGCATCCTTGCGAAGACCATGGGCATCGCCAAGCGGCCGCCGCGCGGTTGAACACGGCATGGACGCCGAACTGCAAGCCGACCGAGTCGCGCTCGCCGATACGGTGCGGCGCTTTGCCGAAAGCGAGATCGCGCCGCATGTGCAGGCGTGGGACGACGCGGGTGAGTTTCCGCGCGCGCTCTACGCGCGTGCCGCCGAACTTGGCCTGCTGGGCCTGGGCTATCCGGAAGAACTCGGCGGCACGCCCGCCTCGTATTCGCTCAAGCTGCCTGCATGGGTCGCGCTCGCGCGCCATGGCAAGAGCGGCGGCGTGCTTGCGAGCCTGTTCTCGCACAACATCGGCCTGCCGCCCGTGGTGCTGCATGCAAGCGACGCGGTGCGCCAAGAGGTCGTGCCGCCGGTGCTGCGCGGCGAGAAGATCGCAGCGCTTGCCATCACCGAGCCCGGTGGCGGCTCCGACGTGGCCGCGCTGCGCACTACTGCAAGGCGAGAAACAGACGGCGACGGCGACCACTACGTAGTCAACGGCGAGAAGACCTTCATCACCTCGGGCATGCGCGCCGACTGGATCACCGTGGCCGTGCGCACTGGCGAAGGGCGCGGCGCGGGCGGCATCTCGATGCTGCTGGTGCCGGGCGACACGCCGGGTCTTTCGCGCACGCGCCTGTCGAAGATGGGCTGGCTGTGCTCCGACACCGCGACGCTGCACTTCGACAACGTGCGCGTGCCTGCGCGCTACCTTCTCGGGAACGAGGGCGAAGGCTTCCGCATGGTCATGGGCAACTTCAACGGCGAACGCATCGGCATCGCGGCGGGCACGCTGGGTTTCTCGCAAGCCTGCCTCGACGAGGCGCTGGCCTGGGCGCGCGAGCGCAAGACCTTCGGCGCTGCGCTCATCCAACACCAGGCGGTGCGCCACAAGCTGGTCGACATGCAGATGCGCATCGCCTCCACCGAGGCCTGGATCGAGGCGGTGTCGGCCGAGGGCGACACGCTCGAAGCAGCCGGGCGCTTCAACGCACCCGAATGGGTCGCGCAGATCTGCATGCTCAAGAACCACGCGACGCAGACCATGCAGTTCTGCGCCGACCAGGCGGTGCAGATCCTCGGCGGCATGGGCTTCATGCGCGGCACGGTGAGCGAGCGCATCTACCGCGAGGTGAAGGTGATGATGATCGGCGGCGGGGCCGAAGAGATCATGAAAGAACTGGCAGCGAAGCAGATGGGCTGGTAGTCACCTTTCTTTGGGCCGGGGCGGAACGCCGCCAAGCGCCGGGTGTCCAACCATCCAGCGCTTTCGCTGGGTCGCAGGAGACCGACATGCTCTCTCTCACCTCCGGCATCGGCGCCGTCATCATTGTTCTGCTGGCGGTGCTGCTGTTTTCAGCGGTATGGATCTTCCGGGAGTACGAACGCGGCATCGTGTTCACCCTCGGGCGCTTCTCGAAGGTTTCGGGGCCGGGTCTGGTGCTCGTGATACCGGCCATCCAGCAGGTGGTGCGCGTCGACCTGCGCACCGTGGTGCTCGAAGTGCCGACGCAGGACGTGATCTCGCGCGACAACGTGTCGGTGAAGGTCAGCGCGGTCGTCTACTTCCGCATCGTCGATGCCGAGAAGGCCATCATCCAGGTGAAGGACTTCTTCAACGCCACCAGCCAGCTGGCCCAGACCACCCTGCGCTCGGTGCTCGGCAAGCACCAGCTCGACGACATGCTGGCCGAGCGCGAGAAGCTCAACCTCGACGTGCGCGAGTCGCTGGACGTGCAGACGGCTTCATGGGGCATCAAGGTGTCGAACGTGGAGATCAAGCAGATCGACCTCACCGAATCGATGGTGCGCGCCATCGCGCGGCAGGCCGAGGCGGAACGCGAACGGCGCGCCAAGGTGATCCACGCGGAGGGCGAACTGCAGGCTTCCGAGAAACTGTTCCAGGCCGCGCGCGTGCTGGCGCAGGAGCCGCAGGCCATTCAGCTGCGCTACCTGGAAACGCTCACGGTGATCGGTGCCGACAAGAACACGACCATCGTGTTCCCGTTGCCGATGGATCTGATCTCGAGCTTCCTCGGCAAGCAGCACGCATAGCGGCACGCAACGCGCGGAAGCGGAAAACTGTTCTTCACGCGCGAAGGCCTGCAACGCATGGCCTTTCGCGAGGCGCCTGCTTACCATCGTGCGCATGTTCAAGCACATCGTGATGTGGGACCTGCGTGGCGACACGCCGGAAGAAAAGACGCAGGCCCGCCAACTGCTCAAGCACAAGTTCGAATCGCTGCGCGGCCAGATCCCGGGCCTGCTGCACATCGAAGTGGGCGTTGATTCGAGCCGCGCAAGTTATGCCTGCGACGTGGTGCTCTACAGCGAGTTCGACAGCCAGGCCTCGCTCGACGGCTACGCCACGCATCCAGCGCACCTGCGCATTCGCGAAGAGCTGGGCGACCTTCGCGTCGCGCGGCACCAGGTCGATTACGCGCCCGACTGATCGGCGCTGGTCAGTCGTTCTTCTCGGGAGCATCCCCCCGGGACGCGGCAAGCGCAGCAGCCGCACGCAGCTTGTCTTTCTTGCTCGGCCGCTTGCCCTTGATGCCCCCGGTGCCCGACGCATCGACCACCGGCACCGCCACTTCCGTCGGCTCGAAGCCTTCGACGCGCTCACGCGGCAGGCTCAGCCCCTGGCGCTTTTCGATCAGCCGGAAGTGCGCCTCGGTCGACGCGCTCACGAAGCTGATCGCCAGGCCGCTCTCTCCCGCGCGGCCGGTTCTGCCGATGCGGTGGATGTAGTCGGTCGGCGAGCGCGGCAGGTCGTAGTTGATGACCACGGGCAGCTGTGCGATGTCGATGCCGCGCGCCGCGAGGTCGGTGGCGATCACCACGTCCCAGCGGCTCTGCTTGAACTGCGAAAGGATGTCGGTGCGCGTGCCCTGCGCGATGTCGCCGTGGAAGGGCACTGCGTAGATGCCGTTCTTGTAGAGCTTCTCGGCCACGATCTGTGCCGCGTGCTGCGTGGCGACGAAGACAAGCACGCGGTCCCATTCGTTCTCGTGCTGCTTCAGCAGATGGCGCAGCAGCTGCGTGCGACGGGCGGCGTCGACCTCGATCACGCGCTGCACGATGTTCGGCTCGGTGCCGGGCTCGCCCTGCACGTCGACGACGGCCGGGTCGTGCAGCATGCCATCTGCCAATGCCTGGATGGCGCTCGGGAAGGTGGCGGAGAACAGCAGGTTCTGGCGCTGCTTGGGCAGCAGCGCGAGGATGCGGCCGAGTTCTTCGGCAAAGCCGAGGTCGAACAGGCGGTCGGCCTCGTCGAGCACGAGCATCGACACGGCATCGAGCTTCAGCGCGTTGTGCTCGACCAGGTCGAGCAGACGGCCGGGAGTGGCAACGACGATGTCGGCGCCGCCGCGCAGGCCCATCATCTGCGGGTTGATCGACACGCCGCCGAATGCGACGACGATCTTCAGGCGCTCGGGCAGGTGCTGCGCCAGGCTGCGCATGGTTTCGCCGACCTGGGCCGCGAGTTCGCGGGTGGGCACGAGCACCAGGGCACGCACGCGGCGCGACGAGCCCTGCGCGCGTTCAGCGCCCAGGCGCTGCAGCAGGGGCAGGGAAAATGCGGCGGTCTTGCCGGAGCCGGTCTGCGCCGAGCCCCGCACGTCGCGACCTTGCAGAATCGCGGGGATGGCCGCGGCCTGGATGGCGGTCGGCGCGGCGTAGCCGCTTTGGGCGGCAGCCTGCACGAGCGCGGGGATCAGGCCCAGTGAGTCGAATGGCATGTAAGCAGACAGAGAGAGAAGAGACGAATCGAATGTCGACGATGAAACAGCAGCGCAATCAGTCCGGCAGCGCCCTGGTGTACTCCACCGAGGCGGGCGGGCGCATGTGCCCCGACTGCGGGGAGCCGGTGGCCCAGTGCCGCTGCAAGGAACTCAAGGCGCGCGTACCGGCCACCGACGGCATTGTGCGTGTATCGCACGAGACCAAGGGGCGCAAAGGCAAGGGCGTGACGGTGGTCAAGGGCGTCGCGCTCGATGCGGCGGCGCTCACGGCACTCGGCAAGCAGCTGAAAACGGCCTGCGGCTCGGGCGGCACGGTAAAGGACGGCGTGATCGAAATCCAAGGCGACCACCGCGAAACGGTGATCGCCGCACTCGTGAAGCAGGGCCACACGGTCAAGCGGGCGGGAGGCTGAGCACGCGATGAAACCCGAAGACCTGCAGCGGCTGGTGACGCTCGAAATGCCTTTTGGCAAGCACAAAGGCACGCTGATTGCCGATTTGCCCGGAAATTACCTGACGTGGTTTGCACGCGAGGGTTTTCCCTCGGGAGAAATAGGCCGGCTACTCCATTTGATGCATGAAATAGACCACAACGGGCTCTCGGACCTGCTGAAACCGTTGCGAAACCGCCCGTCGCGCCGGGATGTTTCTCAATAACACACGATTTCGCCACGTTTTTTGCAATTAGGGCTGGATAATCCGGCCTACGTGTCTGTGAGCTTTGTCTCCCGTGCACGTAATTCGGTGATCGGTCAGTTTCGCGCCACAGCGCATTTTGTTTGTTGTGATTCTGGGACTCCATCGCTTTGTCTTGTTGGTTTGAATTAGGAGTCCCTCAATGGGCAAGAAACTCTACGTAGGCAACCTCGCCTACTCCGTGCGTGACAACGACCTGGAACAAGCCTTTGGCGAGTTCGGCGCAATCGTCAGCGCCAAGGTCATGATGGAACGTGACACCGGCCGTTCGAAGGGCTTCGGCTTTGTCGAAATGGGTTCGGATGCTGAAGCACTCGCAGCCATCGAAGCCATGAACGGCCACTCGCTGCAGGGCCGCGCCCTGACGGTGAATGAAGCCCGTCCGATGGAAGCTCGTCCCCCCCGTACCGGTGGTGGCGGCGGCTACGGCGGCGGTGGTGGTGGCGGCTACGGTGGTGGTGGCGGCGGCGGCGGTTACGGCGGCGGCGGCGGTGGCCGCAGCGGTGGTGGCGGCGGTTACGGCGGCGGCGGCGGTGGTCGCGGCGGCTACTAAGCCCTTCCCTCCAGAGCCTTCGGGCTTCTGAATGAAAAGCTCCTTCGGGAGCTTTTTTCGTTTGTGGCCCTCTGTGGCGCAGGGAGCGTCGAGGGAGAACCCTAGCCCTGCGGTAAGCATTTGTCCGTACCGGGCAGGTCAGCCAACGGTCAGGCCCGCAGAACGACCCTCACCCTTCCATACAAGAGGGGCGAGACGACATGCGCATCAAGAGTCAGGCTGACTTCTTTTCAGGAGTCATGTTCACCACCGTGGGGGGCGCCTTTGCGATAGGCGCGACCACCTACACCATCGGCGACGGCGCCCGCATGGGGCCGGGCTACTTCCCGCTCATGCTGGGCATCCTGCTGGCCATCCTCGGGGCCGTCATCATGTTCCAGGCACTGGTGGTCGAAACCACCGACGGCCACCCGATCGGCAAATGGGCCTGGAAGCCGCTGGCCTTCGTGCTCGGCGCCAACCTGGCCTTCGGCGTGCTGCTGGGGGGCCTGCCCAGCATCGGGCTGCCGGCCATGGGGATGATCATCGCGATCTACGCGCTCACGATCATCTCGAGCATGGCGGGCGAGCACTTCAAGCTGCGCGACGTGCTGATCCTCTCGACCATCCTGGCGGCTGGCAGCTACGTGGCCTTCATCTGGGCACTGAAGCTCCAGATCCAGGTCTGGCCCACTTTCATTTCGGGCTGAGGAGCGCACACCATGGACCTGATCCACAACCTTTCCATCGGTTTCGGCGTTGCCTTCACCTTCACCAACCTGCTGTACTGCCTGCTGGGTTGCATCCTGGGCACGCTGATCGGCGTGCTCCCGGGCATCGGCCCGGTCGCAACCATCGCGATGCTGCTGCCCGCCACGTACGCATTGCCGCCCGTGTCGGCGCTGATCATGCTGGCCGGCATCTACTACGGCGCGCAGTACGGCGGCTCGACCACCGCCATCCTGGTTAACCTGCCCGGGGAGTCGTCCTCGGTGGTCACCTGTATCGACGGCTACCAGATGGCAAGGCAGGGCCGCGCAGGCCCGGCGCTCGCCGCGGCCGGCCTCGGCTCGTTCTTCGCGGGTTGCGTCGGCACGCTGATCCTGGCCGCCTTCGCGCCGCCGCTGACCGAGCTGGCTTTCAAGTTCGGTCCGGCCGAGTACTTCTCGCTGATGACGCTGGGCCTGATCGGCGCCGTGGTGCTGGCTTCGGGCTCGCTGCTGAAGGCAGTGGCGATGATCGTGCTCGGCCTGCTGCTGGGCATCGTGGGCACCGACGTCAACTCGGGTGTCGCGCGCTACAGCTTCGACATTCCCGAACTCACCGACGGCATCGGCTTCGTGGTGATCGCCATGGGCGTGTTCGGTTACGGCGAAATCATCGGCAACCTCTCGCAGCCCGACGACGAGCGCGAAGTGTTCACGCACAAGGTCAAGGGCCTGTGGCCCACCAAGGACGACTTCAAGCGCATGCTGCCCGCGGTGCTGCGCGGCACGGCCCTGGGTTCTGCACTGGGCATCCTGCCTGGGGGCGGCGCGCTGCTGGCCTCGTTCGCCTCGTATGCGCTGGAGAAGAAGATCCGCATGCGCCCCGGCGAAGTGCCCTTCGGCAAGGGCAACATCCGCGGCGTGGCATCGCCCGAGTCGGCCAACAACGCCGGTGCGCAAACTTCCTTCATCCCGCTGCTGACGCTGGGCATTCCGCCCAACGCGGTGATGGCGCTGATGGTGGGCGCAATGACGATCCACAACATCCAGCCCGGCCCGCAGGTCATGACCAGCAACCCCGAGCTGTTCTGGGGCCTGATCGCCTCGATGTGGATCGGCAACGCGATGCTGATCATCCTGAACCTGCCGCTGATCGGCATGTGGATCAAGCTGCTGACGGTGCCCTACAAGTTCCTGTTCCCCGCCATCGTGCTGTTCTGCGCGATCGGCGTGTACTCGACCAACAACAACACCTTCGACGTGTGGATGGTGGCGGCCTTCGGCTTCATCGGCTACCTGTTCATCAAGCTGCGCACGGAGCCTGCGCCGCTGCTGCTGGGCTTCATCCTCGGGCCGATGATGGAAGAGAACCTGCGGCGCGCGCTGCTGCTGTCGCGCGGTGCGTGGAGCGTATTCGTCACCCGGCCGCTGTCGGCGGGGCTGTTGGTGGCGGCTGCGCTGCTGCTGGGCATCGTGCTGCTGCCCGCAATCAAGGCCAAGCGCGAGGAAGCCTTCGTCGAGGAGTGAGCGCTCCGGTCCCTGCAAGAAGCCCCCGCTCCGGGGGCTTTTTTCATTTGGGGCCTTTGCTCGGGGTGCCCCAAATAGACGCGCTCTTGTTGGTGCCCGGCAGGGTCGCCGGCGATGCGCCCGGAAACACGGCGAACAGCGAGGCGCCCGTTACCACCAGCATTTCCATAGGGGGAGGACTACCTCACCCGTGGCGCTATCAAAAAAGGAGCTGAAGATGCAGGTGTATCAAGTCATGCAGGCATAAAAAAGGCGCCGACCAGCGGCGCCTTTCAAAGTCAAACACGGCATCTCGTACGGAGCCTTTGAAGCATTTTTATTGTTGCTTGGGGATTGTCTCCTCGGACCCTCGGCAGCACGAGCAGGGCCCGTTCGCGAGTGGGCAGACTTTAGGGTGCGCACCGCCTCAGTGCATTGGGAATTACCCGCTTTGCCTTACCGAGAAAGCCCGATTTGCGAACCAAAGTGTTTCTGATAGTTAACGATGTGGCACGACTTGTGCACGCAGCACCAAGGTCCATCACTTCAAGAAGAAGAAACGGTCATGGCCCTGGCTCCGCACGCCTCCATCAACGCGGCAGACACCGCATGGATGATGACTTCGACCGCGCTGGTGCTGCTGATGACGCTGCCCGGCATCGCACTCTTCTATGCGGGCATGGTGCGCCGCAAGAACGTGCTGGCCACCATGGCGGGGGTGGTGGCGATAGCCGCGGCGGTCTCGCTGACCTGGTTCGCGGTGGGCTATTCGCTGGCCTTTACCGAGGGCTGGCCCTGGCTGGGCGGCACCGGGCGCTTCTGGTTCTCGGGCTTCGAGTACCTGAAGGAGGCCGGGCAGGTGGCGGTGAGCCACGTCGCGCCCAACGTGCCCGAGTCGGTCTACGCGATGTTCCAGCTGACCTTCGCGATCATCACCACCGCACTGGTGCTTGGCGCTTTTGTCGAGCGCATGCGCTTCTCGGCGATCCTGTGGTTCGCGCTGCTCTGGAGCGTGCTGGTGTACGCACCTGTCGCGCACTGGGTGTGGGAGCCGGGCGGCTGGCTCGCGCAGATGGGAGCGCTCGACTTCGCCGGCGGCTCGGTGGTGCACGTCAACGCGGGCATCGCGGGGCTGGTGTGCGCCTATGCGCTCGGGCCGCGCAAGGGCTACGGGCGCGAGGCCTTCGAGCCCTACAGCCTGGCGATGACGATGACGGGCGCGGGCCTGCTGTGGGTAGGCTGGTTCGGCTTCAATGCGGGCTCGGCGGTGGCGGCCGACGGGCGCGCGGGCCTGGCGATGCTGGTGACGCACATCGCGGCGGCGGCCGGCGCCATGAGCTGGATGCTCGGCGAATGGATCGTGCGGCGCAGGCCTTCGCTGCTGGGCCTGTGCTCGGGCCTGGTGGCGGGGCTGGTGGCCATCACGCCGGCAGCCGGCTTCGTCACGCCGCTGTCCGCGCTGGCCATCGGCGCCATCGCGGGGCTGGCCTGCTACTGGGGCGCCACCGGGCTCAAGCACCTGCTTGGCGCGGACGACTCACTCGACGTGTTCGGCGTGCACGGCATCGGTGGCATCGTGGGCGCGCTGCTGACGGGCGTGTTCGCCGATGCGCGCATCTCGGGCGCCACGGGGGACGTGCTGACGCAGGCGATCGCCGTCGGCAGCGTGGCTATCTACAGCGCAACGGGGACGGCGGTGGTGCTGTTTCTGGTGCACATCATGGTCGGGTTGCGCGTCGATGCCGACAGCGAGGTGCTGGGCCTCGATCTTGCACAGCACAGAGAACATCTCGGGAGTAGTTGACCCACCGACGGAGGAACCATGCCATCCATGTCCGAAAGCGAACGCATCGCCCTTGCTGCCCGCCTTCACGTGGCGCTGCGGCGAAAGCATGGGCGCGTGACCGACACCGAGTGGATGGCGACCAATGCCGAGTACGCGGCCGAGATCGTGCGCATGACGCGCGCGCACGCTGCTGACACCAAGGACGAGGAGCTTTACCAGTTGGCGACACGGCTGGAGCAGGCGATGGAGCCGCTGGCTCGCGCTGCGCGGCTGGCGGCGCGGCAGCCCGATGGGACGCCGCCTACTCCGCCGCCTCGCTATGTGGGTGGGTTGCGCTGAGTCTTTTCGGGGTGCGTGCGAATGACACCGGGTGCTCAGCTTGCAGCCAGCGCTGCCTTGCGAATCGACTGCAGCGTGCTTCCCGGGGTGATCGCTTCCGGGTCCAGCAGGCAATGCAGGATGGCCGGCTTGCCGCTCTCTCTCGCGCGCGCCAGCGCGGGGCCGAATTCTTCGGTGCTGGTCACGCGTTCGCCGTGGCCGCCGAACACCTCGGCATAGCCGCGAAAGTCCGGGTTCTTCAACTGCGTGGCGCTGATGCGGCCGGGGTAGTGCTTTTCCTGGTGCATGCGGATCGTGCCGTACATGGCGTTGTCGAGCAGCACCACGATGATCGGCAGGCCGTACTGCACGGCCGTCGCGAATTCCTGGCCGTGCATCATGAAGTCGCCATCGCCCGCGAACACGACCACTTCGCGCTGCGGCCACAGCCGCTTGGCGCCGACGCCGGCCGGCAGGCCGTAGCCCATCGAGCCGCTGGTGGGCGCAAGCTGGCTCGCGTAGGAGCGGAACGGCCAGAAGCGGTGCACCCAGGTGGCGAAGTTGCCCGCACCGTTGCAGAAGATGGTGTCGGCCGGCAGCACTTCGCGCAGGTGCTGCATGACCTCGCCCATCTGCAGCGGGCCGGGAATGCGGATGGGAGCCGGGTCGCTCCAGCGCAGGAAGTCTTCGCGGGCGGTCTTCGTTTCTGCCTGCCAGGCCGGCGTTTGCGCGGGGCGCAGCGTGGACACGGCTTCCGCGAAAGCCTGCGGCGTGGCGTGGATGCCCTGCGCCGGACGATAGAGCTTGCCGAGCTCGTCGGCGTCGGCGTGCACATGCACCAGCGCCTGCTTCGGCTGCGGAATCGCCAGCAGCTCGTAGCCCTGCGACGGTACTTCGGACAAGCGCCCGCCGACCAGCAGCACGAGGTCGGCGTTGCGGATGCGCTCCAGCATGCGCGGATTGGCGCCAAGGCCCAGGTCGCCCGCATAGCAGGGGTGCTCGGCCGACATCAGCATCTGGCGACGGAACGAGCAGTACACGGGCAGCGAGAACGCGGCCGCGAAATCCGCGAACTGCTGCGCGGCCTTCTCCGACCAGCGGCTGCCGCCCAGGATGACCACCGGGCGCTGCGCCTGCGACAGTCGCTGCTGCAGCTCTGCGAGTTGCGCTGCACCGGGATGGGTTTCGGTCACCGCGTAAGGCTGCGCGTCGGCCACCGTCGCGGCCTCGGTCAGCATGTCTTCGGGCAGCGCGATCACCACCGGCCCAGGCCGGCCCGAGGTTGCGACATGGAAGGCACGCGACACCAGCTCAGGCACCCGCGCCGGATCGTCGATCTGCACCACCCACTTGGCCATGGTGCCGAACACCGCGCCGTAGTCCAGCTCCTGGAAGGCTTCGCGGCCCAGCGCATCGCGCGCGACCTGGCCGACGAACAGCAGCAGCGGCGTCGAATCCTGGTGCGCGATGTGCACGCCGGCCGCCGCGTTGGTGGCGCCCGGTCCGCGCGTGACGAAGCACACGCCCGGCTTGCCGGTGAGCTTGCCCTGCGCCTCGGCCATCATCGTCGCGCCGCCTTCCTGGCGGCACACGGTCACGTCGATGGATGCGTCATGCAGCGCATCGAGCACGGCGAGAAAGCTTTCGCCGGGCACGCAGAACAGCTGCTTGACGCCGTGGGTGATGAGCTGGTCGACCAGGATCTGGCCGCCGGTGCGGGGTGAGGTCATGCGGTTTCCAATGAAATGAAGGAGGTCATTCGAGCGCGGCGCAGGCAGCGATGATGCGCGCGCACGCCTCTTCCAGCTGCGCCATCGACGTCGCATACGAAATGCGGAAGTACGGCGCCAGCCCGAACACGCTGCCCGGCACCACCGCCACCTCGAAATCCTGCAGCAGGTAGCGGCAGAAGTCGCTGTCGGTCTGCAAGAGCGCGCCGCCGCGGGTGCGCTTGCCGAGCACGCCGGCGCAGCTCGCGAAGGTATAGAACGCGCCTTCCGGCACGCGGCAATGCAGCCCCGGCGCGCGGTTCAGCGCGGCGACCACGAAGTCGCGCCGCGCCTGGAAGTCGGCGCAGCGCTCGGCCACGATGCCCTGCGGCCCGGTCAGCGCCTCGATGGCAGCGGCCTGGCTGATCGACGAGGGACACGAGGTCGTCTGGCTCTGCACCACGGCCATGGCCGCGATCAGCGCGCGCGGCCCGGCGCCGTAGCCCACGCGCCAGCCGGTCATCGCGTAGGCCTTCGACACGCCGTTGATGGTCAGCGTACGTTCGCGCAGGCGCGGCTCCACGGCCACCGGCGTGGCAAACGCCAGCCCGTCGTAGAGGATGTGTTCATAGATGTCGTCCGCCAGCACCCAGACTTGCGGATGGCGCAGAAGCACCTCGCACAGCGGCTTCAGCTGCGCTGCGCTGTAGGCCGCGCCGGTCGGGTTCGACGGCGAATTGATGAACAGCCAGCGCGTGCGCGGTGTGATGGCCGCTTCGAGCTGCGCGGCATCGAGCCGGAAACCGTTCTCCCCGGTACACGCCACCGGCACCGGCACGCCGCCGCAGATCTGCACGATGTCGGCGTACGAGGTCCAGTACGGCGCGGGCAGGATCACCTCGTCGCCGGGGTTCAGGCTGGCCATCAGTGCGTTGAAGATCACCTGCTTGGCGCCTGCGCTCACGCTGATTTCGTCGAGGGCGAAGTCGAGCGCGTTGTCGCGCTTGAACTTGAGCTGCACCGCCGCCTTCATCGCCGGGCTGCCGTCGAGCACCGTGTAGCGCGTGTCGCCGCGCCCTATGGCGCGCACCGCAGCCTCGCGCACGTTCTGCGGCGTGTCGAAGTCAGGCTCGCCCGCGCCCAGCACGATCACCGGACGACCCGCGCGCTTGAGCGCGTTCGCGTTGTCGGTGATGCGCAGGATCTCCGAGACGCCGATGGCGCGCACGCGCTGCGCCGGCTGAAAAGCGAGGGAGGCAACGGTATCTGCTGTCACTTGGCGTAGGCCTCCAGTGGCTTGTCGTTGGGTTCGAGCATCAGCTGCTTCAGCGCCGCGCTCATCGGCAGGTTCAGGCTCGTGTTCTTCGGCGGAATGGCGGCCACGAACCACTTGGTGTAGATCTTCTCGAGGTCGCCGCTCTTCATCATTCGGCGCAGCGAATCGTCCACCGCGGTCTTGAAGGCCGGGTCGTCCTTGCGGAACAGCAGCGCGATCGGCTCCGAGCCCAGCGCGTCGCCCACGATGCGATAGGCCGCGGGGTTCTTCGAGTTCGCGATGATCCCGGCCAGCAGGTTGTCGTCGAGCACGAAGGCATCGGCGCGGCCCGACTCCATCAGCAGGAAGCTTTCGAGGTGGTCCTTGCCGAGCATGGTGTTGTACGAGACGTTCTGCGCGCGCTCGCGCTTGCGCAGCAGCTGCACCGCAGTGGTGCCGGTCGATGCCGAGACGTTGCGGCCCGCGAGCTGGTCGAGCGTGGTGATGCCCGAATCGACCTTGGTGGCCATGCGCACTTCGCTCACATAGGTGGTGAGTGCGAAGGCCACTTGCTGCTGGCGCGCGGTGTTGTTGGTGGTGGGGCCGCAGCCGATGTCGAGCGTGCCGTTCTGCACCAGCGGGATGGTGTTCTGCGCGGTCACGGCCATGTATTCGAGCTTGGCCTGCGGTGCGATGTCCTTCAGCACGCGCTCGCACAGCTCGACGTGATAGCCCACGTACTTGTCGCCCGCGCCGAGCATGTAGGCCATGGGCGGCGAGGCTTCGCGCACGCCGAGCACCACCTTGCCGCTGGTCTTGATCTTGTCGAGGGTGCCGGTGGCCGGGGTCTGCGCGCTGGCACCGAATACGAATGCAAGCAGCGTGGCGGCCGCGATTCTCTTGAAGGGAATGCTCATGTTCTCTGTCTCCTGGTTATGGTTTTTGGTGAATGCATGCGGCCGCCCACCTGCCGCCGCAGCAAGGCGCTGCGCGGCAAGCTCGAACGAACCGGGAGGCGATCAGTCGCCGATGTCGAAGGTCACGCCTTGCGCGAGCGGCAAGGCGGTGGAGTAGTTGATGGTGTTGGTGGCACGGCGCATGTACGCCTTCCAGCTGTCGGAGCCGGCTTCGCGCCCGCCGCCTGTTTCCTTCTCGCCGCCGAAGGCGCCGCCGATCTCCGCGCCGCTCGGACCGATATTGACGTTGGCGATGCCGCAGTCCGAACCCGCGCTCGACATGAAGCGCTCGGCCTCGCGCATGTTCAGCGTGAAGATCGACGACGACAGGCCCGCGCCCACTGCGTTGTGCAGCTCGATGGCTTCGTCGAGCGTGCTGTAGCGCACCACGTACAGGATGGGCGCGAAGGTCTCGCGCAACACGGGGCCCTCATGCGACTTCAGCTCGACCAGTGCGGGGCGCACGTAGTACGCGTCCTTCGTGCCGATGCCTTCGACGCGCTGGCCGCCGTGCACCTTGGCGCCGATCTCGCGGCATTCACCGAGCGCCTTTTGCATGCCGTCGAAGGCCGCGCGGTCGATCAGCGGACCGACCAGCGTGCCGGCCTCGCGCGGGTCGCCCACCTGCACGTTGCCGTAGACCTTGGCGAGCTTGGGCACCAGCTGGTCGTACACGCTCTCGTGCACGAACAGGCGACGCAGCGTGGTGCAGCGCTGGCCGGCCGTGCCCATGGCCGCGAAGGCGATGCCGCGCAGTGCGAGGTCGAGGTCGGCCGAGGGCGTGACGATGGCAGCGTTGTTGCCGCCGAGTTCGAGAATGGCGCGGGCAAAGCGTGCGGCCAGCTTCGGCCCCACTTGCCGGCCCATGGCGGTCGAGCCGGTGGCCGAGAGAATCGGCACACGGTGGTCGTCGACCAGCACTTCGCCGACGTCGCGCTGGCCCAGCAGCAGGCCGAGCAGGCCTTCGGGCGCATCGCCGAAGCGTTCGATGGCGCGCTGCGCGATGGCGTGCACGGCCAGCGCGGTCAGCGGCGTTTTTTCAGACGGCTTCCAGACCACCGAGTCGCCGCACACCAGCGCCAGCGCCGCGTTCCACGACCATACGGCCACCGGAAAGTTGAAGGCCGAGATCACGCCGCACACACCCAGCGGGTGCCAGGTTTCCATCATGCGGTGCTCGGCGCGCTCGGTGGCCAGCGTGAGGCCGTAGAGCTGGCGCGAGAGGCCGACCGCGAAGTCGCAGATGTCGATCATTTCCTGCACCTCGCCCGCTCCCTCGGACGGGACCTTGCCGGCCTCCAGCGTGACGAGCAGGCCCAGGTCGCGCTTGGCGGCGCGCAGTTCTTCGCCCAGCAGCCGCACCAGCTCGCCGCGGCGCGGCGCCGGCACGTTGCGCCAGGCCTTGAAAGCCTCGTGCGCACGGCCGATGGCAGCGGTGGCCTCGGCCGGCGAGGTCTGCGGCACCTGCGCAATCACCTCGCCGCTGACGGGCGAACGCACCGTCAGCTCGCCGCCGGTGTGGGCCTCGGGGGGCACGCCCAGGCGCTGCAGCAGCTGCTCGACTTCGGTGGCGACGGAGGGGGAGGTGTTGGCTTCGGACATGGACGCGCTCCGGGAAGGAGGAGAAAGGAGGACCCGGTCAATATCTGCGAATCCCGCGCGCTTGCCTAGTGAAAATATGGAAGGACCTGATGCGTTTCAGGAATGAACTCGCACGATTCATGTGCGCCTAGCGCACCAACCAGGTGGCCGCCATCACCCACAGCACCACCAGCACGCCGTTGCTCGCGGCGAACAGCACCAGCCGGTGGATCACATGGTTGTAGGTCAGGTGCACCACGCTGTGCAGCGCGCGCAGGCCGACGTACGCCCAGGCCAGCCAGATCGCCGTGGGCGTGGGCAGCACCGCTACATAGAAGAGCAGGCACACCACATAGAACAGCACCGGCAGCTCCAGCAGGTTCATGTAGTTGCGATTCGGGATGCGCACGGCGTCGGGCACGGCCGCCGATTCGCCCAGCTTGAAATCGATGCCCCGGACCTCGCGGCGCCGCACGGCGCGGATGCGCACGATGGGGATGAGCAGCAGCACCAGGCCGGTGAGGCCGGCGAGGGCGAATACGGGGTAGAGGATCGAGGGGTTGTTCATGGATGGGGCTCCTCGCGCGCATTGTCGTGTCAGGCGGAAGAGTCGAACTGGCCTGTTCGGCGACTGAAGGCGTAGTCGAAATTGCAAGGGCGGACATGGATCCGCCGCTGCCGAATCAGGCAACATCAGGCATGCACTCGGAATTCGAACAAGAAATCGTGATCCTGACGGGGGCCGAAGTGGTGCGCCGCCGCACCGGCATGTACTTCGATGTCCATGATCGCGATGTCGCTGCGACGCTTGCCCTGCAGGCCCTCTGCCATGCCATCGACGATGCGATCGACGGTCGATGCACACAGATTTTTCTGAAGATCGACGGCGCGGAAATCGACGTGCGCTACGACAGCGGCATGCCTCTCGAGCCCGACGCGCAGCATCCGAACTGGACGGTGGCGCAGATATTTCTCACGATCCATGCCGCCTGCCATTCGCGCAAACATCATCTGGAGGTGGGTTCGGAGTTCTGCCGGATTGGGATCGCGGTACTGAACGCTGTCTGCAGCGAACTCACGGCGGAGATCAGGGACGGTGGAAAGCAATTGCGGCTGCGCTTCGAGCAAGGAGAGTCGCAGGAAGAGGCCCCGATTTCGGCCACCCAGGAAGCCGACGAAACGCGGCTGCATTTCGTGCTCGATCCGTCAATACTTCCGGACAACCGGCCCGGCGAAGACGCATTGCGCCGTGCCCTGCACGATCTGCACTCCCGATTTCCGGGCCTGAAGATCGAGATGGAATACGCATCCGCAAGCGATTGAAGCGAATCGCTCAGCCCGGCCCGGGCGCCTCGGGCAACGAAATCTTCTGGCTCGCCGGCGACCCCGCCAAGCTCTGCGCCGGCCTCCTCAACGTCGCATCGAACGGATTGATCTTCGGCCCGATGGCCGCGGCCTCGCGCTTGAGCAGTTCGACCACCGTCGGCATGCGGTCTGCATTGAGCCGGTCGGCAATCGTGCCCACGCTCAGTGCCGCCACGGCACGCCCCTCGCGGTCGAGGATCGGCACGGCCACGCCCGCCATGCCTTCGAGCAGGCCCGTGTTGCGCCCCGCATAGCCCGCCTGCCGCACGCGCTCGATCTCGGTGCGCAGGTACACCTCGTCGTACACGCCGTACTCGCGCACGCGTGAGAGGTTGAAGCGGATCACCTCTTCACGCTCGGCCTCGGGCAGGAAGGCCAGGATCGCCAGCGCGCCCTGCCCCACGCCCAGCGCGATGCGCCCGCCGATGTCGCCGGTGAACGAGCGAATCGGGAACGGCCCTTCGCTGCGGTCAAGGCACACCGCGTCGAAGCCGCTGCGCGCCAATAGAAAGATGCTGTCGCCCAGGCTCGCGCACAACCGCAAGAGCACCGGCCGGCAAATGGAGCGCAGGTCGCCCGGGTTGCCAGCGCTCGCTGCCAACGCGAAGAAGTCGATGCTCAGCCGGTAGAGCTTGCTGCGCTCGTCCTGCTCGACCATGCCTTCGGCCATGAGCGATTGCAGCAAACGGTGCGTGGTGGCCTGCGTGAGGCCCACGGAACGTGCGATCTGGGTCACGCGGCCGCCTTCGGCCTGCACCGCGCCGAGCGCGCGGATCACCGAAAAGACGCGCGGCACGCCGCCGCTGGCCGCCGGCGACGCCGAAGAGGTCTCCATACCTTGCTCCTGTGGAATCCGATGTATCAATCGCGGCCATCATATTCCATTGATCGGAATAAATTGAAGAAAAATTCTGATTAATGGAATACCCGAGGCGATCTGGCGCAATCGTTGCAATAGAGTGAATTAAGAGCAGCAAGCTGTCCATGGCCCGCACCAAGGTGAAACAAGGTGCCTGAAGCCATCTTTTCGCCCCGAAGAAAGGCCCGTTCCATGTCATTCCTCCGGCTTACCGACGTGACCAAGTTCTATGGCGCCACCCGCGCGGTGTCGGCCATGAGCCTCACTGTGGAAAAGGGCGAGTTCGTCTCGCTGCTCGGCCCCTCGGGCTGCGGCAAGACCACCACGCTGCAGATGATTGCGGGCTTCGAGGCCGTGAGCAGCGGCCGCATCGAGCTCGCGGGCAAGGACATCACGCATGCCAAGGCCAACACGCGCGGGCTGGGCATCGTGTTCCAGACCTACGCCCTGTTCCCGCACATGACGGTGGCCGACAACGTGAGCTTCGGCCTCGAGATGCGCAAGATGCCCAAGGCCGAGCGCATCGAGCGCGTGAAGCAGGCACTGGCGCTGGTGCACCTCGAAGCGCATGCCGCGCGCTACCCGCGTGAACTGTCGGGCGGCCAGCGCCAGCGCGTGGCGCTTGCGCGCGCGCTGGTGATCGAGCCGCCGGTGCTGCTGCTTGACGAGCCGCTGTCCAACCTCGACGCCAAGCTGCGCGAGGAAATGCAGTTCGAGCTACGCCAGATCCAGCGAAAGGTCGGCACCACCACGGTGATGGTCACGCACGACCAGAGCGAGGCCATGTCGATCAGCGACCGCGTGGTGGTGATGGAAGGCGGCTGCGCCACGCAGATCGACCATCCGCAGCGCGTGTACGAACACCCGAGCACGCGCTTCATTTCCACCTTCGTGGGCAAGGCCAACCTGCTGGACTGCCGCGTGTCGAACAGCGGCGCCACGCGCACCTGCGTCGAGGTCGGTGCGCTCTCGCTCGACGTGGACGACACGGGTTTCAGCGTCGACGCCGCCGCGCTGCTGAGCGTGCGGCCCGAAAAACTGCAGCTGGTGCCGCCGGGCCAAGGCCGCCTCGACGGCGAAGTGCAGGAGCGCTTCTTCCTCGGCAGCCAGTGGCTCTACCGCGTGGCCACGTCCGTCGGTGATCTCACGGTGCTGAGCCCCAACGACGGGCGCGAAGCGCTCGAAGAAGGCAGCCGCACGGGCCTCGACTGGCCGGCGCACTGCATGCGGCTGCTGCCAGCGGAAGAAAAGGCTGTCGCGGCATGAGCAGCGTATTGAAGAGCAAGGCCACGCCCTGGTGGCTCTCCGGCCCGGCGCTGCTGCTGTTCACAGCGCTGCTGCTGGTGCCGCTCGCGCTCACGGCTGTGCTGTCGTTCAACGTGTACGACCCGGCCACCGGCCCCAAGTCCGGCGAGTTCACGCTCGCGCACTACGCGCTGGTGTTCTCCGACTCGTACTACCTCGGCATCTTCTGGCGCACCTTCTGGGTCTCGGCCCTTGTCACGCTGATCTGCGTGCTGGTCGGTGCGCCCGAGGCCTATGTGCTGAGCCGCATGCGCAACCCGTGGCGCTCGGTGCTGCTGCTGGTGGTGCTGGCGCCGCTGCTGGTGTCTGTGGTGGTGCGTGCCTTCGGCTGGAGCATGCTGCTGGGCCCCGAGGGCGCGGTGAACGGGCTGCTGGGCCTGCTCGGCATCGGCCCGGTGAAGATCCTCTACACCAGCACGGCCGTGGTCATCGCGCTGGTGCACGTGATGCTGCCCTTCATGGTGATCCCGGTGTGGACATCACTGCAGAAGCTCGACCCGGGTGTCGAGAACGCAGCGCTCTCGCTCAACGCCACGCCCTTCACCACGCTGCGGCGCATCGTGCTGCCGCAGGTGATGCCGGGCATTCTCTCGGGCAGCCTGATCGTGTTCGGCCTGGCCGCGAGTTCGTTCGCCATTCCGGGGCTGCTGGGCGGGCGGCGCCTCAAGATGGTGGCGACCATCGTCTATGACGAATACCTCAGCGAGCTCAACTGGCCGCTCGGCGCAGCCGTAGCGCTGGTTCTGCTGGTGGCCAATCTCGTCGTGATGCTCAGCTACAACCGCCTCGTCGAAGGCCGCTACAAGAAAGCGCTGGGCTGAAGCGATGAACAAGAACGGCCCCATCGCCCTCGCGTTCAACGCGCTCGTCATCGTCTTCATGCTGGCGCCGCTGGTGGTGGTGTGCATCGTGGCGTTCACGCCCGAGAACACGTTGACCATTCCGACCACGCACTTCTCGCTGCGCTGGTTCAAGGCAGTGTTCGCGCACCCCGACTTCATGCAGTCGTTCTGGAACAGCCTGTGGCTCGCGCTGAGCTCGGCCACCATCGCGACGCTGCTCGCGGTGCCAGCCGGCATGGCGATCACGCGCTATGAGTTTCCGGGGCGCAACTTCCTCAACGGCCTGTTCCTGTCGCCGCTGATCGTGCCGCACCTGGTGCTGGGCGTGGCGCTGCTACGGCTGTTCGCGCTGGTCGGCGGCACGGGCAGCTTCGGCTGGCTGGTGATGGCACACGCGCTCATCGTCACGCCCTACACGCTTCGGCTGGTGGTGGCGGCGCTGGTGGGCTTCGACCGCAGTGCCGAGCAGGCTGCGCTGTCGCTGGGCGCGAGCCAGGCCACGGTGTTCCGCCGCATCACGCTGCCGATGATCCTTCCGGGCGTGACGGGCGGCTGGATGCTGTCGTTCATCAACAGCTTCGACGAAGTGACGATGTCGATCTTCGTCACCGCGCCGAGCACGGTGACGCTGCCGGTGCGCATGTACATGTATGCGACCGAGTCGATCGATCCGCTGATGGCGGCGGTGTCGGCGCTGATGGTGGCGATCACGGCCTTCGCGATGGTGCTGCTCGACCGTGTCTACGGACTCGACCGCGTGCTGGTGGGGCGCAGATAAGCAATGACGACAACGACAACTTCGAGCGCACTGCTGCACCGCGTGGCCGAGACCAACGGCCGCGATGCCGTGCCCTTCACCCTCGACGGCGCACCCGCCAGCGCGCTGGCCGGCGACACCGTGCTCACGGCCGTGCTCACGCAATGCGGCCAGCTGCGCCGCAACGAATTCAGCAACCTGCCGCGCGCGGGCTTCTGCATGATGGGCGCCTGCCAGGACTGCTGGATCTCCACCGGCGAAGGCGAACGGCTGCGCGCCTGCTCGACCTTCATCTCGCCCGGCATGGCGCTGGTCACGGGAAGGAGTGGCGCATGACGACGGCAATCGAAATCCGCCCCGCGATCGTCGGCGCCGGCCCGGCCGGCGTGCGCGCGGCGCAGACGCTGGTGGCGCATGGCCTGCGGCCTGTGGTGATCGACGAGGCGTCGCGCGCCGGCGGGCAGATCTATCGCCGTCCGCCCGCCAGCCTCTCGCAACGCACCGCGCGAACGCTCTACGGCTTCGAGTCGAAGCGCGCCGATGCCGTGCACTCGGCCTTCGACGCACTGCGGGGCCGCATCGACCACCACCCCGACAGCCTCGTGTGGAACGCACAGGACCACAAGCTCGACGTGATGCACAACCCCACGTGCAGCACCCGTCGCGTGCCCTACAGCCACCTCATCGTTGCGACCGGCGCCACCGACCGCGTGCTGCCGGTGCCGGGCTGGACGCTGCCCGGCGTCTACACGCTCGGCGGCGCGCAGGTCGCGCTCAAGTTCCAGGGCTGCGCCATCGGGCGCCGCGTTGTGTTCATGGGCACCGGGCCGCTGCTGTATCTGGTGGCGTACCAGTACGCGAAGGCCGGCGTGGAAGTGGCTGCGGTGCTCGACACCGCGCGCCTGGCCGACCAGATCGCCGCCACGCCCGCGATGCTGACGCAGCCCGCCGTGTTCGCGAAGGGCGTGTACTACGTGGGCTGGCTGCGCGCCCACGGCGTGGCGCTGCACAGCGGCGTGCGGCCGCTGCGCGTGCTCGGCGACGAGGCGCAGGGCCGCGTCACCGGCGTGGCATGGCAAGACGGCAACGAAGAACGCACACTGGCCTGCGATGCCATCGGCTTCGGCTACGCGCTGCGCTCCGAAACGCAGCTCGCCGACCTGCTCGGCTGCCGATTCGACTACGCGCCGATGCACCGCGCCCACCTGCCGGTGCGCGATGCGGCCGGGCGCTCCAGCGTCGAGGGCGTGTATCTCGCGGGCGACGGCGCCGGCATCATGGGCGCGGACGCGGCCGAGTGGGCAGGCGAACGCGCGGCACTGGCGCTGCTGGCCGACAGCGGCGTAGCGGTCGACACAGCACGCGCCGCCGAACTCGAACGCAAGCTCGGCAAGCTCGCCGGATTCCGCCAGGGCCTCGAACGCGCCTTCCCCGTGCCGCAGGACTGGGCCGCGCACGCGAGCGACGACCTCGTGATCTGCCGCTGCGAAAACATCACGGCCGGCACGCTGCGCCAGACTGTCGCCACCAACGGCGCCGACGAGATGAACCGCCTGAAGGCGCTGTCGCGCGTCGGCATGGGCCGCTGCCAGGGGCGCATGTGCGGCGTGGCGGCGGCGGAGATCCTCGCGCATGCCACGGGCCAGCCACTGCAGCAGGTCGGCAGGCTGCGCGGGCAGGCGCCGATCAAGCCGATTCCGATCATGCTCGTGCCCGCCGAGGGAGCCGGCGCATGAGCACGATCAAGAAGCTGCGGACCGACGTCGCCATCGTCGGCGGCGGCATCGTCGGCTCTTCGGCCGCGCTGGCCTTGCGCCGCATGGGCCTGGGCGTGGTGCTGCTGGAGCGCGATCTTTGCGGCTCGCGCTCCAGCGGCGTGAACTTCGGCGGCGTGCGCCGGCAGGGCCGGTCATTGAGCCAGCTGCCGCTGACGCAGCGCGCGCACCGCATCTGGGGCCAACTGCCCGAACTGCTGGGCACCGACGGCGAATACATCCGCTCGGGCCATTTCAAGATCGCGCGCAGCGAATCGGACATGGCCTCGCTCGAACGCTACCGCGCGCTGAGCAGCGACTTCGACCTGGGCCTCGAGCTGATCTCCGGCGCGCGCCTGCGCGAGCAGTGCCCCTGGCTCGGCGCGCGCGCTGTGGGCGGCTCGCTGTGCGCGGAAGACGGGCAGGCCAATCCGCGCCTCGTGTCGCCGGCCTTCGCGCTCGCGGCGCAGCGCGCGGGCGCGCAGATCTTCGAGCGCCACAAGGTCGACGAGGTCGCGCATGACGGAGCCATGTTCATGGTGCGCAGCGGCAACGCGCTCGAGGTGCAGGCGCCCGTGCTGCTCAACTGCGCGGGCGCCTGGGCCGGCGCCATCGCCAGCCAGTTCGGCGAGACGCCGCCGCTGCGCGCGCGCAGCCCCGTGATGGCGGTGACCGAGCCGGTGCCGCACTTCATGCAATGGAGCCTTGGCGTGGAAGGCGGCGGCATCTACTGCCGGCAGGTGGCGCGCGGCAATCTCGTGCTCGGCGGCGGCACGGGCATCACGCTCGATGCCGAACGCGCGCGCGCCGAGCGCGATGCCATCGCCACGCTCGCGATGCAGGCCGTGGAGCTGTTGCCCGTGCTGCGCCATGCGCACATCATCCGCACCTGGGGCGGCACCGAAGGCTACCTGCCCGACCGCGAACCGGTGCTCGGGCCCAGCCGCACCACGCCCGGCCTGTTCCACGGCTTCGGCTTCTCGGGCGCTGGCTTCCAGATCGGCCCGGCCGCCGGCGAAGTGCTGGCCGAGCTGGCTCGCGACGGGCGCACAGAAACGCCCATCGACGCCTTCGCCATCGAGCGCTTCGACGAACAACCCCTTACCGTTTCCCCCACCTGAACCTGAACCTGATTGGAGAGCATCGCCATGTACCGCATCGCCAAGTCCCCCCGCTTTCTCCTCCTTGCCGCGTTGCTCGCAGCCGCCGGCAGCGCCAGCGCGCAGACCAAGACCATCTACATCGGCATGAACGGCGGCACCATGGAGAAGGCGTACACGCAGTACGTCTTCCCGGCCTTCGAGAAGGCCTACGGTGCCAAGGTGGTGGTGGTGCCCGGCACCTCGTCCGACATCCTCGCGAAGGCGCAGGCCAACAAGGACAAGCCGCAGATGCACGTGATGTTCCTGGACGACGGCGTGATGGTGCGCGCCATCGGCATGGGCCTGTGCCAGAAGCAGAAGCCCAGCCAGTCGCTCAGCGAGATCTACCCGGCCGCGCGCTTCAAGGACGACATGGCCAGCGGCGTGAGCCTGGGCATGACGGGCCTTGCCTACAACGCCAAGATGTTCAAGGAAAAGGGCTGGACCGCGCCCACCTCGTGGATGGACCTGGCCGACCCCAAGTACAAGGGCAAGGTGGTGTTCCAGTCGATGTCGTCATCGACCTTCGGGCTGCACGGCTTCCTGATGTTCAACCGCATCCAGGGCGGCAACGACAAGAACGTGGAACCGGGCTTCAAGGCGTGGCCCACCACCGTCGGCCCGAACGTGCTGGAGTACATCCCCAGTTCGGCCAAGCTCTCTGAGATGGTTCAGACCGGCGAGGCGGCGATCTTCCCGCTGACGCCCACGGCCGTGGCCGCACTCAAGACCAAGGGCATTCCGGTCGAGTACGCGCCGCCCAAGGAAGGCGCGGTGGTGCTCATGGTCGGCCAGTGCGTGATCGCCAACAACAGCGAGCCCGAGCTGTCGCAGAAGCTCGCCGAGTTCCTGCTGAGCCCGTTGGCGCAGGCCAACGTGCTGCAGTACGGCGCGCAGATCCCGACCAACCCCAAGGCCCCGGCCGTGGGCGAAGGCGCGGCGCAGGTGGCGGACATCAACAAGTGGATGAAGACGGCCGTCACCATCGACTGGGAAAGCATCAACGCCAATCGCCCGGCGTGGAACGCCCGCTGGAACAAGACGATCGAGAAGTGATTCGTCAGCCCTGCGCAGTGGCTTTCCCGGTCCTGCGCAGCAGCACCGGCAGGCACAGCAGGTAGAGCGACGCCCCCGCAAGCCACACGATGCCCGGAAAGCGCGTGCGGAACGCGAAGTAGAGCGGGCTGATGAGCAGCGGGCCGAACACCGCCGCCAGGCTGGTGATGCTCGCGAGCACGCCCTGCAGCCGCCCCTGCTGCGCCTCGCCCACGCGCGCCGAAAGCGTCGCCTGCAGCGCGGGTGCGCAGACGCCGCCCATGCACAGCAGCGGCAGCAGTGCGATCACCATCCAGCCCTGCGTGGCGAAGGCGATCAGCGCATAGCCCGTGCCGTCGGCGATGGTGCCGACGGCGATGGCTGCGCGTTCGCCCCAGCGCTCGACCAGCGGACCCGCCACGAAGCCCTGCACCAGCGCATGGAGCAGGCCGAAGACCGCGAGCGAGAGGCCGACCATGGTGCCGTTCCAGGCGTAGCGGTCCTGGCCGTAGAGCACCCAGGTCGTGCCGGCGACTTCGCCCACGAGCACGAGCAGCAGGAACACGCCGAGCAAGGGCAGCAGCGCGGGAAAGCTCTCGGCCCAGCGCAGCGGCGCGAGCGGATGCAGCACGCCGCGGTCGAAGGGCTGCGACGCGAGTGCCGGCGGGCGCGACTCGCGCAACACCAGCAGACCCACGAGAAAGGTCACGCCATTGAGCAGTGCGGCCGCGATGAACGGCAGCCGCACGCCGTGGTCGCCGAGCACGCCGCCGATCGCCGGCCCGGCGATGAAGCCCAGGCCGAAGCAGGCGCCCATGCGGCCGAACCAGCGCGCGCGCTGGTGCTCGGGCGTGAGGTCGGCGATGGCGGCGGAGGCCACGGCGGTGCTCGCGCCCGTCATGCCCGCGATCGCGCGGCCCACGAACAGCATCCACAGCGAGGGCGCGAAGGCCATGAAGAGCGCGTCGACAGCCGCGCCCAGCACAGAAGCCAGCAGCACCGGCCGGCGGCCGAAGCGGTCGCTCAGTGCACCGAGCACGGGCGCACAGAGGAACTGCATCAGCGCATAAAGCGAGAGAAAGGCGCCGAAGTGCCAGCCGAGGTCGCCGGTGTGGCCGACCTCGCGCAGCAGGCTCGGCACGATCGGCATGACCAGGCTGATGCCGATGGCGTCGAGCGTGACGATCGCGAGGATCACGAACTGCGCGTGGCGGCCGTTCGTCGCGAAAGAAGTTGAAGAACTGTTGGAATTTATCACTGATAAGGGATTATCAGCGATAAATTCCAGGCTGTGAAGTACCCGCACGAACTGGCATCGACATCGACATGAAACTGGACCGCGAAGTGATCCTCGAGGCAGCGCTCGCGCTGCTCGACGAGGTCGGCATGGACAAGCTCAGCACCCGGCTGCTGGCTGAGCGGCTCGGCGTGCAGCAGCCCGCGCTGTACTGGCATTTCAAGAACAAGCGGGCTCTGCTCGACGCGATGAACAGCGAGATCCTGCACCGCGCCCACGAGCGCAAGCTGCCGTTGCCTGGCGAGACCTGGGACGGGTTCCTGCGCGAGAACGCGCACAGCTTCCGCCGCGCGCTGCTGGCGCGGCGAGACGGCGCGCGGCTGCATGCCGGCTCCGAGCCCGACCCGGGCGACCTCGACATGGTCGAAGCGCAGCTTGCAGCCGTGGTCAACCTGGGCGTGCCGGCGACGCAGGCGATGACGCTGCTGATCGCGCTGGGCCGCTACACCGTGGGCTGCGTGCTGGAAGAACAGGCAGCGCCGCCCGACGCGGAGATGCGCCAGCAGGTGCTCGATGCCGCCGCGGCCTCGCGTCCGCTGCTGGCCGAGGCATTCGCCCACTACCGCCGGGCCGGGCCCGACGCGCTGTTCGAGATCGGCGTGGACCTGATGCTCGAAGGCGCGAAGGCGCGCCTCGCGGGCAAGGGCCAGGCCGCCGAGGCTAGCCCCCGGCCCCGCCGAGAATCCAGCCGGCGGCCTTCTCCGCCATCATCAGCGTAGGGCTGTTGGTGTTGCCGCTGGTGATGGTCGGCATCGCGCCCGCATCCACCACGCGCAGGCCCTGAATCCCACGCACCCGCAGTTGCGAATCGAGCACGGCCATCGGGTCGCTCCCGGCACCCATCTTCGTGGTGCCCACCGGATGAAAGATGGTCGTGGCGATGTCGCCGGCCAGGCGCGCCAGGTCTTCGTCGGTCTGGTACTGCACGCCGGGCTTCCACTCCTGCGGCTTGTACTTCGCGAGCGCAGGCTGCTCGGCGATTCGGCGCGTGACGCGCAGCGAATCGGCCGCCACCTTGCGGTCTTCGTCGGTACTCAGGTAGTTGGGCGCGATGGCCGGCGCGTCTTCGAATCGCTTGCTCTTGATGCGCACCGAGCCCCGGCTCGTGGGGTTGAGGTTGCACACGCTCGCGGTGAAGGCCGGAAAGCTGTGCAGCGGATCGCCGAAGGCGTCGAGCGACAGCGGCTGCACATGGTACTGCAGATTGGGCCATTCGCGATCAGGCGAGCTGCGCGTGAAGGCGCCGAGCTGCGACGGCGCCATGCTCATCGGGCCACTGCGCTTGAGCAGATATTCGAGGCCGATCTTCGCCTTGCCGACCATCGACGAAGCCATCACGTTGAGCGTGGGCGCTCCCTCGATCTTGTAGACCGCGCGGATCTGCAGATGGTCTTGCAGGTTGGCGCCGACACCTGGCGCGTCGAGCACCACGTCGATGCCGTGCTGGCGCAGCAGATCGGCCGGGCCGATGCCCGAGAGCTGCAGGATCTGCGGCGAGCCGATGGCGCCCGCGCTCAGGATCACTTCGCGCGTGGCGTGCGCGGTGGTCATCTCGCTGCCGTTCCACACCTCGGCGCCGGTGCAGCGGCGCGTGCCGTCGGGCAGCGTCTCGAACAGCAGGCGCGACACCTGCGCGCCGGTCCAGAGCTCGAAGTTGGGCCTGCCATAGCAGGTCGGGCGCAGGAAGGCCTTGGCGGTGTTCCAGCGCCAGCCGTTCTTCTGGTTGACCTGGAAGTAGCCCACGCCTTCGTTGTTGCCGCGGTTGAAGTCGGCGGTGTGCGGCACGCCGGCCTGCGAAGCGGCTTCGGCAAAGGCGTCGAGGATGTCCCAGCGCAGGCGTTGTTTCTCGATGCGCCACTCGCCGCCGGCACCATGCATTTCGTCGGCGCCCAGGTAGAAGTCTTCGTGCTTCTTGAAGGCCGGCAGCACGTTCTGCCAACGCCAGCCTTCGTCGCCGGTGAGATCGGCCCAGTGCTCATAGTCGCGCGACTGGCCGCGCATGTAGATCATGCCGTTGATGCTGGAGCAGCCACCCAGCGTCTTGCCGCGCGGGTAGCGCAGCACGCGGCCGTTGAGGCCGGCGTCGGGCTCGGTGCTGTAGAGCCAGTCGGTACGCGGATTGCCGATGCAGTACAGGTAGCCCACCGGAATGTGGATCCAGTGGTAGTCGTCCTTGCGGCCCGCTTCGATGAGCAGCACGCGCTTGCTCTTGTCGGCACTGAGCCGGTTCGCCATAAGCGAGCCGGCGGTGCCCGCGCCGATGATGATGTAGTCGAAGGTGTTGTCGTTGTCTCTCATCTTTTTTCTCAGGGTTTCACGGTCATGGTCTGGGCGGTGCCCTCGCCGAAAACTTCGGGCGCGTACATGGCCTCCACGCGCGCCGGGGGCAGCTTGAAGTCGCCCGCGTTGTTCAGCCGCACGGTGTATTCCACGCGCCAGTTGCCGCGCGGCACGTAGCGGAAGTACGCACGGTAACTGTCGGTGGCGCGTTCGATGTAGCTGGGCCAGGCCCAGCCCTCGCTGGTCTCGCCGCGCTGCGCGAGATTGCTCTCGCGGCCCAGGCCGCGGCCGAGCTGGCTCGCGCCCGAGGGCACGGCGTCGCGCACCACCACCCAGGTCTGCTCGGCGGTCGATTCGAGGTCCAGCCGCACGCGGTAGACGTCGCCCACCGACCACTGGCCCTTGCGCTTCTGCTCGACCGGCGTGACGCTGCGGCGCACCACCAGGCCGTTGGCGACGGGCTGCGTGTTGCGCACTGCTGCCAGCGTGCTGATGGTGGCCCAGGGCTTGCCGCTGCCTTCGTGGCGCAGCTGCAGCGTGCCTTGCGCGCCTTGGGCTGGCCAGGGCAGCAGCACACTCGGAGCCTTGGCATCGGTCCACGCCGCATCGCGCGTGGCGCGGCCCAGCGTGGCACGCGTCACGCCATCGACCGGGCCGGCTTCGAACTGCTGCTGGAAGCGGCGCAGCGCGACCGTGCTCCAGGCATTGCCGGTGGTGGTGCTCCAGCGGCCGGCGCTCTGGCGGCCGACCAGCCCTTGCGTGATGAGCGGCGCATCGGCCTTCCAGCTTGCGTCGGTCTCGGCCCATTGCTGCGCGAGCAGGGCCATGCGCGCGGCGGTGCTGTCGCCGCTCCACATGAACCACCACCAGTGCAGCGACGATTCATCGCGCCAGCGCAGGCGCGTGCCCTGCACGTCGAAGCGGCTGCGCAGCTGCGCGCCGGCTTCCTTCAGCGCAGCATCGCGCTCGGCATCGGCGGGCATCGCCATGAGCGCGCGCGACCAGTCGACCAGCGACTGGGCCGAAAGCGCGTCGAGCGCCTTGGGCTTGACCACGATCTTCGCGCGGCCATGCTCCACCAGCGTGGCCTGCGCGGCGAGCTGCTGCGGCTCCAGGTAATTGCGCGGCGCCCAGTCTTGCGCGGCCAGGCGGCCTTGAAGCAGGGCATCGAGCGCATCGAGCATCTGGCGGCGCGGGGCTTCGGGCACAGGCCAGCTCTTGGCGTGGGCGAGGTCGAGCAGCTGCACGGTGAGCATCTCGCTGCCGGACAGCGAGGATTCGGGGAAGTAGCGTGCCAGCCCCTTGCCGTCGATGTACTTGGGCAGCTGGGCCATCAGCTTGTCCCAGCTCGCGCGGTCGTCGAGCGACACGTAGCGCGAGCTCTGCTGCTCGAGGCAGCTGTACGGGTACTGCGCCATCCAGCGCGTGGATTCGGCCAGCGCCGCATCCACGAGGCTGGACTGCAGCGCCACGCGCACGCCGCCTGTGAGCGGCACGGCATCGCGCGGTTGCACGACGGGCACCGCGCCCGCGTCGGCCACCGACAGCAGCGTCGACTGGCGCACCGTGGCGGTCAGTGCTGGCACCACGCGCTGCGTGATCTCCAGCGCGTCGCGCTCTTCGCCGCCCTGCGCGCTGATGCGCCAGCGCAGCGTACTGGCACCACCGGGCACGGCCACAGGCCACAGCACTTCCTGCGTCTGGCCGGCCGCAAGCTGCACGCGGCGCTCGATCTTCAGGCCGCGCGCGGCCAATGCATCGGCGGGCACCACATCGCGTGCGCCGGACCATTCGCCATTGGGCTCGACGACGGCCTCAGCCTTGAGCACCACGGCAAGCGGCGACGCGCCCGTGTTGCGCAGGCTGAGCTTCTGCACGATGGCATCGTCCGCGCGCAGCAGCTCTGGCAGGCCGCTGAAGATCTGCAGCGGCTGCGTGCTGGTGATGGTGGTTTCGCCCTGGCCGAACTGCGCCTCGCCCGCACTGGCGATGGCGACGATGCGGAACTGGGTGAGTGCGTCGTTGAGCGGGACGGTGGCGCGGGCGATGCCTTGGGCGTCGGTGCGCAGGTCGGTGCGCCAGAGGATGAGCGAGGAGAGGTCAGTGCGCGGGGGCGGCTCGTCCGGCGCGTCCGGCTTCGAGGCGCGCATCGCGGCGGCCGCGACCGGGGCCGGAGCGCCCGGTACGGCGCCGAACAAGCCGCGCGCGGCCTCGTCGTCCGGCCGGTGCTGCGGCTGCAGACCGAGCTCGACCCGGCGCAACAGGCGGGCATCGAGCGCCGTGCTGGTGACCGAGTTGCCGCGCGCCGCGAACATCGCCCGGGCCAGCGCCCAGGTGCCATTGGGCTTGAGCGCCAGCAGGGCCTGGTCCACCGCGACCAGTGTGACGCGCGCGCCCCCCACGGGCTGGCCGGCGACATCGCGCACCGCCACCTCCATCGGCAGCTGCGTACGCGGCCGCGCCGTTGCAGCCTCGGGACGCAAACCGACGGAAAGCGTCCACGCATCGGGACGCACCGGCACCTCCGCGCGCTGCACGCTCGCCAGCGGTGCGTCCTTGCCTGCGTCCTGCAGCGGATACACATAGCGCGCCGCCAGATGCACGTTGGGCGCATGTTGCGCAGTCAGCGGCAGTTCGATGCGCTGCGCCATCGCGGTGATCGCATGCACGCTGGCTGCCATCACACCTTCGCGTTCCACGGTGAGCAGCAGGTTCGCCGGCAGACGCTCGGGACGCGCGATCACGATGGCGGTCTCGCCAGGGCCGAAGGCCGGTCCGTTCTCCAGCTGCAGCGCTGAACGGGCCAGCGCCTCCTGCCAGCCCAGTGTCCAGCGGTACTGCAGCATGTCGGTGCGCACGACGGCGCGGCTGTGCTTCAGGCTGCTGGCGCTCGCGCTGAACAGCCATTGCTCGGGCACCTGCTGGCCCGACACCGCAGCGGGTAACTGCCACTCGCAGGCCCACCGCCCTTGCGCGTCGGTGCGGGTGCTGCACACATCCACCTCGGGGCCGAGGTCGGTGATTCGCGTCTGTCCGTTGTTCCAGTTCCGCTGCACCGGCTTGACACGCACGCTCACGGGTTCGTCGGCCACCGGCCGGTTCTGGTCGTCGAGTGCAATGCCTTCGATGGCCTGCGGCCGATCCCGGTCTTTCGCCCGCACGCGCAGGCCGAGCTTCATGCGGTCGGGCCACAGCATGGTGCTGGCGCCGACGGTCTGGGTTTCGCCGTTGGGGTCCTGGAACTTCAGCTCGGTCTGCAGCAGC
This sequence comes from Variovorax sp. YR266, assembly GCF_900107295.1. Classification (NCBI taxonomy): domain Bacteria; kingdom Pseudomonadati; phylum Pseudomonadota; class Betaproteobacteria; order Burkholderiales; family Comamonadaceae; genus Variovorax; species Variovorax sp. YR266. The sequence goes on from NZ_FNPM01000004.1 coordinate 416,388, forward strand.
ATCGGCCGTTCCAGCGATGGCGTCTTGAGCCGCAGTTGCGTCCTGCCGGCGGCATCGAGCTTCGTGGCCTGCGGTGGAATGGACGGCGGCATGGCAGGCACGGCATCGAGCGTTTCGTCGTAGAACGCGTAGCCGGGCTGCGGACCTTGCACCTGGCGCGCCCAGCCCTGCTGCACGGTCACCGGCAGCCCGGCCGCGGCGCCGCCGGCGAAGTAGCTCAGCCGCGCATCGACCACCGCGAGTTGAGCGTCGCGCTCCCACAGCGCCTTGGTGCGCAGTTCGCTGTCGAACACCGGCGTGCGGAACTCCTCGACCTGGAACTGCGCACTGGCCAGCTGCCGGCCGCCCTGCAACACCAACACGGTGTAGTTGCCGAGCTTGGCGTCGAACGGGATCGTCCATTGGCTGGTGGCGCTCCCGTCGGGGCCGAGCGGCACACTGGACGTGCTCACCTTGTCGCTCCAGCTGTAGCGGATCTCGATATCGAGCGTGCCTGCCGGCGGCAGCGCGAAGCCGCGGCTTTCAAGCAGCCGCACGACGTGCTGCATGCTGACGGTCTCGCCTGCCTTGAACAGCGTGCGGTCGAGCACGGTGTGGGCGCGAAAGTTCTGCGCATCGCGGCCTACGGGAAAGCCGTTCCACCCTGCGAAGACCTGCATCAGCGCCATGTCGTCGCCGGCGCGCACCACCACCCAAGGGCTGTTGTTGCCGCCGCCACCGTAGCGTGGCGTCACGGCGCGGGTGTTGTTGCTGCACGCCAGCTTGCCACGCAAGGCCTCGTCCGGCCGGGCCAGGCCCTGCGCGTCGGTCTTGCCGCGCCAAAGCAGTTCGCGGTTGCACGAGTACACGGCCACGTCGGCGCCCGCCACCGGCTTGGCGCTGTCGAACGCGGTGACCCAGATCACCGAAGCACCTGCATTGCCGAAGCTCGCGCCGGGGTTGAGGTTGGTGGCCTGCACCACCGCATAGCGCTGGCGTGGCGAGGTATCCCGGGTTTCGTTCGGACCAAGCGGGCGTGTGTCGATGTATTGCGTGAAGGCGGCGCTGTCGGCGCGCACCACGTGCAAGCCGGGCGCGGCGAGCGGCACGCCGACGAATTCCATTGCATCGCCCTGCGTGGCCAGCGTCGATGTACGCGGTGCCCCTGCCTTGGCGTTCAGCTCTTCGGTGGGCCACTGGCCGGCCTGCTGGCTCTGCAGCAGTTCGATGGCGTAGGCCTCGATGCCCACGCCCATCTCGCCGCCGAGCCGCCATTGCCGCAGCGGCACCGACTTCTCGACGCGGCGCACGGCAAAGGCCGCCACTGCGTCGGACTTGCCGGCTTGCCACGGCATGACGGCGAGAGAGTTGGCCACACCCAGATATGGCGGCAGGCGAGCGAATTCGACTGTCTTGGGAAACTCCGACGCGTTGACCAGCGGCCGGCCGAGCACGTCGCGGAAGTCTTCGGGCAGGCGCGCAGTGAAGCGGGTTCCCTCGCCGAAGCTGCCCTTGGGCGGCATCACGCGCAACTGCCGAACCTCGTCACGACGCCATGTGTCGACGGCATCGAAAGACAGGTCGGCGCCCGACGCGTCGGTCAGGCGAATGCCGCCGGACCTCATGAGGCCGATGCCGGCGGAGAAAGTCAGTTCGACCGGCCGTCGCGGGTCGCAGGCCTTCTGTCCCTGGGGGTAGTCGAGCACCGTGCACTCGACACGCGCGGTGAAGCGCGGACGAGTGGTGTAGTTGAAGAGCTTCGGCTCGGCACCGCCCACGGGCGCCTGGCGCAAGCGCAATTGCACGCCTTCGGGCAGCGGCTGCGCACAGCGCAGTGCCAAGGCATAGGTACCCGACTGGGCTGCGCGCAGCGCCGAGGCCAGGGCGGCCCCGGTGACCAGCTCTGCCGGCTGGCTCTGCACCTTGTCGCCGTCGCGCAGCTCGCAGGTGAAGCCGGCCGCCAGCGTCTGCGGATCACCCACGGGCTGGGGGTCGTAATGGCGCAGCAGGAAGACCTGGTCGGGCGCAACCTGCGAGCCCTCGGCTGGAAAGGAAGTAGAGAAACCATGGGGGCCGGCCACAAAGCTCGCGGCCGGCGGCGTGGTCACCGCCTCGCCCGCCAGCGTCTTGAGCCCAGCCTTGAACACGACATTGCATCGCGTCCCACCACGCACATCTTTCTCGAACTCGAAGGCCCAGGCGCGCGGACCGATCCAGCGCGCGCGCCCTGCTGGCGTCTGCGGCGAGCACTGCACGCTCGCGGGCTCGGCGCCTTCGCTCTGGCCCAGCGGCACCATGTCGGCGTCGAAGCGGATCGACACCTGCCGCACGTCGCGCGCTTCGCCTTGCGGGCTCACGCTGAGCACGCCGGCAGCGTGCAGCGTCGGCGCCGCGACGAGCGCCACGGCCAGGGCCAGCAGCCGCCAGAGCGCGCCGCCGGCCGAAGCCGGGTTTCGGAAAGTCCTCGTGTTGTTGTTCGCAGCCATGTCTCCTCGGTCCTCTCTGGTCTTCTGATGCTGGACGCGGGATGCGTCCGGGTTTCTAGGCGGTCATGGCGAACTCTACGGAAGAAACGTTTCAGAACCCGAAGGATCGGAGAGACCCCGGCGACGGTGGCCGGGGGGCCTGCTTTTACTTGGCAGTCGGCATCACGAACTCGGCGCCCTTGCCGATGCTCTCGGGCCAGCGCTGCATCACCGACTTCTGCTTGGTATAGAAGCGCACGCCCTCTTCGCCGTAGGCATGCATGTCGCCGAACAGCGAGCGCTTCCAGCCGCCGAAGCCGTGCCAGGCCATGGGCACCGGGATCGGCACGTTGATGCCGACCATGCCGACCTGGATGCGGCGGCTGAATTCGCGCGCCACGTTGCCGTCGCGGGTGAAGCAGCTCACGCCGTTGCCGAACTCATGCGCGTTGACGAGGTCGACTGCGTCCTTGAAGTTGGCCACGCGCACGCAGCTGAGCACCGGACCGAAGATTTCTTCCTTGTAGATGCGCATCTCGGGCGTGACGTTGTCGAACAGCGTGCCGCCCATCCAGAAACCGTCGCCGCAGCCTTCGCCAGCGGTGCTGCCATTGAAGTTGCGGCCGTCGACCAGCAGCTTCGCGCCTTCCTTCTCGCCCAGGTCGATGTAGCCGGTGATGCGCTCGTGCGCGGCGCGCGTGACGATCGGGCCCATCTCGGCGGCGAGATTGGTGCCGTTGAGCACCTTCAGCGTCTTCGTGCGTTCGATGAGCTTGGGAATGATCTTGTCGGCCACGTCGCCGACCAACACCGCCACGCTGATGGCCATGCAGCGCTCGCCGGCAGAGCCGTAGCCCGCGCCGATCAGCGCGTCGACCGTCTGGTCGATGTCTGCGTCGGGCAGCACCACCATGTGGTTCTTCGCGCCGCCCAGGGCCTGCACGCGCTTGCCGTGACGGGCGCCGGTTTCGTAGATGTAGTTGGCGATGGGCGTGGAGCCGACGAAGCTGATGGCCTTGACGTCCGGATGCTCGAGCAGCGCGTCGACGGCGGCCTTGTCGCCCTGCACGACGTTGAACACGCCGTCGGGCAGGCCGGCTTCCGTCAGCAGTTCGGCCATGCGCAGCGAGGCGCTCGGGTCGGTCGGGCTGGGCTTGAGCACGAAGGTGTTGCCCGCGGCAATGGCCACCGGGAACATCCACATCGGCACCATCACCGGGAAGTTGAAGGGCGTGATGCCGGCAACCACGCCGAGCGGCTGGCGCAGCGTCCAGTTGTCGATACCGGTGCTTACCTGGTCGGTGAAGTCGCCCTTGAGCAGTTGCGGAATGCCGCAGGCGAACTCGACGATGTCGATGCCGCGGCTGACTTCGCCCTGCGCATCGGTGAAGACCTTGCCGTGCTCGGCGGTGATGAGGTGGGCCAGCTCGTCCTTGTGCTCGTTGAGCAGCTGCAGGAACTTGAACATGACGCGCGCGCGGCGGATGGGCGGGGTGTCGGCCCAGGCCGGGAAGGCGGCCTGCGCGGCGGCGACGGCGGCCGCGACCTGCGCGGTGTCGGCCAGGCCGACCTTGCCGGTGACGGCACCGGTGGCGGGGTTGGTCACGTCTTGCGTGCGGCCGGAGGTGTTGGCGGCAGGCTTGCCGGCGATGAAGTGGTCGATGGAGGTGGGCATGGGGAGGGCTTTGAGAAGGCTTTGCTGGCGGAGGAGTGCAATCAGTTTAGGCAGCACCTTGTTCCGCGCCTAGTCACGAAGACTGAACTTATTGTTCAGAATAGCGAACAATAGAACCATGAAACCCCAAAATATCGAGTCGCTCTGGACGCACCTTCACTGGCTCACGGTGCTGGCGCAGCAGGGCAGCTTCACGGCGGCGGCGCTGCGCCTGGGTGTGAGCAAGGCAGCCATGAGCCAGCGCATTGCCGAACTGGAGCGCGCGGCCGGCGCGCCATTGGTGCAGCGCACCACGCGCAGCGTGCGGCTCACCGAGGCCGGCCAGCGGCTGGTGGAAGACATGCGCGGGCCCTTCGAGCAGATTGCCCACAGCTTCGCGGGCGTGCGCGATCTCGCGGGGGTGCCGCGCGGGTTGGTGCGGGTAACGGCGCCGGTGGCCTTCGCGCGCCAGCAGCTGGTGCCGCGGCTGGCCGACTTCCTGCGCGCGCAGCCGGAGGTGCGCCTCGAGCTCGATCTGTCGGACCGACTCAGCTCGCTGGCGATGGAGGGCTTCGACCTGGCCATCCGCCACACGGCCGCGCCGCCCGACACGCACGTGGCCTGGACGCTGTGCGAAACCCGTTCGGTGCTGGTGGCCAGCCGCGCCTACCTGCGCCGCCGCGGCACGCCGCGCGAGCCGCAGGCGCTGGCGGAGCACGACTGCCTGCACTACCCGCGCGCGCAGGAAACGCCGACCTGGCACTTCGAGGCAAAGGCCTCGGCGCCGCGCATCACGGTGCCGGTCTCGGGGCCGCTGGTCGCGAACAACAGCGAGGCGCTGCGCGATGCGGCCCTGAGCGGGCTGGGCATTGCGCTGGTGCCCGATTTCAGCGCGCAGGCGGCGCTGCAGTCGGGCAAGCTGCAACAGGTGCTGCCGCAGTGGCGCTCGGTGGGTGCTTTCGGCGAGCGGCTGTATGCAATACGGCCCTACGCCACGCATGTCCCGCAGGCTGTGACGGCCTTTGTGGGGTGGTTACGTGAAGCCCTGTCCGAGGGCTTTTCAGCGTGATCGCACCTGCCCTGAAGAAAACCCGAAGAAACGGCGTTGTGCCCTACGCAAACGAGGGGTCTGGAGCACCTTCACACAGGATGCACCCGGTTACGATGCGCGCTTCCACCCCCGCCTTTGTTAACTTTCCCGCTCACCCGCCCTATGTCCCCTGCCACATCGACTGCCGACGCCTCCGCCGCCGACAGCGCGTGGCCTCGCGTCGAGCAGCGGGAGCAGGAAGGCCGCCAGTGGACGGTGGCCAGCGGCTGCTGGACCACGCTGGCGATGTCGTCCAAGCCGGCCTGGCAGGCGCTGGCCAAAAGCCTGGAAACCGCCCCGCCCGCCGACGACCGCGCCTGGGACCTGCGCCCCATCGGGCAGCTCGACCACATCGGTGCGCAGTTGCTGTGGGAGCACTGGCGCCACCAGTGGCCGGCCACGCTCGAAATGTTGCCGCAGCACAAGGCCGTGCTCGACCAGGTGGCGCAGTACACCGTCGCCACGCCGGACGAGCCCCCGCCCTCGCTGAGCGACCGCATCCGCGCGTTCTCGCACAACGGGCCGCGCGCGATGTACGTGGTGCGCGACTTCACGAGCCTGATCGGCCAGCTGGCGCTCGACGTGGGCCGGCTGATTCGCGCGCCGCACCGCGGGCCGTGGCGCGATTTCTCGGGGCACCTGTATCAGTTCGGCGCCACGGCGCTGCACATCACGGCGCTGGTCGGGCTGCTGATCGGCGTGGTGCTGGCCTACCTGATCTCGCAGCAATTGCGGCAGTACGGCGCCGAGACTTTCGTGGTGAACATCCTCGGGCTCTCGCTGATCCGCGAACTGGGGCCGGTGCTGGCAGCCGTGCTGATCGCCGGGCGATCGGGCTCGGCCATCACTGCGCAGATCGGCGTGATGCGGGTAACGGAAGAACTCGACGCAATGCGCGTGATGGGCATCCCGCACGGCTTTCGCCTCGTGATGCCGCGCGTGCTGGCGCTGGCCATCGCAATGCCGCTGATCAGCCTCTGGACTTCGATGGCGGCGCTCGCGGGCGGCATGCTGGCGGCCGATGCGGCGCTCAATATTTCGCCCGCCTACTTTCTTTCGGCGCTGCCGCGCGCGGTGCCGATTTCAAACCTCTGGCTGGCGCTGGCCAAGTCGGCGGTGTTCGGCATTCTGATTGCGCTGATCGGCTGCTACTTCGGCATGAAGGTCAAGCCCAACACCGAGAGCCTCGGGCGCGGCACCACGCAGTCGGTCGTCACGTCGATCACCGCGGTGATCCTTGTAGACGCGCTCTTCGCAGTGCTCTTCAAGGGCATCGGATTCAGGGCCTGACACCATGAGCATGCCCGTACGCTCCGACACCTACACCACCGTGGTGGACATCCGCGGCCTGTGGACGGTGTTCCAGAGCCCCGACGGCGAGCAGGTGGTGCACCGCGACCTGCAGCTGCACATCGACCGTGGCGAGGTGCTGTCGCTGGTCGGCGGCTCGGGCACCGGCAAGACGGTGCTGCTGCGCCAGATCCTCGGGCTCGAGAAACCCACGCGCGGCCACGTCGAGGTGCTGGGCCAGGAGCCCGGCGAGCTCAGCGCATCGGGCGCGGCCAACGTGGGCATGCTGTTCCAGCACGGCGCGTTGTTCTCGGCGTTCAGCGTGCTGGAGAACATCGCCTTTCCGCTGCGCGAGCTGAAGCTGCTGCCCGACGAGCTGATCCGCCACGCGGCGCTGGTGAAGCTGCAGATGGTGGGCCTGGGCCCGCAGCATGCGAACAAGAGCCCATCAGACCTCTCGGGCGGCATGATCAAGCGCGTGGCGCTGGCGCGCGCGCTCATCATGGACCCGCCGCTGCTGCTGCTCGACGAGCCCACGGCCGGCCTCGACCCCGAGGCATCCGACAGTTTCTGCGACCTGCTGCGCGGCCTGCACCGCGAGCTGGGCCTCACGGTGGTGATGGTCACGCACGACCTGGACACGCTGTTCGACCTGAGCACCCGCATCGCGGTGCTGGCCGACCAGAAGGTGATCGTCACCGGCGCGGCACGCGAAGTCATCGCGTACCCGCATCCCTTCATCCACGAATACTTTCTCGGCGGGCGCGGCCAGCGCGCCCTGGAGGCTCTGCACGACAAGCCCGCCGAACAATCTCCGTCGCAGCCCGCCGCCGAGGCGGGTCGCTGAAAGGTAGGTAGCCACCATGGAAAACAAGGCCCACGCCCTCGCCGCCGGCGCCTTCGTGCTCGGCCTGATCGCCGCGCTCGTCGGGCTGGTGATCTGGTTCACGCGCGACAACACCGTGCGCAACATCTACGAGCTGTCCACACGCGACGCCGTCAGCGGCCTGCAGCCGCAGGCCATGGTGCGCTACCGCGGCATCGCGGTGGGCAAGGTGGCGTCGATCGACTTCGACCCCAAGGTGAAAGGCAATGTGCGCGTGCGCATCACGGTCGACGAGCGCGTACCGCTCACCACCTCCAGCTTTGCCACGCTGAGCTACCAGGGCGTGACCGGCCTGGCCTTCATCGCGCTGGACGACAAGGGCGAGTCGACGGTGTCGCTGAAGCCGGACGACGACAACCCGCCGCGCATTCCGCTCAAGCCCTCGATGCTGGCGCAGCTGCAGGACCGCGGCGAGGCCATCATCAACCAGGTCGAGGAAGTGACGAAGCGCGCCAACCAACTGCTGAGCGACCCCAACCAGAAGCGCGCGGCCGAAGCGCTGGAGAACATCGCGGCCGCCTCGTCCAGCGCCAACACGCTGCTCAAGACGCTCGACAACACGGTGAAGACCGGACTGAACCCCGCACTGACGAAGCTGCCCGACACGCTGGCCTCGGTGAAGAAGGCGGCCGGCGACGTCTCGCGCGTAGCCACCAACTTCAACACCACCGTGGGCCGGCTGAACGCGCCCGACGGCCCGGTCGAGCGGCTGAGCGACGGCACCAAGGCGCTGGCGCAGGCGGTCGATTCGTTCAACGCGGCGACGCTGCCGCGTGTGAACCGCGTGGCTGACGACACCTCGCACGCCGTGCGCCGGCTGGGCCGCGCGGCGGACAACATCAACGACAACCCGCAATCGCTGCTGTTCGGCAACGGCGGCGCAGTCGCGGGCCCGGGCGAGCCGGGGTTCAGCGCGCCCGCTGCGACGCGGCCCTGAGCAGCATCCAGGGAGGACCATCCACCATGAAGAACGCCATTCGCTCCTTGATGAACCCGGCCGCCATCGCGCTCGGCGCCGCGCTGCTGGTCGCAGGCTGCGGTGCGCTGCCGGACAAGCCCGCACGCACCACGCTGTACGACTTCGGCCCCGGCCTGACGGCGCCTGCTGCTGCCGCTGCGCCTGCCGCGGCCACCCTTCCCACGCTGGCGCTCGCCGAGTTCGACAGCAACTCCCGCCTGGACGGCACGCAGATCCTCTACCGGCTGGGGTACGCCGACGCCAACGAGCTGCGCCCCTACGGCCAGTCGCGCTGGAGCCTGCCGCCCGCGCAGCTGCTGCGCCAACGGCTGCGCGACACGCTGTCGGAGCGCCGCACCGTGCTCGGCCCCGAAGAAAGCGCCACCATCTCGCGCAGCCGGGGCGAGACGCCCGACACGCTGCGCATCTCGCTCGACGAGTTCAGCCACTACTTCGATTCGGCCAGCGCCAGCGTGGGCCTGGTGCGCCTGCGCGCCACGCTGGTCCGCAGCGCGCCCGCCGGTGACCGCGTGCTTGGCCAGCGCACTTTCACCGTGCGCCGCCCTGCTTCCAGCGCCGACGCCCCCGGCGGCGTGAAGGCGCTGATCTCGGCCAGCGATGCCGCGATGGCCGAGGTGGTGCAATGGGTGGACCAGTTGCAGCAGCAAACGCCGCAGCAACCCCGGCAATAGCAGCCATTCAACGGACGGAGGATCGACCCCATGAACGCAACACGCATCGTCGGCATCCTGCTGATCGTGGCCGGCATCGCCGCCCTGGGCCTCGGCAGCTTCAGCTTCACCAAGGAAACCCACGAAGCCAAGCTCGGCCCGCTGGAGTTCTCGATGAAGGAGAAGCAGACTGTCAACTTCCCCACCTGGGCCAGCGTGGCCGTGATCGTGGTGGGCGGAGCGCTGGTGCTGCTGGGCGGCAAGAAGGGCTGATCGCCCTCAGCCCCTGAGGCCTGGCAAGGCTGCCAGCAGCTGTGGCAGCAGGTCTTCAGAGGCGCCGCGCAGCACCACGGTCGCGGCCTCGTCCAGGTGCGGCAGCGGCTCCAGGTTGAGCGCGATGAGCCGCGCGCCATGCGCCAGCGCGGTCTGCGGCAGCTCGGCCGCCGGGTAGACGATGGTCGTGCTGCCGACCACCATGAACAGATCGCACTCCTGAGCGGCCACCTGCGCATCGAGCAGCACGCCTTCGTTCAGCATCTCGCCGAACATCACCACGTCGGGCCGCGCGTGCGAGCCGCAGCGCAGGCAGCGGTGAAAAGGCCATGGGCCGCTGCGGTTGCCACAGCGGTCGCAGCGCCAGCGGCGCAATGAGCCGTGGAGTTCGAGCACGTCTAGCCCGCCTGCCTGGGTCAGCAAGCCGTCGACGTTCTGCGTGACCAGCCGGGTGGCGGGACGCAGCCTTTGCAGCAGCGCCAGCGCAGTGTGGCCCGGGTTGGGCTGCGCCGACTCGATCAGCGACAGGCGCTGCGCCCAGAATTTCGTGAAGCCCGAAGGGTCGCGCTGAAGGTCTTCGGCATGCGAGAACTGCAGTGCGTTCTGGTTCTTCCACAGGCCGTCGGCGTCGCGGTAGGTCGGGATGCCCGAGGCGCGCGACAGGCCGGCGCCGGAGAAGACGACGATGCGCCGGGCATTGTTCAGCAGCTCAATGGCTGCGCGAAGAGAAGAAGAGATGTCTGGTGTGACTGGCGTCATCGCTCTGGTCTGGGGGGATTCGCGGCAGGCGGGTTGGCGGTGGCGCCCAGGCGCTGCGACACGGTGTCCGCGCAGGCCTTGAGCGCGCGGGAAATCTCGCCGTCCCACGCGGTATTGAAGATGCCGGCCGGGCCGATGGCGGTCACGGCCAACACGATGGCGCCAGTGTGGTCGAAGACGGGCGCCGCCATGGCGCTCACGCCTTCGATGACCTCGCCGTCGGAGCGGCTGATGCCGTGCGCGCGCACTTCCTGCAGTTGGCGCTCGAAGTCGCTCCACGAGGGCAGCGGCTGCACCGGCGGCATGCCGGCGGCCGGAGCGGGCTCGGTGCCTTTGCGCTGCTTCTGGCGCTGGCGCTCGTCCTCGAGCAGCTGGCGCACCGCGTCGGCATCGAGGAAGGCTGCGAATACACGGCCCGAGGCCGTGTTGGTCAGCGAGAACACCGTGCCGTGCCGCATGTTCACGTGCACCGGCGAGGGCGATTCGGCCGTGCGCACGATGGTCGCGCCGCGCGCGCCCCACACGGCCAGCGCCACGGTGTGCCCGGTCTGCTGGGCCAGCTGGGCGATCAGCGGGGTGGCGATGTGCACCGGGTCGGCCTGCTGCAGGCTGATGAGCCCCAGTTGCAAGGCGAGCGGGCCGAGCAGATAGTGGCCGCTGGCGCGGTCCTGCTCGATCAGGCCCAGGCGCCCGAAGCTGACCATGTACGGGTGCGCCTTGGCGGCCGTCATGTCGGCTTCCCGCGCCAGGTCTTTCAGCGCCATGGGCCGGCCGTGGTGCACCAGCGCGCGCAGCAGCTGGCCGCCGACTTCGATGCTCTGGATGCCGCGCTGGGCGCGGTCGGTGTCACTGGCTGCCATGGCCGGCCTCGCCTTCTGGTCGTTCGTTCATGAAGAAGGGATTAGACATTAACTGATCAGCGGCTTACACTGCGGAAATTCGTTCACCGCGAATTCGTTCAGATTAGACGAATTCCAAATCCCGAAACTCACCCACCCCCACCCCACAGACGGAGACAACCGATGAGCCAAGCCAAGAAATTCGCCAGCCAGGCCGACATGGAAGAAAAGAAGATCACCTTCAGCCAGATCTCCGAACATGCCTGGGCCTACACCGCCGAGGGCGACCCCAACACCGGCATCGTCATCGGCGACGACTGCGTGCTGGTCGCCGACACCCAGGCCACCCCCGCCATGGCGGCCGACGTGGTGCGCCGCATCCGCGAAGTGACCGACAAGCCCATCAAGTACGTGGTGCTCACGCACTACCACGCGGTGCGCGTGCTGGGCGCGGCGGGCTACGGTGCCGAACACATCCTGGCCAGCCAGGACACGCGCGACCTGATCGTCGAGCGCGGCGAGCAGGACAAGGCCAGCGAAATCGGCCGCTTCCCGCGCCTGTTCCAGAACGTCGAGACGGTGCCGCCCGGCCTGACCTGGCCCACCATGACCTTCACCGGCAAGATGACGCTGTGGCTCGGCAAGCTGGAAGTGCAGCTGATCCAGCTTGGCCGCGGCCACACCAAGGGCGACACCGTCGTCTGGCTGCCGGGCGAGAAGACGCTGCTGTCGGGCGACCTGGTCGAGTTCGGCGCCACGCCGTATGCCGGCGACGCCTACTTCAAGGACTGGCCGCAGACGCTGGACAACATCGCCGCCCTGAAGCCCGCCGCGCTGGTACCGGGCCGCGGCGCCGCGCTGACCACGCCGGCCGAAGTGGCCGAGGGCCTGACCGGCACGCGCAACTTCATCTCCGACGTGTACGCCAGCGTGCAAGAGGGCGTGAAGGCCGGGCGCGACCTGAACGCGGTCTACAAGGACACCTACGAGAAGCTCAAGCCCAAGTACAGCCAGTGGGTGATCTTCGACCACTGCATGCCCTTCGACGTGAGCCGCGCCTACGACGAGGCCTCGGGCCATGCCGACCCGCGCGTGTGGACGGCCGAGCGCGACATCGAGATGTGGAAGGCACTGGAAGGCTGATTGCGCGAGACGACAGAAGAAGACACGGAGACAACACGTGATCGACTATCAGAGCCTGCGCTTCGACTATCGCCGCCACGCTGACCAGGACTCGGCCACGCCCGCCCGCCACCCGGTGGTGATCGTCGGCGCCGGCCCGGTCGGCCTCGCGCTGGCCATCGACCTTGCGCTGCGGCAGGTGCCCGTGGTGCTGCTCGACAACGACAACACCCTCTCAAGCGGTTCGCGCGCGATCTGCTTCGCCAAGCGCACGCTGGAGATCTTCGACCGCCTCGGCTGCGGCGACCGCATGGTCGACAAGGGCGTGTCGTGGAACGTCGGCAAGGTGTTCTTCCACGACGAGCAGGTCTACCGCTTCGACCTGCTGCCCGAGCCCGGCCACGAGCGCCCGGCCTTCATCAACCTGCAGCAGTACTACGTCGAGGGCTACCTCGTCGAGCGCGCGGCCACGCTGCCGCTGATCGACCTGCGCTGGAACAGCAAGGTCACGGGCATCGAGCAACGCGACGACGGCGCGGTGCTGACCGTGGAGACGCCCGAGGGCGACTACCGGCTGCACGCGGACTACGTTGCCGCCTGCGACGGCTCGCGCTCCAACCTGCGCCAGCTGCTGGGCCAGGAAGCAAAAGGCCGCGTGTTTCGCGACCGCTTCCTGATCGCCGACATCACGATGGACGCACACCTGCCCACCGAGCGGCGCTTCTGGTTCGACCCTTCGTTCCACCCCGGCCAGAGCGTGCTGCTGCACAAGCAGGCCGACGGCATGTGGCGCGTGGACTTCCAGCTCGGCTGGGACGCCGACCCGGTGGAGGAACGCAAGCCCGAGAACATCACGCCGCGCGTGCGTGCGCTGCTCGACAGCATCGGCTTCGAAGGCGTGCAGTTCCAGATCGGTTGGGCCAGCGTCTACACCTTCGCCTGCCAGCGCATGGAGCACTTCCGCCACGGCCGCGTGCTGTTCGCGGGCGACTCGGCGCACGGCGTGTCGCCCTTCGGCGCGCGCGGCGCCAACTCGGGTGTGCAGGACGCGGACAACCTCGCATGGAAACTCGCGGCGGTGGTGCGGGGCGACGCGCCCGATGCGCTGCTCGACAGCTACGCCAGCGAGCGCGAGTTCGCGGCCGACGAGAACATCCGCAATTCCACACGCGCCACCGACTTCATCACGCCCAAGAGCGAGGTGAGCCGCCTCTTCCGCGACGCGGTGCTGGAGCTGACCAAGCGCCACGCCTTTGCGCGCACGCTGGTCAACAGCGGGCGGCTGTCGGTGGCCACGGTGCTGCGCGATTCGCCGCTCAACACGGCCGATGCCGACGCCTTCGCCGGCGTGATGGTGCCGGGCGCCGCGGCGGCCGATGCGCCTGTCGTGCGCGCCGATGGCAGCACCGGCTGGCTGCTGCGCGAGTGCCATGTCTCGCAGTTCACCGCACTCGTGTTCGGCCAGGGTGAGACGGCCGAGCGGAGCCTGCAGGCGCTGAAGGCGAGCGACTTTCCGCTGCACGTGGTGCACGTGGAAGGCGGCGGCGCCGACGTCGCACTCACCACCCAGCGCTACGACGCGCAGCCCGGCACCGTCTACCTGCTGCGGCCCGACCAGCACGTTTGCGCGCGCTGGAGGCGACCCACGGCGGCAAACATCCGCGCAGCCATCGGCCGCGCACTGGCAAAGGCGTGAACACCATGCAGCAGCAACAGCACCTGACCACCGCACCGAACCTCGAAGCGCCCGACGACTTCTACGAAGCGCTCATCGAGGCGCATCAAGGGCTTTCCACCGAAGAAAGCCATGCCTTCAATGCGCGCCTCGTGCTCGTGCTGGCCAACCACGTCGGCTCGCTCGCGGTGCTGCGCGAAGCCTTCGAGGCGGCGCGTGCCGGCTAGGCTGCACGCATCCCGACCTCCTCATTGCGACTTTCGAAAGAGAAGCCCATGACCCCAGCAACCCCAGCCTCCGAACGGCGCTACCAGAGCGGCTTCGGCAACGAATACGCCTCCGAGGCGGTGCCCGGCGCCCTGCCCCAGGGCCGCAACAACCCGCAGCGCGGGCCCTTCGACCTGTACACCGAACTGATCTCCGGCACCGCCTTCACCGCGCCGCGCCACGAGAACCGCCGCACCTGGCTGTACCGTCGCCAGCCCTCGGTGGTCTCGGGCCGCTACCAGCCCTACGCGCAGGCGCACTGGACGACCGGCGCCGACCGCGAGATCCCCCTGCCGCCCGAGCCCCTGCGCTGGCATCCGCAGCCGCTGGACGGCGCGGCCGACCTCGACTTCGTCGACGGCATGCGCACCATCGCGGCCAACGGCGATGCCGAGTCGCAGGTCGGCATCGGCTCGCTGATGTATCTCGCGGGCCGCTCGATGGAGCGCCGCGCCTTCGTCAACGCCGACGGCGAGATGTTGCTGGTGCCGCAGCAGGGCCGCCTCGTCATCACGACCGAACTGGGCGTGCTCGACGTGAAGCCCGGCGAAATCGCGGTGCTGCCGCGCGGCATGGCCTTCAAGGTGGCGTTGCCCGACGGGCTCTCGCGCGGCTACGTGTGCGAGAACTACGGCGCGCACTTCCGCCTGCCCGAGCTCGGCCCGATCGGCTCGAACGGCCTGGCCAACGCGCGCGACTTCCAGGCGCCCGTGGCGGCTTTCGAATCGGAAGAAGGCGCCTACGAAATCGTCAAGAAATTCGGTGGCCGCTTCTGGCAGGCGCCGATGAAGCAGTCGCCCTTCAACGTGGTCGCCTGGCACGGCAACCTGTCGCCGGTGAAGTACGACACGGCGCATTTCATGGTGATCGGCTCGATCAGCTTCGACCATCCCGATCCGTCGATCTTCACCGTGCTGACTTCGCCCAGCGACACGCCCGGCACGGCCAATTGCGACTTCGTGATCTTCCCGCCGCGCTGGATGGTGATGGAAAACACATTCCGCCCGCCATGGTTCCACCGCAACCTCATGAGCGAGTTCATGGGCCTGGTGCTGGGCGAGTACGACGCCAAGCCGGGCGGCTTCAAGCCCGGCGGCGCGAGCCTGCACAACTGCATGGTGCCGCACGGCCCCGACGAGGAAGCCTTCGACAAGGCCACGCACGCCGACCTGAAGCCGCACAAGCTGGACAACACGCTGGCCTTCATGTTCGAGAGCCGCTACCGCTTCATTCCGACGAACTTCGCGCTGAAGAGCCCTGCGCTGGACACCGACTACGCGGACTGCTGGGCGGGACTGAAGGACCAGTTCAAGGCATGAAGAACGCATTCACCCTCACCCGCCGGGCGGCGGCCGTGGCGCTGCTGGCGGCGCCCTTCCTCGTGCACATCGCACAGGCCGCCGACTTTCCGTCCAAGCCCATCCGCTTCATCGTGCCCTACACGCCGGGCGGCACCACCGACCTGGTGGCGCGCACCGTGGGCCAGAAGGTGTCGGAGAAGCTGGGCCAGCCGGTGCTGATCGACAACCGCGGCGGCGCGGGCGGCAACATCGGCATGGACGCGGTGGCCAAGGCCGCGCCCGACGGCTACACCATCGGCTTCGGCGCCATCTCGACCAACGCGCTGAACCCGCACATCTACAAATCGATGGCCTTCGATCCACGCAAGGATTTCACGGCCATCAGCCTGCTGGGCACCTCGACCATCGTGCTCGAAGTGCCGGCGGCCTCGGCCATCAAGACCGTGCCCGACCTCGTTGCCGCCGCGAAGAAGAACCCCGGCCTGCCCTACGCCACCGCGGGTGCCGGCACGTCGATGAACCTGGCCGGCGTGATGTTCGCGCAGATGACCGGCACCGAGCTCGTGCACGTCGCCTACAAGGGCAGCGGCCCGGCCATCACCGACATGCTGGGCAACAACATCGGCGTGATGTTCGACAACCTGCCGGCCTCGCTGCCGCACATACAGGCCGGCAAGCTGCGCGCGCTGGCAGTGGCGGGCCCCACGCGCTCGCCTTCGCTGCCCGACGTGCCGACGATGGCCGAAGCCGGGCTCAAGGGCTACGCGCTGGAGCCATGGTTCGGCGTGTACGGCCCGGCGAAGCTGCCGGCGCCGATCGTCAAGGCGCTGAACGAGGCCTTCGTCGAAGCGCTTGCCATGCCTGACGTGAAGGCCAAGCTGGCGCAGGCCGGCTTCTCGCCGCGCGGCTCGACCGCGCAGGAGCTGACCACGCTGACCGAGACCGAATACAAGCGCCTGGGCGATGTGGCCAAAAGGGCCGGCATGACCGCAGACTGAACCGATTCACAGAAAGACATCCATGACCGCACTGAACGCCACCCATGACCCGAAGCTGCGCAGTTGGGTCGCCTCGGCCAATGAAGCCGGCACCGACTTCCCGATCCAGAACCTGCCCCTCGGCCGCTTCCGCACGGCCGGCAGCAGCGAGGCTTTCCGCATCGGCGTCGCCATCGGCGACCAGGTACTCGACCTGCGCGCAGCGGGCCTCGTCGACACCGACGACATGAACGTGCTGATGAACGCCAGCATCAAGGACCGCCAGGCCCTGCGCGCTGCGATCTCCGCTGGCCTCGCCGAAGGCAGCGACAAGCAGGCCGCGTGGTCGAAGGCGCTGCTGGCGCAGGCCAAGGCCGAGATGACGGTGCCCTGCCGCATCGGCGACTACACCGACTTCTACACGGGCATCCATCACGCGACCACCGTCGGCAAGCTGTTCCGCCCCGACCAGCCGCTGCTACCCAACTACAAGTGGGTGCCCATCGGGTATCACGGCCGCGCTTCGTCCATTGTCGTGAGCGGCCAGAGCTTCAAGCGCCCGCAGGGCCAGACCAAGGCGCCGGATGCGACCGAGCCGAGCTTCGGCCCCTCGAAGCGGCTCGATTACGAGCTGGAGCTGGGCTTCCTGGTAGGCCGCGGCAACGCGCAGGGCGAACCCATTGCCATCGGCGAAGCCGAAGACCACCTGTTCGGTGTGACGCTGCTCAACGACTGGTCGGCGCGCGACGTGCAAGCCTGGGAGTACCAGCCGCTCGGCCCCTTCCTCTCGAAGAATTTCGCGAGCTCGCTGTCGCCGTGGATCGTGACGATGGAGGCGCTGGCGCCGTTCCGTGCGAAGTTCGAGCGGCCCGCGGAAGACCCGCAGCCGCTGCCGTATCTCGACTCGGCATCGAACCGCGAGAGCGGCGCGCTCGACATCACGCTCGAAGTGCTGCTGCAGACCGCGAAGATGCGCGCCGAAGGCGTTGCACCGGCGCTGCTCACGCGCGGCAACACCACCGAGGCCGCCTACTGGACGGCCGCGCAGCTCATCGCTCATCACACGGTGAACGGCTGCAACCTGCAGCCGGGCGACCTGCTGGGCTCGGGCACGCTGTCGGGCCCGAAGCCCGACGAGGCCGGCTCGATGATGGAACTGACGCTGGGCGGCAAGCAGCCGATCACGCTGCCGAATGGCGAGAAGCGCACGTTCCTGGAAGACGGGGACACGCTGATCATTCGCGGTTACTGCGAGCGCGCGGGCGCCGTGCGCATCGGCCTCGGCGAAGTCAGCGGAACGGTGGTCTGAAGGGGTATCAGGGCGCGGTGGTGGGCGTCGCCACGGGCGCCGGCCACGCCACTTCACTTGCCACGCGCGGCTTGCCGATCGGCGCGGTCGCCTTGCCGGTCTTGATGGCCGCCAGGTCGGCCTCGCTCGGGTACTGGTTCGCAAGCCAGTAGTCGAACACCCGGCGCGCGATGGGGGCCGCGGCGCCCGCGCCCCAGCCGGCGTTTTCCACGATCACGGCCACGGCGATCTTCGGGTCGTTCACGGGCGCGAAGGCCATGAAAAGGGCGTGGTCGCGCTGGTGTTCTTCGAGGGCGCGCGCGTTGTACTTGGTGTTCTGCGCCTGCGTTACCGCCTGCGCCGTGCCCGTCTTGCCGGCTGCCTGGTAGGCTGCGCCCGCAAACACGCCGCGCGCCGTGCCGGCAGTGACCACGCTGGTCAGGCCGTCGCGGACCACCGCGACGTTGGCGGCCGAGAAGCCGAGGTTTTCCGCCGGCGGCTGTGGCAGCGGCACCACCTGCCCGCTGACGGTATTGCGCGTGGCCAGCACGAGGTGCGGCTTGTGCTTGAGGCCACCGTCGGCCACGATGGCCGTGGCCTGTGCCAGCTGCAGCATCGTGAAGGCGTTGTAGCCCTGTCCGATGCCCAGCGAGATGGTCTCGCCCGCGTACCACTTCTTTTGCTCGGGACGCTTGTAGGTGTTGCGCTTCCACTCGGTGCTGGGCAGCACGCCGCGCACCTCGCCACCCAGGTCGATGCCGGTGATCTGGCCGAAGCCCAATGGCTTCATGAAGTCGTGGATCAGGTCCACGCCCATCTCGTTGGCCAGCGAGTAGTAGTAGATGTTGCTCGACAGCTGGATCGAGCGGCGCATGTCGACGCCGCCCAGGTTGCCTTCGGGGCTGCCGAAGCGGTGGCCGCCGAAGTTGAAATAGCCGGGGTCGTTCACCACCACGTTGGGTCCGCGCTTGCCGGTTTGCAAGGCCGCCATTGCCATGAAGGGCTTGTAGGTGGAGCCGGGCGGGTAGGTGCCGCGCAGGGCGCGGTTCAGGAGCGGCTTGTCGAGGGACTCGGTCAGCGCCGCCCAGCTTTCGTTGTCGATGCCTTCGACGAACAGGTTGGGGTCGAAGGTGGGCTTGCTCACGAAGGCCAGCACCTCGCCGGTCTTGGGGTCGATGGCCACCAGCGCGCCGCGCCGGTCGCCGTACATGTCTTCCACCAGCTTCTGCAGCTTGATGTCGAGCGACAGCATCACGGTGTTGCCGGGCGTGGCCGGGTGGCTGGCCAGGCGACGCACGGCGCGGCCGCCCGCGGAGGTTTCCATCTGCTCGACGCCGGTCTGGCCGTGCAGCGTCTTCTCGTAGCTCTGCTCGATGCCGAGCTTGCCGATGTAGTCGGTGCCCTTGTAGTTGGCCTGGTCTTCTTCGTCCCAGTCCTCCATCGCGGTCTTCTCGCGCTGGTTGATGCGGCCGATGTAGCCGAGCACGTGCGAGGCCAGCTCGCCCTGCGGGTAGTTGCGGAACAGGCGCGCCTTGATTTCCACGCCCGGGAAGCGGTAGCGCTGGGCCGCGAAGCGCGCCACCTCTTCGTCGCTCAGGCGGGTGCGGATCGGAATGGAGTCGAAGCTGCGCGAGTCTTCGCGCAGGCGCTTGAAGCGGCGGCGGTCGCGCGGCGAGACTTCGAGCACCTGGGTCAGGCTGTCGATGGTTTCCTCGACGTCGTTCACCTTCGAGGGCGTGATCTCCAGCGTGTAGGCCGAATAGTTCGAGGCCAGCACGATGCCGTTGCGGTCGAGGATCAGACCCCGGTTGGGCACCACCGGCACCACGGCCGTGCGATTGCTCTCGGCCTGCTCGGCCAGGTCTTCGTGGCGCGTGACCTGCAGGTACACCAGCCGCGCGCACAGCAGGCTGAACGCGAAGAGCACCGCCAGGCCAATGACGATCACGCGGCGCTTGAAGCGCGCGAGGTCGGCGGCGACGTTGCGGATTTCGGTCATGGCGGTGGGAGCTTAGGCGCGTGCAGTCGCTTTTGGCAAATGCGGCAGGCAGGGCTTAGAGGGGGCGGTTCTCGTCCGGTTCCGGGGTGCGGCGCTGGGGCGCGAGCAACAACGCCGTGACCAGCGGCCACAGCGCAGCCTCGATGGCGGGCGAGATCAGCACAGACCACCCCGGGAACACGCCGCCGCCGATCATCCGCGTGACGACCTCGATCAGCTGCGACAGCGCAAAGAGCGGCAGCACCTGCAGCGCCTGCGACAGCACCGGATACCAGAGCAGGCGCCGGTGGATGGTGATCGCGAAGAAGCCCAGCGTGGTGTAGGACAGCGCATGCTGGCCCAGCATCGACGACTGGTGCACGTCCATGCACAAGCCGAACACGAAGGCCGCGCCGATGCCCACGCGCGCGGGCTGGTGCACGCCCCAGAACACGATCACCAGCGCCAGCAGGTCGGGCATCCAGACCGCGCGGCCGATGGGGATCATGTTGATGAGCAGCGCCACCACGAGGCTGCTCCACATGAAGAGCGGGCTGACGGGCAGCAGGAGCTGCTGCTGGCCTGGACGCTTGATCATGGGCGTGCTCCCGCAGGCTTCTTTTCGTTCTTGCCCGCGCCGGGCTTGCCTTCAGGCCGCTTGCGCTGGGCGGCGGCGGGCGCGGCAGGCGGCGGCGCGGCCGGCGTGCCGGTGGGCTCGAGCACCAGCACATAGCGCGCAGCCGTCACATGGGCCAGCGGCACGCAGTAGATGCGGGCGAAGGCCGAGTCGGCACGCCGCTCGATGCGCTCGATCTTCGCCACCGGCAGGCCGGCGGGGTAGATGCCGTCGACGCCGCTGGTGGAGAGCAGGTCGCCCTCCTGCAGGTCGGCATTGGCGGCCATGAAGCGCAGCTCCAGTCCGCCGCCGTGGGCCGAGGCGTCGCCGAAGGCCACGCTGCGCACGCCGGTGCGGGTGTTCTGCACGGGAATGGAAAGATCGCGGTCGATCACCAGCGTGACCTCGCTCGTGAAGGGCAGCACCTGCGTGACCTGGCCGAGCACGCCGCGCGCGTCGATCACCGGCGAGCCGGGCGCCACGCCCTGGGTCAGGCCCTGGTCGATGACGATCTTGCGGGTGTAGGGGTCGGCCGCGTCGTAGAGCACCTCGGCCGCGCGGCCCGGCGTGGCCGTGGTCTGGCGCAGTTCGAGCAGCTCGCGCAGGCGGGCGTTGTCCTGCAGCAGCGTGTCGGCCTGGGCGGCGCGTTCGGCCTGCATCATCAGCGCCTTGCGGGCGTCTTCCTCGTTGCGCTGCGCGGTCTTCAGGTCTTCGAGGTAGCGCCCGCCCCCCAGCACGGCCTGCACCGGCTTCAGCGCCACCCATTGCACCGGGTAGAGCACCGCGCCGATGGCCGCGCGGATCGGCTGCACGATGTGAAAGCGCGCATCGGCCACCATGAGGAACAGGGACAGCGCGCCGAAGAAGATCAGCTTGCTGAGCGCCGACTGCCCCTGGTTGAACAGGGGTGGCGCTGTGCGATCGAGCGTGCCCAGAGGCATGAATTCAGACCCGGCGGTGGTGCGGAATCAAATAACAAAAAGCCGGCCTGCGCAAGCAGAGGCCGGCCGATGATGGCTTTCGCCTTTTACTCGCTCGTGAAGATGCTGCCGAGACGGTCCATGCGCTCCAGCGCAATGCCGCAGCCGCGCACCACGCAGGTCAGCGGGTCTTCGGCCACCAGCACCGGCAGGCCGGTTTCCTCGGCCAGCAGGCGGTCGAGGTCGCGCAGCAGCGCGCCGCCGCCGGTCAGCATCATGCCGCGCTCGGCGATGTCGGCGCCCAGCTCGGGCGGCGTCTGTTCCAGCGCGTTCTTCACGGCCGAGACGATGTTGTTGAGCGGATCGGTCAGGGCTTCCAGCACTTCGTTGCTGCTGATGGTGAAGCTGCGCGGCACGCCTTCGGAAAGGTTGCGGCCCTTGACTTCCATTTCCTTGACTTCGGAGCCCGGGAAGGCCGAGCCGATGTTCTTCTTGATGACTTCGGCCGTCGGCTCGCCGATCAGCATGCCGTAGTTGCGGCGGATGTAGTTGATGATGGCTTCGTCGAAGCGGTCGCCGCCGACGCGCACCGAGCCCTTGTAGACCATGCCGCCCAGGCTGATGACGCCCACTTCGGTGGTGCCGCCGCCGATGTCCACCACCATCGAGCCCGAGGCTTCGCTGACGGGCAGGCCCGCGCCGATGGCCGCGGCCATGGGTTCTTCGATGAGGTAGACGGAGGTGGCGCCGGCTGCTTCGGCCGCGTCCTTGATGGCGCGGCGCTCGACCTGGGTGGAGCCGCAGGGCACGCAGATGATGATGCGCGGGCTCGGCGTGAGCAGCGTGCGCGGGTGGACCATCTTGATGAACTGCTTGATCATCTGCTCGGTGATCACGAAGTCGGCAATGACGCCGTCCTTCATCGGGCGGATCGCCTCGATGTTGCCGGGCACCTTGCCCAGCATGGCCTTGGCCTCGCGGCCGACGGCCTGGATCACCTTCTTGCCGTGGGGGCCACCTTCGTGGCGAATGGCGACAACCGAGGGTTCGTCCAGCACGATGCCCTTGTTACGGGCAAATATCAGGGTGTTGGCGGTGCCGAGGTCGATCGCAAGGTCGGTGGAAAAGTACCGACGGAAAGCTCCAAACATGTGCGGAATTCCTCTGAGTACGGCCTGCGCATCGGCAGGTCGTCACTCTATTTTTTGGGTCGTTTGACGGGGTGAATTGATCGTTTTTGGCGCAAAAGCCGGCGCGTTCGCGGGGGTTGCGGCAAAGGCGGGATAATACCCGAATCCCCTCTGATTCCTGTATTAGCACCCGCCTCGGCGTGCGATTACCTTCGCTTTTTTGGGCCGTTCCGACCTATGTCACTCTCCGCTTCCGATATCGAGCGCATTGCCTCTCTGGCGAGGCTGCAGCTTGCCTCCGATGAAAGCGAGCGCATGCTCAGCCAGATCAACGGCTTTTTCGATTTAGTCGAACGTATGCGTTCCGTGGACACCACGGGCGTCGAACCGCTGGCCCATCCGGTGGCCGCGCTCGAAGACATCACGCTGCGCCTGCGCGACGACGTGGTGAGCGAACCCAATAACCGCGAAGCCAACCAGAAGAGCGCCCCGGCCGTCGAAGCCGGCCTGTTTCTCGTGCCGAAGGTGATCGAATAATGAGCAGCGGTGAATTGCACCAGATGAGCGTGGTCGCGCTGGCCAAGGCGCTGGCCGAGCGCAAGGTCTCGGCCGTCGAGGCCTCGCAGGTTTTTCTCGGCCGCATGAAGGCGCACGAGTCGCTCGGCACCTTCGTCGACGTCAATGAAGAAGTCACGCTGGCCCAGGCCCGCGCCGCCGACGCACTGATTGCCACCGGCAACGCACCGACGCTGGCCGGCGTGCCGATCGCGCACAAGGACATCTTCGTCACCGCCGATTTCGCCACCACCGCCGGCTCGAAGATGCTCGCGGGCTACCGCTCGCCCTTCGACGCCACCGTGGTCAGGCGCCTGGCCGAAGCCGGGGCGGTCACGCTCGGCAAGCTGAGCTGCGACGAGTTCGCCATGGGCTCGGCCAACGAGAACATCGCCGTGCCCGCCGTGGGCCACGACAAGGCCGTGCCCGTGCAGAACCCCTGGAACCGCGAGCGCATTCCGGGCGGCTCATCCGGCGCCAGCGCGGCTGCAGTCGCGGCACGCCTGGCTCCCGCAGCCACCGGCACCGACACCGGCGGCTCGATCCGCCAGCCCGCGTCGTTCTGCGGCGTGACCGGCATCAAGCCCACCTACGGCCGCGCCTCGCGCTACGGCATGGTGGCCTTTGCGTCGAGCCTCGACCAGGCCGGCCCGATGGCCCGCTCGGCCGAAGACTGCGCGCTGCTGCTGTCGGCCTTCTGCGGCCCTGACCTCGACCGCGATTCGACCTCGCTCGACAAGCCCGCCGAGAACTTCGGCCGCTCGCTGAACGACTCGCTCGAAGGCCTGCGCATCGGCGTGCCGAAGGAGTTCTTCGGCGAAGGCGTGGCGCCCGGCGTACGCGCAGCCATCGACGCCGCACTCGCGCAGTACGAAAAGCTCGGCGCCAAGCGCGTCGAGGTGACGCTGCCGCGCACCGAGCTGTCGATTCCCGTGTACTACATCATTGCCGCGGCCGAGGCCTCGAGCAACCTGAGCCGCTTCGACGGCGTGAAGTTCGGGCACCGCGCCAAGCAGTACAAAGACCTGTCCGACATGTACGAGCGCACGCGCGCCGAAGGCTTCGGCGATGAAGTCAAGCGCCGCATCATGATCGGCACCTACGTGCTCTCGCACGGCTACTACGACGCCTACTACCTGCAGGCGCAGAAGGTGCGCCGCATGATCGCCGACGACTTCCAGCAGGCCTTCAAGCAGTGCGACGTGATCGCCGGCCCCGCTGCGCCCACCACCGCATGGAAGCTCGGCGAACACGGCGACGACCCCGTGGCCGACTACCTCGCCGACATCTTCACGCTGCCCGCCTCGCTGGCCGGCCTGCCCGGCATGAGCGTGCCCGCGGGCTTCGACGGCGGCATGCCCGTGGGCCTGCAGCTGATCGGCAACTACTTCGGCGAAGCGAAGCTGCTGAACGCAGCGCACCGCTTCCAGCAGGCCACCGACTGGCACGCACGCACGCCGGAGGGCTTTTGAGATGAGCGAGACCGTGAACACATTCGAAGCACAACAACAGGGCCGCCCGACCGGCCCGCTGGTGCGCGGCTATGAAGTCATCATCGGCTTCGAGACGCACGCGCAGCTGTCGACCGCGAGCAAGATCTTCAGCCGCGCCTCCACCGCCTTCGGCGCCGAGCCCAACACGCAGGCCTGTGCGGTCGACCTGGCACTGCCCGGCACGCTGCCCGTGATGAACAAGGGCGCCGTCGAGCGCGCCATCAAGCTCGGCTTCGCGCTGGGCTCGCACATCGCGCCGCGCAGCGTGTTCGCGCGCAAGAACTACTTCTACCCCGACCTGCCCAAGGGCTACCAGATCAGCCAGTTCGAGATCCCGGTCGTCCAGGGCGGCTCGGTTTCGTTCTTCCTCGGCGAAGAACAGAAGACCGTGCGCCTCGTGCGCGCCCACCTCGAAGAAGACGCGGGCAAGTCGCTGCACGAGGACTTCATCGGCCAGAGCGGCATCGACCTGAACCGCGCCGGCACGCCGCTGCTTGAAATCGTGACCGAGCCCGACATGCGCTCCACCGCCGAGGCCGTGGCCTACGCGAAGGAGCTGCACAAGATCGTCACGTGGATCGGCATCTGCGACGGCAACATGCAGGAAGGCAGCTTCCGCTGCGACGCCAACGTGTCGGTGCGCAAGCCCGGCGACAAGCTCGGCACGCGCCGCGAGATCAAGAACCTGAACAGCTTCAAGTTCATGCAGCAGGCGATCGACTACGAAATCCGCTGGCAGATCGAAGAGATCGAGGACGGCCGCGAGATCGAGCAGGCCACCGTGCTGTTCGACCCCGACACAGGCGAGACGCGCGCGATGCGTGCCAAGGAAGACTCGGCCGACTACCGCTACTTCCCTGACCCCGACCTGCCCCCGCTGGTCATCGCCGCCGACTGGATCGAGCGCGTGAAAGCCACCATGCCCGAGCTGCCCCGCGCGATGGCCGAGCGCTACGTGCGCGACCACGGCCTGTCGGAATACGACGCGGCGCAGCTCACGCAGAGCGCTGCGCTCGCCGCCTACTTCGACGAAGCCGTGAACGCGGGCGCCACGCCCAAGCTCGCGAGCAACTGGATCACCGGCGAGATGGCGCGCCGCCTGAACGCCGCCGAGATCGGCATCGAAGCCGCACCGGTGAAGGCACAGCAACTGGCCCAGCTGGTGAAGCGCATCGCAGACGGCACGCTGCCGAACAACGCCGCGCGCCAGGTGTTCGAAGCCCTGTGGACCGGCGAGGGCAGCGATGTCGACGCGATCATCGAGGCCAAAGACCTGAAGCCGATGAACGACACCGGCGCGCTCGACAAGATCCTCGACGAAGTGATCGCGAAGAACGCCAAGAACGTCGAGGAATACCGCGGCGGCAAGGAGAAGGCGCTCAACGCCCTCGTGGGTCAGGTCATGAAGGCCAGCGACGGCAAGGCCAATCCGGCGCAGGTCACCGAGCTGCTGAAAGCCAAGCTGGGCTGATGGCAGGAAACCGGGGCCTTGGTGCAAGGCCCCGGCAGGTTCATCAGCGGGGGTTGCCGCCGTTCTGCGGCGACCAGAGCGTCTTCAGACGCGTGCGCTCTTCGTCGAAGCGCGCATTCACCCGCTTCTTCTCTTCTTCCTGCTCCGCAATGAAGCGGTTCTGCACCGCCACGCTCTGCGTGTTGTCTTCGAGCTTGCGGCGCACCGCGCCCGGCGCCTTGCTGGTGTCCTGCTTGTAGAACTCCATCTCCTCGTCGATCTTCTTGCGGTCTTCGCTCAGCTCGGCAATGCGCTTGCGCGCCGCCTGGGTCACCGCATCGATCTGCGCCAGCGCCTCGCTGCGCTCGCGGTCGTGTGTGGCGAGGTTCGGGTAGCGCACCAGCAGCGCACGTTCGCGGCGCCGCTCGTCGGTCAGGCGCGCGGTCTGGATGGCGGCTTCGCGGGCGCGGTCTTCGCGCTCCTGCAGCTCGCGCGCGGTGTAGGTGGGCTCGACTTTGCGGCGCACCGAGCCGCTCGGGTTCAGTTCGCGCTGCTCGCGGTCGGTGCACTCGGCAATCGGCCGGTCGGCCGTCAGCGTGCGGCCGCGGGCGTCGGTGCAGGTGTAGATGCCGGGGGAGGCGCCTTCCACTTTCTGCGGTTGCGCTTGCAAGGCGCCGCAGAACGAAGAAACCGCCAGGAAGAAAGAAGCCGACGCCAGCAGGCGGATCGGCTTGCCGTGATCGTCGCGTGCGTCGTGCATGGGCGCCCTTGCCTCAGCTGGTGGCGCCGTAGCGCGTGCGGTAGGCCAGCACGCGCTCGCGGTGCGCGCCCAGGTCGGCAGCGGCGTTGCCCGAGAGGTAGCTCAGCAGGTCGTCCAGCGTGGCGATGGCAATCACCGAAAGGCCGAGCTGGTTGCGCACGTACTGCACGGCGCTGTGGTTTACGTCGACGCCGTTCTCGGTAGCCTTTTCCTGCCGGTCGAGCGCGATGGCCACTGCATGCGGCGTGGCGCCCGCTGCCTGGATCGCCGCGATCGACTCGCGCACCGCGGTGCCGGCCGACATCACGTCGTCGACGATCAGCACACGGCCCTTCAGGGGCGCGCCCACCAGGTTGCCGCCTTCGCCGTGCGCCTTGGCTTCCTTGCGGTTGTAGGCAAAGGGGTAGTTGCGCCCGCGCCGGGCAAGCTCGGCGGCCACCGTGGCGCCCAGCGGAATGCCCTTGTAGGCGGGGCCGAAGATCATGTCGAATTCGAGCCCGCTTTCGATCAGCCGGTCTGCATAGAATCCGGCGAGCCGGGCGATCTTGCCGCCGTCGTCGAAGAGCCCCGAATTGAAGAAATAGGGGCTCATCCGACCGGCCTTGGTCTTGAATTCGCCAAAGCGCAGCACGCCGGCATCCAACGCAAACTGGACGAAGTCCTGTGCGACCGCGCTGCTTTTCTCACCATCTACAGCCATCGGGAATTCCTTGTGTTCAAACTGACCAGTCTCAATCTCAATGGCCTGCGTTCGGCCGCTACCAAAGGCGTGGCCGACTGGGTGGCCGAACTTGCGCCGGATTGTATTTGCATGCAGGAGATCCGCGTCCAGGCCAGCGACATCGAAGGCCGGTTCGAGGAAATGGCCGGCCTCAAGGGCCATTTCCACTTCGCCGAGAAAAAAGGCTACGCCGGCACCGCCATCTACACCAAGCACAAGCCAAGCCAGGTCGTGGTGGGCTGGGGCGACGCCGAGTTCGACGCCGAGGGCCGCTACCTCGAACTGCGCTTCGACACGCCCAAGCGCAAGTTCTCGGTCATCAGCTGCTACTTCCCGAGCGGCAGTTCGGGCGAGGAGCGGCAGGAGGCCAAGTTCCGCTTCCTGAAAGGCTTCTTCCCGCACCTGGTGGCACTGAAGAAGGAGCGCGAGTTCGTGCTGTGCGGCGACATCAACATCGCCCACAAGGAGATCGACCTGAAGAACTGGCGCGGCAACCAGAAGAACAGCGGCTTCCTGCCCGAAGAACGCGCCTGGATGACGAAGCTGCTCGACGCCGGTGCCGAGGGCGCCGGCCTGGTCGACGTGTACCGCATGCTCAAGCCCGACACCACCGGCGATGCCTACACCTGGTGGAGCAACCGCGGCCAGGCCTATGCGAACAACGTGGGGTGGCGGCTCGACTACCACCTGGCCACGCCGAAGACCGCGGCGCTGGCGCGTACCGAGCAGATCTACAAGACCGTGAAGTTCAGCGATCACGCGCCGATCACGGTGGACTACGACTTCAAGCTGTAAGGCGCGGCCTAGCCGCAGCAGCCACCCATCCGCCCGCGCCGGTAGAACGGCCCGAGGTCCTCGGCCAGCGCCTTGACGATCCCGCGCCACGACAGGGCGCCAGCAGCATCCGCCGCCAGTGCGCCGCGCATGCGTGCCAGCAGTTCGGCGCGCAGCGCGGGCTCGTCGATGCCCTGCACACGGCCCGCATCGACCACCACGCGCCCGCCGACCAGCACCTTGGCGATGTGGCTGCCGTTGCCGCGCGCCAACAGCAGGTCGAGCGGATCCGTCTCGGCGAAGAGCGCGTCGTCGTCGAGCGCATCCCAGTCCAGCAACACCAAGTCGGCCGCGGCGCCGGGCACGATGCTGCCGCCGCCAGCCGGCCCGCCGCGCACGCTGCGCGGACCGTTGCGCGCGGCAAAGGCCCAGAGCTGGTCGCGCGTCATCGTGGTGTCGTAGCCCCAGCCGCGGTGCAGCGAGTACGCCAGCCGCATCTCGCGCAGCGCGTCGTCGTCTTCGTCGAAGGCCATGCCGTCCAGGCCCATGGCCACGCGGCATCCGTGCCGCAGCATCTCAGGCACCGGCGCAATGCCCGACTTGAGCCCCAGGTTGGAGCTGGTGTTGACCGCGATCGTCGCGCCGCGCTCGGCAATCAGCGCCAGTTCCTCGGGCCGCGCCCAGGCGCAGTGCGCGAGCGTGAGGCGCGGGCCCAGCAGCCCGATGTCGTCGAGAAAACGGACGATGCCGCCGGGGTGGTTGGCATCGGCCCAGTCGCGCTGATAGCGCGTTTCGAGCAGGTGCATGTGAACGGGCCGGCCCGTGTCGGCCGATGCCTGCGCAATTGCCTCGAGCAGCGGCGTGCTGCACCACTGCACCGCCGTCGGGCCGTACTGGACGGTCGCGTGGCCGCCATGGCCGTCCTCTTCCACCATGCGCGCGACCTCGTCGACCAGCGCAAGCTGCTGCGCGGGCGCCACCGGCTTCACCGCCAGCCGTTCGGCCACTGCATGGCGGATGCCGGGGCGCAGCGCCGCCAGAACGCTCGCGTCGTCGCAGTAGGCAATGCCGTGGCGGTCGCGCATGGCAATGGCGAAGCCGATGCGCACGCCGACGTCGCACGCCGCGCGCGCCACCGCCCTAGCCTCGTCGACATAGGCCATGCCGCCCTGCACGCGCGTGTAGTGGACCATCAGGTTCGCCACGCCATGCCGCACCGAACGCGCGAACGAGGTCGCGGCGCAAAGGTACGGGTCCATGCCCGGCACCACGCCCAGGAACGGCAGCCAGCCTTCGAGCGGCTGGCCGAAGGCGCCCAGCGTGGCGCTGCGGAAGGTGCGCGCATGATCGTGCGCGTTGGTCAGCGCCGGCAGCGCGAGCAGGCGCGGCGTGCCCGTGCCGGCGACGGCCTCTTCCGCCAGCGGCGCGATCGACCGGATGCAGCCGTCCTCCAGCTCGATGCGCACATCCGACTGCGCAGGCTGCGCGCCGGGATCGGCCAGCAGCCAGGCGCAGTCGAGCGGGCCTTCGTGCATGCGAGCGGACATGGCATTTCCTTCGTAGTCGGGTGGGCGTTCAGGGCGCAGCGATCTTGCGCTCCGCAAGCGGCGGCAGGAAGCGCCGGTCGAAGACCTCGCCTGCGGTCGGTGCATTCGCCAGTTCGAACGCTTCCTTCACCTGCCCGATGGCACGCGTCATGCGCGCGTCGTTCACGTCACCGATGCCGCCGGTGCCAACCTCGGGCGTCAGCATCACGGTGCGAAGCGTGTAGAGCAGGCGCCGCTTCTCCAGCGCCTGGTTGAGCAGCTGCTCACGCTTCATCAACGCGGCAATGGCCGCGTCGGGGTCGGCCACGGTGTCGCGCACCGCCTTGTTGACGGCACGCACCAGCCCGGCCACGGCCTGCGGCTTGTCCCTGAGCAACTGGCGGGACACCAGCACGCCGTTGCCGTACAGGTCGACGCCGTGGTCTCCGTAGTGGAACCAGCGGATGTCCTTGTCCGGGTCCACGCCCTGCGCCACCAGGTTCATGTAGCTGGTCACCGAGAACACGGCCGAGCCCTCGACGTGGTCCTTCAGCAGCATCTGCTCCTGCAGGTTGGGTGCCATGCTGGTCCACTTGACCTTGCCCGCGTCCACGCCGTTGCGGGCCGCCATCAGTGGGAACATGCGCTGCGCGGCACCACCGGCCGGCGTGCCCAGCGTGCGGCCCTCAAGGTCCTTGAGGGTCCTGATGGGGCTGCCCGCCTTCACGATGAGCGCGAACGGCGCGCGGTTGTAGACCATGTAGACCATCACGGGCGCGGCACCGGGCTTGGCGGCCGCGTTCTGGATGACCGCATTCACGTCACCGAAGCCCGCGTCGTAGGCCCCGGCCATCACCTTGGTCACGGCCGCCGCCGAGCCGTCGCCCTGGTCGATCGTCACCGCGAGCTTTTCCGCGGCGAAGTAGCCCCGGTCTTCGGCGAGGTAGTACCAGGCATGGATGCCCTGCAACTTCCAGTCGAGGACGAACTTGATGGGTGTGAGCTGCTGGGCGCGTGCTTCGCGCACCGGAAGCGCCGTGAGCGATGCGCCCAACGCGGCGGACACCGCGACGACCGCTGCGCGGCGGGATACTGGAAAGGACATGCGAGGCTCCCGTGGGTTGAATCAGATGGCTTCGAAGAGAACGTCCTGCGCGCCTTCCCACAGCACCCTGGTGCCGAGCGTGCGCAACTGCTCCCGCCCTTCGACGATGGTGAGGAAGTGGTTGCCCGCAAGCGTGCCCATCTTGCTGGCGAAGCTGCAGGCGCCGTAGGCCAGGATGATCTCGGTCTCGCTGTAGCCGCCGGGGTAGAACAGGATGTCGCCCACCGACGGATGGCTGGTGTGGTTCTCGAAGCCCACGCCCAGCTGGAAGTCGCCCAGCGGCACCCAGCAGCCTTCGCCGCTCCAGCGCACGTGAATGAGCTTCTGCCGGTAAGGCAGCAGGCGGCGGAAAGCCGCGACGGTGAGCGGCGCGTCGGGGTGCGTCTGCGCCACGAAGCGCAGGCCGCCGGCGGTGATACGGACGAGATCGCTCATGTCGTTCATGCCATTGCCATGTCGGTCTTGCGCTGGGCCCAGCCCGTCATGCGCCGCTCGACCAGCGACGAGACGGCATACAGCGCCACCCCCATCGCCGCAAGCAGGAAGAGCCCGGCGAACACCATCGGCACATCGAAGTTGCCGCTGGCGATCATCATCACCGTGCCGATGCCCTGGTTGGACGCGACCGTCTCGCTCAGCACGGTGCCCACGAAGGCCAGCGTGATCGCGATCTTGAGCGAGGCGAACAGGTAGGGCAGCGCACGCGGCAGGCCCACGTTCCAGAGAATGTCACACTTCCTCGCGCCGAGCACGCGCAGCACGTCCTCCAGCTCGGGCTCGGTGCTCGCGAGGCCGGTGGCCACGTTGACCACCACCGGAAAGATGCTGATCACCATCGAGGTCAGGATCGCCGGCACCGTGCCCGCGCCGAACCACACCACGAACAGCGGCACCACCGCCACCTTCGGAATGCTGGAGAACCCCACCAGCAGCGGATAGGTCACGTCGTAGGCCAGCTTCGAAGAGCCGATCATCACGCCGATGACGATGCCCGCTCCCACGCCCAGCACGAAGCCGGCGAGCGTGGTGTAGAGCGTCTGCACGGTGTGCGGCCACAGCAGCGGCATCTTCTGGATCAACACCGCCGCGATCTGGCTCGGGCGCGGCAGGATCAGGTCGGACACGCCGAAGGCCAGGCACACCACCTCCCAGAGCACGAAGAAGCCGACGAGCGCGCCCGCGGAAAGCAGGCGCTGCCGTGCGAGCGGCGCGATCATGCGGCCACCTCTTCGAGCACATTCCCGGGCGGCACCGGCATCGGTACTGGCACCGCATCGCTTTCGCGGCGCGCCTGCGCGATGCGCATGCGCAGCTGCTGCACCAGCGCCGCGAACTCGGGCGCATAGCTGCTCTCCAGCGTGCGCGGCCGCGCGAAGCCCACGTCGCGCGTTTCGAGAATGCGCCCCGGCCGCGCGCTCATCACGCAGATGCGGTTGGCCAGGTAGGCCGACTCGCGCAGGTCGTGCGTCACCAGCAGCACGGTCGGGCGCTTGGCGATCCACAGCGTCTGCATGATGTCCCACAGCTCCTCGCGCGTGAACTGGTCGAGCGCGCCGAAGGGCTCGTCGAGCAGCAGCAGCTCGGGCTCGTGCACCAGCGCGCGGCACAGCGAGGCGCGCTGCAGCATGCCGCCCGACAGCTGCCACGGCCGCTTGTCGCCGAAGCCCTTGAGCCCCACCTGCGCCAGCAGCGCATCGGCGCGCTCGGCGTATTCGCCGCGCTTCTTGCTGCGGTAGTGCTGCCGGAAGGGCTCGACGATCTTCAGCGGGATCATCACGTTCTCGCGGATCGTGAGCCACGGCAGCATGGTCGGGTTCTGGAAGGCGAGGCCGATGCGAAGGCGCGGCGCCGCCGACGCATGCGTACCCGCCGGGGCCAGCGTGCCGGCCGCGCCCACCTCGCGCCCGCCGGCAATCACCGCGCCCGCACTCGGCCTCAGCAGGCCGGCCACCAGCTTCAGGATGGTCGACTTGCCGCAGCCGCTCGGGCCCACCAGGGCAACGAAGTCGCCCTTCTCGATGTCCAGCGTCGTATGGTCCAGCGCGATGGTGCCGCCGCCATAGCGCAGCATCACGTCGGACAGTTGGATGAATGCGTTGCCCATGAGGTCCTTCAGGAAAATGTGGAGTCCGTGTCATCCACCCGCAGGATCGCGGCCACCGGGCCGCCGCCCGCGGGCCCCTGGTGCTCGGCGCCGCCCGACACGTACAGCGCCGGATGGCCGGCCACCGAGGCCAGCACACCGCCCACCACGGCACGCGCATGGCGCGTCGAGTGAATGTCGGAGTCGTTGAGCATGGTGTGGCGCGTGTCGCGCACGCGGCCGTCGGGGCTGGCCTCGGCCTTCGCGAGCAGGTTCACGAGCCGCGCCGACAAGGCCTGCGCATCGCGCTCCGGGTCGAGCCCGAAGGCATCGCGCAGCAAGGCGCGCACGCTCGCGGCGTCGATCGCATCGCGCATCACCGCATGGGCGATGCGGAACGCCGACGCGCTGCCTTGCGCCTCGCCGAGCACGATGACGACGTTGTCTTCCAGCTCGATGCCGGCCGAGGCCGATGCGCGCGCGGAGAACAGCCGCCAATCGCTCATCACGCTGGCATCGCAGACCTCTTCGCGCGCGACTTCGCCAAGCGCGACCGCCACACCGAGCGCCGATGCGCCGCGCGAATAGCCCATCGACTCATAGCTGTCGTGGGTCACGGGTGCGGCGCCGCGTGCCAGCGCGGCGGAGACCTTGGCCGCGGTAAGCAACGGGCACTTGACCTGCACGAAGTGCACGTCGTCCGCGCTCTCGATGCCCGCATCGCGCATGGCCTCGGTCACGGCTTCGGCCGTGGCGTCGACCTGTGCGGTGCGGCCCAATTCCTCCGGCAGGAAGGCGCGCGTGTGCGCGACGCCGACCACGAGGCGCTTGCCCAGGCCAGCCGGCGCTTCGGCCACCCAGCGCCGCGTGAACACCGTGAAGTGCGGCGACAGCACGCCCTCGGTGCCGCCCGACATCACCAGCGCCACGCGGGCATGCACCGCGTCGGGCGTGCAACCCAGCGCGGGCGCCAGCAGATGGCACCAGGCACTGGATGCGTACTCGCGCGTGAAGTCGTTGACGCAGCCGTTGCCTTCGGTCTTTCCCATCACGGCCACGATGTCGGCCGCGACGATCTCGCCCGCATCGATCAGCGCCCTGGCGCCGCTCAGGTCGCCCGGCCCGCTGCACGGAATGCGCCATACCTGCACCTGCTGCACGCGGCCCGCGTTCATGCGGCGCTCCAATCCACCGCACCCACCGGCACGGCCGTCGCAGGCACGCCGGCCGGCGTCTGCAGGATCGCGCTGCTGTAGTGCTCGGTGTTGCGCGGCTTCGGAGTGGGCATCTTCTGCACACCCTTCACCGTGCGCCCCCAGCCGACCGCATCGCTCACCAGCTTGCCTTCGCGCATCACGAAGCGCCCGCGCAGCAGCGTGTGCAGCGGATAGCCCTTCACCGCGCGGCCGTTCCACGGCGATATCTTGCTGATGCTCTGCAGCCGGTTCTGCGACAGCGTGCCGGCGCGCTGCATGTCGACGATCGCGATGTCGGCGTGCGCACCCGGCGCGATCACGCCCTTGGTGCCATACAGGCCCCAGGCCCTGGCCGGGTTTACCGCGCTCCAGCGCACGTAGTCCATCAGCGTGGCGCGCTCGCGGTTCACCTCGGTCAGCATCAGCGGCATCTGCGTCTCCACGCCTGGAAAACCGCAGTCGCAGTCCCAGATGCTCTCGCGGGTCTTCTCTTCGGGGGTGTGCGGCGCGTGGTCGGTAGCGATCATGTCGAGCGTGCCGTCGAGCAGCGCGTCCCACAGCGGCTGGTTGTGGCGCGCCTCGCGGATCGGCGGGTTGAGCCGCATCACGCCGCCGAGCTTCAGCATGTGGCTGGTGTTCAGCAGCAGGTACTGCGGGCAGCTCTCGGCCGTCACGTCGACGCCGCGGCGCTTGGCTTCGCGCAGCAGGAAGAGCGAATCGGCCGCGCTGTGGTGCGCGATGTGCACGCGCGCGCCGGTCCACTCGGCCAAGGTGAGCACGCGGCCAATGGC
Source organism: Variovorax sp. YR266 (assembly GCF_900107295.1). Classification (NCBI taxonomy): domain Bacteria; kingdom Pseudomonadati; phylum Pseudomonadota; class Betaproteobacteria; order Burkholderiales; family Comamonadaceae; genus Variovorax; species Variovorax sp. YR266. The sequence continues at coordinate 450,980 of NZ_FNPM01000004.1, forward strand.
TTCGATCTCGGCCACCGCCGGGCGCGCGGCCAGGTGCGCCATCGCGTCGATGCGGCCGGCGGCCTTCATCTTCTGCTGGCGGCGCTGCAGGATTGACGAGTTCTCCGCATGCACCACGGTGCGGATACCCAACGGGGCGAGCTTCTCGAAACCCTCGAGCAACGCACCATCGGTGGGCGCGGGCAGGTTGCCGAAGGTGTTGCCGACAAAGGCCTTGAAGCTGGTGACGCCGGCGTCGAGAAGTTCTTCGAGCCGCTCGACCGTATCGTCGCCCAACAGGCCGTGGATGCCGAAGTCGCAATACGACGACTCGGCTGCCTTCTGCTTCAGGCGCAGGGCCTCGACGGTGCCCGTCGCCGGATTGGTGTTGGGCATCTCGAACACGGTGGTCACGCCGCCCATCGCGGCGGCGGCCGAGCCGGTCTTCCAGGTTTCCTTGTTCGGGTAGCCCGGGTCGCGGAAATGCACGTGGCTGTCGATGGCGCCCGGCAGCAGGAACAGCCCGTCGGCGCGCATCTCCTCGCACGCCGGCGGCATGGTGTCGTCATGGCCGACGGCCACGATGTGCTCGCCTGCGATGGCCACGCTGGCTTCGATGATCTGGTCTGCGGACACGACGCGCGCGCCGCGAATGACGAGGTCGACTTCTTTCATGCCGGTCTCCTCAGAGCATGGCCCAGCCGCCGTCGACGGGCAGGTCGACGCCGGTGATCTGTCGGGACACATCGCTCGCCATGAAGAGGCAGGCGTTGGCAACGTCGGCATCGGTGGAGACACGGCGCAGCGCATAGTCGGCCGCGTGCCGCGTCATCGCTTCTTCCAGCGTGATGCCGAGCTTGTCGGCCATGTTGGCGCACACCTTCTCGCGAAAGCGCGGCCCGTCGACCATGCCGGGCGCCACGCAATTCACGTTGATGCCGTACGGGCCGGCCTCCAGCGCAAAGCTCTTGGTGATGCCGCGCAGGCCCCACTTCGAGGCCGAGTAGGCCAGGCGGCCGGCGCGTCCGCGCATGCCGAAGGTGCCGCCGACGTTCACCACCTTGCCGCTCCTGCGCTCGATCATCGAGGGCAGCACGGCGCGCATTGTGTTGAAGCAGCCTGTCATGTTGAGCTGCACGATCTCGTCGAATTCCTCGCTCGTGGTTTCCCAGCCGGTCTTGCCGATCGGGCCCGAGCCGCCAGCCACGTTGACCAGCACGTCGATGCGGCCGAAGGCCTCCAGCGCATGCGCGGCCAGTGCCTCGGTCTGCACGCCCACGGTCAAGTCGCAGGGCACGACGACCGCATCGACGCCGAGCGCGCGCGCCTCTTCGGCCACAGGCTCGATGGCGCCGATGTCGCGCCCGGCCAGCACCAGCTTCGCGCCTTCCCGTGCAAAGGCCAGCGTCACGGCGCGCCCCATGCCCTTGGCCGGGCCGGTGATGAGCGCCACCTTGTCTCTCAGTTGCAGTTCCATGTCGTTTCTCGCTTTCAGTTCAAAGTCTTGGAGGGGCGCTCGGCGCGCGCGGGCAGGAAGCTGCGGTCGAACACTTCGGCAGGCGCCGGTGTGCGCGGCAGCTGGTTGGCGTCCACCACGATGTCGATGGATTTCTTCAATCGCGCGTCGTCCACGTCGCCCAGGCCGATGCGGGCCACCTCCGGGTGGCTCATGTCGTTGCGCAGCGTGGCGAGCAGCTTTTCCTTCTCGACCTCGCGCTTGAGCAGCGGCTCGCGCTTCATGACGTAGTCAATGCCCATGTCCGGGTCGGCAATGACTTCCTTCACCGCGCGGTTCAGCGCCTTCACGAAGCCTTGCACCGCCTTGGGGTTGTCCCGGGCGAAGACGCGCGAGAAGAACACGGCGTTCGAATACAGGTCCATGCCGTGGTCGCCGTAGCGGATGAAGCGCAGGTCCTTCGCCGGATCGAGCCCCATCGCCTTCGCGCTGAAGCTCACGGTGGTGACGTAGCCGAAGGCGGCGTCGATCTGCCCGCGCGTGAGCATCTGCTCGCGCAGGTTGGGCGCCATGTTGGTGATGCTTACCTTCGACGCATCGACCTTCGCGATCCTGGCGAAGGCCGGGAACAGCTTCAGCGCGCCGTCGTTGGCGGGGCCGCCGATGGTCTTGCCTTCGAGGTCCTTGGGCGTCTTGATGGGGCTGCCCTCCTTCACCACCAGCGTGAAGGGCGGCGTGTTGTAGAGCATGTAGACCGCCACCGGCGCATCGGCCGGGCGTTTCGATGCCAGGTCGACCAGTGCGTTGAGATCGCCGAAGCCGGCCTGGTAGGCGCCCGCCGCCACCTTCGGGATCGAGGCCGCGGAGCCCTCGCCCTGGTCGATCTCGACGTCGAGGCCCTCGGCCTTGAAGTAGCCCTTGTCCTGGGCGACGAAGAACCAGGCTTGCGGGCCTTCGTACTTCCAGTTGAGCACGAGCTTGACGGGCACCTGCGCGGCGGCGGAAACGGCCGCCAGGGCCAGGCCGGCGGCAGCGCCCAGCGAAGCGAGCGAACGCACGAGGCGCGAGTTGGCGAAGAAGGACAGCGGCATGCGGAGGACTCCTAGCGTTTCTTGGAGAGTGAGGAAATCGAAGCGAGCAGCGACTCGGCGGTTGCAACGAAACCGTGCAGCTGCTGCACGATGAAATGAATGCCGCGCGTCACGTAGGCCGGCGACGGGGTGCCGCACGCGTCCTTCAGCAACACGCAGTCGTAGCCGAAGAAGTTCGCGTCCTGCAGCGTCGAGAACACGCAGCGGTCGGTGTTGATGCCCGCGAACAGCAGCGTCGTGATGCCCTGCTGGCGCAGGACGCTGTCGAGCTCGTTGTCCCAGAAGCCGCTGAGGCGGTGCTTGTGCACCGTGATGTCGCCGGGCGCTACAGCCAGCTCGTCGATCACCTGCGCACCCCACTCGCCCTGCACGAGCGACGGGCCGTGGTCGATGGGCGAATGCTCCGCATAGCCCACGCCGTCTGCGCTGCGCTTGCCCTTGAATTGCACCGTGGGCGACAGGTTGAGGCGGTCCGCGCGAATACCCCAGTTGAGCCACACCACGCCGCCGCCAGCCGCGCGCCATGCCGGCAGGAGCCGCGCGATGGTCGGAATGGGCTTGCGCGCCGCGCGAATGCCGATGCCCTTCTGCGCGAACCAGCCCTCGGGATGGCAGAAGTCGTTCTGCATGTCGACCACGACGAGCGCGCTGCGCGCCAGGTCGAACTCGATCGGCTGCGGCTCGGCGGGCATCTGCACGGGCCGTGGCCGCTTCGGGGAGCGCACGAGGCTGACCCGGCCGCCGGCGAGTGTCCAGGCGTTGTGGGGCGCCGGACCGAAACGGACGGGCGGTTGCGCCGCATTGGTGCGCGAGGGTACAGATCGGCGTGTCATGCGAGATCGGCACGCAGTCGCCGTGCCAGAAGGTGCTCCGAATCCATACCGATTCACGTACTGCCCGTTGCCGTTGCGGCAACGGTAAAAGCGGCACTCCTGGCGCGCTTCGTGCAATCGCCACGGGCATGAACCACCTTCGCTTCCTGCGCTATGCAGACGAGGTCGCCCGGGCCGGCTCGATCCGCCAGGCGGCCGAGCGGCTCCATGTCGCGCCCTCCGCCGTCAACCGCCGCATCCAGGACCTGGAGGACGAACTGGGCACACCGCTCTTCGAGCGTTTGCCGCGCGGCATGCGCCTGACCGCCGCGGGCGAACTGTTCGTGCGCTACATCCGCGGCCGCTCTTCGGAGCTGGAGCGGGTGCGCTCCGAAATAGAAGACCTGCAGGGCCTGCGCCGAGGCGCCGTCCGGCTGGTCGCCAGCCAGGCGCTCGCGCCGCGCTTCCTGCCGGCGGCCGTGAATGACTTCGCTGCGGAGCACCCGCTGGTGGCTTTCGATGCGCGCATCGGCGACCACGTGCAGGCCGCCGACGCGCTGCGCAGCTTCGAGAGCGACCTCGCGCTGGTGTTCAACCTGGCGCCGGAGTCCGACATCGAGCGCGTGTGCGCGGTCGAGCAGAAGCTCATGGCCATCATGCACAAGCGCCATCCGCTGGCGAAGTCCAAGACCCTGCGCCTGAGCGATTGCGCCGACTACCCTGTGGTGCTGCCGAACCGCGACACCGGCGGACGCCAGATGCTGGAGCGCTTTCTCGCCCGCAGCTCCACGCGGATAAGGGCCATGGTGGAGAGCAACAGCTTCGAGTTCCTGCGCGGCTGCCTCTACGACGGGCGCTCGATCTCGTTCCAGATGGCCATCGGCGCCGCGGCCGAAGCCCCCGACATCGTGGCGCGGGACATCGAGGACCGCGGCTTTCCGCGTGGCGAACTGGTACTGGCCAGCCTGCGCGGCCGGCAGTTGCCGGTGATCGCCTATGCCTTCGCGGAGTTCCTGCGCAAGCGGCTCACCGGGGCGCAGGCCGCGGACGCCCGCTAGCGCGACAGCGCAGGCAACGCCTTCCCCAGCGTACCCACGAAGGCTTGCATTGCCTCGGTCTCGTGCGCGCCGCGCTTGGTGATGCGGAAGAAGTCGAGCCCCACCTTCGGCTTGGTCAGCACGTCAGTGCGCACGCGGTGCCGGCGGCAAGCGGCCAGCGCAAAGGTCGGCATCACGGCAGTGCCAAAGCCGGCCTCCACCATCGAGATCAGCGTGCCGAAGAAGTTGAACGCGGGCCGCTGCGCGTCGGCACGGCCGATGGTGGCCAGATGCTGGTCGATCACCTTCTGGATCGGGTTGCCGGGCGGCAGGCCGAGGAGTTCGGCGCTGCGCAATACGGACCATGGCGCGGTGCCGATGGCAGGCGGCTCTTCGCCATCACCATCGCAAGGCGCCACCCGCATCAGGTGAAAGCGCCCTACCGGCGTGCGCTCCAGCCCCGCCGCGGCCTTGAAGAAAAAGCCCAGGCCCACATCGGCATCGCCGGCCGCCACCATCGCCTCCACGTCGCGCAGGTCGGCGTCGAACAGGCGCAGGCTCACCTGCGGATGCGCGGCGCGGAAGGTGGTGAACACCCGCGGCAGCAGGTGCGAGGACACCAGCGGCGTGGCCGCAATGCGCAGCGTCTGGCGCGCGGCGTCGCCCTCGGCACCCAGCTCGGCCGCCACGTCGTCGAGGTCGGTCACCAGTCGTTCAACCACTGGCAGCAGGCGCCGCCCTGCCGGCGTGAGGCTCACCACGCGCGTGGTGCGGTCGAACAGCCGGCAGCCCAGCTGCTTTTCCATCTCGCGGATCAGGATGCTGAGCCCCGCCTGCGTGATGTGCGCCTGCTCGGCCGCGCGCGTGAAGTTGCCCATGCGCGCGACCTGCAGGAATGCGCGCATCTGGCGGGTCGAGAGGTTCATAAGGATTCATGATAAATCCATATCACATCTAAATTTCCCAAATGACCAGCTTGCGTTCCTAATGCGGCCCGAGACAAAACCGAACGCAACGACCGACCATCCATGAGCAACGAAGTCATCATCCTGGGCGCCGGCATCGGCGGCCTGACCCTGGCGCTGAGCCTGCACCAGGCCGGCATTCCCTGCCGCGTTTACGAGGCCGTGCCCGAGCTGAAGCCGCTGGGCGTAGGCATCAACCTGCTGCCGCACGCGGTGCGCGAACTCACCGAACTAGGGCTGCTGGACGCCCTCGACAAGGTGGGCGTGCGCACGCAGGAGGCCGTGTTCTTCACCGAGCACGGCCAGCTGATCTTCCGCGAGGCTGCAGGCCAGCACGCGGGCTACGACTGGCCCCAGTTCTCCATTCACCGCGGCGACCTGCAGGCGGTGCTGTACGAAGAGACGCTGAAGCGCCTCGGCCCCGACAGCGTGGTGTGCAACCGCCGCTGCACGGGCGTGACACAGGACGCCGGGGGCGTCACCGTGCACTTTGCCGATGCGCCTTCGGTGCGCGGCGCAATCGCGGTCGGCTGCGACGGCATCCACTCGGCGCTGCGCAAGCAGCTGTACCCGGATGAAGGCGCACCGCGCTATTCGGGCGTGAACATGTGGCGCGGCACCGCGCGCTGGAAGCCCTTTCTCTCGGGCGGCAGCATGGTGCGCGCGGGCTGGCTCGCGGTCGGCAAGATGGTGATCTACCCGATCCGCAACGACATCGACGCCGACGGCAATCAGCTCGTGAACTGGGTCGCCGAGATCCACGCGCCACAGCCCGCCCTGCGCGACTGGAGCCGCGCGGGCCGGCTCGAAGACTTCCTGCCTGCGTTTGCCGACTGGCACTTCGACTGGCTCGACGTGCCCGCGCTGATCCTCGCGTCGGACACCATCCTCGAGTACCCGATGGTCGACCAGGACCCGCTGCCGCGCTGGACGCACGGCCGCCTCACGCTGCTGGGCGACGCGGCGCATCCCATGGTGCCGCGCGGCTCCAATGGCGCCGGGCAGGCGATCATCGATGCGCGCTTCCTGGCCGGTGCGCTGAAGGACCTGGGCGTAGGCACCGCCGCGCTGGAGGACTACGACCGCGTGCGCGTCAAGGCCACCACGAACGTGGTGCTGACCAACCGCAGCAACCCGCCCGACGCGATCCTGCGCGAAGTGTTCGAGCGCTCGGGCGGCAAGCGCTTCCAGAACATCGAAGACGTCGTGCCCGTCGCCGAGCTGCAGGCCATCTCGGACAACTACAAGCGCGTGGCCGGCTACGACCCGGTGGCGCTGAAGGCGCGCGCCTCCTACCTTTGAGCATCACTGAAAAGAACACGGAGACACGACTATGCGTTCGCTGATCGAGAAAACCAAGAAGACCCTCGCCGCCCTGCTTCTCGCGACGGGCGCCACCGCTGCCTGTGCCTGGCCCGACCAGCCGATCACGCTGGTGGTGCCCTACACGCCCGGCACCGGCATCGACCTGGTGGCGCGCCAGCTCTCGGCCCGCCTGCCCGCCCTGCTGGGCCAGCCGGTGATCGTGGAGAACGTGGCCGGCGCCAGCGGCAACATCGGCAGCGAACGCGTGGCGCGCGCCAAGCCTGACGGCTACACGCTGATGGTGCAGGTCAACACGCTGGTCATGAACCGCAGCCTCTACCGCTCGCTGAGCTACGACCCGGTGGCCGACTTCGCGCCTGTGTCGCTCACCTCATGGGGCACGCTGCTGCTGGTGACGAACCCGAACGTGCAGAAGGCGACGACGGTGTCGCAGATGGTGAGCGCTGCCAAGGCGGCCCCCGGCAAGCTGACGTATGCAACGCCGGGCGTCGGCACGCCGCATCACCTGTCGATGGCGCTGTTCATGCAGGGCACGGGCACCGAGATGCTGCATGTGCCGTACAAGGGCACGGCCGGCGCGGTGACCGACCTGCTGGGCGGGCGCATCGACTACATGTTCCTGCCGGTGCACGTGGCGCTGCAGCACATCCAGGTGGGCAAGCTCAAGGCCATTGCCACCGGCAGCGGCAAGCGCCTGCCGCAACTGCCCGACGTGCCGACGCTGGCCGAGGCCGGCGTGACCGCCGACAACGTGGACATGTGGTACGGCGTGCTCGCGCCCAAGGGCACGCCGCCTGACGTGGTGGCGCGACTCAACAAGGAGATCGCGGCAGTGCTGAAGCAGCCCGAGGTAGCGAAGTCGTTCGAGTCGCAGGGCATGGTGCCGGCAAGCTCGACGCCGGCCGAATTCGGCACGCTGATGAAGAAGGATGCGGACCGCTGGGCCGCAGTCGTCAAGCGCGGCAACATCACCGCTGACTGAGGCAGCAGCAGGCTAGTTCAGCGCGGCGCCGAGGCCTTCCCCGCGTGCCGCGCCAGATGCACCTGATGCAGCGTGATCTTGCGCACCTCGGCCTGGCTGGTCTCGATGTGCGCGCGCAGCAGCATCGCGGCCTGGTCGCCGCGATTGGCTCGCACGGCCTTCAGGATCTTCGCGTGCTCGTCGTAGGTGGCGTCGATGCGCGGCTGCTTGGTGAAGTCGAGTCGGCGGATGATGCGAATGCGGTCGGTCACGTCGCCGTGCACGCGCGCCATCTCGGCGTTGCCGGCGGCCGCCACGAGCGAACAATGAAAGGCCTCGTCCCACTGCGCCACCTGCGCCATGTCGCTGCTGCGCTGCGCCGCGGGCACCAGCCAGATGCCGGCCAGCGTGTCGAGCAGGCCGCGATCGATGTGGCGGTCGGTCTCGCACAGCCGGTGCACGGCGGTGGTCTCCAGCACCATGCGCAGGTCGTAGAGCTGCTCGAACTGGTCGAAGTCGAAGGGCAGCACGCGCCAGCCGCTGCGGAACAGCACTTCGACGAAGCCTTCCTGCTGCAGCCGGAACAGCGCCTGCCGCACCGGCGTGCGCGACACGCCGAGCCGGTCGCTGATCTCGCTCTCGGTAAAGCGGTCTCCGGGCACGAGGATGAAGTCGGCCACGTCGCGCTTGAGCTGCGCGTAGACCTCGTCGGCCCGCGTGCGGAAAACGGCCGTATCGGTGGCAGTAACGGGAGATTCGGGGCGGGTTCGAACGGTAGACACGTGTGGAATGGTAGTCGCTGGCGTCGGCGTCAAGAAGAAGGGCTGCTGTTCAACGCCTCGAGCAGTGCGGCGCTCGGCGCGGTCCAGCCAACGATGGCACCCTGTGCACGGACCATGTCGAGCGTCGCCGCCTTGAATGCCGGGAAATAGCTTTCGGTGCAGTCCTCGAGCAGCAGGCTGTCGTAGCCGCGGTCGTTGGCTTCGCGCATGCTGGTCTGCACGCAGACCTCGGTCGTGACGCCGCCGAACAGCAGGTGGGTGATGCCCCGCTGCTGCAGCAGTTCGTGCAGGCCGGTGGCATAGAACGCGCCTTTGCCGGGCTTGTCGATGACGATCTCGCCGTCGATGGGGGCGAGCGCTTCGATGATCTGGTTGCCAGGCTCGCCAGCCACAAGGATGCGGCCCATGGGGCCTTCGTCGCCGATGCGCAGCGTGGGGTTGCCGCGGTTGCGCTTGGCTGGAGGACAGTCGGAAAGGTCGGCGGCGTGCGCTTCCCTTGTGTGCACTACGAGGCCGCCGGCTTGTCTCCACGCCCGCAGTGCTTCTTTCGTTGCAGGGACGATGGCTTCGAGCAGCGAGACATCGTTGCCCAAAGTTTCGCCGAAGCCACCGGGCTCGATGAAGTCGCGCTGCATGTCGATGAGGACCAGCGCGGTCTTTGCTACGTCGAACTCGTAGGGGAAGGGATTGGCTTCGTTTATGCGCATGCTCGTTCTCGCTGATTCCGTTGGCGGGGGTGCGGCGATGGGCGGTATGCCTCCGACCGGCCGACGTCACCGGCCCTTCGGGCTTCCCTGCGCTGCTCACGACAGGCGGGGTCTCGCCCAAACTCGCTTCGCTCAAACAAGGGCGAGCCCTGATCCGCCTGTCGCTGCGCTGCTCGGCGGTGCCTCAACGGCCGACCGGAGGCATACCGCCCATCGCCGTGGATGCACCGCTGCATCTCGAAAGAAAACAGAGCACTCATGCCGCCGCCTTCAACGGCTCGTGATGACCGCCGCCCATGTGGGCTCCGATCACATGCCGCTCGGCTCCGGCAGCCGGAGTCTCGAACACGATCTGGCCTTCGCTCATCACGACGATGCGGTCTGCCAGTTCGAGCAGTTCGTCCAGGTCTTCGCTGATCAGCAGCACCGCCCCGCCCTTCTCGCGCACCTGCACGATGCGTGAGTGGATTTCGGCGACGGCCGCGAAGTCCAAGCCGAACACCGGGTTCGCGGCGATCAGCACGTTGATGTCGCCGGCCAGCTCCCGTGCCAGCACCGCGCGCTGTACGTTCCCGCCGGAGAGGCTGCGGATCGGCGCGCCTTCGCCCTGCGTCTTCACGCCGTACTCCGCGATCCATTCGCGCGCCCTGCTGCGCCAATACGGAAAGCTCAGCACACCGCCACGCGACAAAGGCGGTTGATCGAAATCACGCAGCGCCATGTTTTCCGCGACGCTGAGGTCGCCGACACAGGCGTTGCGCAGCGGCTCTTCGGGAAGGCTGCGGACCTTGAGCTTGCGGTTCTCGGCGCGGTGCGCACCGTAGGGCTGCCCCATCACCGTGACCTTGCCTGCAAGGCGCGGACGCTGACCGACGAGCGCCTCGACCAGTTCGCGCTGCCCGTTGCCAGAGACACCGGCCACGCCGAGGATTTCTCCTGCGCGCACGGACAGGCTCAGGTCATGCAGCGCGAGCGTGCCGCGATCGCCTTGCGCCTTGAGTCCTTCGACCCTCAATGCAACTGGCGCATTGGCAAGCACGGGCTTCCTGGCGACAGGCGTCGATGTCGTTGCCTGCTCGCCGCCCATCACGGCCTGCGCCAGTTGCGCCGGGCTGGTGTCCACAACTCGGCAGTGATGCACCGCCTTGCCCCTCCGCAGCACCGTCACGCTGTCGGCATACGCCATCACCTCGCGGAACTTGTGCGTGATGATGAGCACCGTGCACAGCCCGCTGCGCGCGAACTCGCGCACATGACCCAGCACCTCGTCGGCCTCCTGTGGCGTAAGCACCGAGGTGGGCTCGTCCAGGATCAGCAGGCGCGGCTTCAGGTACAGCTGCTTGAGCAGTTCGAGCTTCTGCTTCTCGCCGGCCGCGAGCTCCGAAGGGCGCACGTCCAGGTCGAGGCTGAACGGCGTGGTCGCAAGAAAGTCTTTCAGTTCCGCGCGCTTCGTCTTCCAGTCGATCAGCGCCGGCGTCTTGCCGCCTGCGAGCAGCAGGTTCTCCGCCACCGTCATGCCGGGCGCCAGCGTGAAATGCTGGTAGACCATACCGATGCCCAGCGCGCGCGCCACGATGGGGTTGGCGATGTCCTGCTCGCGCCCGTCGATCAGGATGCTGCCCTCCTCCGCACGCTGGAAGCCCGCCACGCACTTCACCAGCGTGCTCTTGCCCGCGCCGTTCTCGCCAAGCAGCGCATGCACGGTGCCGGGCTCGACGCGCATCGTCACGCGGTCCATGGCAGTGAAGGCGCCGAAGCGTTTGGTGAGCTCGTAGGTGTCGAGCGCGAGTGCGCCAGTGCCTGAGGGAAGGCCGCCGATGGCGTGGGGTGATGTGGCGCTCATGTTCGTTTGCCATCCCTTCGGTGCGTGTTCGGGGTGCCGCCTATCAACAACCGCTCTGACCGATCACGTCGATGGGGTGCCTTGCGCAGCGAAATAAAGGAGGAGGCCGAAGGCCGGGGGACATTCGCGGAGCAAGGTACCCCGTCGGCGTGATCGTGCCCCGAACAAAGCAGCGTCATACAACCGCCAGCAAGGCCTGCGAGGTGGCATGCGCCCCGAACACGCCGCCCTGCATGGTGATCATCTTCAGCGCAGCGAGATGGTTGCCGTAGTCCGTCGCAGCCGTGCAGTCCGACAACAACAGGCACTCGAAGCCCCGATCGTTCGCGTCGCGCATCGTGGTGTGCACACAAACATCGGTCGTAATGCCCGCAAGGATAATGTTCTCGATACCACGCGTACGCAGGATCAGTTCGAGGTCCGTCGCGTAGAACGACCCCTTGCCCGGCTTGTCGATCACGATCTCGCCCGGCAGCGGCGCAAGCTCGGGAATGATTTCCCAGCCCGGCTCGCCGCGCACCAGGATGCGCCCGCACGGCCCGTCGTCGCCGATGCCCACGCCATTCGCACCGATCTGCCGCGACCGCCATCGCTTGTTGGCCGGCAGGTCGCCGAGGTCGGGCCGATGCCCTTCGCGCGTGTGGATGATGTGATAGCCCAGCGGCCGCAGCACCGCCAGCGTACGCGCGATCGGCTTGATCGGCGCCTGCACCAGCGACAGGTCGTAGCCCATCACGTCGACGTACCCGCCCTTGCCGCAGAAGTCGGTCTGCATGTCGATGACGATGAGCGCGGTGTTGTCGGGCCGCAGCGCGCCGTTGTAGGGCCAGGCATAGGGCTCGGCGGCCACGTGGCGTTCGGTGGTGTTGGCGATGGTGGTGGTCATGGTCGTCATCCTGCGTAGTTGCGCTGCGGCGGCGCGAAGCCGCAACTCGTGCCGTCGGTCACCTTCACCTCGGCGCTCCACGGCAGCCTGTAGGTGCCGGCGGCCATGTCGTGCATGTAGGTGTAGGGGCAGTCCTGTGCGCCGCCCTTCACCGCGACATACCCTCGGTGATAGAGCTGGTAGATGTTGTTCTCCACGCCCCAGCTGGTGCGGGCCTCGCGCACGAGGTCGGGGCGCAGTTCGGCGGTGATGATCTCGTCCACGCGGCCGCCGCCCTCGACCAGCACCGTGCCGTCGAAGTTGCAGAACATGCCCTCGCCCATCGAGTCGAAGCTGCCATCGCTGCCGCACAGGCACACGCTCGCGGTGTAGGCGAGGTTGCAGAAAGCGTTGGACTGGTTGGTGATCTTCCACGCATGGCGGATGGGCGCGGTGTAGCCGGCCGTACGCAGGATGATGTCTGCGCCCTTGTATGCGGCCTCGCGCGCCATCTCGGGGAACATGCCGTCGTGGCAGATGATGAGCGACAGCTTGCTGCCGTTGGGTCCGTCGCACACCGGAATGCCCAGGTTGCCGGGCTCCCACGGCTCGACCGGCACCCACGGGTGCAGCTTGCGGTAGTAGAGCCTGATCTCGCCGTGGTCGTCGATGATCAGGCCACTGTTGTAGGGATTGCCGCCGGGGTTCGCTTCCATGATGGAGAAGCAGCCCCAGATGCGGTGTTCGATGCAGGCCTGTTTGAAGGCCGTTACCTCGGGGCCGTCGAGCGTGCACATGATCTCGGGGTTGGTGTCCATCGAGAGTCCGTGCAGCGCGTACTCCGGGAACACCACGAGGTCCATGGTCGACTGGTTGCGGCGGGCCTTGCCCACCATCTCGCAGATGCGCTGCGCCTGCGCGGCGAGGTCGGCCGGCGTCTTCACGCTCGGCAGCTGCAACTGCACCAGACCGACGACGACACCATGCGCCGATTTGTTGAGGCCTCCGAGACCGCTCATGACGTTCAACTCCTTGTCGACGAGAGTTCGCCGGGGCTGCCGACGGCCGCGCTACCCGGCTTGCAGGTGAACACCAGAATCACCAGCGTGAGCACATACGGCACGGTGTTGAAGAGGTGGTAGCCCCAGCCGATGCCGATGGATTGCAGAGCCGGGCCAATGGCGCCCGCGCCGCCGAAGAGCAGCGCCGCACCCACGCAGCGCAGCGGGCTCCAGCGCGCGAAGATCACGAGCGCCACCGCAATCAGGCCCTGGCCGCTGGAGATGCCTTCGTTCCAGCTGCCCGGGTAGAACAGCGTGAGCGACGCACCGCCGAGCCCGGCGATGAAGCCGCCCGCCGTGGTCGCCGCGATGCGCAGGCCCGAGACCGAGTAGCCGAGCGCGCGCGTGGCCTGCGCCGAGTCACCGGCCATGCGCACCAGCAGCCCGGCACGCGTGCGCGCGAAGCCCCACCACAGCAGCACTGCGAGCGCGACGCCAATGGGCACCAGCGCATTGAGCTGCAGCGCCGAGCGCACGACAGTGTTGTCGCTCCAGAAGCCCAGCGGGATCGCGGGAATCTGCGGCGCCTGCGGCTGGATGAGCGGCTTGCCCAGATAGAACGCGAGCCCCGTGCCGAGCAGCATCAGAGCGATGCCGGTCGCCACGTCGTTCACGCGGTCGAGCGAGCACAGCAGGCCGTGCAGCAGCGCGAGCGCCGCACCGGCCACCGCGCCGATCAGCACGCCGAGCCATGCGGAGTCGGTGAGGTAGGCACCGCCGAAGGCCGCCATGGCCGACAGCACCAGCACGCCTTCGAGCCCGAGGTTGATGCGCCCCGATTTCTCGGTGAGGCATTCGCCCAGGCTCACGAAAAGGAATGGAGCACCGACGCGCAGCGCGCCGCCGACGATGCCGGCAACCAGCGCGATCCATTGGTCGGCCGTCATGTGTAGCTCCTTGCCTCGGGCAGCATGCGGTCGCCGAACTTCTTCCAGTTGACCGTGCGCAGGCCCTCGCTCGCGAGGATCAGCACGAAGGCGATACCCTGCAGCACCAGCACCGACGCATCGGGCAGGCCGAGTCGCCGCTGCAGCAAGCTGCCCGCCGCGCCGAAGCCGCCGAACAGGATCGCCACCGGCACGATGGCCACCGGGTTGTGCCGCGCGATGAAGGACACGAGGATGCCCGCGTAGCCATACCCCGCGATCAGCGAGGCGTTGGCATTGGTGTGCACCGCCGCCACCTCGACCGCACCCGCCAGCCCCGCGCACGCGCCGCCGAGGCCGCAGGCCGAAAGAATGAGCCGCGTGGCCGGCAGCCCCACAAGCTGCGCAGTGCGCGGATTGCCACCGACCACGCGCACCGAGAAGCCCGAAGCCGTGGCGCGCAGCCACCAGCCGAGCCCCAGGCAGGCCACGACACCGATCACCAGGCCCCAGTGCACGTCGGAACCACCGATGCCGCCTATCAGCATCCCGTCGTTCAATGCATAGGTCGAAGGCTTGTTCAGGCTCGCCGGGTCGCGCAGCGGCCCTTCGACCAGGTGCTTGAAGATGCCGATGGCGATGTAGGCCAGCAGCAGGCTGCTGATGGTTTCGTTGATGCCGCGAAACTGCCGCAGCCAGCCCGCGAGAACGATCCACACCGCACCAGCGATGGCGCCTGCGATGCACACGATCACCGTGCCGATGACATTGCCGGGTAGCGGCACCGCATGCGCCAGCGCTGCGCAGGCCAGCCCACCCAACACCAGCGCGCCCTCGCCACCGATGATGATGAGCCCCGCGCGCGCGGGCAGCGCCACGCACAGCGCGGTGAGCATCAGCGGCGCAGCGCGCTGCAGCGTGTTCTGCCACGAGAACCAGTCGCCGAACGCGCCCTTGAACAGCGTGGCCCAGACCTCCACCGGATCGACGCCCGCGAAGGCCACCAGCAGGCCGAACACCAGCAGTGCCGCCGCAATGGCGAACACCGGCAGTGCGAATTCCTTGAGCGCGTGGCGCATGGCGATGCTTGTTGCCGCGCGGCTCAGACCTGGCCGACGACGCCTTCGACGAGGTAGTTCATCTTCTCGAGTTCCAGGTCGGTCTGCTTGAGCACCTTGCCGGCCGGCACCACGACCGCACCCTTGTTGTCCTTGATGCCGTCCTTGAAGATGTCGAAAGTGCCCGCGATCATCTTCGCCTTGATGTCGTCGGCCTGCTTCTTCGCGGCGTCCGGCACCATGGGACCGTAGGCCGACATCTTCACGTAGCCCTCCTTCAAACCGCCGCGCAGGAAGTTGGGATGCGGCTTGCCGGTTTGCGCGGCTTCGATGGCGGTCTTGTAGGCAGTGAGCCAGTTCCACTCGGCGCCGGTGAGGTATGCATTGGGTGCCAGCTTGGCCTGGCTCGCGTGGTAGCCGCAGACCATCTTGCCGCGCTTGGCTGCCGTCTCGACCACCACCTTGGGGCCGTCGACGTGCATGGTGAACACATCGCAGCCCTGGTCGGCCAGGCTGTTGGTGGCTTCGGCTTCTTTCACCGCCATCGACCAGTCGCCCGTGAAGATCACGCTGCAGGTGATGTTCGGCTTGACCGAGCGCGCGCCGAGCGTGAAGGCGTTGATGTTGCGCAGCACCTGCGGAATGGGCTTGGCGGCGACGAAGGCGATCTTGTTGCTCTTCGTCATGTGCGCGGCAATCACGCCGTTCAGGAACTGGCACTCATCGATGTAGCCGAAGAAGCTGCCGACGTTCTTCGGGTGCTTGCCTTCAGTCCAGAGGCCGCCGCAGTGCGAGAAGCGCACGTCGGGGTTCTTGGGCGCGACCGCGAGGATGTGCGGATCGAAGTAGCCGAACGAAGTGGGAAACAGCAGCTTGGCGCCGTCCTGCGAAATCATGCCGGCCATGGTCTTCTGCACGGCGGCGGTCTCGGGTACGTTCTCTTCCTCGACCACCTTGATGCCGGGCAGCTTCTTGATCTCGGCGGCAGCCATGGCGTGCGCCTGGTTGTAGCCGTAGTCGTCGCGTGCGCCGACGTAGATCACGCCCACGGTGAGCGGCTTGGGCTTGGCCTGTGCGCTGGCAAGGGCGCTCCAGCTTCCGAGGCTGCCTGCCGCGCCAAGTGCGGCCAGGGTCTTGAGGGAATCGCGGCGATTGAATTGGCTGGTCATGACGTACTCCGGTCTTGGATTTGAGGTGGGTGCAAAGAATGTGCCCGCGGGTCAGCCGAGCAGGCTCACGTGGGCGGCGACTACGCGCCAGCCATCGGCCGTGCGCAACCAGGTCTGGCTCTGGCGGCCGGTCTGGCGGCTGCCTTCGCGGCGGAACTCGACGTTGGCGGTCGCGAAGTCGCGGCCGTAGGTGGTGATGACGGTGCGCAGCAGTTCGCGCGGCGGGCTCTGCTGGGGCAGCGATGCGCGGAATGCGCTGATGTCGGCGTGGCCGTAGTGGTTTTCGGAGAAGCCGTAGCGCAGCGTGTGCGGGCTGTTCCAGAAGAGCTCGTCGAGCACCGCGCGGTCGTTGCCGACCAGTGCCGCCTCGTAGCGCGCGAACACAGCGCTCACTTCAGCGAGCACATCGGGGATATTGATCTCGGGAGTCACCGGCGAACCTCCCGCTGGAAGATGTCGAGGCTGAGCTTCTTCATGGCGACGAAGCTCTCGGTGCTCAGCGTCTCGACGGTGCGCGGGCGTGCGTCGCCATAGCGCAGTATCTCGGCGACCTTGGTGGGCCGCTTGGTCAGCAGCAGCACTTCGTCGGCGAGGTACACCGCCTCTTCGAGGTCGTGCGACACCAGCAGCATGGTGGTGCCGGTCTGCATGAACACCTCCTGCAGCTTCTCGCGGATGAACAGCGTCATCTCGAAGTCGAGCGCCGAGAAGGGCTCGTCGAGAAACAGCACCTCGGGGTTGGGCGCGAGCGCACGCATGATCGACGCGGTCTGCTGCTGGCCGCCCGAGAGTTCGTACGGAAAGCGCTTCAGGTCGAACTTCACGTCGAAGGACGCCACCAGCTCTTCCATGCGGCGGTCGACCTCGGCCTTGCTGCGCCCTTCGAGCTTCAGCGGGTAGGCGATGTTGTCGATGGTGCGCATCCACGGGAACATCGCCTCGCGGTAGTTCTGGAACACGTAGCCGATCTTGGTGTCCTTGCGCTGCTTGCCGTCGAACAGGATCTCGCCCGAATCGATGGGAATGAGCCCCGCGATCATGTTGATGAGCGTGGACTTGCCGCAGCCGTTCGGCCCGAACACCGAGACGATGGCGTGCTTGGGAATGTCGAGGTCGAAGTTCTCGTACAGCGGCCAGCCCGCGAAATACTTGGTGAGGCCGCGGATGGTGATGTGCGTGCCTGCCGGGCCCGGCTTGAAGGCCGGCCTGGGCACGTCGGCGTACACCGGGCCGTTGAGGACGATGTCTTGCGTGACTTTCATCTTCCGCTCCAGTGCACGATGCGGCGTTCGGCAATGAGGAAGAGGATGTTCAGCGCATAGCCCAGCGCACCGGCCGCAAGAATCGCCGCGTACATGCTCTTCACGTTGAGCACCTGCTGCGCATCGATGATGCGGTGACCGAGCCCCGTGTCGGAGCCGATGAACATCTCGGCCACGATGACGATCACCAGCGCCATCGACACCGCCGAACGCAGGCCGACGAAGCTGGGCTGCAGGCTTTCCCAGATCAGCACGTCCTTGAAGACCTGCCAGCGCGAGGCGCCCATGACGCGCGCCGCCATCACGCGCTGCTTGCGTGCGTTGATGACGCCGTAGGCGCTGTTGAACACCACGATGAGCAGCGCGCCGAAGGCCGCGATGGCTACCTTGTTGACGTCGCTCACGCCGAAGATCAGCAGGAACAGCGGAATGAGCGCGGACGACGGCGTGGAGCGGAAGAAGTCGATCAGGAACTCCACGCTGCGGTACGCCTTCTCGTTGCTGCCGAGCAGCACTCCCAGCGGCACGCCGATGGCCGCCGCGATGACGAAGGCCTGCACGGTGCGCCACACGGTCATGGCGAAGTCGGTGAGCAGCGGGCCGCCGGCCAGGCCGGTGATGAGCGCGGCGATGGTGTCGGCGGGCGTGGGCAGCAATATCGGCTTGATGAAGCCGAGCCGCACCACCAGGTCCCACACGATGAACAGCACCACCGGGCCTATGAAGGGCAGCATGCGGTCGCGCAGCGGCGGCTTGGGCGCGGCAGTGGCCGTGCTGGCCGGCGGGGTCCACGGCGCGGCCGTGGTCGAGCTTGCTTCGGCCATGGTCGTCAGGCCTTGTAGAGGAGCGTGTCCACCACGACCTTCTTCTCGAAGATGCCCTTGTCGGTGAACAGGTCGTAGAACTTCTGGAAGTACGCGACGTCGCTGGGCTTGAACTCGTTGTAGAGCATGTACGACGCGAGCGGCACTTCGGCTGTGAGCTTGCCTTCGATGGCGGTGTAGCCCTTCATGAACTGGCGCGCCTCGTCGGGCTTGGTGCGCACCAGCTCCACGCCGCGCGCGTAGGCGGCGATGTACTTCTTGGCGATCTCTGGGTTCTTCTTGATGAACTCGGTGGTGAGGCTGGCCGCCCCGCCGTGCCAGGGCGCCATCGGGTCGCCGAGGATGTACTTGGCGACCACGCCGGCCTCGATGACGCGCGTGGTGCCGTTCATGCGGCCGACAGTGCCGGTGGGCTCCAGCGTGTAGCAGGCGTCGACCTGGCCCGCGACCAGTGCGGCCACGTGCTGGCCGATGGGCAGTTCGCTCACGGTCGCGCCCTTGGCGCCCGCGCGCTCCAGCATGGTCTTGCACAGCGTGACGTTCTGGATGCCGGGGCCCGAGGCGACCTTCTTGCCGGCCAGCTCGGCCATGGTCTTGATGGGACTGTCCTTGGCGACGATGAATTCGTCGAGCACGTATTTCGCGTTGCTCGGGTTGGTGCAGAAGATCTTGAAGAGGCCCGGCTGAGCGATCTCGCCGATGGCGAGGTTGGCCGAGCCGGTGCCGTTGGCGCTGCCGTCGCAGCGGCCGGCGAGCATGCCTTCCATCACCTGCTGCGCGCCGGCGAACTTGAGCGGCTCGACGTCGAGGCCGGCTTCCTTGAAGTAGCCCTTGTCGACCGCCGCGAAGAACGGCAGGCCGGCGGCCACGGGCCAGAAGCCGATGCGCAGCTTGGCGGCGCCCTGCGCACGCACGATGGCGGGCGCGGCCAGCACGGCCAGGCCCGCGGCGCCGGCCTGCAGCAGCTTTCGGCGACGCGATGCGGGAGGTTTGTCTTGGGTGCTCATCGGAACTCCTGATCAGTTGGAACTCGGGGTGGCGCGGCTCGCGACGTATGCGCGCCAGCCGCCATGGAGGGTCACGTCCTGCGCACCGGCCAGCGCGTGGCCCTCGCAGATGAAGCCTTTCACCCAGCTGCCGTCGGCCAGTTCGACGCTGCCGAGGCCCAGGGGCGGTGGAATGAGGGCGAGAAAGCTGCCGACCTGTGCCAGGGGCACGGCCCACACTTCGAGCGCGATGGCGGCACCTTCATTGCCCTCGACCACACGCTGCAGGCCGGGCTTGGGCGGCACGGTGCCCGGCAGCGCGTAGAGGCGGTAGAAGGGCGAGGTGGTGGTGGCGCGCAGCAGCGTCGCCCCACGCTCGGTGAGCTGGCTGTTGAGCGGCATGCCCGAGAGATGTGCACCTACCACGGCGATGGGCAGGGTGCCGGCGTCCGGCGCGGCGAGGCCGGGAATGGCACGCGGCTCGGGCAACGGCACGCCGGTCGCGCCTTGCGCGAGCCCGGTGGCGTGGTGGTAACGCTGGCCCAGGTCGGCCAGCGCGAGGTCGCTGCCGCAGGGGCCGATCAGCGTGATGCCGAAGGGCAGGCCGTCCGCGCGCAGGCTGCTGGGCACGGAGAGCGCGGCGTAGTCGAGCAGGTTGACGAAGTTGGTGTACGCGCCGAGGTTGCGGTTGAGCACCACCGGGTCGGCGCGCATCTGCTCGCGGGTGTAGTGCGTGGGCGCAGTGGGCACGAGCAGCACGTCGATGTCGCGCCACATCGGCTCGACCTGCTGCGCAATGGCGCGCAACCGCGTCTGGGCCTCGAACACGTCGGCGGCGCTGTAGTTGCGGCCACTCGCAAGGATGCCGCGCACGGGCTCGATCACGTCGTCGCCGTGCGCATCGAAGAACTCGCGCACCGCGGCGTAGCGTTCGGCGACCAGTGCGCTTTCATAGAGCAGCGCGGCGGCCTCGGCGAGCGGGGCGTAGGAAATGGTGACTGGTGAGCCGCCCATGGCCAGCAGGCGCGCGGTCGCGTCGTTGAACGCCCGTTCGGCGGCGGTGTCGCCGAAGAAGCTCAGCTTGTCGGGTACGCCGAAGCGAAAGTGCGCGGGCAGCGGCTTGCGGCTCAGGGTCAGGTCGCGCGAGTACGGGTCGCGCGCGTCGTGGCCGACTGCGGCGAGCAGCACGTCGACCGCGGTGGCGACGGTGCGCGCGAAGATCGAGACGCAGTCGGCGCTCTGCGCCGCGGGCACCACGCCGAAGGTGCTCAGCAGGCCGCGCGAAGGCTTGAGTCCGACGATGTTGTTGAGCCCGGCCGGCACGCGACCCGAGCCGGCGGTGTCGGTGCCCAGCGCGAAGTCGACCTCGCCGGCCGCCACCACATAGGCCGAGCCCGAACTGGAGCCGCCCGAGACATAGCGCGCGTCGAAGGCGTTGGGTACCTCGCCGTATGGCGAGCGCGTGCCGTTCAGGCCGCAGGCGAACTGGTCGAGGTTGGTCTTGCCAGCCAGGGATGCACCGGCTTCGAGCAGGCGCTGCACCACGGCTGCGTGGACCGTGGGGAGGCGGTCGAAGGCCGGGCAGGCGGCCGTGGTGGGCGCGCCGGCGACGTCGATGTTGTCCTTGACCGCGAAACTCAGTCCGGCGAGCGGCAGGGCAAAGCCCAGGGCCTTGCCAGCCGCTGCGTCCGCCACGGGGGCCGCGAATTTCGCGATCCAGGCGGCGGCGGGCGATCCGCTTTCTCCGTTTTCTTCATGCACCATCATTAGGCATCCAAACATGTGTACAAGTTGAGATGCAAGCGGCGTGCCAGCGGAAACGCGGTGTGGCGCGGATCGGAAACGTGTCGGGATTGGCTCCCCCTCCCCTCGGGGAGAGGGTTGGGGTGAGGGCAGGTGCAGACGATGAGGCGCGGCTCTTATCCAGAGACCGCCGCCCTCTCCCCAAGGGGAAAGAGCGTCATGCAGGTCAGCTCTTCTTCGCGTCGCGGTAGAGCTGCTCGACCTTCGGCAGGTTCGCTTCAAGCTTCGTGATGCGATCCGGCCCACTCGGGTGCGTCGAGAGAAAGTTCAGGCTGCCCTGGTTCTTCGACGCCGCGGCCATCTTCTTCCACAGCGACACCGAAGCCTTCGGGTCATAGCCCGCGCGCGCCGCGAGTTCGAGCCCCACGAGATCGGCCTCGGTCTCGTCGCTGCGGCTGAACTTGAGCGTGAGGAGTTGCGTGCCGGCGCGCGCCGCCAGGTCGCCCACCTGGCCCCAGCCGAGCAGTTGCGCACCGATGGAGAGCGCCGCGCCCGTGCCCGCGCTCTTGGCCATGCGGGCGCGCGCATGCTCGCGCAGCGCGTGGGCCATTTCGTGGCCCATGACCATCGCGACCTCGTCGTCAGTGAGCTTGAGCTGTTCGAGGATGCCGGTGAAGAAGGCGATCTTGCCGCCGGGCATGCAGAAGGCGTTGATCTGCTTGCTGCCGATCAGGTTGACCTCCCATTTCCAGTCGCGGGCGCGCGAGTTCCACGGCGTGGCGAAAGGAATGAGGCGCTTGGCGATGGCGCGCAGGCGCTGCAGTTGCGGGTTGCTGTCGCCCGCGAGCGCATTCTTGGCGCGCGCCTGTTCGAGCAACTGGCCGTATTGCTACACGCCGGCAGCCTCGATCCTGTCGGCCGGTACGAGGTTGCGCGCCACCGAGGCGTTGCCGACATCGACCTGCGCCAGCGCCGGCGCACCGAGGGCCGCGCCGGCGGCGGCCAGGAGAAAGGCCCGCCGGGGATTCCACCCAGAAGCGGCAGAAATGGCGGAAACAGGGCGATCGCAGCGTGTGCACATAGGAGGCGGATCATAGGAACAAATGAAGACAAAGGCCCTGGCCGATGTCCCCCTCCGCTCATGGACAATCCGGGGTTCATGTCCGCCTCGCCCGCAGAAACCCCCACCACCCCCTCACCGCCCTGGCGCGACGCGCTGAAGGTCTACCTGGAACCCGCCACCCTGCGCATGCTGGCGCTGGGTTTCTCCGCCGGGCTCCCACTGCTGCTGGTGCTCGGCACGCTGAGCTTCCGACTGCGCGAAGCGGGCATCGACCGCACCACCATCGGCTACCTGAGCTGGGTCGGCCTGGCCTACGGCTTCAAATGGGTCTGGGCGCCGCTGGTCGACCGGCTACCCCTGCCGCCGCTGACCACGCTGCTGGGACGCCGACGCGGCTGGCTGCTGCTGGCGCAGTGCGTGGTGATCGCCGGGCTGATCGGCATGGCGTTGAACGACCCCCGGCTGGGCCTCACGCCGCTGATCTGGTGCGCGCTGCTGGTGGCCTTCGGCTCGGCCACCCAAGACATCGCCCTCGACGCCTTCCGCATCGAATCGGCCGAAACGCGCAAGCAGGCCGCGCTGGCGGCCGCCTACCAGACCGGCTACCGGCTCGCGATGATCTGGGCTGGCGCGGGCGTGCTGTGGGTCGCGGCCTGGGCCGAGGTGGCACCGGCGGCCGCGGTCACGGGCGCGGCGGCCTACCAGAACGGGGCGTGGAAGACGGCTTACCTGGTGATGGCGGCCTCGATGGCGGTGGGCGTGATCACGGTGCTGCTGTCGCCCGAACCGGTGCCGCGCGTGCTGCCCAAGGCGAAGAATGCCGCCGAATGGCTGCAGAGCGTGCTGGTAGAGCCCTTCGCCGACTTCATCCGCCGCTACAAGTGGCAGGCGGTGCTGATCCTCTCGCTGATCGCCATCTACCGCATCAGCGACGTGGTGATGGGCATCATGGCCAACCCCTTCTACGTGGACATGGGCTTCACCAAGGACGAGGTGGCCTCGGTCAGCAAGATCTACGGCGTGATCATGACGCTGGTGGGTGCCTTCGTCGGCGGCGTGCTGTCGATGCGCCTGGGCGTGATGCGGGTGCTGATGCTGGGCGCGGTGCTCAGCGCGGCCAGCAACCTGCTGTTTGCCTGGCTGGCCTCGCGCGGGCACGACCTGACGGCGCTGATCGCCGTGGTCTCGGCCGACAACCTGGCCGGCGGCATCGCTTCGGCGGCCTTCATCGCCTACCTGTCGAGCCTCACGAACATCAGCTATTCGGCCACGCAGTACGCCCTGTTCAGCTCGCTGATGCTGCTGCTGCCGAAGTTCATCGCCGGCTATTCGGGCGTCTTCGTCGACGCCTACGGCTACAGCACCTTCTTCGTCGCCACCGCGCTCTTGGGCGTGCCGGTGCTGGTGCTGGTGGCGCTGGCCTCGCGGATGACGGCCATCACAAGGCCCGCCGACCGTCAATAGGGCCTGGGCCCTATAGGAAACAGCCGACGCTGCGCGCGCCGCGCAACTGGTAGGCTGTGCCGGTATACATTCGTTTCTTTCATTCTCCTTTCCCCCTCGCGCCCTCTTCCTGCGCGCCCATCGTCCGCGAGCCTGCCTGCAAGCCCCTACAAGATCGTGCCGTCCCGAATTTCTCCTCTCCAAATCAGCGCCTACACGGCGACCTCCGCCGTCGGTGTCGGCAAGGACGTGCTGGCCGACGCGCTCGCGCAGTCGCGCAGCGGACTGCGCGCCAATGACTTCGGCGACGCCCCTCTGCCCACCTGGATCGGCCGCGTCGACGGGCTCGAGGAGATCCGCCTGCCCGAATCGCTCGCCCATTGGGACTGCCGCAACAACCGGCT
The DNA here is from genome assembly GCF_900107295.1 of Variovorax sp. YR266. Classification (NCBI taxonomy): domain Bacteria; kingdom Pseudomonadati; phylum Pseudomonadota; class Betaproteobacteria; order Burkholderiales; family Comamonadaceae; genus Variovorax; species Variovorax sp. YR266. Next base: position 474,683 of record NZ_FNPM01000004.1, read on the forward strand.
CGCCTGGCTGGGCCTGCATGCCGACGGCTTCATCGAGGCCGTGGCCGCCGCGCGCGAGAAGTACGGGGCCTCACGCATCGCGCTGATCCTGGGCACCTCGACCGCCAGCATCGGCGAGACCGAGCTGGCCTACACCCAGCTCGACGAACAGGGCATGTTCCCACCCAACCAGCGCCGTGCCGCAGTGCACACGCCGCATTCGCTGGCCATGTTCACGCAGCAGGTGCTGGGCATCAGCGGCCCGAGCGAAACCATTTCCACCGCCTGCTCGTCGAGCGCCAAGGTGTTCGCCTCGGCCGAGCGGCTGATCCGCCTGGGCCTGGCCGACGCGGCCGTGGTCGGCGGGGCCGACACGCTGTGCGGCAGCGTGCTGTTCGGCTTCAACTCGCTCGAACTGGTGTCGAGCGAGCCGTGCCGGCCCTTCGACGCCACACGCAAGGGCATCAGCCTCGGCGAGGCCGCGGGCTTCGCGCTGGTCGAGCGCGTGCAGACCGGCGCCGACGCCGCGCCGCTGCACCTGCTGGGCTACGGCGAGGCCAGCGACGCGCACCACATGTCGACGCCGCACCCCGAGGGCCTGGGCGCCGAACGCGCGCTCGACGAGGCGCTGGCGCGCGCCGGCCTCGCGCCCGAGGCCATCGACTACATCAACATGCACGGCACCGCGAGCCAGAAGAACGACGAGGTCGAGGGCGCGCTGGTGGCGCGCCGCTTCCCGGCGCGCACGCACGCCAGCTCGACCAAGGGCTTCATGGGCCACACGCTGGGCGCGGCGGGCATCGTCGAGGCCGTCATCAGCCTGCTGGCCATCGAGCGCGGCGTGATGCCGGGCACCGTCAACACCCACACGCTGGACGAAGGCTTCGGCCCGCAGATCAGGCTCGAACCGGCGCGCGGCGAGGTGCGCTATGCGCTGACCAATTCATTCGGCTTCGGCGGCAACAACTGCTCGCTGGTGTTCGGCAAGGCGGCATGAGCGACATGAACCAAGCCCCCACGCCCCCGACCCTCTACATCGAAGGCCCCGCCTTCTGGACACCCACGCTGCCCGGCTGGGAGGCCGCGCGCGCCGCTTTCCGCGGCGAAGGCACGCTGGCCGACCCGCCCGCCAAGCGCCCGTCGCCACAGGTGCTGGCCCCGGCCGAGCGCCGCCGCGCGCCCGATACCGTGGCGCTGGCGCTCGAAGTGGCGGCCGCCGCCCTGGCCGGCTCGGGCCGCAACGCTGCCGACGTGCCCTGCGTGTTCACCTCGGCGCACGGCGACCTGTCGATCAACGACTACATGTGCAGCACGCTCGCGAGCGACCCGAAGATGCTGTCGCCCACCAAGTTCCACAACTCGGTGCACAACGCGGCCGTGGGCTACTGGACCATCGGCACCGGCTGCATGGCGGCCAGCAACGCCGTGTCGGCCTACGAGCACAGCTTTGCCTCGGGCCTGCTCGAAGCTGCGGTGCAATGCGCCTGCGACCAGGAGCCGGTGCTGCTGGTGGGCTACGACGCACCCACGGTGGGTGCGCTGACCTCCGTGACCGACAGCCGCGGCCTGCTGGCGCTGGCGCTGGTGATCGCCAGCGAACCGACCGAACGGACCGTGGCGGCGCTCGACTGGTCGCTGGCCGGCACCGAGAACAACGACAACGCCACGCCGCCGCACTCGGAGGCCGCGAAGTCGCTCGCCGAAATCAACCCCATGGCGCAGGCGTTGCCGCTGTTCGAATCGCTGGCGCACATCGACAATGGCAACGGTTCGGCCCCCATCGACCTGCCGCTGTCTCCCACGCTGTCGCTGCGGCTGCAGCTGAGGCCGCACAGCCGGGGCTGAGTACCGTGCCCCCTGCCCCCGGCGCTATGCTTTTCGCAGCATCGCCGGTTGACAGGGATATTCGAGGTTTACCCAACTTTACGGAGCGTTCAAGCCTGCTTGCTCCCTGTGGACGACCATGAAGCGCATGAGCACCCCCCAACTCCTGATGATCGAAGACGACGCCCGCCTGGCGCAGATGGTGGGCGAATACCTGACGCAGTCGGGCTTCGCGTTCAACCATGCCGGCGACGGCGCCGCCGGGCTCGAGCAGCTGCAGCAGCACGCGCCCGACCTGGTGATCCTCGACCTGATGCTGCCCGACACCGACGGGCTCGAAGTCTGCCGCCGCATCCGCGCGCTGCCCGGCCCGCTGTCGAAGGTGTCGGTGCTGATGCTGACGGCCAAGGGCGACCCGATGGACCGCATCATCGGCCTCGAAATCGGCGCCGACGACTACCTGCCCAAGCCCTTCGAGCCGCGCGAGCTGCTGGCGCGCATCCGCGCCGTGCTGCGCCGCCGCAGCGAGAACGCCACCGAGGCCGAAGCCTCCACGGTGATGCGCTTCGGCACGCTGGAAATCGACCGCAATGCACGCACCGTGTCGGTGGCCGGCGCGCTGGCCGACCTGACCTCCTACCAGTTCGACCTGCTGGTGGCGATGGCCGAGCGCGCGGGCCGCGTGCTCACGCGCGACCAGATCATGGAGGCCGTGCGCGGCCGCGAACTCGAAGCCTTCGACCGTTCCATCGACGTGCACATGGGCCGCATCCGCGCGGCCATAGAAGTCGACGCGAAGAACCCCAAGCGCATCCTCACGGTGCGCGGCGTGGGCTACGTGTTCGCGAAACAGCAAGACTGAGCGGCTGCCGATGCTGCGCAGCCTCTACTCACGCCACCTCTACGTCCGCATCTGGCTCGCGGTGGTGGGCGGCGTCGTCATCCTCACGCTGATGGCCAACTGGATCGTGCGCGAAGCGGCGGAGGCCGAGCGCGAGCGCCTGGCACCGGTGCCGCGCAACGTGGTCGTGCTGGACGCACAGGACAAGCCGATCGGCGCGGGCACCGCCCTGCGCGTACCGGGCCAGGGCCTGGAGTTCGACGTGACGCTCAGCGACGGCAAGGCCATCACGCTGCGCGTGGCGCCACGCGAGCGGCCCACCGGCTCCGGCGGCTTCGCGCCGTGGCGCACGCCCTTCGGGCTGGGCTGGATGATCGCGTTGGTGGGCGTGGCGGTGGCATTGGGCGTGTACCCGATCGTGCGGCGCATCACGCAGCGGCTGGAATCCCTGCAGCGCGGCGTGCAGCGATGGGGCGAGGGCGATCTCTCGGTGCGGGTGACCGAAGAAGGGCAGGACGAAGTGGCTGATCTCTCAAAACGATTCAACGCGTCGGCAGAACGCATCGAGCAACTGGTGCGCTCGCACAAATCGCTGCTGGCCAACGCCTCGCACGAGCTGCGTTCACCGCTCACACGCATCCGCATGGGCCTGGAGCTGATGGGCGAGCGCCCGAGCCCGGCCGCTCGCGAGGAAATTTCGCGCAACATCGGCGAGCTCGACCAGCTCATCGACGAAATCCTGCTGGCCAGCCGGCTCGACGCCAGCGAGGCAGACATGGGCACCATCGAGGCCGTGGACCTGACCGGCCTGGCGGCCGAAGAGTGCTCGCAGGTGAACGCCGAGCTCGACCTGGCCGAAGGCACCGACAACGCCACGCTCACCGTGCCGGGCGTGTCGCGCCTGCTGCGCCGTGCGATCCGCAACCTGCTGGAAAACGCCCGCCGATACGGCGCCGGCGAAATCGCGGTGGAGCTGGGCAGCGCCAACGGCTATGCCACCGTGCGCGTCAACGACCGCGGCCCCGGCGTGCCCACGGCCCTGCGCGAACGCATCTTCGAACCCTTCTACCGCCTGCCGGGCGCCAGCGAGCGCAACGGCGGCGTGGGCCTGGGGCTGGCGCTGGTGAAGTCGATCGCCGAACGGCACGGCGGCACGGTGCGCTGCGAAGACCGCCCGGGCGGCGGCGCCAGCTTCGTGATCCGGTTGCCGGCCGTAGCGCGCGGGCACTGACCGCGCCACCCTCGCCCGCACGGGGCCGTGGTCAGGTTGGCTCCCAGATGCCAACCTAAAATCCCGCCCCTATGCAGAGATCGCACATCGTTCGGCCCGCGGCCATGTTCTGGGGGCTGGTGGTGTTCATGCCGGTCGGCGTCACCTACCTTTCGGCCATCTTGCTGCTGCTCACCATGCTGGTGGCCGGCGGCTTGCGCGAGCGCTACGCGCGGCTGCGCGCCAACCCGCTGTGGTGGCCGGTGGTGGCGTACCTGGCCTGGACCTTCCTCGTGCTGGCCTTCGGGCGGCACTACCCCGAAACCGGCTCCAACCTGTTCCACGGGGTGCGCATCGGCCTCACGATATTGATGGCGATGGCGCTCACGCGCGAAGAAGCGATATGGGCGCTGCGCGGCTTCCTGCTGATCGCGGCGCTGAATATCCTGCTGATCGTGGCCTATTACGCCATCGGCTTTCCGGTCTGGTCGCCGCTGCGCGCGGTGGTCATGGAGGTGGGCAACAAGTCGATCAGCAACGCGCTGCTGTTCAGCGTGGTGGCGTCCACCGCCGCCGTGTGGGGCATTGCGCAGATCGCCGCGCACAAGCCGCTGCGTGCTATTCCGGCCTTCGTGCTGCTGCTCGGGCTGGGCGTGGTGGTGGCGCTGCCGCTGACTTCGCGTACCTCGGTGCTCGCGTTGCTGCTGGTGATTCCGGTGGTGTGCATCCACCAGTGGCGCAATCACCTGAAGATGCTGGTGAGCGCGCTGGTGCTGGGGGCCGTGGTGCTGGGGGCCGGGCTGTACCAGTTGCCGCAGCTCCAGCACAAGGTCGAGACCGGCGTGCAGGAAATCGAAGAGGCGCAGGCCGGCGCCATCTTCAAGGGCAGCTGGGTGATCCGCTACTACATGTACAAGGACACGGGCCTCATGATCGCCGACCGGCCGCTCACCGGCTGGGGCATCGGCGGCTGGACCGAGCAGTGGCACAAGCGCGGCCCGGCGCTGTTCGCCGACTCGAACATGCCGCACAACGACTTCCTGTGGGTCGGCGCGCAGGGCGGGCTGCCGGCCTTGCTGAGCCTGCTGGTCATCATGGTCGCCGCCGTCTGGCAGGCGTGGAAACGGCCCGATATGGCGGGCCGTTATGCGCTGGCAGCTACGTTGATCGCGCTGATCGCGTCGAGCGTGAATTCGGCCATGCGCGACGCGCAGATCGGCCTGGCACTGCTGTTCATCGCGATGGTCTACCTGCGGCTGGCGCAGGAGAAGCAAGACCCGGATCCGTGGCGCGACCTGCTGCCGTCGCGTTGGCGCAAGAAAGAAACCGCCCCCCAGGCTGCTGCCTGAACTGCAGTAAAGGGGCGGTTGCGTCGGCTCGGCTCAGTGCCGCGCCGACACCGTCTCGCCGGCCTTCAGCCGGTACACCGTGCCGCAATACGGGCACTTGGCCTCGCCGGTGCGCGCCACGTCGAGGTACACCTTCGGGTGGCTGTTCCAGAGCTTCATGTCGGCCTTGGGGCTGGGGCAGAAAACGCCGCCCTGATGGTTGAGCTCCTTGGCCAGGAGTTCGACGACTGCATTGGTGGACATGGGTTCTCTCAGACTTTCGTGAGCCAGTGGGCGTACTTGGGGTTCTTGCCGTTCACGATGTCGAAGAAGGCAGACTGGATTTTCTCGGTGATCGGGCCACGGGCACCGCCGTCGCCGCGGTTGCCGATCTCGACGCGGTCGAGTTCGCGGATGGGCGTCACTTCAGCAGCGGTGCCGGTGAAGAAGGCCTCGTCGGCGATGTAGACCTCGTCGCGCGTGATGCGCTTTTGCACCAGTTCCAGGCCCAGGTCCTTGCACACGTGCAGGATGGTGTTGCGCGTGATGCCGTTGAGCGCGCCGGCCGAAAGGTCGGGCGTGTACACCACGCCGCCCTTGACCACGAAGATGTTCTCGCCCGCGCCTTCCGACACGAAGCCGCTCGCGTCGAGCAGCAGCGCCTCGTCGTAGCCGTCGTCCAGCGCTTCCATGTTGGCCAGGATCGAGTTGGTGTAGTTGCTCACCGTCTTGGCCTGCGTCATCGTGATGTTGACGTGGTGGCGGGTGTAGCTCGAGGTTTTCACGCGGATGCCGCGCTTCATGCCCTCTTCGCCCAGGTAGGCGCCCCAGGACCAGGCCGCGACCATGGCGTGGATCTTGTTGCCCTTGGGGCTCACGCCGAGCTTTTCGGAGCCGATCCAGATCAGCGGGCGCAGGTAGCAGCTTTCGAGCTTGTTCTCGCGCACCACCTGTTTCTGGGCCTCGTTGAGCTGTTCGGGCGTGAACGGGATCTTCATGCGCAGGATCTTGGCGCTGTTGAACAGGCGCTCGGTGTGCTCTGCCAGGCGGAAGATCGACGTGCCGCCGTCCGCCGTCTTGTAGGCGCGCACGCCCTCGAAGGCGCCGCAACCGTAGTGCAGCGTGTGGCTCAGCACGTGGATCTTGGCGTCGCGCCAGTCCACGAGTTCGCCGTCCATCCAGATCTTGCCGTCACGGTCGTCCAGCGAGGGGGGGATCGAGCTCATTTCCTGATTCCTTTGTTTGGGAAGCGGTGTGGGGGTGGGGTGCGACGGGGGAAGTCGCAAAAGCTTTCGATTTTACGGCCGGGGCCGGAACGGGGTGCCCGACAATGGCCGGTTGTGCAAACCAGTGGAAAAAGGGTTTCCGTGTCCGTATTCAAGAACGTCATCGTCTATCGCATCGAACCTGCCTGGTCCCAAACACTGGCCGAGGCGGAAGAAGGGCTCGGCAAGCAGCGCTTCGAGCCCTGCGGCCCCTCGCAGGAAAAGTCCGCCGGCTGGGTCGAGCCCCGCGGCGAAGCCAACGGCCCGTTGGTCGAATCCATCGACGGCCAGTGGCTGGTCGAATACATGATCGAGAGCAAGACCGTGCCCGGCTCCGTGGTGCGCCGCAAGCTCGACGAGCGCTGCGCGCAGATCGAAGCCACCACCGGCCGCAAGCCCGGCAAGAAGGAAAAGAAGGAGCTCAAGGAAGACATCACCCTGGAGCTGCTGCCCATGGCCTTCACGCGCAGTGCACGCGTGGCGGTGTGGATCGACAAGGCCGAGAACCGCCTCGTGATCAACAGCGGCAACGCCGCACGCGCCGACGAAGTGGTCACCAGCCTCGTGAAGTCGCTCGACGGCTTTGCCGTGGCCCTCATCAACACGCAGATCGAGCCCGCAGCCGCCATGGCCAACTGGCTGCTGACGCAGGAGCCGCCGGCCGGCTTCACCATCGACCGCGAATGCGAGCTCAAGGCCTCCGACGACTCCAAGGCCGTGGTGCGCTACGCCAAGCACCCGCTGGACATCGACGAGGTGAAGCAGCACATCACCGACGGCAAGCGCCCGACGCGGCTCGCGCTGACGTGGGACGACCGCGTGTCCTTCGAGCTGACGCACGGCATGCTGATCCGCAAGATCACCTTCCTCGAAGGCACGGGCGACGGCGCCGCGGGCGGCAAGAAGGAAGACAACTTCGACGCAGATGTGGCGATTGCCACGGGCGAGCTGGGTCAGCTGGTGCCGGCGCTGCTCGATGCTCTGGGCGGCGAGGCAGCGTTCTCGGCGGCATTGCCCGACGAAGCGCAGAAGCCCGCTGTGGCAGCCGCACCGACGACGACCGTGCCTGCCGATGCGCCCGAGGAAGAAGACGCGCCGTTCTAAGGCCGCAATGGCTCAGGCGACCAGGTAGGTCTGCGCCAGCCGCACCCAGCATGCGGCTCCAAGCGGCAGCACCTGGTCGTTGAAGTCATACCCGGGGTTGTGCACCATGCAGCCCCCGAACTCGCCCTCCCCGTTGCCGAGCAGCAGATAGCAGCCCGGCAACGCATCGAGCATCCACGCGAAGTCCTCGCTGCCCGCGAAGCCCCGGGGCACTTTCGTGATGACGTTCTCCTCGCCCACCAGCTCGGTGCAGACCTGCGCCATCAGCTGCGTCTCGGCCGCGGTGTTGACCACCGGCGGCACCAGCTGGCGGTAGTCGATCTCGGCCTCCACGCCGTGCGCCTGCGCGGTGAGGCTCACGATCTCGCGGATGCGCTGCTCGACCAGCGCGCGCGTCTCGGGCTGCGCCGCGCGCACGTTCAGCCCCAGCGACACCGACTGCGGAATCACGTTGTGCGTGGCGCCGCCACGGATGAAGCCGACCGACACCACCGCCGTGTCGTCAGGCGCCACGTTGCGCGCCACCACGGTCTGCAGCGCCGTCACCACCGCCGCAGCTGCCGCGACGGGATCGCGCGCGCGGTGCGGCATGGCACCGTGTCCACCCACGCCCTTGATCGTGACGTCGGCCACGTCGGACGACAGCGTGACCGGGCCTTCGACCGCCAGCACGGTGCCCACCGGCACGCCCGGCGCGTTGTGCAGCGCGTACACCGCATCGCAGGGGAAGCGCTCGAACAGGCCGTCCGCGATCATCGCGCGCGCGCCGCAGAGGTTTTCTTCATCGGGCTGGAAGATCAGGTTCAGCGTGCCGTCGAAGTTGCGCGCCGTCGCCAGCGCCTTGGCCGCGGCCAGCAGAATCGCCGTGTGGCCGTCGTGCCCGCAGGCATGCATGCGGCCCGGGTTTCGGCTCGCATACGGCAGGCCGGTGGCCTCGATGATGGGCAGCGCGTCCATGTCGGCGCGGATGCCGAGGCGGCGCGTGCCGCTGCCGAGCTTGAGCTGCGCCACGATGCCGGTCTTGCCGATGCCGGTGTGCACCTCGTAGCCCCAGCTGCGCAGCAGGTTCGCAACGAGTTCGCTGGTGGCGCTCACCTCGAAGCCGAGCTCCGGGTTGGCGTGGATCTGGCGGCGGATGTCGACGAAGGCCTTCGTGTCGACGTCGGCCTGGGGGAGCAGGCGCGACAGGAGCTTCGTGGTCTGGGGGCTGAGTTCGCGGGTCATGTGAAAGGGTTCGCTCTCGGTGAAGTTCTTCGATCAATCGGCCTTGCGTTCGCGCAGGCTCAGCAGCGCGCACAGGCTCAGCACGCCGCAGACCATCATGTAGAAGGCCGGCGACATCGGGTTGTCCGTCTTCGCGAGCAGCCAGGTCACGATGAACTGCGAGGAGCCGCCGAACACCGTCACGCCCACGCTGTAAATCACCGAGATGCCGCTGGCGCGCACGCCGGCCGGCAGCATCTCGAGCAGCATCAGGAACATCGGCGTGGTGCCGATGTTCACGCTCGCTGTCAGCAGTGCCGACAGCGCCAGCACCAGCGGCACGCTCGGGTAATGGCTGATGATCCAGAACACCGGGTAGACGGCGACAACGCTGAACAGCAGCGAGCCGATCACCAGCGGCTTGCGGTTCGGCAGCCTGTCAGCCAATCGCCCCGCCACCAGCGACACCACGAACAGCGTGATGCCCGTGACGCAGCCCGACAGCAGCGACAGCGACGGCGGCATGTGCAGCACGCGGATCATGTAGGTGGGCATGAAGAACACCACGAGGTACATCGTCGCCGTGCCCGCCGTGGTGGCGAGGATGCCCTTGAGCACCAGGCCGCCGTGGTTGCGCATCAGCCGCCCGATGGGGCTGGACTCGTGGCTTTCGGCAACGTGCGTTTCCTCCAGTTGCGAGCGGATGTACAGGCCCACCGGCGCGATCAGCAGGCCGAGCAGGAACGGCAGGCGCCAGCCCCAGCTTTCGAGCGACGCCTGCGGCAATGCGGCGTACAGCGCGGCGCCCGTGAGCGCGCCCAGCAGCGCCGACACACCCTGGCTCGCCAACTGCCAGCTCACGCGGAAGCCCCGGCCCTTGATGCCTCCGGCCTCCATCAGCATCGAGGTGGCCGCACCCACCTCGCCGCCCAGCGAGAAGCCCTGCAGCAGCCGGCCCGCGACGATCATCAGCGAGCCGAACACGCCGGCCGACGCATAGCTGGGCGCGAACGCGATGCACAGCGTGCCGAGCACCATGAGGCCGATGGTCAGCGTCATCGCGGCCTTGCGGCCCTTGCGGTCGGCGTAGTTGCCGATGATCACGCCGCCCAGCGGCCGCATCACGAAGCCGATGCCGAAGGTGGCCACGGCCAGCAGCAGCGAGCCGTACGGGCTGTCGGAGGGGAAGAACAGCTTGCCGATCAGCAGCGCGAAGAAGCTGTAGACGGTGAAGTCGTACATCTCCAGCGCATTGCCCAGCGAGCAGGCGGCGATCAAACGGAACTGGCTCTGCCTTCCCTTGCCTTGCACGGCAGTAGCGGCGGCTGGTGAAGGGCCCCGGATCGGGCTTGCGGGCAATGCGGCTTCGCTCATCTAATGTCACTCCACGAACAGGTTGCGGGGGGCCGGATCGGCCTCTGGCGGCGGAGTATTCAGGCAAAGCGCTGCGGCAAAGAATCACATATTTTCATGCTGATAACCAAACGGCATCCCCGTCATAAACAGGCACCGGAAGCCATCGGGACAACCCTCAGGACGCCTTATTTCGGGAGATCGGCACCACGATGAAGCTGCAACAGTTGCGCGTTCTGCTGGCGGTGGCACAGCACGGCAGCATCCATGAGGCGTCGCGCAGCCTGCACACCACGCAGCCCGCGCTGTCGAAGACCATTTCGGAACTGGAGCGCGAACTCGGCGTGACGCTGATGTCGCGTTCCACGCGCGGCGTGAGCCTCACCCCCTACGGCGTGGCGCTGGTCAAGCGCGCGAGCCTTGTCGAGCAGGAACTGCGGCATGCGCTCGAAGACATCGAAGCGATCCGCGGGCACGACGAGGCGCAGCTCAACATCGGCTTTACCGCGGTGGCATCGAGCGGGCCGCTGCCCGATGCGATGGCTTCGTTCCGCCAGCGCTTTCCCAACGTGGCGATGCGCGGCTTCGAGCTGCGGCCGCAGCAGATCTTCGAAGGCCTGCGCGAGGGCCGGCTCGACCTGGGATTGGTCTCCACCTGCAACGGGCCGGGCACCAGCGCCCTCCAGTGGGAGCCGCTTTTCTCAGTGGCGATGCATTTATCGGTGCGCGCCGGCCATCCGCTGCGGCGCGTGCGCAAGCTGCAGCCGCTGCTCGACGCCGACTGGCTGGTGCTCGACCCCGTCGACGACGCCGGCAGCCCGCTGGTGAGCACGATGCGCCTGCACGGCCTGGAGATGCCCAGGCGCATGGTGCACAGCGCCTCGAACCTGCTGGGCCTGCAGCTGGCCACGCAGACCGACCTGGTCAGCATGTGGTCGGATTTCGTCTTCCACGGCGCGGGGCCGCTGCGGCTGCAGCCCGGCCTGCTGGAAAAGCTGTCGATCACCGATGCGCTGCCGGACTTCGACGTGTTCCTGGTCTACCGCTCGGCCGACCTCATGACGCACGTGTGCACCGAATTCGTGAAGGAGGCGCGCCACCATGCGAAAGCGAATCCGCCTTGGCGGCAGCCAAGGCGCAAGGCGGGCGCGGGCTGATCAGGCCGCGGGGGTCTGCGTGCTGTCGTCTTCGGGCGCCGTTTCGGGCCGCGTCATCGTCCAGCTCTGCAGCTTGCCGCCGTTGAACACGGTATCGACATACGAGCCGCCGCCATCGGTCCAGCGGTAGTGCTCGGGCTGCTCGTCCTTGGGCGAGCGCAGCTCGCCGAGGGCGCGCGTCATCGCGATCACGTGCATCAGCGTCACGCCCGGCTTGAGCTTGGCATTGAGCATCACGGCGCTGGCCACATAGCCCACCGGCCGTTCGGCCGCGCGCTTGAGCACCTGCATCGCGCGGTTGAAGTGCAGCAGCAAGAACATCACGATCGCGCCGCCGGCCAGGGCAACACCGCCCCAACCGCCGCTGCGCCAGGCCAGCCCCAGGAGAAGGATGGCACCCACGGGCACCAGAAGTTTCTTGAAATCCATGGCGCGCATTGTCGCCGCCCCGGGGCGGGCGCCGAAGTAGCGGCCCTGACTACCCCTGGGCGCGCTGGACGGTACTCACCTCGAAAAGCGCATGGCACGCGAGCGCCACGCGGCACATTTCGCTTCACGGGCACAGCAAGCCCGGGCCACCGAAAAGCGTATGACCATCCCGCGTTCCGTCACCTTCGTTCGTCTCACCCTCGTCGGCACGGCGATCAGCAGCATGGACGGCCGCGAACAGTTTCAGGGAGAGGCAACCCGGGTCGCAGGCTCGCAAGGCACCGGCATGGCGAACGCCACCGGCAGCCGCAGCGGCGACCCGGGATGCCAGTACACGATGAACCCGGCCACGTTGGGCAGCGGCCAATGCGTACCCAGCAGCGGACCGGCGTTCACGACACACATCGGGGGATAGGGAGGGTAGCCCGGCGCGTCACAGGCGCGCCGGGCATTTTTTCCCGACGGTCAATCGAGGCGGCGGACCACGTCCATCGCCTCTTCGATGCGTTCGACGGCGTGGATCGTCAAACCTTCGATCTCTTTCGTACCCTTGCGCGGCGCATTCGCCTTGGGCACCACGGCCACGCTGAAACCGAGCTTGGCCGCTTCACGCAAACGCTCCTGCCCGCGCGGCGCGGGTCGCACCTCGCCGGCCAGCCCCACTTCGCCGAAAGCGATGAAGCCCTTGGGCAGCGGCTTGCCGCGCAGGCTCGACGTAATGGCGAGCATCACGGCCAGGTCGGCCGCAGGTTCGCTGATGCGCACGCCGCCCACCGCGTTGACGAACACGTCCTGGTCCATGCAGGCCACGCCCGCGTGGCGGTGCAACACGGCCAGCAGCATGGCGAGGCGGTCGCGGTCCAGGCCCACCGACAGGCGGCGCGGGCTGGGCCCGCCGTTGTCGACCAGCGCCTGGATCTCCACCAGCATCGGCCGCGTGCCTTCGAGCGTGACCAGCACCACGCTGCCGGGCACCGGCTCGGGGTGCTGGCTCAGGAAGATCGCGCTCGGATTGGTCACGCCCTTCAGGCCGCGCTCGGTCATGGCGAACACGCCGATCTCATTGACTGCGCCAAAACGGTTCTTGATGGCGCGCACGAGGCGAAAGCTCGAATGCGTGTCGCCCTCGAAGTACAGCACCGTGTCGACCATGTGCTCGAGCACGCGCGGGCCGGCAAGCGCGCCCTCTTTAGTCACATGCCCCACCAGCACCACGGCCGTGCCGCTGGTCTTGGCAAAGCGCGTGAGGTGCGCCGCGCATTCGCGCACCTGCGCCACCGAGCCGGGGGCCGAGGTGAGCTGGTCTGAATAAACCGTCTGGATCGAGTCGATCACCGCGATGGCCGGGCGCGTGGCGTCGAGCGTGGCGATGATTTTCTCGAGCTGGATCTCGGCCAGCACCTGCACCTGCGAGTGATCGAGGCCGAGCCGCCTGGAGCGCAGCGCCACCTGCGAGCCGCTTTCCTCGCCCGTCACGTACAGCGCGTTCTGCCCCGCGCGCTGCAACGCATCGACCGCCTGCAGCAGCAGCGTCGACTTGCCGATGCCCGGGTCGCCGCCGATCAGCGTGACGCCGCCCGAGACGATGCCGCCGCCCAGCACGCGATCGAGCTCGTCGATGCCGGTGGGGGTACGCGCGATGTCGGTCGCCTCGATTTCGGAAAGGGTCGCGAGCTCCGACGCGCCCGCGAGTGACGCGAACTGCGTGCCGAAACGGTTGTTGGCTGGCCCGTTGCCCGCGCCCGCGACCTGCTCGATGAGTGTGTTCCAGGCGCCGCAGCTCGGGCATTTGCCGAGCCACTTGGGGCTGGTGCCGCCGCATTCGCTGCAGACGAAAAGTGTTTTGTCCTTGGCCATGCGGCGAGTTTAGGTGTCCGCACAAACCCTGATGCCCGGTGCCTTGGAAAGAAACGGCCAATCATTTAACATGTTAAGTAATTTCGGAAGAGACAAGCCTTGAGCACGACATTCACGCACCGCAATTTGCCGCGCCTGCTGCTGCAGGCCCGCGAAGCCGTGATGGCCCACACCCGGCCCAGCCTGCGCGAGCACGCGCTGTCCGATCAGCAATGGCGCGTGCTGCGCGTGCTGGGCGAACACGGCGCGGTCGATACCGGCCGGGTCGCGCGAGAGGCCTTCATCCTCGGCCCCAGCCTTACCGGCGTGCTCGCGCGCATGGAGCGCGACAACCTCATCACCCGCGCCCGCGATCCGGCCGACCAGCGCCGCACCGTGGTCGAGGCCACGCCGCACGGCATGAAGCTCGTGAAGCGGCTGTCGACCAGCATCGAGTCGCACTACGAGTGGATGGAGAAGTCGCTCGGCAAGGCCAAGCTCACGCAGCTCTACGAGCTGCTCGACGAACTGATCGCACTGGAGCAACCCTCGCCATGAGCCATTTCCTGCCCACAGGCACGGTGTACGGCACCTTGCTGAACTTCCGCGCCGAAGTGGACGCGCTCGCGCCGCAGATGACGCAGGCGCCCTACAAGGCGCCGCCGAAGGCACCCGTGCTCTATGTGAAGACGGCCAACACCTGGAGCCCGCACGGCAGCGCCATCACAGTGCCGGCTGCGGTGCCCGAGGTGGAAATCGGCGCGAGCATCGGCATGGTGATCGGCGCAGAGGGCGACGTCGAAGGCTTCGTGCTGATGAACGACCTGTCGATACCGCATGCGAGCTTCTTCCGCCCACCGGTGAAGTTCAAGTGCGTCGACGGCTTCCTGGGCATCGGCCCCGTGCTGCGCGACGCGCAAGAGATTGCCGACCCCGCGAGCTTCCGCGTCGAGGTGCGCATCAACGGCGATCTGAAGCAGTCCATCGACTTCTCGCAGCTCGTGCGGCCGGCGCAGCAGTTGCTCGCCGACGTCGGCGACTTCATGACGCTCGCTCACGGCGACGTGCTGATGCTCGGCTGCGGTCACGGCCGCCCGCTGGCCCGCGCCGGCGATCGCATCGACATCTCCGCGCCGGGGTTCGAGACATTGAGCAACACGCTGGTGAAGGAAGCCGCGTGAAGCACGCACGCGTCATCTTCGAAGGCCGCGAGCACACCGGCACGAGCCACGAATTCAACGGCCAGCAAGACGCTGCCGTGCGCCTGGGCGACGGCCGCATCGTGCCGCAGGACCAGCTCACCTGGCTGCCCCCGCTCGCGCCAACTGCACGCCCCCGCACCATCCTCGCGCTCGGCCTCAACTACGCCGACCACGCGAAGGAACTCGAATTCAAGGCACCCGAGGAACCGCTGGTGTTCGTCAAGGGCCAGAGCACGCTCATCGGCCACCGCCAGCACACGCACCGCCCGGCCGACGTGAAGTTCATGCACTACGAATGCGAGCTCGCCATCGTCGTCGGCAAGACCGCGAAGAACGTGAAGCGCGACGATGCCTACGACTTCATCGGCGGCTACACGGTGGCCAACGACTATGCCATCCGCGACTACCTCGAGAACTGGTATCGCCCCAACCTGCGCGTGAAGAATCGCGACACCTGCACGCCACTGGGCCCGTGGTTCGTCGACGCCGCCGACGTGCCCGACCCCATGGCGCTCGCGCTGCGCACCACCGTCAACGGCACCGTCACGCAGCAAGGCAGCACGCGCGACATGATCTTCGACGCGCCCTTCCTCATCGAGTACTTCAGCCGCTTCATGACGCTGTCGCCGGGCGACCTGATCCTCACCGGCACACCTGACGGCGTGGTCGATTGCCAGCCGGGCGACGTCGTCGTCACCGAGATCGAGCGCATCGGCGCGCTTCAGAACACCATTCAAGGAAAAGCATGAGAGTCGATCACCTGATCGCCGGCAAGAGCGTGGCCGGCACGGACTACTTCGAAACCGTCAACCCCGCCACGCAGGAAGTACTGGCCGAGGTCGCCTCGGGCGGCGAAGCCGAAGTGAATGCGGCCGTGGCTGCCGCGAAGGAAGCCTTTCCGAAGTGGGCCGGCATGCCCGCGCCCGAGCGCGCGAAGCTGATCCGCAAGCTCGGCGACCTGATCGCCAAGCACGTGCCCGAGATCGCGCAGACCGAAACCAACGACTGCGGCCAGGTGATCGCGCAGACCGGCAAGCAGCTCATTCCACGCGCGGCCGACAACTTCTACTACTTCGCCGAGATGTGCACGCGCGTGGACGGCCACACCTACCCCACGCCCACGCACCTGAACTACACGCTGTTCCATCCGGTGGGCGTGTGCGCGCTCATCAGCCCGTGGAACGTGCCCTTCATGACGGCCACGTGGAAGGTCGCGCCCTGCCTGGCCTTCGGCAACACGGCCGTGCTGAAGATGAGCGAGCTCTCGCCGCTGACGGCCGCGCGCCTGGGCGAGCTGGCGCTCGAAGCCGGCATTCCGCCCGGCGTGCTGAACCTGGTGCACGGCTATGGCAAGGAAGCGGGCGAACCGCTGGTGGCGCACCCCGACGTGCGTGCCATTTCGTTCACCGGCTCCACCGCCACGGGCAACCGCATCGTGAAGAGCGCGGGCCTGAAGAAGTTCAGCATGGAACTGGGCGGCAAGAGCCCCTTCGTGATCTTCGACGACGCCGACCTCGACCGCGCGCTCGACGCGGCCGTGTTCATGATCTTCAGCAACAACGGCGAACGCTGCACGGCCGGTTCGCGCATCCTGGTGCAGCAGTCGATCTACGCCGACTTCGCGGCGAAGTTCGCCGAGCGCGCCAAGCGCATCACCGTGGGCGACCCGCTCGACGAGAAGACCATCGTCGGCCCGATGATCTCGCAGGCCCACCTGGCCAAGGTGCGCAGCTACATCGAGCTGGGTCCGAAGGAAGGCGCGACGCTGCTGTGCGGCGGCCTCGAAGCGCCGAGCAACTTGCCCGGTCGCGTGAAGAAGGGCAACTACGTGGTGCCCACCGTGTTCGCCGACGTCGACAACCGCATGAAGATCGCGCAGGACGAGATCTTCGGCCCCGTGGCCTGCCTGATTCCGTTCAAGGACGAGGCAGATGCGATTCGCCTGGCCAACGACATCCAGTACGGCCTGAGCAGCTACGTGTGGACCGAGAACATCGGCAAGGCGCACCGCGTGGCCGCCGCAGTGGAAGCCGGCATGTGCTTCGTCAACAGCCAGAACGTACGGGACCTGCGCCAGCCCTTCGGCGGCACCAAGGCCTCGGGCACGGGACGTGAAGGCGGCACCTGGAGCTACGAGGTGTTCTGCGAGCCGAAGAACGTGGCGGTGTCGCTGGGCTCGCATCACATTCCGCACTGGGGCGTGGCGTGAGCACACGCCGCCGCACGCTGCTGCAAGGCGCGGCCGCATTCGCGGCCCTGCCCTTGCTGGCGCGTGCACAGGGCACATGGCCCAACAAGCCGATCCGCGTGATCGTGCCCTTCACGCCCGGCGGCACCACCGACTTCGTGGCGCGCCTCGTCGGCGTCGAGCTGTCGAAGACGCTGGGCCAACCCGTCATCGTCGACAACAAGCCCGGCGCAGGCACGGTGATCGGCGTCGATGCAGCGGCCAAGGCCGCGCCCGACGGCTACACCCTCGTCTGCGTGGCCAACAGCTTCACGGCCAACCAGACGCTGATCCGCAAGCTGCCCTACGACACGCAGAAAGACCTGCGCCCCGTCGCTCTCATGGGCATGTCGGAACACGTGCTCGCCACGCATCCGGCCAGCGACCTGAAGACGCTCGCCGACTTGCGCAACGCAGCCAAGGCGAAGCCCGGCACGCTGAGCTTTGCCTCCTTCGGCAACGGCACCTCGGCCCATCTGTCGGGCGAAATGCTCAAGCTGCAGATGGGCCTGGACATCGTGCACGTGCCCTACAAGGGCCAGGGCCCGGCGCTGACCGACCTGCTCGGCGGACAGGTGACGATGATGTTCGGCAACTGGCCCGAGTTCCGCAGCCACATCCAGAACGGCAGGCTCGTCGCGCTTGGCATGGCGACGGCGCAGCGCTCGCAGTACGCACCGGCCATACCCACACTGGCGGAACAGGGTGTGTCCATCGAGTCCAATTCGTGGAACGGCTTGCTGGCGCCCGCGGGCACGCCCGACGCCGTGGTGCAGCGCATGAACGCCGAAGTGAACCGCGCGCTGGCGGGGCCGGTGGTGACGGAGGCCTTCCACAAGGGAGGCATCGCGTCGCTGTCGGGCACGCCGGAGCGCTTTGCGGCTTTCATACAGAGCGAGATTGCGAAGTATGGCGACGTGATCCGCAGGGCCAACATCCAGGTGGAGGGCTGAACGATGAGCCTCTATGCGATGCAGAAATTTTTGTTCGCGCTGAATCGCGAGCAGGAAGTGCAGCGGCGCTATGCCGAAGGTGGCGAGACGCGCGCGGCCTTGCTGAGCGCCTATGACTTCACCGATGAAGAGCGCGAGGCCATCGACACCGGCGACATCGGCAAGCTCTACGTGCTCGGCTGCAATGGCCAGCTGCTGATGCACTTCGCACCGCTGCTCGGCATTCCATGGGCCGACTACCTCGAAGCCATGCGCGAAGGCGTGCGCAAGTACGGCCCGGTGCGCGCCGGCATCTACGCCATGACAACCGGAACCGACGAGAAGGTGGCAGGCGTATGAGCCTCGTATTCGCAGGCGTGTGCAGCCACGCCCCCGGCATCACCGGCCGCGCACATCTCGCCGACCCGGCGGTGAAGGACGAGTTCCACGCGCAGTTCCACCGCTTCGGCGAAGCGATGCGTGCAACGAAACCCGACGCGGTGATCGTGATCGCCGCCGAGCACTTCGCGAACTTCTTCATGAACAACATGCCGGCCTATGCGATCGGCATGGCCGACAGCTACGAGGGCCCGATCGAAGACCCGAAGTGGCTGGGCATCGAGAAGCACAGGATCCCTGGCGATGCCGCGCTGTCGCAGCGCCTGATCCGCGAGGTGATGCAGACGGTGGACGTGGCCTACGCGGAGGAGTGGAAGTTCGACCACGGCATCATGGTGCCGCTGAACTTCCTCACGCCGGAGTTCGACACCAAGGTCATCCCCGTCAACATCAACTGCCAGGGCCCGCCGCTCACGCCGCTGTACCGCGCCTGGGCTTTCGGCGAGGCGCTGCGCCGCGCCTGCGACAAGGCGCCCGAGCGCATCGCGCTGGTGGGAACGGGCGGCATCTCGCACTGGCCCGCCACGCCCGATTCGGGCAAGGTCAATGCCGCGTGGGACGCCGAGTTCATGAAGCGCTGGTGCGCCAACGACCGCGAGGGCCTGCTCTCGCAGGACGACTACGGCGACGAGGCCACCTACCGCGAAGCGGGCCAGGGCGGCTTCGAGATCCGCACCTTCATCAGCGTGGCCGCGGCAGCGCGCGGCAAGGGCGAGATTCTTCACATGAAGGCCATCCCGATCTTCGCGGTGACATGCACTGCCGCGACGATGTCGGTGGAATGAACGGAGAGCACCCATGCCCCATCTCGTGATCCTCTACACGCCCAACATCGAAACCGAGACCGACATGTCGGCGCTGTGCCGCACGCTGGCCGACACCATGCTGAAGCAGCGCGACGAGGCCGACAAGCCGGTGTTCCCCATCGGCGGCACGCGCGTGCTGGCCTACCCTGCCGCGCACTACGCGGTGGCCGACGGCAAGGCCGACTACGCCTTCGTGTACCTCAACATCCGCATGGCCGCGGGGCGCTCGGAGGCGGTGAAGAAGAAAGCCGGCGACGAACTGTTGGCCGACGTGCGCGCGCATTTCGCGCCGATCTTCGAGAAGCGCCACATCGGCATCACGCTGCAGATCGACGAAAGCCCGGGGCAGGTGTACGACGGCAAGCACAGCAACCTGCATCCCCTGTTCAACAAGACCTGAACGAAGCCAGTCCATGCTCTCCCAAGCCACCATCGCCCAACTGGCCGCCGAACTGCACGAAAGCGAGAAGTCGCGCGTGCAGGTCGAGCACTTCTCCAAGCGCTTTCCAGAGATGACCATCGAGGACGGCTACGCCATCTCGCGCGAATGGGTAAGGAACAAGATCGCCGAAGGGCGCGTCGCGCGCGGCCACAAGATCGGCCTCACCTCGCGCGCCATGCAGCAGTCCAGCCAGATCGACGAGCCCGACTACGGCACGCTACTCGACGACATGTTCTTCGAGCAGGGCGGCGACATTCCGTTCAAGCGCTTCATCGCGCCGCGCATCGAGGTGGAGCTGGCCTTCATCCTCGGCAAGAAGCTGCAGGGGCCGAACGTGACCATCTTCGACGTGCTGGCCGCCACCGACTACGTGGTGCCCGCCATCGAGATCATCGACGCGCGCATCGAGCAGTTCGACCGCCACACCAAGGCGCCGCGCAAGGTGTTCGACACCATCTCCGACAACGCGGCCAATGCCGGCATCGTGATGGGCGGCCGGCCGGTGAAGCCCGATGCAGTGGACCTGCGCTGGGTGAGCGCGCTGCTCTACAAGAACGGCGTGATCGAGGAATCGGGCGTGGCCGCGGCCGTGCTCAACCATCCGGCCACCGGCGTGGCTTGGCTCGCGAACAAGCTGGCGCCGTGGGAAGAATGCCTGGAGGCCGGCGAAGTGGTGCTGGCCGGCTCGTTCACGCGGCCCACCACTGCCGTGCCGGGCGACACCTTCCACGCCGACTACGGCCCGCTCGGCGCCATTTCGTTCCGCCTTGTCTGAAAGAAGAAAGACGCCATGCAAACACCCATCAATACCTTCAAGCAGGCCCTTCAAGCGGGCAAGCCCCAGATCGGCCTCTGGGTCGGACTGGCCGACGGCTACGTGGCCGAGATCCTCGCCGGCACCGGCTACGACTGGCTGCTGGTAGACGGAGAGCACGCACCCAACGACGTGCGCTCGGTGCTCGCCCAACTGCAGGGCATCTCCAGCGCGTGGTCTGCGCAGGCCGAGTCGGAGCGCTCGCACCCCATCGTGCGCATTCCGGTCGGCGACACCACGCTGATCAAGCAGTACCTCGACATCGGCGCGCAGACGCTGCTGGTGCCGATGGTCGACACGGCCGAGCAGGCCGCGCGGCTGGTGCAGGGCATGCGCTACCCACCCGAAGGCATCCGCGGCATGGGCAGCGCGCTGGCGCGTGCCTCGCGCTGGCAGGCCTACCCGAACTACCTGCACGAAGCCAACGCGCAGACCTGCCTGCTGGTGCAGGCCGAAACGGTGGAGGCGATGAAGAACCTCGACGCCATCGCGGCCACGCCGGGCGTGGACGGCGTATTCATCGGGCCGGCCGACCTGTCGGCCTCGATGGGCTTCGTGGGCCAACCCAACCACCCCGAGGTGCAGGCCGTGATCGCCGACGCCATCGCGCGCATCCGCAAGGCCGGCAAGGCGCCGGGCATCCTGTCGACCACCGAGGAGCAGGCGCGCAAGTGGCTTGCGGCCGGCGCGCTGTTCGTGGCGGTGGGCGTGGACACCATCGTGCTGGCGGCGGCGGCAAAGCAGCTGCTCGCAAAGTACAAGGCCGCACCGGGCGTGGCCTCGCCCAACGGCTACTGATTTCCTTCACACCGGAGCACCCTTGATGCAACGCATGACTTTGGCGGCCATGGCCGCGACAGCCACCTTGTTCCTCGCCGCCTGTGCACCCATGGGCGCCGGCAAGCAAGGCCCCACCGCCCAGCAGGAAGCCAACCGCCAGACCGTGCTCGCCTTCTACGAGAAGGGCCTGAACCAGAAGGATGCCGACGCGGCCCTGCAGTACGTGGGCAACCGCTACGTGCAGCACAACCCCACGGCGGCCGACGGCCCCGAGGGCTTTCGCAAGTTCATCGGGTTCCTGCGCGAGAAGTTTCCGAACTCGAAGAGCGAGATCAAGCGCAGCTTCGTCGACGGCGACTACGTGATCCTGCATGTGAACGCAGTGCGCGAGCCCGGCACGCGCGGCAGCGCCATCGTCGACATCTTCAAGCTGGAGAACGGAAAGATCGTCGAGCACTGGGACGTGGTGCAGCCCGTGCCCGAGACCGCCGCGAACAAGAACGGCATGTTCTGACCCGTCCGCAATCCAGCCAGCAGCCAACGCCAGCCTGATGACCACGCCCACCGACCCCACCAAGCGCTTTCGCTCCGCCACCATTCGCGAGGGCACGATCCGCGCGACCACGCGCAGCTTTCTCCATGCGCTGGGCCAGGACGACGAGGACATCGCGCGCCCGCACATCGGCGTGTTCCATACGGGCGGCGAGATGAGCCCGTGCAACCTCAACCTGCGCGACCAGGCGCAGCATGCCAAGACCGGCATCTACGCCGGCGGCGGCACACCGCACGAATGCCCCGTGGTGTCGATCAGCGACGGGCTGACGATGGCGCATTCGGGCATGCGCTTCTCGCTGATCTCGCGCGAGCTGATCGCCGACAGCGTGGAAGCCTCCACGCGCGGCCACCAGTGGGACGGCATCTTCGCCATCGGCGCGTGCGACAAGAACCTGCCGGGGCTGATGATGGGCATGGTCCGCTGCAACGTGCCGAGCGTGTTCGTGCACGGCGGCTCGGCATTGCCGGGCCAGATGCCGGGGCCACATCCAGAAGTACGGGGCCGCGACCTGAACGTGGTCGACACCTACGAGACCATCGGCAAGGTGCTGGCCGGCACCGCCACGCACGACGAACTCGACGCAATGAGCCGCGCCTGCCTGCCCACGGCCGGCGCCTGCGCGGGGCAGTTCACGGCCAACACGATGGGCATGGTGTCGGAAGCGCTGGGCCTGGCGCCCATCGGCTCCAGCATGGTGCCAGCCGTGTTCAGCGAACGCGCGCCGCTGATGCGCCGCGCCGCAAAGACGCTGATGAAGGCGGTGATGGGTGACAACCCGCTGCCGCGCGACATCGTCACACGCAAGGCGCTGGAAAACGCCTGCGCCGTGGTGTCGGCCACTGGCGGCTCGACCAACGCGGCGCTGCACCTGCCGGCGATTGCGCACGAGGCGGGCATCAAGTTCCACCTCGACGACGTGGCCGAGGTTTTCGCGCGCACGCCGCTCATCGCCGACCTGCGTCCGGGCGGCCAGTACCTGGCGCGCGACGTGTTCTACATCGGCGGCGCGGGCGTCATCCTGCGCACGCTGCTGGAGCAGGGCTTCCTGCATGGCGACGCGCTCACCTTCACCGGCCGCACGATGGCCGAGGAACTGGCTGGTGCGCTGGCGCCCGACGGCCGCGTGGTGCGCGAGGCCGGCAACCCGATCACGCGCGACGGCGGGCTGGCGGTGCTCAAGGGCAACCTCTGCCCCGACGGCGCCCTGCTCAAGACGGCGGGGCTCAAGGGCCTGGTGTTTCGCGGCCCGGCGCGCGTCTTCAATTCCGAGGAAGAAGCGCAGACCGCTGTGCAGAACCGGCTGTACGAGGCCGGCGACGTGATCGTGATCCGCAACGAAGGCCCCAGGGGCAGCCCCGGCATGCGCGAGATGCTGGGCATCACCGCCCTGCTCTACGGCCAGGGCATGGGCGACAAGGTGGCGCTGCTGACCGACGGGCGCTTCTCGGGCGCGACGCGCGGCCTGTGCATTGGCTACGCGGGGCCTGAAGCCGCGGACGGCGGCCCGATTGCGGCGCTGCGCGACGGCGACGTGATCGCCATCGACGCGCGGGCTGACGCACGCTCGATCACGGTCGAACTCACGGCTGAAGAAATCACGGCGCGGCTCGCCGGACGTGAGGTAAACGTGGGGGTCGCCCGAGGTGGCTTGCTGGAAAAATACGCGCTCACCGTGCGCCCTGCCCACCAGGGCGCCGTGACCCACTCGGGCGCGGTCACCTGGCTGCGCGACGAGTCTTGACCCTCCATAACCAACGTCCGGAGAGAGACACCATGAGCTTCACGCGCCGCCAGATCCTGCAGACCACCAGCGCCTCGGCCTTGATGGCCAGCCTTGGCCAGAACGTTTTCGCGCAAGCGATGAACATCGAGACCGCAACCATCGTCACCGGCTTCGCGGCCGGCGGCACGTCGGACACCACCTGCCGGCGCCTGGCGACGAGGCTCAGCCCGGACTACGCGAAGACCGTGGTGGTCGAGAACCGCACCGGCGCGGGCGGCCAGATTGCCGTGAGCTACGTGAAGAGCCGCCCGGCCGACGGCAGCACCATCCTGCAGACGCCGACCTCGATCCTCACGATCTACCCGCACATCTACAAGAAGCTGCCGTACGACCCGATGGTCGACATCACGCCGGTGAGCCTGGCCTGCATCTTCGACTTCGGCTTTGCCGTGGGCCCGGCCGTGCCGGCCAGCGTGAAGAGCGTGCCCGAGTTCCTGGCCTGGGCCAAGGCCAACCCGGCCGGCGCCAACTTCGGCTCGCCCGCTGCCGGCTCCACCCCGCACTTCATCGGTGCGCTGCTGGGCCAGAAGGGCGGCGTCGAACTGAAGCACGCGGCCTACCGCGGCACGCAGCCGGCCATGCTCGACCTGCTGGGCAGCAACATCTCGGCGGTGTCGGGGCCCATCGGCGACATCACGCAGCATCTGCTGTCGGGCAAGGTGCGCATCCTGGGCGTGTCGGGCTCCAAGCGCAGCCGCTTCGCGCCAGACGTGCCGACCTTCGGCGAGCAGGGCATCAAGGACATGGCCCACAGCGAATGGTTCGCCTTCTTCCTGCCGGCCAAGGCCTCGCCCGAACTGGTGGCGAAGCTGAACACGGCCATGAAGAACGCGCTGGCGCAGAAGGACGTGATCGACGGCCTCGGCACCTTCGGACTGGAAGCGATGTCTTCCACGCCGGCCGAGCTGACCGAACTGCTCAAGAAAGACACCGCCAAGTGGGCGCCGATCGTCAAGGAAGTCGGCTTCACCGCGGAAGGTTGAAACACATGAAGGAACTGCCATGAACACACTCGCCACTCCAGCACCCTCGGCGCTGGTCCATCCCTCGATCCACCCCGACGAGCGCGCCGCGCGCGAAGAGCTTGCGGCCTGCTATCGCGTGTTCGCGATGCTGGGCTGGGTCGAGATGATCTACAACCACATCACGGTGCGGCTGCCCGACAGCGTGACGGGTGGCGAGAAGCAGTTCCTCATCAACCCCTTCGGCCTGCACTACAGCGAGGTCACGGCCAGCAACCTGGTGAAGATCGACCTGCACGGCAAGGTGCTCGACGGCTCGACCTACCCGGTGAACCCGGCCGGCTTCACGGTGCACGCGGCCATTCACGACGGCCTGCCCGGCGCGCACTGTGTGATGCATACGCACACGACCGCAGGCGTGGCCGTGGCCTGCCTGCAGGGCGGGCTGCAGCAGACCAATTTCTATACCGCCCAGCTGCACGGCATGGTGGCGTACCACGACTTCGAGGGCATCACGATCCATGCCGACGAAGGCCCGCGCCTGCTCAAGAGCATCGGCGACCGCAACGCGGTGATCCTGCGTAACCACGGCCTGCTGGCCTGGGGGCAGACGCTGCCGCAGACTTTTGCGATTTTGTGGACGCTGCAGCGCGCCTGCGAAATCCAGATGGCAACCTTCTCGATGGGCCAGGCGATTCCGGTGAGCGAGGAGATCGCGCAGCGCTGCACGCGCGACGCGCTGCAGTTCAGCCCCGAGCATGGCGCCGGGCAGGATGTGTTCAATGCGCTCGTCCGCCAGGTGGACCGCATCGACCCCTCGTACCGCAACTGAACCGAAGCGACTGAACCCATGAAGATCTGTATTTACGGCGCCGGCGCGATCGGCGGATGGATCGGCGTCGGCCTCGCGCAAGCGGGCCAGCGCCTGAACGTGGTGGCACGCGGCGCCACGCTCGAGGCATTGCAGCGCGACGGCCTGTCGCTCATGCGCGGCAGCGCGGGTGGAGAGGTGCGCACGCGCGTGCCCGTCAACGCCGTGGCCGACCCCGAGGCGCTCGGCGTGCAGGCCCTGGTGGTCATCGCCGTGAAGGCGCCGGCCCTGGCCGCCGTTGCCGAACGCATCGGGCCGCTGATCGGCGCCGACACCATCGTGCTGGTCGCGATGAACGGCGTGCCGTGGTGGTTCCTCGAAGGCGGCTTCGGCGGCGAGATCACGGGCCACCGGCTCGCGGCGGTGGACCCCGACGGTGCCATTGCCAAGGCCATTCCGTCGCGCAACGTGATCGGCTGCGTGGTGCACGCGAGCTGCTCGCTCGACGGGCCGGGCGTGGTGCGGCATCACTTCGGCAACGGGCTGATCGTTGGCGAGCCTTCGGGCGAGGCCACGCCGCGCGTGCAGAAGCTGGTCGAGCTGCTGAAGAGCACCGGCATCGACACCACGCTGTCGCCGCAGATCCAGAAGGACGTGTGGTTCAAGCTGTGGGGCAACATGACGGTGAACCCGATCAGCGCGCTCACCGGCTGCACCACCGACCTGATCATGGGCGACGACTACGTGCGCGGCTTCATCTCGGCGGTGATGCTGGAGGCCAAGGAGATCGGGCGGCGCATCGGCATCGAGATCACGCAGAGCCCGGAAGACCGGCACGCCATCACCATGAAGCTCGGGGCGTTCAAGACCTCGATGCTGCAGGACGTGGAAGCCGGGCGTTCGGTGGAGCTCGATGCGCTTGTAACGGTGGTGCGCGAACTGGGCGAGCTGACGGCGGTGGCAACGCCGTTCACCGATGCGCTGCTGGGGCTGGCACGCCTGAGAACGCGGCAACTCGGGCTTTACTGAGCGCCGGCGCAGCGCACCGGGATCCAAGGTCAGGCGGCGCACAGGTTCGGTCCGCAGACTGCAAATGCAGCGTCTGCAGAACCCTGTACACCCTTTTTTCTTCTTGGGCTATCCTCTCGCCATTCGAATGCACGTAGCGATTTCTTACACACCAACAAGGCTATATGCGTGCTTGAGCGAAGGGGGAGACAGATAGATGCGCTTGATCTTCATCGAACTTCTGGTGGCCTTGGTGCTGCTGCCCATCAGCGGCCTGTTCTGGTGGTGGGCCTTCGGCATGGGCGGCCTGGCTGTGGCCGGCTTTCTGCTGGTTGGCGGCGGCGCTCTGTACCTTGTCTTGCGGGGCGTGCGCTCGGCCAAGAACCAACTCGGTCACCCCGGCGACGACCGTGAGCAATAGGCCCTGAGCCTTTTCGCCTGACACATTCGCATTCAATTTGGCAGGGAATTGGTGCAATTTGTTTTTTCGGTCTCACCTGCCACGGCGTCGGCACGGCCGGATCTGAATTCTTTTTTCTGATTTGTCCGGCTCGTGATGAGCCAGGCACAGTTTCATTGATTGAAATCTGAAACATCCTTCGGCGCCCGAATGATGCAAATAAAAAACACTACAAAAGTGTCAATCAGGCTGTCGCAAATCGCATTTCCTCCGAATTGAATCGGCAATTAGCCTGAAATCATTCATCGATTTCCTGGGCAGATTTCGCACGGTCTTGGTGCTCCTGGCCCCGGCGGAGGGCAAGGAATTCGAAAGTAATTCAAAAATCCTACCGCCAGTTCACCTTGGGCAGCGGCCGACTAGGTACCCTCCCGCGTCATTGCTCGACGCTAAAACTGGACGAACTGAAGCTCATAGCCCACGATTTGTCGGCTACGTCCTACTCAGCTGACAATTGCTTACAAAGTAGAACGCAATGTCAAAAACCCTATGCGGGTGGCCTCTGTGGTTCGAGAGCCACGATTTCCCGTATCAATGGGGTAATTAATAAGTTGCATTTTCCATTTCGGCTGACGGCATCCTGACCAGCCGTTTGCCCCCTCGCTTCCCAATGAAAAAGGGCCTCCGGAAGGGGAAGCAAGGGATAACCCTGCCCCCGGCGTGGTCGCACCACGAATGGACACGCCTTTTGCGTCTACTCCACGAAATAGGGCTGCTGCGAAGGCAGCGACAATTTCTTTTTCATTGCTCTCCCGATAAATCTCCGGTCAAGCCGGAAAAGCGTCTTGGTAATAAAAAGAATTACCGGCGCAAATCGGGCTCGGGCTTTGCATATGAATCGCAGTTGTTGAAAAAACCAAGTTCGCAATGGAGTTCCATTTGACACGCTACCTGTACCTGATGGGGTGGAGTGCCGCCTTGGCCGGCGCGTTGATGCTTCAGGGCTGCGCACCGGGCTTTGGCTCCGTGGTGGCTTACGAGCCCGATCAGAGTCCGGCGCCATCTCTTGCTGCCGACGGCACGCCGCAGGAGGCGCTCGTCCCCATCTCGCCGAGCCTCATCCGCGCGATGGCCGAGGCGCAGCCGGCGGCGATTCCGCCCGACGTGAAGGCCCTGTTCGGCGAAGCCCCGGTCTACACGATCGGCCCGGGCGACGTCGTGGGCGTCATCGTCTACGACCACCCCGAGCTGCTGCCCAACGCCGGCGCCGTGATTTCCCAGCAGACGGACCCCACGGGCATCAGCGTGGCGCCGGGCTTCATCGTCGGCGCCAACGGGCAGATCAGTTTTCCGTACATCGGCCGGGTCCAGATGCAGGGCCTGACCGAGATCGAGGCGTCCGACGTGATCGCCAAGCGCATCGCGCGCTACATCAAGGACCCGCAGGTGACGGTGCGCATCCAGTCCTTCAGAAGCCGCCGTGCATTCGTGGAAGGCGAAGTGCGCACGCCGGGGCTGCAGCTCTTCACCGACGTTCCGATGACGCTGTCCGAAGCGCTCAACCGGGCCGGCGGCATCACGTCCAGCGGCGACCGTTCGTTCATCACGCTGACACGCGGCGACAAGACCACGCTCATCGACCTGCCCAAGCTGCAGGACCTGGGCAGCAACGCCAGCAAGATCCCGCTGCAGAACGGCGACGTGGTGCAGGTGCGCAACCGCGACGAGAGCAAGGTGTTCGTGATGGGCGAAGTCGCCAAGCCCTCGGCGCTGACCATGCACAACGGCAGGCTCACCCTCAACGAGGCGCTGGGCGAGGCCGGCAGCGCAAGCCTGGGCACGGCGAACACGGGGCAGATCTACGTCGTGCGCAACAACGCCAACAACACGAAGGGCTCGCCGTCGGTCTTCCACCTGAATGCGAAGAACCCCGCCGCGCTGGCGCTGGCCGAGCGCTTTCCGCTGCAGCCGCGCGACGTGGTCTACATCGACTCGGTGCCGCTGGCCACCTGGAGCCGGGTGGCCAGCCTGATCCTGCCGGCGACCCAGGCGCTCTACTACAGCGACCAGGTCTACATGAACCACCGATGAGATCCGTACTGACAGTCTGCATCGGCAACATCTGCCGAAGCCCGATGGCGGAAGGCCTGCTTGCCGCGGGATTGCCGCATCTGCGCGTGTTCTCCGCGGGCACCGGCGCGCTCGTCGGCAAGCCGGCCGACCCGATGGCGCAGGTGCTCATGCGAAAGCGCGGCATCGACATCTCGGACCACGTCGCGCAGCAGGTGAGCCAGATGCTGTGCCGGCAGGCCGACCTGATCCTGGTGATGGACCGGGAGCAGCGCCGCCATCTCGAATCGACCTACCCCTTCGTGCGCGGCAAGGTCTTCCGCATTGCCGAGTTCTCGGTCGCGCAGGACGTGCCCGACCCGTATGGAAAAGACGAGGCGGCGTTCGAGCACGCCCTGGCCCTGATCGATGCCGGCGTCCGGACATGGATCGACCGCATTCTGAAAATCACAAAACCCGAGCAGCAACCTACATGAACGCACCCCCGCAAGCCGCGCCGATGCCGATGCAAGCGCTGGAAGAGGATGGCGACGGCATCAACCTGGCCGAGTACCTGGACATCCTGATCGACCACCGCTGGCTCGTCGCGGCCATCGTTGCCGTGACCGTGCTCCTGGGCGCGGCCTATGCCTTCCTCGGCAAGCCCCTCTACGAAGCCAACGTCGCGGTGCAGGTGGAAGACTCCGGCAACTCCGCAGGCAGCTTCCTGGGCGATGCCGCCTCCTCGCTGCTGAGCGTGAAGACTCCGGCCGCGGGCGAGATCGAAATCCTTCGCTCGCGCGCCATCCTCGGCAAGGCCGTGGAGAACACCAAGCTCTACATCAGCGCGCGGCCGCGGTATGCACCCATCGTGGGCAGCTGGCTCGCTCGCCGCGCCACCGAGCTGTCGGACCCTGGCTTCATGGGGCTTTCGGGCTACGTGACGGGCACCGAGAGCATCCTCGTTCCGAGGTTCGACGTTCCCGCGGATTTCGAGGAAAAGCCGTTCACGCTGACCCTCGGGGCCGATGGCCAGTACGAACTGAGCAACCCCGACATCGACACGCCGATGAAGGGCTCCATCGGCACCTTGCTGGTGGCGAACGTTCCCGGCGTTCCGAACGGAAGCGTGAGCCTGCTGGTCAGCAGCATCAACGCGAAGCCGGGCGCGCAGTTCCAGCTCGTGCGGTCTTCGACGCAGCTGACGCTCCTGGCGCTGCAGGACAACCTGAAGGTCGTGGAAAAGGGCAAGCAGTCGGGCGTGCTCGATGTCAGCTGGAGAAGCGGCGACGCAGAAAAGCTGACGCAGCTGCTCAACGAAATCGGTCGCCTCTACGTTCGCCAGAACATGGAGCGCAAGGCGGCCGAGGCCGAGAAGACGCTGGGCTTCCTGGACGGCGCGCTGCCCCAGTTCAAGAAGCAGCTGGAGCAGTCCGAAGACATCTACAACCGCTACAGAAACCAGAACGGCACGGTCAGTCTCGACGACGAGGCAAAGAACGCGCTGACCCAGACCATCGACCTGCAGTCCAAGCTGCTCGAGGCCGAACAGAAGCGGCGCGAGCTCACGGCGCGCTTCACGAGCGAGCATCCCGCCGTCCAGACGCTGGACACCCAGGTCGCCGCATGGAAGAGCGCGCTCGCAACCGTCGATGCACGCATCCGCAAGATGCCGGAGCTGCAGCAGAACACCGTTCGCATGCAGCGCGACATCAAGGTGAACACCGACCTGTACGTATCGCTTCTCAACAGCTCGCTGCAGATGCGGCTGGCCAAGGAAGGCAAGGTGGGCAACGTGCGCCTGCTGGACGACGCCATCGTTCCGGAAGAACCGGTGTGGCCCAAGCGGCCCCTGGTCATCGCGCTGGCTGTGATCCTGGGGCTGGCTGCCGGCATCGGCGCCGCGATTGCAAGGAACTCGTTCTTCGGCGGCATCCGCAATCCGGGAGAAATCGAAAGCCACACCGGGCTGAACGTCTACAGCAGCATTCCGCTGAGCGCCGCCCAGCGCACGGTCGAGAGGAACATCGAGAACAAGGTCGTCGGCAAGCATGTCCTGGCGCACCTGTTCCCCGAAGACCCCGCGGTGGAAAGCCTGCGCAGCCTTCGCACCGCGCTGCAGTTCGCCATGCTGGAAGCGACCAACAACCGCCTTCTCATCTCCGGCGCGACGCCTGGCGTGGGCAAGACCTTCATCTCGGTCAACTTCGCGGCGATCACCGCGGCAACCGGCAAGAAGGTTCTGCTGATCGACGCGGACTTGCGCAAGGGCCGCGTGAATCAATTCCTCTCGATCCAGCGGTCTTCCGGCCTGTCCGAATTGATCGCCGGCACGCTCGACCTCGAGAAAGCGATTCGCCCGTCGGCCCTGCCGAATCTGGACATCATTACCACGGGTGTGCTTCCGCCCAATCCGGCCGAGCTGCTGACGAGCGATTCCTTTGCCCAGGTACTGGAAAAGTTATCTCCGCTATACGACCTCGTCATCATCGACACGGCCCCGGTTCTCGTTGCCGCGGATACCGCATCGGTCGCCCCGCTTGCGAGCACTTTGCTACTCGTTGCACGCGCCGAAAAGACCCAGCTCGGCGAATTGAATGAGAGCGTCAGAAGACTTGCGCATGCAGGTCGCACGGTAAATGGCGTAATTCTGAATGCTATTGATCTAACCCGCCGCCACGCTGGCAGCGGGAGTTACAAATATGGCGCTTACAAGCATTTACAATATACATACAATACCAACAGGGATTCCACCTAGACCGTGAAAATTGGAGTTAAATTCAAAATCATGAGCCGGGATTTTGCCCTGACTCATTGATTAAATACTCAATTAGTATTCGGAGTAATAAGGCACTACAAATGGCAATTAGTCCATTCGTATTGCCTTCATCGAGTCATTTGGCCGCGCAATAGTTTCTGCATTGCAGATCCTACGAGGCATTTGTGCGGGTCGTCTCGGCCAAAAAACCAAGGCCATAACAGAGGACATGCAGGCTTTTGCCTGCGTGAGGAAAGGTGCGTCAAAAATGAAATCATTTCGACGAGAAATCTTGTCGCGCTTCAAATCCGGGCGGGGAAATCCCATGGGAAATCTCCACCCTGAAGAATCGCTGGTACCGCAAGGCTGGAATATTTCGGACGCAAGCGGCGAAATGTCCCGAGGCGGCTCGCAAACCGGAATTCATCATCCGGCCGTACTGCGGATCGGGAAAAGGTCGGTAGACATTGCCGCCGCGCTGTTCTTTTTTGCGGCATTCGGCTGGCTCTTCGTGCTGATCGGCCTCTTCGTGCTGATCAGCTCCGGATCTCCGGTCCTGTATTACCAGTCGCGCTACGGAAAAGACGGGCGAATATTCAGGTTCTACAAGTTCCGCTCGATGATCGCCAACTCGGCCCAGGTGCTCGAGGAACATCTGAAAAGCAATCCGGAGGCACGCCGCCAATGGGATGAATACCAAAAGCTGGACGACGATCCACGGATCACGCGTTTCGGCAAATTCATCCGCAAGACCAGCCTGGACGAACTGCCGCAATTCTGGAACGTGCTGACGGGCGACATGAGCCTCATCGGCCCCCGCCCCTGCATGCTCGAGCAGAAGGAGCTCTACGGCCAGAACTGGTCGCACTACTGCGCTGTCCGCCCGGGGATCACGGGCCTGTGGCAGGTCAGCGGTCGCAATCAGCTGACCTACAACGCACGCGTTGCGTTGGACGTGAGGTATGTCGAGACCCTTTCCGTCGGGAAGGACGTGGACATCTTCTTCAGAACCATCTGGGTGGTTGCTGCCGGTCACGGGTCCCGATGAATTTCATCGGTCCCGGATGATCGGCTCCGGCCGGGCCGGCCGGACAGATTTTCCTTCGCTTTCGAAATGATTGGATTGGAATCCACATGCGGATGAGCCACGCCATTCCGGGACCGGCGGTGAGAAGAAGAAGCACGCGCCGCTTCAATCAATTCTCGATTGCCGGAATACTGATCGTGCTCGTGTACACGATCATCTACGCGTATTTCAGGGAAATGCTTCCCGAGAAATGGAGCGTGGACTCGGCAAAGATCATCGAGATTCTCAATTACGGCGGCACGGGCGACATGGACAACTCGTTCGCTGTCACCGCCGCGCTGTTCGCCGTTATCGGGGTCGACAACCTGGATGTTTTCACCTGCGGCGTGAGCATAATATTTTTGCTTTTCGCGACCCACGACGTTCGCAAGACCGGCGACTTTTTCGCCAGGCTGCTGCTGATTGCGCCTTGCATCATGCTGAACATGTTTGCGCCGTCCAAGGAGACGGTCGTGCTCATCATGACCATGTTCATCACCGTTTCGACCATCTATTTTCGAACGTCGAAAGTATTTACCGTCGGCGCCTTTCTTTTTCTTTACGCAATCTACGGGGTCTTCGTACGGCAATATTATTTGCTGATTGTCGGTGTGTTTTTCATGGTCTATTACCTGTGGCGGCGCCCTCTTAAATATCACATTCTGGCCGCCATCGTGGTCGTCGGAGCGATCATGGCGGCACCTTCCAGCATTTTGCAGACGCTTCAATCGCCGCGAGATACATCGAATGCCTACGCGGAACAGATCGGCAGCGACAACAGAACGGCTTTTACCAATATTGCGTCTCCCGCGAGTGGCCCCGGATTCCTGGTCAATTACGTCTATGCCGCGACGGTGCTGATCACGCCGGTTCTTTATTTTCAGACTGCAAGCGACGCGTTCATGCAATTGATGATCGCAGCCATGCTGATCATTTTGTACAGAGCCCGGCGAAAATCCAAGCGCGACCCGGATCGATTCGAGCCGAGGTTTTTCGGCAGCCTCTTCATAGCGCACATTCTTGTGCAATTGATATTCGAACCAGATCTCGGCAGCTTCACCAGGCATTTGACCTCCGTAATGCTCTACCTCATTGCCATCAAAGTTTCCGAGAACAAAGCAGTCTCCAGATGAAAAAAATCCTGATTTGTGCGGTGCCGTACAGCGACAACCTGGGTGACGGGGTCATCGCGGCGTCGCTGGCTCACATCGCCGGCATGAAATATCCGGAGGCGAAGGTGGAGTTCCTCGACATCGCCGGCCGCGTCGCGTTCGACGAATCGAATCTGCGTGGCGGAGGCGCGTTCGAAATCTTCCAGAAGATGCCGGCCCTGCTGCGATCGGCAATCGTTTTCGCGTATTGCCTCAAGAACTACCTCCTGGGCTGGCGCAGGCAATGGAGCGTCGCGGTCAACGATGCGGATCTGGTCCTCATCGGCGGTGGCCAGCTGTTCTGCGACGTGGCGCTGAACTTTCCCGCCAAGCTGTTTCTGCTGAGCAGGTTGCTTCGCGGCAAGAAGGTCGCGGTGGTCTCGGTTGGCGTCACGGCCAAATGGTCGTTCTGGGGGAAATTTCTGGTCAAGAAATTCCTCAGGAACGCCGCCCCCGTTTTCTACGCGACGCGCGATGTGGACTCGGCGAACAACCTGCACGCGTTCTTCGACATCCCGCGCAGCGAGATCAAGGTCGTTCCCGACCCCGCGCTGGTTTGCGCGAGCGCCTTTTCGGAAGAGCTCTCCCCGGACAAGAAGTGGGACGTGGGAATCTGCGTCAGCAGCCTCGATGCGCTGGTGATGAATTCCGAATATGGCGACACGCGCACCAGCGGGTCCGCAGAATTCTTCTCGGGCCTGGCCGAAGCATTGCAGGCGGAAGGCGCGCGGGTGCTGTATTTCACGAACGGCGCGGCGGAGGACAACAAGATCCTTGCCGAGATTTCTTCTTCGCGGGCAGCCGCACCGGGCTGCTCGTTCGTCGTTCCGAAGCGCCCCGACGATCTTGTTGCGCTGATCAGCGCCTGCTCGTGCATTGCGGCGCACCGGCTGCACGCAAACATCGTCGCCTACAGCCTGAACATTCCCTCCATCGGGATGAATTGGGACAAGAAGGTCGAGTCCTTTTTCCAGCTGACGGACCGAACCCAGTATTTGTTCGGCCTGTCGCCACGCCGGGAAGAGCTGAAGGCCTCCGTACTGAATCTGCTCAACGAAAAAAATGCCGACCGCAGAAGACTGGACGAATTGAAGACCGAAGTCATCGCCGGAACCCACGCATTGATCTGAGGAGCGAATCTCCATGAAAGTACTGCACGTTGCCGAAACGCTCAAGGGCGGGTTGGAAACCTATCTTCGGATCGTTTCGAATTTCCAGAAGAACTCTCCGGAAATCAGCCAGGTGAAATTCATACTGCCCGGAACGGTCGATTGGCTGAACCCCGAGAGCGCACACGTGGTGCCCACCGCCCGCAGCCCCCTGTCCCTGGTTGGCTACGCCGCGCGCGTCAAGAAGATCATCGAGTCGGAGCGCCCTTCCGTGCTCCACCTGCACAGCTCGATTGCCGGGGGCATCGTCCGGGTCATGGCCATGCTCGGGCAGATACCCAGCGAAGTGAAGATCGTCTATTGCTCCCACGGCTGGGCATTCGATCAGGCTGCGTCCCGCTACAAGAAGTCGGCCTATCGCTGGATCGAGCGGCTGCTTTCCTCGCGCAGCGACGCCATCATCTGCATCAGCCGCCATGAGGTCAGGATCGCGTCGAAATCCGGCATCAGGCGATGCACATGCATTCCCAACGGAATCGACTCCGTCAGCCCCAGGCTGCCGAGTCAATTGCTTCCTGATGAAGTCGAACGCAGCCAGCGAAAAGTCCTGTTCGTCGGCCGCCTGGACCGGCAAAAGGGAATCGACGTCCTGCTCGACTCGTACAACAGGGTGAAGCCGAACTTCAAGCTGATCGTCGTCGGCGAGGCGGTGCGGAATGACCTTTTTCTTCCCAAGTCCGATCGGGTCGAGTTCAAGGGCTGGCTGGAAAAAGACGAGCTGGACGCCGTCTACCAGGACTGCGACGCCATCATCGTTCCGTCGAGATGGGAAGGCTTCGGGCTCGTTGCAGTCGAAGCCATGGCGAGGAGCAAGGCGGTTTTTGCATCCGCTGTGGGCGGCCTCGTCGACATCGTTGAAGACGACAGGAGCGGCCGGCTCTTTTCCCTGGAGCAGATGGACCAGATGCTGCGGGAAATCGACGGCATCCCCAATGAAACCCTGCGGCAGATGGGACAGACCGGGCGAAAGATCTTCGAAGAGAAGTTCACTTCGCAGCGAATGAACACCGCCATCGTCGATCTGTACAAGGAGTCGGTCCTGCCATGAAGATTTCTGGATTCTTTGCCCGAGGCCTCGTCGGGCTGCTGGGCACCCTGCTGTTCATTGCAGCGTCGATCAGCACGGCCAATGCCCGAGGCATCGACGGCCTGACCTCGGAGTACCCGGTTGCGCTGAGCGTGCAGATCGATCCCGCGACCATCACGGACGACGACCTGCATGAAATACGTGCGGCCGGTTTCGAATTCGTGCGGTTCGGCGTGCGGCCTCCGCTGAAAAGCGTCAACCCCAATTTGATCGACTACCCGGGCCTGATCCAGCGCGTGCGCAAGGCCAGGCTCGAAGCCATCGTCACTTTGTTTGGTGGCCGCGAGATCTGGGGACACGAGCCCTCGGACTTGCGTGGCGGCAACCGCAGCAAGGAAACCATGTTCGCGGACTTTGCGAGCGACTTCATGAAGGCGCACACCACAGATGTCGCCGTCTGGGAGATATGGAACGAGCCGGACAACAAGACATTCCTGCAGCCCAACCTTCTTTCGAACTTCGGGACCGCCTCGTCGGAGCTGTGCAACAAGCTGGCGCAGCAAAAGATCCAGCCGAACATCGTCATCGGATACGGCTTCGCGAAGCTGCCCTTCGCCGGAGGCAAGGTTCCTTCGGAGCTGGAAGATGCCTTTGTCTCGGCCGCCAGGACCGACTGCCTGACGGACATCTCGATTCATCCATACCGCTCGGTTCCCGAAACGGCGCTGGCCGACTACCAGAAGCTGCGTGCGCAACTGGACCAGCGGCAACTGAAGAAGACCGGCATCGTCGCTTCGGAATGGGGCTACGCCTCGTACATGCCGGTTCGCGACCGCAACGCACAGGCTTCGCTGATCTTCAGGGAGTACCTGATCAATGCCGCCGCGGGCATCAAGCTCCTGAACCTCTACTCGTGGCGCGACAGGGGCCAGTCTTACTTTTCGAAGGAAGACAACTTCGGAATCAAGTCCAAAGCCGGAGAAAAGAAAGAGGCCTATTCCGCGCTGACCGAGTTTCTCAAGATCGCCAAGCACTCCCAGAAGGTTTCGTACCAGGATGCCAAGGGCATGAGCCAACTGGTGCTGCGTCGCGGCGAGTCCTTGCTGCACGTGGTCTGGACGCAGGGCCCCGAACAAACCGTGTCGGTCCCCGCAGGCAGCGGCAAGAAATGCACGCGCGTCGACTTCTTCCCCCAGATGCGTGAAGGCAGTTGCGGAAACCCGTCGGGCGGGAGCTTTTCTGTCAAGGCGACTGCCAATCCCGTTTTGCTGTCCATATCGGACTGAGCGGGATGAAGCATCTGTCCGGACTCGGAAAACGTCTTGGTGGTCCGATCTACGCCGTTGCAGACCAATGCATATACAGCGCGAGCCAACTGCTCCTGAGCTTTGCGCTGGCTCGCGTGCTTTCGCCTTCGGATTTCGGCGTTGCCTCCGCATTCCTTGCGGTGAGCAGCTTTCAATACATCCTGCACATGGCCATGGTGCATGAGCCCTTGCTGATCAAGCGCTACTACGCGCATCGATCCGCGGCGTGGCTCTCATGGGCTCTGGTGGTTCTTTTTTCTCTTCTGGGGTACGCGGCCTGGCAAGTGGCGGCTTTTCCCGGACAGCTGCACTGGGTGGGCGTGGCCTTGATCGTCGGCTACGAGATCTTCTGGATCTCACGCAGCCTCCTGCTCACTGGGCGGCGGTACGGGATTCTGTGCGTTACCGGTGTGCTGGTCGGCGTGGGATATGTCGCCATCCTGAAAGCCGAAAAGCCCGCGACGTGGATGGAAGCCCTGCTGCTGATTTCCATCATCCAGGTCCCGTTTCTTTTTTTGGTGCTCAGGAATGCGGGGAACGTGATGCTTCCGCTCCCGGCAGCGAAGAATGCGCAAGGGCTGACGGTCGGCGAATCGATGGCTTATGGCTGGAAGGCCAGCCTCTCCCAGTTCATGAGCTGGATCATGACGGGAGGGGCCATCCTGCTGCTTGGCTCCTCGGCAGATTCCGAGCAGGGTGGCTTGCTCAAGATCTACATCACCTTCCTGCTGCCGATGCAGTACGTGCTGTCGGCGCTTGGCTACTACCTGCTTCCGCAATTGGCGGCGAACTGGAATTCCGAAGGAAGAAAAAAAGCCTTCCGCGATTTCATCAAGTTCGTGCTGCTCGGGTTCGTGATTGCCGAAGGAGTCGGCGTCTTGCTGGGCCTGCTGGGGCCCCGCCTCGTCGTCCTCGCATTCGGTCCGAACTACAAGGGAATGGATTTTTCCCCCTTCTTCTATGCGCCCGCGATCTTCGGGCTGACCATGTGCCTGCGGACAGGCTTCAGGGCGGCCGCGCGGCCAGGTGCCCTCTTGCTGTGCTCGATCGTCGGCGCCGTGGTGTTCGCCATTCTGATGTTCGCGGCAACGCCACCCATCTCCTACATCCAGACCATCCGCGCCATGACCTGGGGCTTCGCCTGCATGGCCGCTTTGATGATCGGCTGCCTGTTCTATTTCATGCGAGCGACAACGACAGGGGAGAGTGCCTGAAAACGGGCAAGCAGGCCTTGGAGATCTTTATGAGCAACCCTTTGCTTCGCAGCGTAAGCATCGACGAGCGCCTTCGGTTCCTGAGGGATGGCGTGGTGTGCCTGCGCAAGATCATCTCGCCCGAATGGATCCAGCTGGCCCAGGACGGCATCGAGCAGCAGCGCCGCGCTCCTTCGCCCTACGCGACCGTGGTGGATGCCGACCCGCTCTATCTGCTGATCGACCAGATGCCGTCGGTGCAGAACGGCATGCTCCAGCGCGTGGTGTTCGAGTCAGGCGCCGGCGAGATCGCCAAGCAGCTGACCGTGACGAGACGGCTGCGCTGGATTTACGACCAGCTGTTCTACAAGGGCCGCGGCCCTGCCGCCGAGACGCCCTGGCACCAGGACACGTCCTATGGATTGGCGGACAGCCACCGCATCGTGCGCGTGTGGATGCCGGTCGACCACATGCCGCGCGAGACCGCCATCGAGGTGGTGCGCGGCTCGCATCTCTGGAAAACGCACTATGGGCTGAGCGGCAGCAAGATCGAGGTGCTGGACGATGAATTCGAACTGCCGGACATCGAAGCCAATCGCAGCGCCTTCGACATCGTGGGCTACGAGGTGGACCCG
Organism: Variovorax sp. YR266; assembly: GCF_900107295.1. Classification (NCBI taxonomy): domain Bacteria; kingdom Pseudomonadati; phylum Pseudomonadota; class Betaproteobacteria; order Burkholderiales; family Comamonadaceae; genus Variovorax; species Variovorax sp. YR266. The sequence continues at coordinate 513,689 of NZ_FNPM01000004.1, forward strand.
GGCGACGTGGTGGTCTTCAACTACCGGGCACTGCACCATGCCGGCCCCGGCGTGAACTTCAACGAGAAGCGCAGGGCCTTTGCCATCCTGTACGCCGACGACGAACTCAGGCTGAGGCATCGTCCGTCCTTGTTGCCCGGGCCGTTGGACACCGCGGGCCTCGCGTGGCGCGACGGACAGAAGACGGGCGATTTTCCTGAGGTGTTTCGCGCCGTGTGAACTCAGTGCTTCTTCAGCAGAACGCGCACCGCCTCGGGCAAGGAGTTGACCTGCGGCATGAAGTGATCGAGCAGCGCGCCGAGGATCACCGCGCTCGCGACCGCACCCAGCAGCGGCTTCCACGTGAGCCGCACGGCGGCCATGAGCCAGCCTTCGCGCGCCACCCGCACTGCGGCGCGCGCCGACACGTACGAGAAGGCGACTTCGATGGCCACGGCCAGAAGAGCGTCCCAGCTGAAGTACAGCAGCACGAGCGAGCCGGCGCCGAACAAGATGGCCACGCAGATCAGGAAGATCGCGACCACCGGCACGACGATGATCGCGCCTTCGTCCGCGGAACCGGCGACTTCGAGCGCGCCGCTCGCCACGTCGGACAGGGCACTGCCATCGCCGCCATGGGCATCACCGACGCTCACGTGGCTCTGGGAGCCGCCGCCGCGTCCGCTGCCGAAGTCCAGGTCGGGCGCATCGACATCGAAGTCCGTCCTGCGGCCCTCGACCAGCCGCCTGGCCCACCAGCGCAGCACCAGCAGATAGCCCAGGTACCCCACGCCCAGCGTGAGGAAGTAGCGCACCGCCAGCGAATCGACATGCAGCAGGTGCATCTGCAGCGCCGACACGCCCCACATCAGCAGCAGCGTGAAGGTGCCGATCAGGATGCCGTGCGTGCGCAGGCTGTAGTCGCGATGCAGGTCGCGTTCGACCTGCGTTTCCCACAGGCGCACGGAGCGCCAGTTGGAAAGGATCTTCATTGACCTTCGACGGGAGCGAAGGGTACGCGCTGCGCCACGGCGCACATCAGTTCATAGCCGACGGTGCCCGCGGCTCGCGCGACGTCGTCGATGGGGAGCACGGCGCCCGTCTTGGCCGACTTGCCCCACAGCGTGACCTCGCTGCCGAACTTGGCGTCGGGCACGTTCGTGAGGTCGACGGTGATCATGTCCATGCTCACGCGGCCGACCATGCGGGTGCGCACGCCGTTCACCAGCACCGGCGTGCCGGTGTTGCAGTGGCGCGGATAGCCGTCGGCATAGCCGACTGCCGCCACGCCGATGGTGAGGGGGCCCTCGGCCGTGAAGTTGGAGCCGTAGCCGATGGTGTCGCCGGCCTTCAGCGTCTGCACCGAGATGAGCTGGGTCGACAGCGTCATGGTGGGCTGCAGTTGCCAGTGCGCCGAATCGTGTTCGGGAAAGTCGGGCGCGCTGCCGTACAGCAGGATGCCGGGGCGCACCCAGTCGCCACGCGTCTGGTCGGCGTGGCGCAGGGTGGCGGCGCTGTTGGCGATGGAGCGTTCGCCCGGCAGGTCGCGGGTGACACGCTCGAAGGTCTCGAACTGGTGGCCGATGCCGCGCGCGCCGTCGGCGTCGCTGAAGTGGGTCATGAGCGAGATCTCGTCGACCTGCGTGAGCGCATTGAGACGGGTCCAGGCGGAGCCGAAGCGCTCGGGCGTGAAGCCCAGGCGGTTCATGCCCGAATTCATCTTCAGGAACACGCGCTGCGGCTTCAGGGTCTTGTGGGCGGCGAGCATGTCGATCTGCTCGTCGCAATGCACGGTGTGCCAGAGGTCCAGCCGCGAGCACAGCTCCAGGTCGCGAGCGTCGAACACGCCTTCCAGCAGCAGCACCGGGCCGCGCCAGCCGAGGGCGCGCACGCGCTCGGCTTCGGCCAGATCGAGCAGCGCGAAGCCGTCGGCGCCGCGCAATCCCTCATAGACCCGCTCGATGCCATGGCCATAGGCGTTGGCCTTGACGACGGCCCAGACGCGGGCTTCAAGGGCCGAGCGGCGCGCCCGGTCGAGGTTGTGACGCAGGGCGTCGGTATGGACAGTGGCGAGTATGGGACGCGGCATGGGTGGTTCCGGGAGAGACTCGGGGACAATGCAGACCACGTTTTAGCATCTTCGGGAATGAGGTCGAACACCGTGGGGACGCCGGATTCCGCGTCGCACCCCCGTGCTATAACCGCCCATTCGCCCGCAACGCGACACTTTTTCACTACCGCCAGCAGACCCTCTGGCCAGCCAGCCCATCGATGAAGCGCGGTTTCTACACGATCATGTCGGCCCAGTTCTTTTCGTCGCTGGCCGACCAAGCGCTTTTCGTTGTTGCCGTCGATCTCATGCGAAGTTCGGGCGCGCCTGAATGGCAGCGCGCGGCACTGGTGCCGATCTTCGCGGTCTTCTATGTGGTGCTGGCGCCGCTGGTGGGTGCCTTTGCCGACGCCCTGCCCAAGGGCAAGGTGATGTTCATCAGCAATGCCATCAAGGTGGTGGGCTGCCTGATGATGCTGTTCGGCTCGCACCCGCTGCTGTCCTATTCGATCGTGGGGCTGGGAGCTGCGGCCTACTCGCCGGCCAAGTACGGCATCCTGACCGAGCTGCTGCCGGCGTCCCAGCTGGTTAAGGCCAACGGCTGGATCGAGGGGCTGACCATCGCGTCGATCCTGCTGGGCATCGTGCTGGGCGGCACGCTGGTGGGGCATTCCATCTCCAGCAAGCTGCTGGCCTTCGATCTCCCGTTCATCGACACCGGCATCGACACGCCGGCCGAGGCCGCAATCGCGGTGCTGATCTTCGTCTACGTGCTGGCGGCCTGGTTCAACACGCGCATTCCGCACACCGGCGTCGAGATGCGCCCGCTGCGCTCCAACCCCGAGCACGGCATGGCGCGCAACATCGCCGCGCTGCTGCCCGACTTCTGGCATTGCAACGCCCGCCTTTGGCGCGACCGCCTCGGCCAGATCTCGCTGGCCACCACCACGCTGTTCTGGGGCGCTGGCGGCAACCTCAAGTACATCGTGCTGGCCTGGGCTTCGCTGGCGCTGGGCTACAACACCACGCAGGCCTCGGCGCTGACGGGTGTGGTGACCATCGGCACGGCCGTGGGCGCCATCGTCGCCTCGATGCGCATGCGGCTGGACATGGCCACGCGCGTGATCCCCATGGGCATCGCGATGGGGCTGATGGTGATCTGCATGAACTTCATCAGCAACGTCTGGCTGGCGGTGCCGTTCCTGATTTTGCTGGGCGGCCTGGGCGGCTTCCTGGTGGTGCCGATGAATGCGCTGCTGCAGCACCGCGGCCACAACCTGATGGGCGCGGGCCGCTCCATCGCGGTGCAGAACTTCAACGAGCAGGCCTGCATTCTTCTGCTGGGCGGCTTCTACAGCGTGTGCACGGGGCTGGGCCTGTCGGCTTACGGCGCGATCAGCGCGTTCGGTCTCGTCGTGGCGGGCTGCATGTGGCTCATCAAGCGCTGGCACGAGAACAACCTCAAGAAGTACCCTGAAGAGGTCGAGCACCTCTTGGCCATCGCCCGTAGCGACAAGCATCACTGACATCGCGCGCCCGCGTTGGTGAAACGGCCGGCGCGCCCGGCGCTCCACCCTTTTCCAACGCCACCATGCCCGCGCTCGCCCTGATCTTCAACGCCTTCGTCTGGGGCGTTTCGTGGTTTCCCTTCCGCCAGATCGCAGGCCATGGCATGCATCCGCTGTGGGCCACCTGCCTCATCTACCTGGCCATCGCGACGGTGATGGGCCTCATGCGCCGGCACGCGTGGAAAGGCTTCGCGGCCTTTCCGATGCTGGCGGTGCTGGGCTTCGCGGCCGGCTTCACCAACGTGGGTTTCAACTGGGCCGTAACGCAGGGCGACGTGGTGCGCGTGGTGCTGCTGTTCTATCTGATGCCGCTGTGGAGCGTGCTGCTGGGCTGGCTGCTGCTGGGTGAGCGGCCGACCGGCGGCGCGCTCGCGCGCGTGGCGCTGGCGCTGACCGGCGTGGTGGTGGTGCTGAAGGCGCCGGGCGCCGACTGGCCGGTGCCGTCGAGCCTGCCCGATTGGCTGGGCGTGGCGGCGGGCTTCGGCTTTGCCGTTACCAACATCGCGCTGCGCCATCTGCGGCAGGCCCCGGGCGAGTCGCGCGCGCTGGCAATGTTCTGCGGCTGCGCCATCGTGGCCGGCATCACGGCGCTGGGCGGCACCGCGCTCGGCGCGTTCGATTCGCCGCTGCACGCATCGCCGGGCTGGCTCGGCTGGGCGGTGCCGCTGGGCATAGCGTTCGTCTTCGCCAATGTGTGCCTGCAGTACGGCGCAGCCCGGCTCGCGGCCGCCGCAACCTCGGTAATCATGCTGTCGGAGGTGCTGTTCGCGAGCGTGTCGTCGGTGGCGCTGGGTGCGGCCGACATGAGCCCGCGCATCCTCGCTGGCGGCGCGCTGATCGTGCTGGGCGCCGTCTGGGCAGCGTTTGCACGAACGCCCGCGCGGCGCGATGATCGCGCCTCTTCTCCCATCTGAGGAACAACAGCATGACCAGCGTCTACGACTTCGAGGCCAACCAGATCGACGGCAAGCCGGTGAAGCTCTCCGCCTTCAAGGGCAAGGTGCTGCTGATCGTCAACACCGCCAGCAAATGCGGCTTCACGCCGCAGTTCGCGGGGCTGGAGGCGCTGCATGAGAAGTACGCCGACCAGGGGCTCACGGTGCTGGGCTTTCCGTCGAACCAGTTCGGCGCGCAAGACCCGGGCAGCAACGAGGAAATCGGCGCCTTCTGCACCAGGAACTATGGCGTGAGCTTCCCGATGATGGAGAAGATCGACGTGAACGGCAGCAACGCCGCGCCGCTCTACCAGTGGCTCACCAAGGAAAAGCCGGGCCTGCTGGGCAGCACGGCCATCAAGTGGAACTTCACCAAGTTCCTGATCGGGCGCGACGGCAGCGTGCTCAAGCGCTATGCGCCGCTGGACACGCCAGCCTCGCTCACGCGCGACGTAGAGGCCGCGCTGGCGGCGGGCTGAAGCCCCCTCTGCCCTGGCCGCTCAGAACCTGAAGTCGGCCGTCTTCGAGCCCCCGCCCACCGTCACGCTCTGGGTCTTGGCGCCTTCGCCGGGCATGGCCGCATCGATCACGTAGCGCCCGTTCGGCAGGTCGACCAGGCAGACCGGGCCGCTGGCGCGGAACGCCAGTGCGGCGGCGTTGTTGGCGTCACCGCCCTTGATCGTCACGTCGACATTGGCCAGGTAGGCGCCATCGGCGCGCGCGAACAGCAATGCCAGCGGATGGTCCTTCATGGCGGCGCGCATGGCCGTCGATTCGTCGGAGCCGATACCACCGCACACATAGCGCGCCGGGCCCGCGCCCTGCCAGGGCGGCATGGCGCCTTGCGCCTGCGCGGCCACCGCACCGGCCGCGCAGGTGCAGGCCAGCAGCACGCGCCGCAGCGTGGAAGGAATAAGGGATGCGACAACATGGGACATGGCACTGGCTCCTTGCAGATTCGGTGCAGCCATGATGCGCCGCGAACCGGCTTCGCGCGAGTCGGACCAACACCCTCCTGCTTGTGCGATCAGGCCTTGTCAGACAGCGCCGCGTCCAGCAGTTCGACCCAGTGCCGCACCGGCGTGTCGCCGCTGCCGCTTTGCAGGTGCGTGATGCAGCCGATGTTGGCCGACGCGATGGTGGTGGGCTGCAGCTGCTTCAGGTGGCCGAGCTTGCGGTCGCGCAGCGGATAGGCCAGCTCGGGCTGCAGCACCGAGTAGGTGCCGGCCGAGCCGCAGCACAGGTGTGATTCGTTCATTGCCACGCGAATGTCGAAGCCGAGCGCGCGCAGGTGCGTCTCGACGCCGCCGCGCAGCTTCTGGCCGTGCTGCAGCGTGCACGGCGGGTGATAGGCCACCACGCCCGCAGGCGCCTTCACGCGGGCCTTGAGCGCGGGCACGAGATCGGGCAGCAGCTCGCTCAGGTCGCGCGTGAGCTCGCTGATGCGCGCGGCCTTCAGCGCATAGGCAGCGTCGTGCTGGAGGATGTGGCCGTACTCGCGCACGGTGACGCCGCAGCCCGATGCGTTCATGACGATGGCTTCGACTCCACCTTCATCAGGACGGCGCTCCACCAAGGGCCACCACGCGTCGATGTTGGCGCGCATCTGCGCCTTGCCGCCGTCCTGGTCGTTCAGGTGGAACTTCACCGCGCCGCAGCAGCCGGCCGCCGGCGCAATCACCGCCTGGATGCCGGCTGCGTCAAGCACGCGCGCGGTGGCACTGTTGATGTTGGGCATCATCGACGGCTGCACGCAGCCCGCGAGCATCAGCACCTTGCGTGCATGCGTGGCAGTGGGCCATGCGCCGGCTTCCTGCTTCGCGGGCACCTTGGCTTTCAGCGCCTCGGGCAACAGGCCGCGCACCGACTGGCCGAGCTTCATCGCGGGGCCGAAGAGCGGCGACGACAGGCCCTCCTTCAACAGCCAGCGCTGTGCCGACTCCATCGCGGGGCGCGGCACCTTCTGGTCGACGATCTTGCGGCCGATGTCGACGAGGTTGCCGTACTGCACGCCGCTCGGACAGGTGCTTTCGCAGTTGCGGCAGGTGAGGCAGCGGTCGAGGTGCAGCTGCGTGCTGCGCGTGGGCTCCTTGCCCTCGAGCACCTGCTTGATGAGGTAGATGCGCCCGCGCGGACCGTCCAGCTCGTCACCGAGCAGCTGGTAGGTCGGGCAGGTGGCGGTGCAGAAGCCGCAGTGCACGCACTTGCGCAGAATGGCTTCGGCTTCGCGGCCTTCGTCGGTGCCTTGGAATTCGGGAGCGAGCTCGGTTTGCATGTCTGTCGGTTCTTGTTTTACGTGGGCGCGAGCAGGCAGCCGCGGTTGAAGATGCCGTGGGGGTCGAACTCGCGCATCAGCGCGCGCTGGATGCGTTCGACAGGAGAGCTCAGTACATCGAAGCGCGGGACACTGCCTTGTTGCGTGCCTGAGCCGGGCAGACGGAACAGCGTGGCATGACCACCCGCCGCGCGTGCGATCTCGCGGATGGGCGCGGCCTGTTCGGGCGGCGCCTTGTACCAGCGCTGACCGCCGTGCCATTCGATCAGCGGCGCGGCGCCGTCGAGCGAGAGCACGGGCGCTGTCTGCGGCACCGACAGGCGCCACAGCGCATCCGTGCCTTCGTTCGTGGCGAACCACGGCAGTTGCTGGTCGCGCAGCGATTGCCAGTCGGCGGCGGCGCGCGCGTTGTCCTTGCGCTCGCCGCCGAGGTGCGCGCATGCCGCTTCCACCGCGGCGACCGCACCGCGCAAACGCAGGTAGAGCGCGCCCTGCCCTTCGTATTCGAACCAGCAACTCGCGTTGAGCGGCAGCGGCCGGCCGCCCCACTCATTGAGCAGCCGCAACGCATCGGTCTGGTTGCAAGCGAACTCGAGCGTGGCTTCGGCGGGCGCCACGGGCAGCACCTTGAGACTCGCCTCGACGATCACGCCCAGCGTGCCGAGCGAGCCGGCTAGCACGCGCGAGACGTCGTAGCCCGCGACGTTCTTCATCACCTGGCCGCCGAAGGTCAGCACCTCGCCGCGGCCGTTGACGATCGTGGCACCGAGCACGTAGTCGCGCACCGCGCCGACGCTGGCACGCGCCGGCCCGCTGAGGCCTGCGGCGACCATGCCACCGACGGTGCCGTTGCTGCCGAAGCACGGCGGCTCGAACGGCAGGCACTGGCCCTTTTCTGCCAGCGCCGCTTCGAGTTCAGCGAGCGGCGTACCGGCACGCGCGGTGACGACCAGCTCGCTGGGCTCATAACTGGTGATGCCGGCGAGCGAACGCGTGTCGAGCAGCTCGCCTTGCGGCGGCTCGCCGTAGAAATCCTTGGTGCCGCCGCCGCGAATGCACAGCGGCGTGGCGTCGGCAGTGGCGGCGCGGATGCGCTCGACGACCTGGTGAAGTGCGTTGTCCATCGTCATCAGAACCTCGGCAGATCCGGATGCTGCAGCTTGCCCCCACGCACGACCTGCTTGCCGTACTCGGCGCAGCGCTGCAGCGTGGGAATCACCTTGCCGGGGTTCAGCATGCCCTCGGGATCGAAGGCGCGCTTGACGCCGAACATCTGCTCGTTCTCCGCGGCGGTGAACTGCACGCACATGCTGTTGAGTTTTTCCACGCCCACGCCATGCTCGCCCGAGACGGTGCCGCCCATCGCGACGCTGGTCTCCAGGATGTCGGCGCCGAACAGCTCGCAGCGGTGCAGCTCGTCGGGGTCGTTGGCGTCGAACAGCACCAGCGGATGCAGGTTGCCGTCGCCCGCGTGGAACACGTTGCAGCAGCGCAGGTTGTATTTCTTCTCCATCTCCTGGATGGCCAGCAGGATGTCGGCCAGGCGCTTGCGCGGAATGGTCGAGTCGAGGCACATGTAGTCGGGGCTGATGCGGCCCGAGGCGGGAAACGCGTTCTTGCGCCCGCTCCAGAACTTCATGCGCTCTTCTTCGCTGCTGCTCACCGCGATGGCGGTCGCGCCGCAGCCACGCAGCACGGCGGTCATGCGGCCGATTTCTTCTTCCACTTCCTCGGGCGTGCCGTCGGATTCGCACAGCAGGATGGCGGCGGCATCGAGGTCGTAGCCCGCGCGCACGAAGTCTTCGACGGCGGCGGTCATGGGCTTGTCCATCATCTCCAGCCCTGCCGGGATGATGCCGGCCGCGATCACCGCGGCCACTGCGTCGCCGGCTTTGCGCACGTCGTCGAAGCTGGCCATGATGCAGCGCGCGAGCTGCGGCTTGGGCACGAGCTTGACGGTGACTTCGGTGGTCACGGCCAGCATGCCTTCGCTGCCGATGACGAGCGCGAGCAGGTCGAGCCCCGGCGCGTCGAGCGCCTCGCCGCCGAATTCGATGGGCTCGCCTTCGGCGGTGAAGCCACGCACGCGCAGCACGTTGTGCAGCGTCAGGCCGTACTTCAGGCAGTGCACGCCGCCCGAGTTCTCGGCCACGTTACCGCCGATGGTGCAGGCGATCTGGCTCGACGGATCGGGCGCGTAGTAGAGGTTGAAGGGCGCGGCCGCCTCGCTGATGGCCAGGTTGCGCACGCCGCACTGCACGATGGCCGTGCGGCTGACCGGGTCGATCTTCAGGATGCGGTTGAACTTGGCAAGCGACATGGTCACGCCCATGGTGTGCGGCATGGCGCCGCCCGAGAGCCCGGTGCCCGCGCCACGCGCCACCACGGGCACGCCGAGCTGATGGCAGGTCTTGAGCACGGCGGCCACCTGCGCCTCGGTTTCGGGCAGGGCCACCACGAGCGGGCGGGCGCGGTAGGCGGTGAGGCCGTCGCACTCGTAGGGGGTGGTGTCTTCTGCGTGCCAGATCAGGGCGTGGGCTGGCAGATGAGCCTGCAGCGCTCGCACCACCTGGGACTGGCGCTCTGTTTTCTGTAGCGAATCGTTTTGCGTGGGGGTGAGCGGCGCGTTCATGCGGCGACCTCTTTTCTTCTGCTCGCGGGATGTCTCGGTTCTACCCGCACTCTACGGACATTGCGGCAGGCCCGGGTTGATGGATTTTTGCCGGGCGCTTGAAAGAACTTCGCGGGTTCAGCGCAGGCTCTGTTCGAGCCAGTCGGCAAAGGCCGCGCATTCCCAGCGCTCGAGCGTGCCCGGCTGCCAGCAGATGTAGTGCCGGTGCGGCGACAGCACAGCCTGGTCGGACAGCGCCACCAGCCGGCCCGATTCGAACCACGCCGCGCCCATCTTCTGCCGTACCAGCGCCACGCCGAAGCCGCTGGCCGCGGCGTCGTACACAAGCCCCAGGTCGTTGAACTGCGAGCCGATGTTCGGCTCGGGCTGGTCGAGCCCGCAGCTCGCGAACCAAGTGCCCCAGGGTTCGAGCGGGCTGCGGATCAGCCGTGCGCTGGCAATCTCCGCCGCAGTGCGAAAACCGGTGAAGGGGCCGAACTCGTTGAGGTAGCTCGGGCTGCAGGCGGGCACGACCTGCTCCTCGAGCAGGAGCCGGTGCTCACAGTCGGCGTACCCGCCGGGGCCGTAGCGCACTTCGAGGTCAGCCTGCTCGGCCGTGACGTCGAGCAGCGGGATCGACACCTGCAGCACCAGTTCGATGTCTGGATAGATGTTGCGGAACAGCTCCAGCCTCGGCATGAGGAACTGGCGGCTGAAGGTCGGCGTGACGGCGATGCGCAGGCGCGTGGCGCGTTGGGCTGCGTTGGCGCCGAGCGGCGTGGCCTGCAGCGCAGCAAGCCCCGTGCGCACGTTCGCGAGGTAGGCTGCACCGTCGGCCGTGAGGCTGAAGTCGCTGCGGCCGAAGAGCTTGAAGCCGATGTGCGATTCGAGCTGCCGGATGCGGTGGCTCACCGCACTGGGCGTGACGCACAACTCATCGGCTGCGCGGCCCGCGTGGCGCAGCCGGGCCACTGCCTCGAAGGTCAGCAGGCACTGGATGGGTGGGATGTGTTGCAGGGCCATGCGGTTCTTGTGCTTTTGTTCAGGGCGCGTGCGAATAACACCGGGTACTCCCCTGCGCGAATGTCCCCCGTCGGCGTGATCGCGCGCCCTGAACAAACCACGTCACAACTCACCCTAGTCCTCAAAGAAGCTGACCGGCAACCCAGGCGTATCGACGCGCATCGAGATCACCGTGCCCGAGGCGGGCAATCGCTCGATCTCGGCGACAGGCCGACCCTTGCGGCCGCTGGTGACGAACAACGTCTTCAGGTCATCGCCGCCGAAGCAGGGCATGGTCGGGCATTGAACAGGCACGGGAACAAAGGCCACGATTTCGCCCGAAGGTGCAAAGCGCAGCAGCTGCGCGCCTTCGAACATGGCAACCCAATAGTGGCCTTGCGCGTCGATGGTGGCGCCGTCGGGGCGGCCTTGGTAGCCCATCGGTGCTTCGGGCGTCCAGCCCTCAGGCTTGGCGTCGAACTGGTGGAACACGCGGGCGTGCGAGAGCGAGTTGCCTTCGGCGTCCCAGTCCCACGCGCACACCACGTGCGCGGCGGTGTCGGCCCAGTAGAGGGTGCGGGCATCGGGCGAGAAAGCGAGGCCGTTGGCGGTGGTGGACTCGTTGGCCATCTGCGTCAGCGTGGGCGAGACGCCGGTGTCGGGGCGTGCATCGAAGCAATAGAGCGCGGCATTGGCGCGGTCCTTGGCTTCGTTGAGCGAACCGCCCCAGAAGCGGCCCAGCGCATCGCACTTGCCGTCGTTGAAGCGCATGGTGCGCACGTCGTGCTCCACGCGCGCCATCGCGACCAGTTCGCCGCCCCACTCGCGCGCGCGGTAGATGCCGTCGCGCAGCGCAATCACGAGGCCGCCGCTGCGCGCGGGCGCCATGCAGCCGGGCTCGGTGGACAGCGGCCATCGCTCGACCCTGGCATTGGCGGAGCCGATGTCGCCGCGGGTGCGCAGCACGGCGCGGCCGGGAATGTCGAGCCAATAGAGCGAGCGCTCCTGGGGATGCCAGAACGGCGACTCGCCGAGTTCGCAGAGGCTGTCTTCGAGGGAGGTCCACATGGTGTCGCGATTGTGCCCCCGGCCATCGCGGCAAAGGGCAAAAAAAAGCCCGCTGGCGCCGGAGCGCTTGCGGGCTGAACATCCAAAGGAGACCTCGCTTGAAAAACTCGTTACGAAGAATTGTTCTTGTAAAAGGTGGTGGTGGTCGTTTCAGTGGCGGGGCTGCCCGAAGGCAACCCGGCCAGAGCAGATCAGCGGTTGTAAGCCGTTTCGCCGTGCGACGAGATGTCGAGGCCTTCGCGCTCTTCCTCTTCCGACACACGCAGGCCGAGGGTCAGGTCGGCGATCTTGTAGGAGATGAAGGCAACCACGCCGGACCACACGACGGTGAGCGCCACGCTCTTGATCTGGATCCAGACCTGTGCACCCATCGCGAAGGTGTCGGGCGTTGCGCCGCCGGTGCCGCCGAGGCCCTTGGCCGCGAACACGCCGGTCAGGATGGCACCCAGGATACCGCCCACGCCGTGCACGCCGAACACGTCGAACGCGTCGTCGGCACCGAGCATGCGCTTCAGGCCGCCCACGCCCCACAGGCAGATCAGGCCGGCCAGCAGGCCCAGCACGATCGAACCCATCGGGCCGATGAAACCGGCGGCAGGCGTGACGGCCACGAGGCCGGCAACGGCACCGGACGCGGCGCCCAGCATCGAGGCCTTGCCCTTGTGCAGGCTTTCACCCAGGATCCACGACAGGGCCGCGGCAGCGGTGGCGAGCACCGTGTTGATGAAGGCCAGGCCGGCGACGGCGTTGGCAGCACCAGCCGAGCCGGCGTTGAAGCCGAACCAGCCGACCCACAGCAGCGAAGCGCCGACCATGGTGAGCGTGAGCGAGTGAGGCGTGAACGCTTCCTTGCCGTAGCCGACGCGCTTGCCGACCATGTAGGCGCCAACCAGGCCAGCCACACCGGCGTTGATGTGCACCACGGTGCCGCCAGCGAAGTCGAGTGCGCCGTCCTTGCCCAGCAGGCCGCCGCCCCACACGATGTGGGCGATCGGCACGTAGCTGAAGGTGAACCACAGCACCGAGAACAGCAGCACGGCCGAGAACTTGGCACGCTCTGCGAACGCGCCGACGATCAGCGCCACGGTGATGGCCGCGAAAGTGCCCTGGAAGGCGACGAACACGTATTCGGGAATCGTGGTCAGCGCGCCGAAGGTCTCCTGCGTGATGCCCTTCATGAAGATCTTGTCGAATCCTCCGAAGAAGTTGCCGTCACCGGAGAAGGCCAGGCTGTAGCCGTAGATGGCCCACAGGATGCTGATCAGCGAGAAGATCACGAAGACCTGCATCAGCACCGACAGCATGTTCTTCGAGCGGCCCAGGCCACCGTAGAACAGCGCGAGGCCGGGAATGGTCATCAGGATCACGAGAAGCGTCGAAGTCAGCATCCAGGCGGTGTCGCCGGAGTCGATCTTCGGAGCGGGTGCGGCGGCGGGCGCCGCGGGAGCTGCGTCGGCGGCAGCGGCCGGAGCTGCTGCGGCTGCAGGCGCGGCAGCGGGGGCCGATGCCGACGCGGCCGGTGCTTCGGCCGTGGCCGCAGCGGGGGTTTGCGCGAAGCCGGCAGTACCGGCAGCCAACACGCTCAAGCCGAGCGCAAGAGAGACAAGCAGTTTTTTCATAATCGTTGTTCTTTCGGGCCTGGACTCGATCAGAGGGCTTCGCGGCCCGTTTCGCCGGTGCGGATGCGCACGACTTGTTCGAGGTTGTAGACAAAAATCTTGCCGTCGCCGATCTTGCCGGTGCGTGCCGCGCCTTCGACAGCCTCGATCACGCGATCGACCAGGTCGTCGGAGACGGCCGCTTCGATCTTGACCTTGGGCAGGAAGTCGACCACGTACTCCGCGCCGCGGTAGAGCTCGGTGTGGCCCTTCTGGCGACCGAAGCCCTTGACCTCAGTGACGGTAATCCCCTGCACGCCGATGGCCGACAGTGCTTCGCGCACCTCATCGAGCTTGAACGGTTTGATGATGGCTGTGACCAGCTTCATGAGTTTTCTCCTTCGGATGGAAATGGAATGGCGCGGCAGCTTGGGCCGCACCTCGTTGTTGTATGGATTACAGCGTCTTCGTCAGCGTGAGGATGAAGCGCGCCTTGTTCGGCGAGTAGGTCGTCTGGCCGAAGGTGCCGAAGCCGAGGTCGACGCCCGGGTTGGCCACTGCCAGGTACGAGCTCTTCTTGTTGGCGCCCTGCACCGAGCCGGTCAGCGACAGGCCGTTGCCGAAGTCGTAGCTCGCGCCGAC
>NZ_FNPM01000034.1:2500-5894 GCF_900107295.1 Variovorax sp. YR266
GTTCTTTAAAAATTCATAGAGTCGAATCAGCGTTGCTGATGGAAACTGCACATTCGTAAAGGTTTAGTGCAGACCGTGCCATCAGCAACATAGAATTTTTGATTGCGTCAAAAGAAACTTCAATTTCGAGTCAAATCGAATTTTGAATGTAACGGCATAACGCGCCAGGTGAAAGACCTGGCAATTCCTTGATTGACTTTAGTTTCCGTGAGGAAACGTCAAAGTTATAGGGTCAAGTGAATAAGAGCACGTGGTGGATGCCTTGGCAATGATAGGCGACGAAGGACGTGATAGCCTGCGATAAGCTTCGGGGAGCTGGCAAATTAGCTTTGATCCGGAGATTTCCGAATGGGGAAACCCACCGAAAGGTATCGCATGATGAATACATAGTCATGCGAGGCGAACCGGGTGAACTGAAACATCTCAGTAGCTCGAGGAAAAGACATCAACCGAGATTCCGAAAGTAGTGGCGAGCGAAATCGGAGAAGCCTGTTAGTGATAGCACAAGACATAACGGAACAGCTTGGAAAGGCTGGCCATAGCGGGTGATAGCCCCGTACGTGAAATGACCTGTGTGGTACTGAGCTAACGACAAGTAGGGCGGGACACGAGAAATCCTGTCTGAATATGGGGGGACCATCCTCCAAGGCTAAATACTCATCATTGACCGATAGTGAACTAGTACCGTGAGGGAAAGGCGAAAAGAACCCCGGGAGGGGAGTGAAATAGATCCTGAAACCGCGTGCTTACAAAAAGTAGGAGCCTCGTAAGGGGTGACTGCGTACCTTTTGTATAATGGGTCAGCGACTTACATTCAGTGGCAAGGTTAACCGAATAGGGAAGCCGTAGAGAAATCGAGTCCGAATAGGGCGATCAGTCGCTGGGTGTAGACCCGAAACCAAGTGATCTATCCATGGCCAGGATGAAGGTGCCGTAACAGGTACTGGAGGTCCGAACCGACTAGTGTTGCAAAACTAGCGGATGAGCTGTGGATAGGGGTGAAAGGCTAAACAAACTTGGAAATAGCTGGTTCTCTCCGAAAACTATTTAGGTAGTGCCTCAAGTATTACCATCGGGGGTAGAGCACTGTTTTGGCTAGGGGGTCATGGCGACTTACCAAACCAAGGCAAACTCCGAATACCGATGAGTACAGCTTGGGAGACAGAGCACCGGGTGCTAACGTCCGGACTCAAGAGGGAAACAACCCAGACCGCCAGCTAAGGTCCCTAAAATTGGCTAAGTGGGAAACGAAGTGGGAAGGCTAAAACAGTCAGGATGTTGGCTTAGAAGCAGCCATCATTTAAAGAAAGCGTAATAGCTCACTGATCGAGTCGTCCTGCGCGGAAGATGTAACGGGGCTAAGCCAGTTACCGAAGCTGCGGATTTGCAATTTATTGCAAGTGGTAGGAGAGCGTTCTGTAAGCCTGTGAAGGTGCGTTGTAAAGCGTGCTGGAGGTATCAGAAGTGCGAATGCTGACATGAGTAGCGTTAAAGGGGGTGAAAAGCCCCCTCGCCGTAAGCGCAAGGTTTTCTACGCAACGTTCATCGGCGTAGAGTGAGTCGGCCCCTAAGGCGAGGCAGAGATGCGTAGCTGATGGGAAACAGGTCAATATTCCTGTACCGATATATAGTGCGATGTGGGGACGGATCTTAATAGGTCATCCGGGTGTTGGATATCCCGGTTTAGTTGGATGTAGGCGTGCATTAGGCAAATCCGGTGCACATATACCGAGGCCAACGATCGAGCCAGCTTGCTGGTGAAGTGACTGAACGAGGTTCCAGGAAAAGCCACTAAGCTTCAGCTATATACGACCGTACCGCAAACCGACACTGGTGCGCGAGATGAGTATTCTAAGGCGCTTGAGAGAACTCAGGAGAAGGAACTCGGCAAATTGACACCGTAACTTCGGAAGAAGGTGTGCCCTATTAGTGTGAAGTGAACAACGGAGCATGAATGGGTTGCAAAAAATCGGTGGCTGCGACTGTTTATTAAAAACACAGCACTCTGCAAACACGAAAGTGGACGTATAGGGTGTGACGCCTGCCCGGTGCTGGAAGATTAAATGATGGGGTGCAAGCTCTTGATTGAAGTCCCAGTAAACGGCGGCCGTAACTATAACGGTCCTAAGGTAGCGAAATTCCTTGTCGGGTAAGTTCCGACCTGCACGAATGGCGTAACGATGGCCACACTGTCTCCTCCTGAGACTCAGCGAAGTTGAAATGTTTGTGATGATGCAATCTCCCCGCGGAAAGACGGAAAGACCCCATGAACCTTTACTGTAGCTTTGTATTGGACTTTGAACAGATCTGTGTAGGATAGGTGGGAGGCTTTGAAGCAGGGTCGCTAGATCTTGTGGAGCCAACGTTGAAATACCACCCTGGTGTGTTTGAGGTTCTAACCTAGGTCCATTATCTGGATCGGGGACAGTGCATGGTAGGCAGTTTGACTGGGGCGGTCTCCTCCCAAAGCGTAACGGAGGAGTTCGAAGGTACGCTAGTTACGGTCGGACATCGTGACGATAGTGCAATGGCATAAGCGTGCTTAACTGCGAGACTGACAAGTCGAGCAGATGCGAAAGCAGGACATAGTGATCCGGTGGTTCTGTATGGAAGGGCCATCGCTCAACGGATAAAAGGTACTCTGGGGATAACAGGCTGATACCGCCCAAGAGTTCATATCGACGGCGGTGTTTGGCACCTCGATGTCGGCTCATCTCATCCTGGGGCTGTAGCCGGTCCCAAGGGTATGGCTGTTCGCCATTTAAAGAGGTACGTGAGCTGGGTTTAAAACGTCGTGAGACAGTTTGGTCCCTATCTTCCGTGGGCGCTGCAGATTTGAGGAAGCCTGCTCCTAGTACGAGAGGACCGGAGTGGACACACCTCTGGTGTATCGGTTGTCACGCCAGTGGCATTGCCGAGTAGCTAAGTGTGGAAGAGATAACCGCTGAAAGCATCTAAGCGGGAAACTCGTTTCAAGATGAGATCTGCCGGGGCCTTGAGCCCCCTAAAGAGTCGTTCAAGACCAGGACGTTGATAGGTCAGGTGTGGAAGCGCAGTAATGCGTTAAGCTAACTGATACTAATTGCTCGTGCGGCTTGACCCTATAACTTTGATCAGTCTGATCAAGGTGTTATGCCAAGTTGACGCATTCAAAACAATTCGCCAAAAGCTGATTCCAAACTCTATGAATTCGTTTGATTGATCGCGTGATCAGTCAGACAACTCTTTATGCCTGATGACCATAGCGACGTGGTACCACTCCTTCCCATCCCGAACAGGACAGTGAAACGCGTCAGCGCCGATGATAGTGCGGGTTCCCGTGTGAAAGTAGGTCATCGTCAGGCTCTTACAGCCCAGAAACCCCCAGTCAGAAATGACTGGGGGTTTTTGCTTT
>NZ_FNPM01000033.1:0-5987 GCF_900107295.1 Variovorax sp. YR266
CCCAGGGACCGTCTGGCCTTCATGCTCGAGGACGCAGCTCCGGTCTGCATGATCAGCGACTCCGCCACCGCCGACCTCCTGCCTGCGGGCGTGCCCACCCTGCTGCTGGATGCACAGGCGGTGAGCCAGGCCATCGCCGCACGCTCTCGCGCCAACCCCACCGACGCCCAGCGCACCCGGCCCCTGGCCCCTTCCAACCCCGCCTACGTCATCTACACCTCGGGGTCCACAGGCAGGCCCAAGGGCGTCGTCATTCCCCAGCAGAACGTCGTGCGCCTGTTGGGCGCCACCGAGCACTGGTATCGCTTCGGCCCCGACGACGTCTGGACCATGTTCCACTCCCATGCCTTCGACTTCTCGGTCTGGGAGCTGTGGGGACCCCTGCTGCGCGGCGGACGCCTGGTTGTCATCCCCAACCTACTCAGCCGCTCGCCCTCGGAGTTCCTGGCGCTGCTCGTGCGCGAGAAGGTCACGGTGCTGAACCAGACGCCTTCGGCCTTCTACCAGCTCATGCAGGCCGACCAGGATCTGCCGCACCTGCGCGCGGGCCTGGCGCTGCGCTGCGTGATCTTCGGCGGCGAGGCCCTGGAACTGCGCCGCCTGCAGGACTGGTACGACCGCCATGCCGACAACGCCCCGGTGCTGGTCAACATGTACGGCATTACCGAGACGACGGTGCATGTCAGCTACATCGCGCTGGACCGCAGCATCGCCGCGCAGGAGGCCAACAGCCTGGTCGGGCGCGGCATCCCGGACTTGCAGGTGTACGTGCTGGACGACCTGCTGCAGCCCGTGCCCGCAGGCGTGCCCGGCGAGCTCTATGTCGCAGGCGCCGGCCTGGCGCGCGGCTACCTGAACCGCCCCGGCCTGAGCGCCGAGCGATTCGTCGCCAACCCCCTGGGCGCCCCCGGCAGCCGCATGTACCGCACCGGCGACCTCGCACGCTGGCGCGCAGACGGCGTGCTCGACTTCCTCGGGCGCGCCGACCAGCAGGTCAAGATCCGAGGCTTTCGCATCGAGCCCGGCGAGATCGAGGCCGCACTCGCACGCCTGCCCCTGGTCGCACAGGCCGCCGTCATCGCCCGCGAGGACTCTCCCGGCCACAAGCAGCTCGTGGGCTATGTGGTGCCCGAGGCCGCCGACTCGGCCACCGAGGCCCTCATCGACACCGCCGCGCTGCGCCGCAGCCTCTCGCAGTCCCTGCCCGACTACATGGTCCCCGCGGCCATCGTGGTCCTGCAAGCTCTGCCGCTGACCCCCAACGGCAAGCTCGACCGCAAGGCACTGCCCGCCCCGGACTTCACTCCGCGATCCATCCGCGCCCCACGCACCCCTCAGGAGGAGATCCTCGCGGCCCTCTTCGCAGAGATCCTGCACCTGCCCCAGGTCGGCATCGACGACAACTTCTTCGACCTCGGCGGCCACTCCCTGCTGGCCACCAAGCTCATCAGCCGCGCGCGCTCCACCCTCAACGTCGAGCTGGCCATCCGTACGCTGTTCGAGGCGCCCACCGTCGCGCAGCTCAGCGAGCGGATCAACGCGAAGGATCAGAACGACTCATTCGAGACGCTGATCCCGATCCGAACCACGGGAGATGCCGCACCGCTGTTCTGCATCCATCCGGGTGGTGGATTGAGCTGGGGCTACGGATCGCTCATCAAATACCTTGGCAACAACCGTCCGGTCTACGGCCTGCAGGCTCGGGGGTATACCGACCTCGCGCTCATGCCGGACTCGATCGAGGCGATGGCTGCAGACTACCTGGAGGAGATCCAGAAGATCCAGCCTTCAGGCCCCTACAACCTGCTCGGCTGGTCGTTCGGCGGGTATGTCGCCGTTGAGATATCCCGCCTTGCCTCCGCGCAAAGCGGGCTGGACAACCAACTCGTTCTTCTCGATACCTACCCACTGCGTGCGAACGTTTTCAAGACACCGGATCAGCATTCCGATATCGAAAGGCTCGACTTCCCTGTCGAGCGGAAAACGGCCTACCTCCACCGAGACAGAATCCGGGAGGGAATCACCTTCAATGCAGAAAAGTCCATTCTTTCGAGCCTCAGCAAGAACCACATCGAAAGAATGAATGAAGTGACAAAACACAATGTGTCGCTTCTCAAGGACTACAGACCCGAAAAGATCACGGGCGATCTGCTGCTGTTCGTCGCAACCGAAACACCCCGCCTTCCGGCCCCCGAGGTCTGGCTCCCCTATGTGACGGGTCAGGTCAATGTCTATGAAATTGCCTGCCACCATGGCGCGATGACTGACCCGGAACCTATGTCCGAAATCGGCAGAGTTCTTACCTCGAAACTGCACCACGCATTGCACAACACATCCAGCGTGTCCGACGAAGTAAAACTGAGCAGCCGGTCAGGACTCCATGGAAATCAACACTTGGCCGAACAGCATGATGCTGCGTGACGCTAGCGGCATCTCATGAACCTCGACTCTGCTTGCGGGCGGTTCAGGCAGAACGAGGCTCCTCGTGTGGCGAGGACAAGAGCGAGGACGGGGGCAAGGCCGATGTGTCGCCAGGTATGCCCGTCGCGCCGGCGTTCGACGAAGCTGGCGCGTCGAGAGCAGGGGACACATCGGCGGAACTCAGGCTCGCTCTGAGCAGTTCGGCAAACGCCCTGACCACAGGCGCCGCACTTCGCTTGCTTGGATAGAAGACATTCAGGTCCAGGGGACGAATTTCCAAATCTGGGAGCTGGCGCACCAGTTCTCCCTGGCGAACCAGCTCCCTGCACATGTGTTCGGGGAGGCAGACAATTCCCAGCCCCTGAGCGGACAGGTGGCGTGCTCCTGCCAGATCATCGATGTTGAGCCGCGGACGGACGTCCTTGAAGACCTCGAGTTCGAACAGATTGCCCAATCCTGGCGCGAAGTGGGTTTCCCGGTCGTTGGTGGCGATGATGTCGTGCATGCCCAGGTCGTCCAGGGTCTGAACCAAGCCGCGTCGCGCCAGATAGGCCGGGGATGCGCAGAGCCAGCGCGCCAGCGAGACGAACCTTGAAGATCCAGGTGGGTGCGTGGGACCGCTCGAAATGGCGATGTCCACGTTCTCCGAACGAAGCTCGGCCTTCTGCGCCGTGGAGCGAAGAACGACGCTCACACCTTCATACCGTTCGAGAAACCGCGGCAGCACCGACTGCTGCACCTGCTCCTCCAGACCCGCATCCGCTGCAATACAAACAGTCAGTTGTCCCTGCGGGGCGAGGCCCAGGTCACCGACGTAGCCGATCGACTCGCCGATGCGCTTCATGATGTCGACGCCCCGGTCCTTGAGCACATTCCCGGCACGCGTGAGCTTGACCTTGCGCGTGGTCCGGTTGAGCAGTTGGGTGCCCATCAGGGTCTCCAGGCGCACGATGCTGCGACTGACGCTCGATTTGCTGATACCCAGTTCGTCCGCGGCGGCGGAGAAGCTGTAGAGAACCGCCACGTAGGTAAAGATCCGGAGGTCGTTCAGATCGAGCAGATCCACCTTGTTCTGCGCTGTCGCTTCACCGTCTTGCATGCTGTGCCGTGGGCTGGGAGTGGTTTTTGGGTATTGATCGACCTATTGCTGACGATCAGAGTGCCTGGGCGCAGACACGGTCGAGCGCAGCAAGCCTGCCGCTCTGTGTCACCCGCACCCGAGTGTGCCTCATCCAGCCCCACGCAGCTGCGGTCCATCTGAATTCGCCCGCGGGCTCTTTTCGGGGGGCTGGCAATTCAGAAAAACCGTCGACCTGGACGCCATCCGAGGCGCAAGTCCGACGGCCTCATTTCTCAGGAAATACCGCCCACCTCACAGCGAGGCTGCAGGGTGAAAGTCGAAGACTGGAGATATCGAATCGCGGTAGTCGAGCAACTCGCTGTCCAAAAGTCCAAACCCGGCATGACGGCCGACGAGCACTCGCAGAATGGCGAATGCAAGAAGGGGCCCGCTCTTCTTACCAAATGCGCTCGAAAACAAAAAAGCCACCCGACTTCCGCCGGGTGGCTTTTAGCTTTTCATCCGAAGCTGGCTTACGCCAGCGTCAAATTAGAAAGCGTGACGGATACCGAAGTCGTAGCCGGTGGACGAACGGGGCGTGAAGCCACCGGTGGTCACGAACGAAGCACCGCCAACGGTCAGAGCTGCACCGTTCTTGTTGCTGACGCGAGCGACCGTTGCGTACAGAGCCGTGCGCTTCGACAGGTTGTGCACGTAGCCCAGAGCCAGCTTGTTGGCCTTCGGATCACCCGGGTTCAGAGCGAACGGGTTGACAGGCAGGTTCTGGTCGTACTTGACGTGCGACCACGAAGCGCGGATCAGGCCAGCACCGACCGGCACGGTAGCGCCGAGCAGGTAACCGGTCACATCCACATCAGGACGGCCACCAGCCAGCGGCGTCACTTCGTAGTCAACCTTGTTCTTGACCTTCGACAGTTCACCGAACAGCTTCACGGGACCGAAGTCATACGAAGCGCCCAGGTTCAGCGTGTTGACCTTGGTGGTCGTGCCGACGTAGTACTGATCACCCACGGTGCTGCTGCCATAAGCCAGCGCAACGTCCAGAGGACCGTTGGCGTAGCCGAAACGGCCACCAACGTAACGGCCTTGACGCGAGTTGTTCGCAACATCAGGCGTAGACAGACCAGGGCTGTACTTGGTCTTCTCTGCGAAGCCGTACTGCACTTGACCGTAGAAACCACCCAGGTTCGGCGGCAGGAAGTAGCCAACGACGTTGCTTGCGCGGACGTAGTTGCTGGTGCTGACGTTAGGCACGCCAGGAACCGGCGTGGGAGCCGTGCCGTTGAAAGCACCCAGGCCGTTGCTGGCCGAGAAGATCAGGTTGGTGCCAACGCCGTTGGTGCCGAACGGATCGAACACGGTGTCGTTCCAGAACGTGGCGGTGTAGTCACGACCCAGGCGAACTTCACCGAAACCACCCGACAGGCTCACGGTCGAACGACGCGCGAACGTCGAAATACCGGTTTGGCCGTCGTCGTTGCTGATCGGGGCTTCGAGCCAGAAGCTGGCTGCCAGGCCACCACCGAGGTCTTCCGTACCACGGAAGCCCAGACGGCTGGAGTTGTAGCCCGAGTTAGCCAGTTCCGTACGGCTGACCTTGCGGCTGCCTTGGTTCAGATAGAACGGGTTCAGGAGCGTGGCCTGGTTCAGGTCACGCGAGGTGCTCGAGTAGCCGCTGATCGACGCGTCGACCACACCAAACAGCGTGACAGACGACTGAGCCGAGGCAACACCGGCGACAGCCAGCGCAGCCAAAGCAACCAGAGATTTTTTCATTGCAAGTTTCTCCAAGGTTAAACATAGGGCTCCGGTGCGAAGGGCTCACCGTGACTGGCACTTTTGTGCTCCCACCGGACCCCGGGCCAACCTCCTTTTGGGAAGTTGATGCTATTGCACCAGAGCCGCTGCGGCAGGGCAAAACAATTCGCCCCAAAAGATGAGACGAAGGTCTGTTCCGTTGTGCTGAAACTACAAACCCAATCCCTGCCGATCCGCTGGCAGCCGTCGCTTAAACACCATCGATTCCGCATCGTGAAACAACGACACCAGCGAAGCGCCGTGCCCGATGAACCATGAAAACAGTCAGGATCAAGCAGTTGGCGTCGACCACTCCGCCCCCTTCACACCCTTGTGCGCAAGGCAGTCCTGAATCGGCGGTGCGATGCCGTTGACCCACAGGTCCGGCCTGTGCTGACCGGTCGAGTAAGAGCACTGGGGCCGATATCCGTCAGACGCCGCGGACCGGCCCTTAGCAACGAGCCAGGTGGACACCCGGGTTTCCACTACATATAGTGACGCACCATCACAGTGCCGGGGGAAGCTGGATTGCGACAAGCCTTGCACGGGCGCAGCGCCCTGCGTTGCCGATTTCAACAGTCACATACATGACCGTCTGGGCTCTCGGCTTGAACCACACGACCGCGCCGCTCGATCTGCGCGGTCGTTTCGCGTTCGCGCTCGACCAGATAGCCCCCACGCTGCAGAG
>NZ_FNPM01000012.1:0-195883 GCF_900107295.1 Variovorax sp. YR266
ACCACCAACAATCAACGCCCCCAGAGAAGCACCAACTGCCTCGAACACCAGTGGCATTCATCAGCGAAGCCCACGAGTATATGACAGATTTGGGGGCGTGCAAGACTAGCCCAAAGAAACTTGAAAAGGGGCCTCTTCGAGCCCCCTCCATACAGAGCCCATCTCCCTGCCGCCAAGCCCTGACATTGGCTCCTCCGATAATCCGCGCCACATGGCACTCATCACACTCCTCGACGCCCAACTGGCGTTCGGTCACGTCCCGCTGCTGGATCATGCGGACTTTTCTCTTCTCGAATCAGAGCGCATCGGCCTGATCGGCCGCAATGGCGCTGGCAAGTCTTCCCTGCTCAAGATACTGGGCGGCCTGGAGAAGACCGACGACGGCACCCTCCAGTTGCAGCAGAACCTCCGGGTGGCCTATGTGGCCCAGGAACCTCTTCTGGATATGGATGCGGACGTCTTCACCGCAGCCAGCCAGGGCCTGGCCCCCGTCATTGCCATCCGCGATCTCTATCTCTCCGGCGCGGACGGCCTAGACTTGGACGCGCTCCAGTCCCAGATCGAAGCCTTCGACGCCTGGAACTGGGAGCAGCGCGTGGAAGAAACGCTGCACCGCCTGCACCTCGATCGCGACGCCCGCGTCGGCTCTCTCTCCGGTGGCACTCGCAAGCGCGTCGCCCTGGCGCAGGCTCTGGTGGCCGCGCCAGACGTCCTTCTTCTCGACGAGCCCACCAACCACCTGGACCTCGACTCCATCGAATGGCTCGAACAGCTGCTGATCGACTTCAAGGGCAGCGTCGTTACCGTCACCCATGACCGCAGCTTCCTGAACCGCGTCGCCACCCGCATCGTGGAGCTGGACCGAGGCAAGCTGGGCTCCTACCCCGGCAACTTCGAGCAATACCTGCTGCAGAAGGAAGAGCAGCTCGCCCAGGAGGCGGTCATCAGCGCCAAGGCCGACAAGCTCCTGGCCCAGGAAGAAATCTGGATCCGCAAGGGCGTGGAAGCCCGCCGCACCCGCAGCCAGAGCCGCATCACCCGCCTGCAGGAACTGCGCGCCAGCCGCGTCGCCCGCCGGGAAGTGCAAGGCAGCGTCAACATGGACGTGGCCTCCGGCCAGTCCAGCGGCAAGATCGTGGCCGAGCTCACCGAGGCCACCAAGTCCTTCGGCGAAAAGACCGTCATCCGCAAGTTCAGCGGCACCATCCTGCGCGGCGACAAGGTCGGGCTGCTCGGCCCCAACGGCGCGGGCAAGACGACCCTGCTGAAGCTGATCCTGGGTGAGCTCGAGCCCGACAGCGGCAAGATCCGCCGCGGCACCAACCTGCAGGTGGCGTACTTCGACCAGATGCGCGACAAGCTCGACCTCGACGCCACCCTGGAAGACTTCATCAGCCCCGGCAGCGAGTGGATCGAGATCGGCTCGCAGAAGAAGCACGTCAAGAGCTACCTCTCGGACTTCCTCTTCTCCCCCGCGCGTGCCAACTCCCCCGTGCGCTCGCTCAGCGGCGGGGAGCGCAACCGCCTGCTGCTGGCGCGCCTGTTCGCGCGCCCGGCCAACGTGCTGGTGCTCGACGAGCCGACCAACGACCTCGACATCGACACCCTGGAACTGCTCGAGAACCTGCTGCAGGACTACGACGGCACCGTGTTCCTCGTGAGCCACGACCGGACCTTCCTCGACAACGTGGTCACCAGCACCATCGCCTACGAAGGCGACGGCAGCTGGCGCGAGTACGAAGGCAGCGTGCAGGACTGGCTGATCCAGTCCAAGCGCGCCCGCGAGATCGCCGAGCAGCGCGCGGCCGCGGCACCCGCCCCGACGCCAGCCCCCGCACCCGCCCCGGCCGCGGCGGAAGCCTCCGCCCCCAAGGCTGCAGGCGCCCGCAAGAAGCTCTCCTATAAAGAGCAGCGCGAACTCGACACCCTCCCCGCCCAGATCGCAGCCCTCGAAGCCGAGCAGACGCGCATCACCGAAATGCTCGAACTCGACGGCGGCGCCATCTACGCCAGCGACGCGTCGCGCGCCGCCGAGCTGGCCGAGCGCCACGCCAGGATCGACGACGAACTGCTCTCCGCCCTGGAGCGCCAGGAAGAGCTCACCGCCGGACGCTGACACCCGTCGGCGCCGATCGTCCGCCCGTCCGACGCCGGGCGGGCGCCGACTAGGCTATATATGCGGCTCACCCTTCCAAGCCCCGGGAAAGCCGCATGCCTTCTTCCTTCCAGACGTTCTTGCGCCGATCCACTGCGCTTCTCGCGCTGCTGATCCTCGGTGCCTGCGCACAGCTGCCCCAGAACGTCGACCGGCCCGTCTCGACCGCTCTCGCCTCACCAGCCGCCGGCACCGCGATGGCCGACCTGGTGCAGCAGCGCCGGCAGACCGACAAGGCCCGCTACGAATCCGGCTTCCTGCTCCTGGGCGGTCCGCAGGCCGCCTACGGCAGCCGGCTCGCGCTGATCGAGGGTGCCCAGAAGACGCTGGACCTGCAGTACTACGCGATCCACGCCGATGCCAGCACCGGCCGCCTGCTGCGCGGCCTGCGCTCGGCGGCCGAGCGCGGCGTGCGGGTGCGCGTGCTGCTCGACGACTTCCACACCACCGGCCGCGACGCATTGGTGCTGGGCCTGGCCTTCATCCCGAACATCGAGATGCGCCTGTTCAACCCGCTGGCCGGCTCGCGCGACTCCACCTTCAGCCGCCTGCTCAACTCGATCGATGACGCCTCGCGCATCCAGCAGCGCATGCACAACAAGCTGTTCCTGGCCGACAACGTGCTCGGCGTCACGGGCGGGCGCAACCTCGGCGATGCGTATTTCGGCAACGCGACAAACGGCAACTTCGTCGATGTCGACGTGCTGGCGGCCGGACCCATCGTGCAAGACCTCTCGCGCAGCTTCGACAGCTACTGGAACAACGAGCGCGCCTACCCGGTGCAATCGCTGGTCACGCGCGAGGAACTGCAGGCCATGCGCGACCGCGCGCGCAAGGCCGACCAGGAGCTGGTCGAAGAATCTGCCAGCCAGCAGAAAGCCTCGGACAACGCCCCTCCCACCGCCGAACAGCGCGCCCGCGCATGGGACGAGAAGCCGCTGGACCTGCGCACCGCCACCTTCGTCTGGGCGCCGGCCGCGATGCTGGCGGACAAGCCCGGCAAGATCCCCGCCGACTCGGGCCCCGAAAGCGCGAAGGCGCCGGGCCTCGTGGTCAGCCGGCCCGGCGACAAGGCCGGCACCTCGCCCGGTGCGGCCTCGCTGGAAGCCGCGTCCGATCTGGCCGCCAGCGGCGACACCGTGGTCGAGGGCCTGCTGCAGCTGATCGGCCAGGCGCGCGCCGACCTGCTCATCATCTCGCCCTACTTCGTGCCCGGAAAAGACATGCTGCAAGCCTTTTCCGCAGCCCGCACCCGGGGCGTGCGCATCCGCGTGCTGACCAACTCGCTGGCCTCGAACGACGCGCCGGTGGCGCACGTGGGCTACGCACGCCACCGCGAGGAGTTGCTCGGAATGGGCATCGAGCTCTACGAACTGCGCAGCGAACAGGCGGGCTTCGGCAACGTCTTCGGCTCCTCGGGCGGCAGCAGCGCCACCGGCGAATCGCGCGCGATGCTGCACTCCAAGGTGCTGGTGATGGATGGCCGTCTGCTGGTGGTCGGATCGATGAACCTCGACCTGCGATCGCAACTGCAGAACACCGAGATCGCGCTGCTGATCCGCAGCAACGAACTCTCGCGCGCCGCGTCCGAGCAGATCGAACGCGGCATGCGCGAGCGCTCGTGGCATGTCGAGCTGGTCGACGGCTCCCTGCTGTGGCGCGCGCCCGAGGGCAGCGGCCTGAAGGACACCACCACCGAGCCCGATGCCAGCGCCACGCTGCGACTGCTGCTCAAGCTCTTCGGGCCGCTGGCACCAGACCAGCTGCTTTAGAAAAAACGTCAGTGCTTGTGCTGATGGGCCGATCCGGCCGCATCGGCACCTTCGGGTGCCCCCACCGGCAGCGTCACGTCCAGCGCGGTCTTCACGCCCTTGGCGTCCTCGAACTTCAGCGTCATCGGCACGGTCGCGCCCTTGGCCAGCGCGCCCTTCAGGTCCATCATCATCACGTGATAGCCGCCGGGCTTGAGCTCGACGGTCTGGCCCGCGGGCAGGTCGAGGCCGCCGGTCAGTTCGCGCATCTTCATGGTGTCGCCTTCCATCTTCATCTCGTGCACTTCGGCAATGCCGGCGGCCGGGGTGGAGATGCTCACCAGCTTCGCGCCGGTGGGCGCAGTGAGCTTCATGAAGGCACCGGTGCCGCTCTGGCCCGGCACCGACTGGCGCACCCAGCCGTCGCGCACGTCGACCGTGGCCACGCCCTGCGCCACCACGTTCAGCTTGGCGGCCGGGCTCTTCAGGCCGGCAGTCGAGCTGCCCGATGCTGGCACCTCGGCCCAGTCGGCCACGCCGGTATCGCAGGTCTGCAGCACCTTGAACCACAGCGTGCCGGGCGTCGCGGGCACCTTGCCGCGCAGCACGAACTCGGCACGCTCGCTGCCGGGCAACGCGTTCTCGGGCTTTTCTGCCGTCCAGCGCACTTCGCCATCACCGTCCTTTGCGCTCTTCTGCACGTCGAGCTTCCAGCCCTTGCGCTCCTGCGCGTCGCTCAGCACAAAGCCCTTGGGCAGGCGCACGGCGAGGCCGGTGGTGGCCTTGGCACCTTCGCAGGCGTGGCCGACACGGAAAGCGGCGTTGTAGTCGCTACCGACGGTGGCACCGCCCGGCGGCAGGGTGACGTGCGCCACGGCGGCGCCCATGCCCGCCAGCATGGCGCAGGCAGCGGCGGTCTTGAGGGCGGTCATCGAAGTCTTGTTCATATCGTGTCCTTGCAGTTGGAGTGAAAGAGTCAAAGGTCGAACTTGAGTTCGGCCACGTAGGTGTGCTGCGGGTACGGGTGGAAGGCCCAGTACTTGTTGTTGTTCAGGTTGTCGATGCCGAAGGACGCGCTCCATTGCTTGTCGATCCGGTAGCGTATGCGCGCGTCGACCACGAAGAACTTCGAGAAGCCCATGTACGCGAAGCCGTTGGGGTCGCTGTTGTCGAGCGTGCCGTACTGCTTGCCGCTGTAGCGCGCGCCGACGGTGTAGCTCCAGCTGGCGTCCGGCCGGTAGGTGGCGAGCAGCGTGGCTCGCACCTTCGGCACGCGCGGCTGGTCGTGGCCGACGCTGGCGGGAAAGCCGCTGTTGGCGGTGATCTTCGAGCGGGTAAGCGTGAGGCTGCCGCCGAGGTCGAGCCCCCGCACGCCCACATCGACCGCATTCATCGCCACCTCGAGCCCGCGCGTGCGGATGGCGTCGACGTTCTGCACCGTGCTCACGAGGTTGGTGAGGGCCTGCGTGTAGAGCGCGTCCTTCGTGTTCTCGAAGAACAGCGTGGTGCGCAGCACGCCGTCGAGCCCCCAGCCCTTCAGGTCGCGCTCGGCGCTGAGCTCGGTGGTCCACGAGCGTTCGGGGCGCAGGTTCGGATTGGTGTTGATGATCTGGTTTCCGCTGATCGAGCCCTGGTAGAGCTCGCTCACCGTCGGCATGCGCACCGCGCGGCCGGTCGAGGCCTTGAGGAGCCAGTCGGACGTGGCCTGCCAGGCGATGGCGGCCTTGGGCGAGTCGTAGCTGTTCTTGCGCGGCGCAAAGTTCAGCAGCGTGGCCGCGCTGCCGAGCTGGCCGCCGTAGGCTTCCCAGCGCTCGTGGCGCAGGCCGAGCGTGGTCTTCCAGTCCTTCGCGAAGCGCCAGGTGTCCTGCACGTAGAGCGACTGCAGCCGGGTGTTGCCGTTGAAGGCCGAGAACGGCGAGACGGGCGATCCGTTGATCCAGTCGAGCGTGTTGCCGACGCTGGTGCGCAGGCGCGCCGTGTCCTGCTGGAAGCCGAAGTCGACCACGTGCGCGCCCACGCCCTCGGCCGAGCCGGTAGGCCGCCAGGTGCCTGCCACCTTGAAGGTGTTCCAGCCGGAGCCGCCCATGTCGGTGGTGCGGCCCGGCCCGCCGCTGAAGGCGCCCGGCAGCGGCGTGGTTGGCGTGCGCGAGGTGTCGCTCGAATAGTCGAACAGGCTCGCCGCCACCTCCCAGTCGAACACGCCGCCGGTGTGGCTCTTCACCGAGAGGCCGTGCATGTAGTGCGTGAGCGCAGTCTCGGTCGGTGCGAGCGCGGCGCTCGGTGAATCGAGGTTGTAGGTGCGCCCGCCGATGTTCACGCGGCCGCCGTACACCGGCCGCCCGAGCGCATCGCGCAGCCAGGTGTCGACGCCGCCGTGCGTGGTGTTGTTCCACGCGCCCAGCGTGTAGGTGGCGCGCACGGTGGGCGAGAAGTCGTACGCCACCTTGAGCTTGGCCTGCTCCTGCGTGGTGTCGTAGATGGTGGAGCCGCCCACCAGCCACCACGGCTGGTTCGACGGGTTCAGCCCCAGCACCGCGCCGGTCACGGGCGTGCCTGCGCTGCCGACCGTGCCCGCGCTCACCAGCCGGTTGCCGAACACCAGCGCCTGCCCCTTGCTGTGAGTACGCGAGGCGCTGAGCCACCACGACCAGTCGCCGCTGCGGCTGCCCAGCGACAGGTCGAGCTGCTGGCCGGCCGGGGAGGAATGGCTGTTGTACAGATCGAAGTTCGACACGAAGCCGCTGAGCTTGATGTGCGCCTCCAGCTGCGTGGGCATGCGCGTCACGTAGTCGACCACCGCGCCCACCGAGTTGCCGGGGTAGGCAGCAGAGAACGGTCCGTAGAGCACGTCGACCCGCTCGATTTCTTCGGGCGACACCATGCCCCAGCGCGGCGCGTAGGTGGCGCCGTTGCCCAGCGGGTTCGACAGCATGATGCCGTCGGCGTAGACCAGCGAGCGTGCGCTGTTGCCCGTGCCTGAAGCGCGGGTGGCGAGCACGGCATGGTTGAAGTCGCCGATGTAGCGCTTGCGCACGACCAGGCTCGGCAGGTACTTGAGCGCGTCTTCGCTGTCGGTGGCGTTGACGGTTTCGACGATCTGGTCGTGCGTCACGCCTTCGATGGTGGTGGGGATCTGCGCCGGCAGCGAGGTCGGCCGGCCGCCGCTCACGGTGACGGTGCTGAGCGAACGGCCACCGGTGCCGCTTTCAGGCGCTTCGGCGGGCTGCTGCTGCGCCAGCGCAGGCGCGCCAAGAGGAAATGCCATGGCGATCGCCAGGGCGCGGGAATGCTTTTTCAAGAGGAACCTTCTCCACGAAACTTCAAGCCAGACAGGCCGCACACGCACTCGGTCGTGCGTATGCAGCTATGGTTTTGAGAGCGTCAGGAGAAAGTCGGGGGCCCGCGCGCCGGCAACGGCGCCGCGGTGGCCGCGGCCAGGCGCGCGGCGGGAATGGACTGGACCACGCGGCCCAGCGGCAAGGGAAGATCGAAAACCGGAACCGCCATGACCGGCGGCGGCGCACCGGTCAGCACGCACAGCGGGCAGTCCATGTGCGAGGCGCCCATTTCCTGCGCGCCGTCTTCGGTATGGACTACCACCTTGATCGAGCCGGCGCTGGAGCACACAAGCTCCATCGACTGCGGATTCACCAGCGGCGACGCCACCGCCACGCCCAGCGACATCACGAACCACAGCAGCACCCAGCGGCCGACGAGGCCGAGGAAGCGGGTGTGGGTTCGCAGCGCGTGCATGGCGGGCGATTATCTGCGCACTTTGCCCTTGGCGGCAGGGGCCGCGCTCTTGGCTGGCGCTTTGGCGGGGGCCTTGGCGCCCCTGGCAGCGGGTGCCGCCTTCGTCGATTTGCCACCCTTCTGCACCGCCTGCCCGCGCTGGCCCTTCACGGCCTTGCCGCCGCGCACGGCCCTTGGCGCGGGCGATGGCGCCGCGAGCGCGGGCATCGGCTGCGCCGTCTGCGCCTGTGCGTTGGTCAGCACCGGCGTCACGGTGAAGCCGCGCGCAGCCATCAGCGTGGGCAACCCCTGCGGGCCGATCATGTGCAACGCCCCGACCGCCGCGAAGACGCCCTTGCCGCCGGCGTGCAGGCGCTCGATGCCATCGGCCAGGTTCGGGTTGCGGTCGTCGAGCAGGCGCTTCATCAGCCGCTGCTCGGCAGGCGTCTTGAGGCAGTCGCACCACTCGGGATAGCTAGCCAGTTTGGCCGCGTCGCTGCGCGCCCAGACATCGGCCAGTTCCTTGAGCTGGCCGCGCAGCTTGCCGGACTCCAGCTCGTCGAGTGCCGCATCGACCTGCTCGGCTTCTTCGGCTTCGGACTCGCCCGTCAGCACCTTGATCTGTTCAGCCGCGTTTTCGAGCGCGACGATCGGCTTGCTGCTGTTGCGGGCGGAGACCGCCAGCGTCTCGTCCACGCCGAATTCCGGGTACAGCCCGTCGGCACGCCCCGCCAAGCCGGCCAGCGCCGTGACCTGCAGGATCGGCTGCAGCTTCGACAGCGTTCCCGGCGGCACGCAGGCTTCAGAGTTCTGGCGCTCCAGCCGGCGGGCGCGCTCGCCGCTGAGCATGCGCGCCAGCAGCTCCGGGTCGGCCGGCCGGGCCATGGCGCGGGCGGTGGCCTCGTCGCGCAGGTCGAGCTCCAGCGCGAGGGTGTCGCTCTGCGCCAGCGCCTTCTGGATGGTCGGGCCGGGCCGCACCCAGTCGCCGCGGCCGACGTGGATGGTGCCGTAGAGCCACGAGGTGCGCCCGTCGCGCTCGATGCGCCAGAGCACCCCGCGGTCGACGCCGTTGCGCACGCCCATGCCCGGCTTCTCGAGGCTGGCGATGGCCGATGGCGGGCAGGCGGCATGCGCCGCCGCGAAGCTGAACACACAGCACGCGCCAGCCAGGATCTGGCGTGGCATGCGCCGGAAATCCGGCGCGGAAGGAAGAAGAGAGAGGATGTCGCGCATCCGCGCGATGACATGCATGCCGCGCATCCGCGCGGCGAGGACCCGGAGTATCCGCAAGGCTTGCTCCACGATGAAAGAAAGTCCGGCATTCTCACAGCACCGCTGCCCATAATCCGAAACCATGCAGAGCATCTTCCACCTTGCCTTCAACGTTCGCGACCTCGACGGCGCCCGCCGCTTCTATGGCGACGTGCTCGGCTGCGCCGAAGGCCGCAGCACCGACACCTGGGTCGACTTCGACTTCTTCGGCCACCAGATTTCGCTCCACCTCGGCGAGCCCTTCGCCACCGCCCGCACCGGCCGCGTCGGCGACGTGATGGTGCCGATGCCGCACTTCGGCCTCGCGCTGGCCCTGCCCGACTGGCAGGCGATGGCCGCGCGGCTCGAAGCCGCCGGCACCGAGTTCGTGCTGAAGCCGCAGGTGCGCTTCGAGGGCCAGCCGGGCGAGCAATGGACGATGTTCTTCTTCGACCCGTTCGGCAACCCGATCGAGATCAAGGGCTTGCGCTCCCTCGAAACGCTGTACGACAAGTGAAATGACCCCGCGCCGGATCGCCCCTCGCGGCGCCGCCGCACTCTTCGCACTCCTCTGTGCCACGGCGGCGCACGCGCAGCTCGACTGCGAGCTCAACGGCCGCAGCGTGAACCCGGCCAACGGCAGCAGCACCGCCGGCAAGACCGGCCTGCTGCGCTGCAAGGACCACGCAACCGGCGAGCTGCAGCGCGAAGAGCAGATCCAGAACGGCGTGTCGATGGGCCTGGTGCGCATCTACGAGAAGGGCAAGCTCGCCAAGGAGCACAGCCTCAACGCCAAGGGCAACCTGCACGGCCGCGCCCGCGAGTTCTCGCCTACGGGCCGCGTGCTGCGCGACGCCACCTACGACGACGGCCAGGAGCGCGGGCTGGTGCGCAACTTCTACCCCGACGGCAAGCTGCGGCGCGCCATCTTCTATCCCGACACCGGCAGCGGCAGCGAACGCGCGTCGGTCGAATTCACCGAGAACGGCCAGCTTTCGGCCCTGCGCTGCGCGGACGCGCCCACGCTCGCGCCGGTGGCGGACGACGCCAAGCTCTGCGGCTTCACGGGCACCGGCCCGTCGCAGGTCGACCTGTTCGACGCGCGCGGCAGCCTGCGTTCGCGGCTTTCTTTCGTGTCGGGCAAGCGGGTGCGCTCGCAGAGCTTCTACGACAACGGCAAGACCGCATCGCTGGACGAAACCGTGGGCAACCAGCGCACCGAGCAGAACTACTCGTCCGAAGGCATCAAGCGCCGCGAGACGGTGTACCTGCTGGTCGAGCGCGCGAGCATCCGCGTGCGCGAGCAGGCCTTCTCCGAAAAGGGCACGCTGGTGCGCGACCAGCGCTGGAACAGCGCGGGCGAGCCGATCGTCGACGACGGCTACTACCTCAACGGCCAGCCGCGCAGCAAGTCGGCATACAGCGGCAGCGGCGACGCGCGTGCGGTCGAGATCACCGAGTTCTACGACAGCGGCCAGCGCGCCGCGCAGGGCCGCTACGAGATCGCGGGCCGCAACCGGCAGATTCCGGTCGGCACCCACCAGCGCTTCAGCGAGAAGGGCACGCTGCTGGCCGAGTCGAGCTTCGACGCCAAGGGCCGCGTGACGCGCGAGCGCACCTGGGACGAAAGCGGCGAATTGCAGCGCGACGACGAAGTCCTCGAAGACGGCTCGCGAAAGGCGTTTACCCGCTAGGGCAAACGCCGGTTGCCGGCATCAGTCCAGCTTGATGCCGGCCTGCTTGATGATCGGGCCCCAGCGCTTCGACTCCGCGCGCGACAGCGCCGCGAACTGCGCCGGCGAGCCCGGCATCGCTTCCATGCCGAAGTCTTCGAAACGCTTCTGCACGGCGGGCGTGCCGAATGCCTTGTTCAGGTCGCCGTTGAGCCTGTTCACCACCGCGGGCGGCAGGCCGGCCGGGCCGAGGATGCCCTGGAACGCGAACACTTCGGTGTTGGGCACGCCCACTTCGGCCAGCGTCGGCACGTTGGGCAGCAGCTTGCTGCGCGCGCCCGAGCCGATGGCCAGCACCCGCACCTTGTTGCTCTGCATGATCGACAGGCCCGAGGCCAGGTCGAGGAACATGCAGGGCACCTGCCCGCCCATCACGTCGGCCATGGCCGGCGCCGCGCCGCGGTACGGAATGTGGGTGATGAAGGTGCCGGTGCGCACCTTGAACATTTCCATTGCCAGGTGGTGCGGCGAGCCGTTGCCGGGCGAGGCGTAGTTGACCTTGCCGGGATTGGCCTTCACGTAGGCCAGGAACTCCTTGAAGTTCTTCGCCGGGAAGTCCGGATGCACCACCAGCGCGAGCGGAAACTTGCCGATCGCGCCGATGTAGGTGAAGTCTCTTTCGGGGTTGAACGGCAGCTTGCTGAACAGGTGCTCGTTGAAGGCCAGCACCGCGTTGTCGGCCGAGAGGATCGTGTAGCCGTCGGGCTTGCTCTTGGCGACCAGGTCGGCGCCGATGTTGGTCGAGGCGCCGGGGCGGTTGTCGACCACGATCTGCTGGCCCAGCGTCTGGCGCATCGATTCGGCCAGCACGCGCGCGATCACGTCGGTGCCGCCGCCCGCCGGATAGGGCACAACCCACTTGATGAGCTGCGCGGGGTACTCCTGCGCGTGGGCGAAAGGCGTGGCGGCCACTGCGGCGCCGGAAGCGAGCGTGGCGAGAAGGGTGCGGCGATCCATGGATCAGTCTCCAGTCGTTTGTAATTTGGAAGGTCAGGAAGCGGACAGCGATGGTACGGGCAGCGCGCGCAGCGCATCGGCCAGCGCGGCGCGGCACCGCGCCTCGTCTCCGACCTGCTCGAACAGCAGCAGCGCGAGCCGCGCGAGGAACAGCGATTCGCGCTCGGCGCCCGCCTCGGTGATAGCGCGTGCGCACTCGGCATAGAGGCGGTCGCGGGCGTCGGGGTTCAGCGGTGTCGTGGTCATGCGAGGGGCTCCTGGGCCGCGCGGGCCAGTGCAGGTTGCAGGGCGCCGGGCGGCAGGCGATGCCAGCGCGCGGCCACGTGGCCATCGGGACGCAGCAGGTAGACCGCGCCGTCTTGCGCGCCGAGCGCTTCGAAGACGGCGGGAGATGCATGCGCGTCGGCGCCGTCGACGCCCGGGGCCGCGATGCTACGCACGACGAAGGGCAGCGCGCCCTGCAGTGCCTGCGCAATGTCGGCTGCAGGCAGCGGGGCCACATCGGGCCGCAGCACCAGCAGCGTGAAGGTCGGCGCGATCCAGTCGGTGAGGTGGCCTTGCGCAAGTTGTTGCTCGGGCATCACCTCGCCCGGCAGCGGACCCCTCGGCAGTTCGTCACCCTCGCTAGACAGTGGCGAATCGGCATAGCGCACGGCCTGCGTCTGGCGCGGATTGATGAGCTGCGCAATGCCGCGATGCGCTTCCGACAGCGACAGCGCCGCCTCGCGCAGCAGGTCGAAGCCCCGCGACGGCGGCGACATGAACTCGGTGCTGCGCATCGCGTTCTCGGCGTTCACGTGGAAGGCCGCGATGCGCTCCTGCGAGTACGAGTCGAGCAGCGCCGCATCTGACAACCCCCTTGTCACGAACGCCAGCTTCCACGCGAGGTTGTCCGCATCGTCGAAGCCCGAATTGAGCCCACGCACGCCGAAGATCGGCATTGCATGCGCAGCGTTGCCCGCGAACACGACGCGGCCGTGGCGATAGCTGTCGAGCGTCATCGCGCCGGCGCGGTAGACCGAGGTCCACACCGTCTTCCACGGCAGGTGGCCTTCGCCGATGGCGTCGAGGTGGCGCTGCACGAACTCGGCCACGGCCGGCGGCTGCAGCGCTTCTTCGGTGCTCTGGCCGGGGCGCAGCTGGTAGTCGATGCGCCAGATGTCGTCGGGCTGGCGATGCATCAGCACGGTCGAGCCGGGGTTCCACGGCGGGTCGAACCACGCGCGACGCTCGGTGGGGTGGCCGCTGTGCAGCTCGATGTCGATGATCACGTAGCGGCCTTCGTAGCCCGTGCCCTCGAGCGTGAGCCCCATCGCCTTGCGCACGAAGCTCTGGCCGCCGTCGCAGGCTGCGAGCCACTGTCCGTGCAGCCGGTAGGCGCTTTCGGCGTTGCGCACGTCGAGCGTCACGCCCTCATCGCTTTGCGCGAGACCGGTGAGCTCGGTGCCCCAGCGGATGTCGATGAGCCCCGGCGTCTGCTCGTTGCGGCGGAA
Source organism: Variovorax sp. YR266 (assembly GCF_900107295.1). Taxonomy (NCBI): domain Bacteria; kingdom Pseudomonadati; phylum Pseudomonadota; class Betaproteobacteria; order Burkholderiales; family Comamonadaceae; genus Variovorax; species Variovorax sp. YR266. Next base: position 13,073 of record NZ_FNPM01000012.1, read on the forward strand.
GATTTCTTCCAGCAGATAGTGCTCGGCGTAGTACTGCTCGAGGTTGATCATCGGCGGCAGCTTTTGCTGCGCGTCGTGCGGCATCTCGAAGCGGAACACTTCGGCCGTCTTGTAGAAGCTGCGACCGCCAGTCCACGGCAGGCCCTTGGCCATGAAGCCGGGCAGTACGCCGAGCCGCTCCATGATTTCAAGGCTGCGCCGCGAGATGCAGGCCGCGCGGCTGCCCACGCACACCGTATCGTCGGCTTCGAGGATCACGCTGCGCACGCCGTGGTTCGCGAGCCCCAGCGCGAGCGCCATACCGACCGGCCCACCGCCCGCGATCACCACTGGATGGCGGCCGGGTTCGATACCGCCTTCTTCGAGCGGCGGCGTCCAGGGCTTGTAGCGCGTGTAGTGGAAGGCGCCGACCGACGGCGGCAGTTCAGTGGCGCTGGCCGGCGGAGGCACGGGGCCGCTGGCAGCATCGGGAGAGTTCGTCATCCGACGGGATTGTCCCGATGCGCGGGGGCCGTCAATGTCATAACTTCGTACGAGGTACTTACCCGAACTGCTCTTCTTTTTCTTCACGCATGAGACGCTGGCGCATCCACCCCACCGACACCGCGCTGGCCGCAGCCGTCGTCGGCGACGTGCTCTCCGGCGTGGGCACGCCGCATCTGGCAACCAGCTACCTCAAGGCGATGCAGCGCGTGATGCCGGTGACTTTCTGCACCGTGTTCGTGGTCGATGCCACCGGCCGCATCGAGGCGGTGTCTGCCGCCAGCAGCTACGGCAGCACGGCAGAGCGCACCACCGAACGCTATGTGGCGCAGCGCTTCGACCTGCTCGACCCGAACATGGCCTGGCTCGCTGCTCGCAAGCTGCCGAAGCGCGCGCAGCTATGGCTGGGCCACCAGCACGCCGACGAAGTGGCCGACCCGGCCTACCGCGCCGCCTGCTATGGCGACGTCGGCATCCGCGAACGAGCGTCGGTGCTGTTGCTGCTGCCCACGGGGCAGCGCGTGGCGGTGAGCTTCTACCGCAGCCTTGCGCAGCCGGAGTTCGGTGTGGAGGACTTCGCGCGCATCGAGGCGCACGCCACGCTGCTGGCCGACGCCACCGCGGCGCATGGCCGCAGCGCTGTGGCCGTGCAGGAGGCGGTGGAGCCCACGCTGGCCTCGCGGCTGCTGAGGCTGAGCCTGCGCGAACGCGAGGTCATCGGCCACCTGATGGCTGGGAAGACGGCGAAAGAAGCGGCGCGCGAGATCGGCGTCGAGCTGACGACTGTGCGCACGCATCAGTACCGGGCGTTCCGGCGGCTGGGGATACGGTCGCAGAAAGAACTGCTGCGCGGTGCGAGTCTGTAGTCCAGCCTGTTAAGGCCGTTAATTGCGCCGTCCTCGCGATCAGCCGCCAATCATCGACAACGCGTTTCGAGCATGAAGCTCGAACACGTGCGTCATTCTTTCCAGCACATGCACTTCGGCATCGTTCGGGTCGTGCGATTTGTCCAGTGACGCGCGGACCTTGTGCCATGCCGGCAACAAGGCACGCGCCATCTTGCCGAACTCGGCCAACGTTTCAGGCAGGCGAAAGCCGCAGTCTTCGCACAGGGCCTCCCAGGAATGGCGGCCCACCGAATCGAAGGTTTCCTCGTCCCCGATGAACAGCGCCAGACCAGTGTCCCCGTACGCGCGCACGCACAGCAGGTCGTAGAACGGCGCGAGCCTGAAGCCCTTGTCATCGACCAGCACCGACACGTTCTTGGCGTGTGCATCCGAATTGCCGATCAGGTAGTTGAACATCACCCAACGCTGGAACTGCAGCAGGTCGATGGCGCGCACGCCCAGCCCGCGCAAGACCTTGACCAGCAAGGGAATGCTGACCAGCCCGCCCGAACGCTGATATTTCCAGTCCGCGCCGTGTCCCAGCAACTGGCAGCCGTCGACTTGATGAAGGCTCACGATGTTGCCCGCCGCCAGCAGCCGGTCGTAGCGTTCGACCACGTAAGCCGCCTCGGGAATGCGAAGCAGCCAAACCTCCGGCACCGGCAACCGAAGCGCTCGTGCCAGCGTCATGCAGGCAAATTCGTTGACTGCGCTGGGGTGGTAGCGCGCTTGGCGCGTGTCAGGCTTGAGGATGTGCGTGGTGGGTGACTGGCCAATGCTGTCGCTCAGGCGCTGGCCTGCCGGGTCGAAGCGCAGGCCGATCTTGTCCTGCGCGCCGGCCAGCGACATGGTCGCCTGGGTGTTGGACAGCAACAGCGGCGTGCGGTCGCGGCCGGCCAGCCGTCGACTCAGCTCCTCGAACGGTAGCGGACGGTATTCCTGCGCCGGCACTGGCCGCGCCTCGGGCGGCAGCAGCGAGAGCACACCGGGAAGCTCCGCGCCCAGGCGGCCCAGCAACTCGAAGGATGAAGCGCCGCGCAAATGAATGGCGCTGACGATGTCGTCGAGCGCCTCGCCCTCAGGGAGCAGATTCTCGAAAAAAGACCGGACCAGGTGCCCGGTGTAGCGCTCGGCCACCAGCGGAAATTGCGGTGCCAGCACGTAGTGCCCTGGCTGTTCCAGCCATTGAGGGTCGTACTCGAAGAAGTAGTCAGCGGCAACATGGCCGAACCACCCCATCGGACGGGCGTTGGCCCAGATGCGCAGCCGGATCATTCGGCGCTCGCCTCGGGGTCGCCCTGCCAACCGCCAAGGCTGGCTTTGAGTCCGAGTCCGGTCGCGAGGAGCAGCAATTTCACCAAGGAACAGCGCCCCGGATCGCTTTCCGCGTCGCGGATGAACGAGGGGCTGACGCCGCACACCGAAGCGGCTTGCGCGCGCGACAAACCCTGGCGCTTGCGCTCGGCCGTGAGTCGCATGGCCAGTTCAGAAAGATTGTCGGGAGTGAGGTACATGAATTGACCTGATAAGAGCATTATTGCTTAACGCTTGATCAAATCAATCTTATTTGTCTCTATAGGGTCAATTTGAAGCGATATCGATTTTTGACCCAGAAGGGTCAAAATCTCAAATCAAACGCGGGCAGACAGAAGTATTGACCTTGAAAGGTCAAGCCGCTCAATCTTCAGCAGCTTCTTCCAGACCGCCCTGCGGCTTCACCAGCGACACCGGCGCCTCCTTCGGCCGCCCGGCCGTCGACACGATCTCCTGGTCGATCGCACCGAACAGCGAACGCCCGTCGAGCCCCTTCATCTCGATGCGGATCGTGTCGCCGAACTTCATGAAATCGGTATACGGCTGGCCGGTCTGGATGGTCTCGATGCAGCGCTTCTCGGCGATGCACGAATAGCCCTTGGGCCAGTCCATGTGGCCGTTTTTCTCCACGCCCTTGTTGCTCACGGTGCCGCTGCCCACGACGCTGCCGGCGCGCACGTTGCGCGTCTTGGCGATGTGGGCGATGAGCTGGCCGAAGTGGAAGGTCATTTCCGGGCCGGCGTCGCACATGCCGACCTTGCGGCCGTTCCAGCTGCTTTGCAGCGCCAGGTGCACGCGGCCGTCCTGCCAGGCCTCGCCGATCTCGTCGAGCGTCACGGCCACGGGGCTGAAGGCGGTGGCGGGCTTGCTCTGGAAGAAGCCGAAGCCCTTGGCCAGCTCGGCCGGAATCAGGTTGCGCAGGCTCACGTCGTTGGCCAGCATCACGAGGCGGATGCCGTCGAGTGCCTGGTCGGGCGTGGAGCCCATGCGCACGTCGCCGGTGATGACCGCAATCTCGGCCTCGAAGTCGACGCCCATGGCTTCGCTGGGCACGATCACGTCGTCGGTCGGGCCGAGGAAGTCGTCGCTGCCGCCCTGGTACATCAGCGGGTCGGAGTAGAAGCTCTCGGGCACTTCGGCGTTGCGCGCCTTGCGCACCAGCTCGACGTGGTTGATGTAGGCCGAGCCATCCGCCCACTGGTAGGCGCGCGGCAGCGGGGCCATGCACATCGACGGATCGAAGGGGAAGGCGTGGCGCGCGCGACCGGTGTTGAGGGAGTCGTACAGGTCCTGCAGCTGCGGGCTCATGAAGCCCCAGTCGTCCAGCACCTGCTGCAGCCGGCTCGCGATGCCGGTGGCGTAGTGGGCGAGCGTGAGGTCGCGCGAGACAACGACGAGCTGGCCGTCGCGCGAGCCGTCCTTCAGGGTGGCGAGTTTCATGATGCGGTGCGTGCGTGATGGCGCGGGACACGGCGCGTGCACGAGGCCGGGCGCCGCTCCCACTTAAACTGGTTGAACGGGCGGCAGTGTACCGAGGTGGTCTTCGTGAACCTCCGGGCCGGCGCCTCACTCCACACACTGATGTCGACGCTCGTCGCCCCTCCTTCTTCCTTGCTGCCTCCCGGCCTGCCCGGGCGTCCGTCGTGGCGGGTGCTGATCGGTCTGACGCTGCTGGTGGCGCTGATCCACCTGCTGGTGCTCGGGCTGGCGCCGGTGGCCATCGGGCCGGAACCCTCGCCACTGGCGAGCAAGTTCAGCACGCGGACGATCGTGATCGCGCCGCCGGCTTCTGAAAAGCCCGCTGCGCCGGCTGCCGCCCCAGCGGAAGCCAAGCCAGCACCGCCGCCCAAGCCGCGCCGGCCCCGCGAGCCGTCGGCGCCCCGTCCGAAGCCGGCTCCTGCGGCCGTTACGCCAGCGCCGGAGCCAGACACTTCCGTGCCCCCTGCTCCGGAAACACCCGACCTGACGGCCCAGGCTGCTCCCGATTCAGGAGCAGCACCGCCCGAAGCAGCCGCCAGCGCCTCGGCTGGTGCGTCTTCCCCTGCCGGTGGCACGGGCAGCGGCACCAAGACGGCCGGCGGCAGCGAAGCCTCGGGAACAATCGCCGGCACCCAGGCGCTGAGGATCCCCGGTTCGGTCACGCTCGATTTCGAAGCCACGGGCCAGGTGGGGGCCTCCCCGCAGCGGGGCGTGTTCGGTGAGCTCGTCTGGCTGCAGGATGGCTCCCGCTACGACGGGCGGCTGACGCTCAAGGCGGTGTTCTTCACCCTGCTCAACTGGCACAGCACCGGCCGCATCGGCCCCTCCGGCCTAGAGCCCGAGCGGTACTCCGAAAGCCGCAAGGCCGAGGTGGCGTCGCATTTCGTGCGCGATCAGGGGCAGATCGTGTTCAGCAACAACACGCCCCCCGTGCCCCTGCTGGCCGGCGCGCAGGACCGCATGAGCGTCATGATGCAGCTCGGCGGCCTGCTGGCGGCCAGCCCGGATCGCTATCCGGCGGGCACCCGGATCTCGGTCCAGACCGTGGGGCCACGCGATGCCGACGTCTGGGTCTTCGTGGTCGGCGAGGAAGAAAAGATAGCCCTCCCGGCCGGCGAATACACCGCGCGCAAACTCACCCGCAACCCGCGCCGGGATTTCGATAGAAAACTGGAGCTCTGGCTTGCGCCAGCGTACGGTTATCTGCCCGTGCGCATCAGGCAGACGGAAGCAAACGGCGACTTCGCTGACGCCCAATTGCGCAAACCCCTACCCGCGGGACCCTCGAATTGAGGAGAAAGTCACACTATCGAAGCAAAAGGTCCTGGAGATATGCCGATTAGCCTGTTGGTTTTACAAATAGACAACCTATCTTGAAACTGGCGCGTTGATTGCTATCTAAACCCCATGAACGCCATCGACATACTCACAGGGCCCGCCATGAACATGCTTTATGACTCGGAGTCTTTCGTCGTCGTACACGTGCAGCCCAATGAAGGCGAGGAGCCCGCGCAGCCGAATGTGCCGGTTCTGGAGCGCCATGGCTTCGAGATCGTGGACAAGCGTTCGGGCAAGGAGGTGTACCTCGACGGCTCCTGGGCCGAACTGTTCCAGCAGCAGATCGCCGCCTGGCAGCTCAACACTCCCACCCAGGAAGAGGTCGAAGACACGCTCGAAGGCTACGCCGAGCTGGCCCACACCCCCGTGTTGGTGCACTGAGCCGAAAACCCCGGAAACAACAACTCAGTAGGTCACGGTCACCGTGATGGTGTCGGTATAGCTGCCCGGCGCAGCCGTGTACTGGCCGGCAGGCAGGCGACCGTAGACGGTGTGCGTGGTGCTTGCCGTCCTGGTCCCGAACCCACCTGAGGCGGACGCGCTGCCCGACACCGTGCTGGTCGCCCAGACCGTCCCATAGGTCGAACTGGTGTACAGGTTGTAGTTCAGGGTGTAGCTGCCATAGCTCATATAGCGGCTCGTGGTCGTTCCCGAATTCCCCGCACTGAGGCTGACCGTATAGCTCAAGGTGCTGGTTCCGAAGACACTTCCTGAAAACGTGGCCGACACCGTGATGGTGCCGGTACTTGTGGTCGCACTCGTCGTGGCCGCGCTGTAGTTTCCGAAGCTCAGGGCCGTCGCGCTGATGGAGGCCGAGCAGGTCGGCGTCCCGAGCCCCGTCGACGTGCATGACGCATGTGCCGACGTGGCAGCCAGCGCGCCAATCAGTCCGGCAACCCAGATCAGCGCGCTGTAGTAGTTGAAAGCATCGTTTCGCATGTGTAGGGCCCGATTTGTGGCAGCGTGCCGGTGGTCGGAATGGGGCCGACCGTGAAACTGCAATGGCCAGTGCGCCAGTTCGCCTCGAGGCGTTCGCCCGCACGGGGGCGATCGAGCTGCAGCGTGCCGCCGTAGCCGGTGATTAATGGAGACGGACGGTTCTCGCCGACAACGTCGATGCCAGCCGGCAGCGGCGACCCGTCGGGCAGCCGGATCTGCATGGTGGCGCTCAGGTCGCGCGAGATGTCGAAGGTGGCCGCCGCAACGCCCTTGTACGACGGCACGACCTGCAGCACGTCGGAGTGCACCTGCGCCGAGATCGGCAGATCGCCGTTGTCCACGCTGATCTTGTTCAGCTCATGGGCACGCAGCCCGGTCACGAGGGCATGCCCCTCGCCGTCGGTCGTCGTCGCCAGGTTGTTCTCCCGGTAGATCTTGATGCCGGCCGCGCCAGGCACCGTCACCAGCGCAAAGCCGTCGCTGGACGATTGCGCCGCGAAGAACATGCCCGACGTATAGCCCAGTGAGCCCTCGGCAAGCACCCTGGCGCTGGTCTCCTTGTTGAGGTCGACGACCTGCGCATTGAAGCTCGCATAGGGGGTCCGCCAGGTTGCCTCGGCCTGGGCGCGTTTTGTCTCGCCATTCGAGGCCGCGACGCGCCAGCCCAGCCCCTCATCGCTCGGAGTCGCCTGGCTGACGTCGACCGTGGTGGTGGTCTTCCCGTTCTGCCGGTTGGTCGTGGCCGATGCGGTCTGCCGGTCGCCCAACGGAAGGGTCAGGCTCAAGCCGACCGATGCGACACGCTGGCGATTCGCCGTGGCGCCCGAGTCGGTGCGCGCCACATAGGTGTTCAGGAACACGGCACCGAGTTGAATGGAATGGTTGAGCGAAAGCACCTTGGCCTCGTCGCCGCCGCTGTAGCGCAATGCCGTGTAGGCCAGGCCCAGGCTGCCATAGCGGCGGCCAAGGGAGCGCCCCAGGAACAGTTGGGTCTGCCCGGTCGTGTGCGTCTGGCTGTCCAGCCATGCAACCTGCATGAAGCCTGCGCTGGCGGATTGCCGGCTTGCCGAGAAGCTCCACTCAGGAGCGATGTGCGCGAACGAGACGCGCCCGAGCGTTCCGTTGCCCGCGTCCTGCGAGCGGCTGGCCGCGCCGTGCAGTCCGAACTCCCCCAGCGGCGCCCACACCCAGGTCAGGCCGGCGCCGGCAACCTGAACCTGCGCGCCGGCCTCGCCATGCAGTTCCACGGTGGCCGTCTCGCTGAGTCCGCGGCGCCAGTTGCCGGCAGCGAACGGGCTGCCGTAGTCATTGCTCTGAAGGCCATAGTTGAGGCGGCTCCACCCCACGTTGACCGAGTAGTCCGACAAGCCCGCGCGCAGCAGATTCGTGCTCACGTAGTAAGGCGTCGTGACGGTGCGCCGCACGCCCAGCGCGTCGGACACCGAGAAGCTCATCTCACCCGCGCCGCTGAGCACCGGCACGTTGCTCAACGAAAACGGGCCCGAATCGACCTGCCCCTGATAGTGCAGCGTGTTGTTCACATAGGCTTCGAGCGTCGATGCGACGGCCGATCCGCCCGTGAGCGACGGCACCGGATAGCTGATGTACCCAGGGCTCAGGCCGAACTGCGTGCCGAACTGCACCCCGGCAAAGCGCGACGGCGTGGACCACGCGGCGTTCTGCGTGATGGCGTCACCAACCGTCAGCCGCGTCAGGCGATCCGGGTCGTCGTAGCGGTAGTAGCTGTCGAGCCGGACCATCTTGCTCAGCGACGAAAGGCCCGTCGCATTCTGATAGGCCGACTGGCCGACGAGCACGCTGTTCGCCAGCAATCCCCATTGGCCCGAAACCGTGCTGTCGAGCAGTCCCGATGCGGCAGTGCCGTTGCTGTCGTGCTGCAGCGCCATGCTGTAGTTGACGAAGGCGGCATTGACGGAGGGCGTCAACGACGGCCGGTTCGCGGCCTTGCCGCTGAGCGCATTGGCCACGAACGCCGTCACGGGCAAGCGCACTTGCGCCGTCTGCGTGCTTTCTTCCAGCGCCACGCTGCCATTGGGCAACGCAGCGGGGTCGTAGTAATCGGCCCCCTCGACCACGGCCGTCGCCTGGGCGGGAACGATGACGCGCCAGGCCTGCAGGTCGGCACGGCTGAACAGGAGCTTGCCCCCGTGCCGGAGCGCAGAGCGTGCAGGCCCCTCTGCCGTGCCATTGACTTCGACGTCGATGATTACCGGGGTGAACACCCGGTCGTCCGCGATCACTTGGGCCTGCGCCATGTGTGCCACCGGCAGCCAGCAAGCGAAAGCGACCAGGCTACTGAGCTGCTGCAGCCGTCGCACCGGGAACTTGCAGGAAGACGGGGGACAGCGGCACGTCGGAGTCCGCCTGCGCCTCGAACTGGAGTCTGGCGCCCGGCGGCAGTGAAGGCAGTGCGACCGGCAACCTAGCGCTTTGCTGCGGCAGCACGTAGACCGACATACGTTGACGCAAGAGTTCGCTGCCATCCGCATGGCGCACGGTGACTTGCGTGATCTGGATGTGCTCGCGCCCCAGGTTGTCGATGGTCAGCGCCGACGCGCTCAGATGCCACGCGACCGAAGGCGCTCCCGCAGGGGACGAAGGAGGCACGAAGATCGGCAAGACCAGCTGCAGCAGCGTCTGCAATTCAGCGCCCGCCCCCTCGGTCCCCGTTGGCAGCGCCTTGTCGCGCGGCAGCTGCCTCAGGAAGATGCGGTAGCTGCGCTCGTCGGCCAGCGCGGGCACCTGCAGGCCGAGGCGCACGATCTGCCGGCCATTGGCCGGAATCCGGAAGATGGCCGGATTGACCAGTACCTCGCGCGTAGGCGCATAGACATCCTGCTGGTCCTTCTGCGCCCAGCTCATGACCTCGGCCTGCATCGAGATCTCGCTGGCACCGTCGTTGGTCACGACCAGCGAAGCGACCGGCCGGTTGGGCTGCAGCACGACGCGGACCGGAGCGATCTGGATGCTCGCGGCCCGAACGTCGACAGGAACGGCCGAGACGGCCATCGCCGCCGCCGAACCGAGGATGATCGCCGCGCGCGCCAGGAGCTGACGCATAGCCCAATCGAGGGACATGGACCGTGAACGCTCAGTAGGTGAGCGTCAGGGTGATCGTGTCGGTGTAGTCCGTTGCGGGCGCCACTGCGTACTGGGCGGCCGGGACCTTGCCGTAGACCGTATGGGTCACGGCCGAACCTGTGCCGGTGTAGTCCGACCCCGTCGTGCTGTTGCTCCAGTTGGTCGCATACGAGGAGTCCTTGTAGAGACCGTACGACAGGCTGTTGTAGCCGCTGGTCGCCGTGGCGCTCGTCATGGTCCGGGCCGTCACCGAGCCGCTGGTGCCTGCGCTCATGCCCAGCGAGTAGGTGGTGCCGTAGGTGCACTGCACGGTGAACGAGGTCGCGCCGGTGAGCGCAGTGCCCGGGGTGAAGCTTCCGAACGCGAGCGTGTCGGGCGTGGCCATGGCGCAGGAGCTGAGCACCGTGGCCGTCACCTTGAAGGTCGTGGTGGCCGTCGTGGCGTGTGCGGACTGGAGCGGCAGCACGGCAAGCGCCACCAGGGCCGTGGCAATGGCGCCACCGAGTCTCAAGTTATTCATATCTACCCCGTAAGTGTCGGAAATTGAACCTCCGGATAGATGGATATCCGGCCCGTATCGCGAGTCACATGTGGTCTTTGGTATGACTTGTTCGCGACGGGCCGAGTAAACCCAAAGACTTAGTAAAAAATTAGCAGGCTGTCAGTTAAAAGTTTCAGAGGTGTTCAACGGTAAATCCACTGGAACTTCGGCGGCGGTTGCGCGGCCAGCGCGCGAACCAAAAAAAGCGGGAGGGCACGGACGACAGGGACAGGGGGAAATGGACGGCACTGCGCGCGCGTGCCGAGGGCATACGATGGCGCGATGCCTCCTCCAAACTGGCCCGCCCGGGCCTCCCGATTCCTGCTGTTCCCTCTGCTCGCCGTCACGGCGTTCACGGGCTGTACGGCGCTGTCCTCTTCCGGCGCCGATGCGCCCGACGCGCCCATCGCACGCCGCGTCGCAGCGCTCCAGCCGGTCGATGCCCTGCTGCTCGGCGAGCAGCACGACGCGCCCGAGCACCATGTCATCGAACGCGAAACCGTCGAGGCGCTGGCCGCGCGCGGCCACCTCGCCGCGCTGGCGCTCGAGATGGCCGAGGAAGGCCGCAGCACCGCGCAGCTCACGCCCACCGCCACCGAGGCCCAGGTGCAGGCCGCCCTCGACTGGAGCGACAAGGCCTGGCCCTGGGCCAGCTACGGCCCCGCCGTGATGGCCGCCGTGCGCGCGGGCGTGCCCGTGGTCGGCGCCAATCTGCCGCGCATCCGCATGAAAGACGCCATGGCCGACGTCTCGCTCGACGTGCAGCTCAACGGCGAGGCCTACACCGCGCAGCAGGACGCCGTGCGCGATGGCCACTGCAGGATGCTCCCCGAGTCGCAGATCGTCCCGATGACGCGCATCCAGGTCGGCCGCGACCGCGCGATGGCGCAGGCCATCGTCAAGGCGAAACGCCCGGGCCAGACGGTGCTGCTGATCGCCGGAGCCGGCCACGTCGTGCGCACGCTCGGCGTGCCGCAGCACCTGCCCGACGACGTCAAGGTCGCCACGGTGCGGCTGATGGCCGCGCCGGCTGCTCCTTCGCCCGAAGCGGTGGCGGGCGACTACGACCGCACATGGCGGACACCGCCCCTGCCCGAAAAAGACTACTGCGCAGAGTTCAAGCGGCAGGCAAGACCGCAACCGAAAGCCTGAGCGCCCCATCGACAAGAAAAAAGCCGCGAGCCCAAAGGCCCGCGGCTTTTCTTTCAGTACGCAGCAGCTCAGCGCGAGGTAATCGCCGACACCGCCGAGTTGCCCGCGGCCGATGCCGTGATCTGGTTGCCCGTGGTGCGCAGCGTGCTGTTGCCCACAGCGCCCGACACGCCGACCCCGAAGTTCACGCTCGTCACCGTGGCCGTCACCGCGCCGGTGTTGACCTGGTAGTTGCCGATGGCCGCGCTCGGCGCGCCGGTGTTCAGCGCCGTCTGCGTCAAGCGGTTGGTCGCGCTGTTACCGACGGCCTGCGCCGCCAGTGCGTTGCCCGTGACGCCGACCGAGCCGCTCGACACGCCAGCCCCGGTGCTGTTGAGCGCCACCTGGTAGCTCGTGCCCACGCTGGTTGCCGACACCGCGCCCGAGTTGCTTTGGCTGTTGAGAATGGCCGCGCTCGCACCGACGTTGAGCGCCAGCGGCGTACCCACCAGGCTCGACGAACCCACCGTCGCCGCGCCGCCGTAGCTGCTGCCGCCGCTGGATTCGAGCACGTTGGTCGCCGCATTGCCGCGCGCCAGGGCAACGGTGGTGTTGCCGTCGAGCGAGACGCTGCTGCCGTTGAGCGGCACCGCGCCCGCCAGCGTCGCATTCGCCACCGTGCTGGCCGTCGCCGTCACGCCGGCCGTGCTGCCCTGCACATTGACGATGCCGACGCTGGCCCCCTGCGTCGCGCTGCTCGCCACCGTGGCGGTGTTGGTCGCGCGGTTGGCCGAAGCCTCTGCAAAGGTGCTGTTGCCCGAGATGGTGAGCGCGCCGTTGATCAGCCCCGGCGTGGGTGCGGCGTTGTCGTCGTTGTGGATCGACGTATTGGCCGTGCTGCTGACGGTCGATGCGGCCGACTGGCGGTTCGACAGCACGTGGTCGCCGGTGGCCACCACGTTGTCGGCGCTGCCGGTCTCGTTCAGCGTGGCCGAACCCGTCGCGCCCGGCGGCAGGGTGTTGACCGCGCTCACGCTCAGCGTGTTGGTCGCGTCGTTCATCACGCCCAGCGCCGTATTGCTGTTGCCCGAGAGGCGCACTGTCGAGGCGGTGGATGCGGCCGGTGCAAACAGCTCCTGCGTGGACGTTGCCGTCACCGCGGCGGTGCCCGACTGCGTCGACTGCAGCGCCGAGCGCGCGCCAACGTTGGAGCCCGCGAGCGTCACGCTGTTGAGCGCCGTGTTGGCCACGGCCTTCGCGCTCTGGCCGTTGTTCGTCACGCCCAGCGTCGAGGTACCGACGATGGATGCCGGTGCCGTGTCGATGCCCACGATGCCCGTCGCGGTGGCCGACACAGGCCCGGTGCCCATCTGCACGTTGGCCAGTGCGTGGTCTGCCGTCACTGTCACCAACAGCGCCGGGCCGGCTGCGGCCACGGCCGGCAGCGGCGTGCTGCCGGCGATGGTGCTGCTCTTCACGTCGATGCTGTTGGTGGCAGCGCTGCCGGTGGCGGCTGCGCTGGTGATGTTGCCGTCGAGCGTGGCGCTGCTGCCGGTGAGCGCGTTGGGGCCGGTCAACGTGAGCCTGGTCACGTTGTTGGCGTTGGCTGCCACGGTTGCGTTGCTGTCCTGCGCATTCAGCACCGCAGTCTTGGCCGACTGCGATGCGCCGCCGGTCAGCGAGGCAGCGTTGGTAGCGCGGTTGGCCGCTGCTTCCGAGGACGTCGAGTTGCCCGAGGCGGTGAAGCTGCTGTTGACCAGGCCTGCGTTGGCGGGCACCAGGCTGTCTTCGTTGTAGATCGCGGTGTCGGCGGTGCTGGTGGCCGAGGTTCCGGCCGACTGGCGGTTCACCAGCACCTGGTCGCCCAGCGCCGCGGTGTTGCCGGGCAGCGCCCCCTGAAGAATGATCGCGGGAACGAAGGATGCGACAGACGAGCCGCCCGCAACGGCGACCTTGTTGTCCACGTCGTTGATCACGCTCAGCGCCGAGTTGCTGTTGTTCGAGAGCTTCACCGACGAGCCCGTCACCGAGGCCGGCGCAAAGGCCTGCATGAACGAGCGCGACTCCACCGCCGCCGTGCTGCCCTGTGCAGACAGCAGCGCGGAGCGGGCCGACACATCGGTGGCCGCGAGCGTGATGGCGTTGCTGCCCGTGTTGGCCACGGCCTTCGCGCTCTGCGTGTTGCCGGAGGCACTCAGCGTCGATCCGGAGATCACCGCGCCGACCGCAGTGTCGACACCGAAGGCGGCCGCCACCTTGGAAGAGATCGTCGGGCTCGTCACCAGCTGGATGCTCGACAGCGCATGGTCGCCGACCGCACCTGCCAGGCCCGCGAGGCTGGTCGCACCGGCAAGCGGCAAGCCGTCGCCCACGGCGATGGTGTTGCCTTTCACGTCGATGCGATTGACGGCAGCGTTGCCCGTGGCCGAGCCGCCGGCGGCGTTGCCGTCCACGGTGACCTGCGAGTTCTGGATGCTCGCGCCGCCCAGTACCACCTGCACGCCGTCCTTGTTGTTGAGCAGCGCGCCTTCCTGCCCGGTCAGCGAGCTGACCGCCGCACTGGTGAGCTGCAGGTTCTGCACTGCGGTGGTGGTCGATACGCCGACTGCATCCACGCTCACGCCGTTGACGGCGCTGTTGCTGGTCGCGCCAGCCAGCGTGGTGTTGCCGCTGGCGTCCACCTTCGAGTTGCTGATGGCACCGGTGACGGTGGTCTGCACTTCAGGCCCGCCGCTGCGTTGCGCCGACACCGTGCCCTGGCCCGACTGCGCGTTCTGCACGCTGAAGGCGGCGGTGGTGGCGAGCACGTTGCCCGTCAGCGTCGCACCCGCCAGCGAGAGGCCGGAGGTGTCGATGTTGTTGCCCGTCACCTTCACCGTGTTGCCGGTGGCGCGGCTGCCGTAGGCCAGTGCCTGCGCCGCGTTGTCCGAGCTGGACACCGAGCCGTTGCTCAGCGTGCCCGTGACCGTGGTGCGCGCCACGATGCCGCCGGCCGCGATGGCGGAGATGACGGTGTTGGTGCCCGCCACAGCCTGCGTGTTGGTGACGTTGGCGATCGAGGCATTCGAGCCGCTCACGTTGTTCAGGCCCAGCGTCACGCCGCTGGCTGCGTCGTTGCCGTAGGTGGCTGCGACGAAGGCGTTGTCGCTGTTCGCGACGCTGGCGCCCGAGACATTGCCGTTGACGTTCGCCGCAAAGGTGTTGGAGCCGGTCGCCGAGCTGCCGATGTTCCCCTGCACCGACTGGTCGTTCAGGATGCCGTAGGCCGCAGTCACCGTCGGCAGGGCGCCGGCCGCGTTGCTGAACGGCAGTCCGCTGAGCACATCGACCGTGACGGTCGAGGCCGGTGCGCCCAGGAACGGGCCTGGCGCCGCGGCCAGGTTGCCCGCGCTCACGCCCAGCGTGTTCGTCGCCGAGTTGCCGTATGCAATGGCGCGCTGCAGGTTGTCGGTGAGCGCGACCGAGCCGCCCGTGAGGTTGCCGTTCACCGTGATGCGCGCTTCAGGAGCGAACAGCGCCGCGCCGGCACCGGAAGTCGCATCGGACATCTGCACGCTCGCGATGCCCGCGCCCGTGCCGACCGAGTTGCCGCTGAGCGTGAGCGTGTTGGTGGCCCCGCTGCCGAGCGCCACGGCTTCCTGCCGGTTGTCGGTCAGCGCCAGCGTGTTGTTCGCGACCGGTGCGCCGCCACCGCTGGCGGTCAGCAGGATCTGCGAGCCGAAGTTGAGCGCCGCGGGGCCGCTGCCGTTGTAGTTGCCCTGCAGGTTGGTGAGCGTCGCCGCGCCGCTGGCGGACACGCGCCCGTCGGAGTTGGTGCCGCCCGTGAGCACGGCGTTGCCGTTGCCCAGCGCTACCGTGGCTGCCTGGATCGCCAGGCTCTGCGTGATCTGGTTGCCCTGCGCGGTGGCCGCCGATGTGTTGCCGGACACGGTGACCGAGCTGCCGCTGGTCTGCCCCGTGCCGGGCGACTCGCCCGTCTGCGCCGAGATGACCGACGGGAGCAGGAACGCCGTCAGCGGTGCCGCCGAGTTGGCCTGCTGGTTCGACACCGCCGCCGTGCCGGTGAACGAAGCCGCGTTCTTGCCGCTGGCGATCGCGCTCGACGCCGTGTTGCCGGTGGCGTCCGCCGTGATGCTGTTGTCCGCGAGCGTGACCTGGCTGTTCTTGCTCGACTGCACGCCGGCCAGGATCTGTGCGCCCGCGGTCTGGGCGAAGGTGGTCACGCCGATGTTGCCCTGGCTGTTGACGATGGCCAGGTCGCTGTTGACGTTGCTGGTCACGCCCACGCCGTTGTGGATGCTGTTGTTGGCCGCGGTGGCTGCCGTGCCAGTGCCCGCGATGGTCACGTCGTCGATCAGGATGCGGTTGCCCGCCGTGCCGGCGGTGGCGCCCAGCGCCTCGTTGCCCGTGGCCGCGCTGGAGATCGCATTGCCCCGCACCGACAGCGAGCCCTGCAGCACGTTGGAGCCGCCGGCAGGCACGCCGCTCACGAGACCCGTGATCACCGAGCCCGTATTGGTTGCGCTGTGCGTGGCGGCGAGGATGCCGTTGCCGTTCGCCTGCAGGTTCGCGACCACCGCCGAGCCCGCGAAGGCCGGCGCGCCGCCCGACTGGATTTCGGCCGTGCTGGTGGCGCTGTTGGCCTTGAGCACCGCGGAGATCGAATTGCGTTCGAGCACGGCTGCCGTCGTCAGCGTGATGCCCGGGCTCGCCGTCAGCATCAGGTCGACCGTGTTGCCCAGCACCTGCGCGCTGGAGCTCGCGCCCGTGGCCGACTGCAGCGAGGTCACTACGATGTTGCCCTTGGCATCGAACAGCGGTGCGCCCGCCGGATAGGTCAGCACCGAGGTGCCGGCCTGCGGCGAGGCGCCGACCGCGGCGGCGCCCGAGACCACCGAGCTGCCGCTGTTGAGCGTGGTGGTGGCCGAGATGGTGTTGTCCGCGTTGACCACGCTGGCGGTCTGCAGCGTGCTCGATTCCACCGCCAGCTTGCTGCTGCTCACTGCGCTGTTGATCACGCCGGTGTTGGTCGCCACGCCCAGCGTGGCGGCGTTGTTCACCGGCGTGCCGAGCGCCGGCTGGATGCTGTTGGCAAAGCTGTTGCCGGTGGCGCTCGCGCCGACCAGGTTGCCGCTGGTGCTCATCGCCACCGGGTTGGGATTCAGCGGCGTGCCGGTGGAGGTCGTGCCCACGGTGGCGCTGGTGATGGTGGCGTTGACGGCCCCGGTGTTGTTGATGTCCGAGTTCACCGTCGGCGTGCCGGTGGCGGTGCCGTTGTAGGCAGCGTCGACCGAGGTCTCCGCGGCTTGTGCGCCGGAGGCTGCTGCAATCAGCGCCATCGCGACGGCCGTGCCGATGCTGCTGCGGCTGAACATGGGCGCGCGTACGGCCCGGCTCTGGATCTTGCGTGCATTCATGCGTGACTCCTCGGATGTTGTGGAAGCGGTCTGGGTCGGAAAGTGGATGCGCGATGCGCGCGGAACGGCAGGTCAGTCGCCCTTGACTGCGCCGTCGGAAGAAGAGGTTGGCGTGGCGCCGCCGACCACCGCGCTGCCGATACGCAGCTTGGCGATCTCCTGCAGGCCCGGGCCGTCGCGGTGGATCGACGTGTCGGCGGCATCGGGCCGCCATGTGAGGCTGATGGCGCCCGGTGCCACGCCGCGGTTGGCAAGGGCCGAGGTGACGGCAGCGATGCGCTGGTCGGTGAGCTCGTCGCGCTTGCGGGCGTCCCAGTTCTCGGTGTCGCGCGCCACCAGCACGATGTCGGTCGAGCCCTTCTTGGCCAGGCCCGCGATCTGGTCGATCAGCGCAAGCGAGCTGCCGCCGAGCGTGGTCGCGCCGAAGTCGAAGGACACCTGCGTCGCCGTGCCCGTGAGGCGCGCGCCGCCCTGCCCCGCGGCATTGACGGCCACGCCGCTCTGCACCACGGGCGAAGTCACGGCTGCGCCGCCCACGGTGGCATCGCCCGGGTTGTCGACCTTGCGCAGGTCGGCCGCGGGCACGACAGGAATCTGCTCGCCGGCGCCCGGGCGCATCGTCATGCAAGGCCGGTGGTCGACCTGCGTGACGGCCGCCATGAGCCGCACCACTCCCTCTTCCAGCGCCGCGCGCACGCCCATCTGCACAGGCTCCTGGCCTTTGGCGCCGATGTCCACGTCGTACAGTTTGCTGCCGAAAAAGCGGAACACGTTCAGGCCCACTTCGTAGCCGTTGAACTGCTTGGTGAGGCTCACCGTGCGCACCACCATCAGCGACTTGGTGTCGACGATGCGCAGGTCCACGCTCACCGACTGGCTGAAGGTGCGCGCCTTCACGCCCACCTGGTTCACCGCGAACTCCGCGCCGCCCGAGTTGATGTTGTAGTTGAGCTCGGTGATGCCGCCGACGATGAAGTAATCAGACTTGTTGATCGTGCCGCCGAAGTACGGCAGCCACGGCACCGCCTGGCCGCCGTTGGGGCCGCCTACCTGGTGCGTGCGGCCGTCACCGAGCTGGCGGCGGTCGGCGTACGCGAGCTCACGCTCGGCGATCACCGGGTCGAAGCGCTCGGCGATGCTCACTGCGCCGCCGAGCTTGCCGAGTGCCGAATACACCATCAGCGCGCCGCCCTGCGTGATCGCGTTGCCTTCGTTGATGCTGTACTTGCCGGTGTAGTCCTTCACGTCGCCCACGCCGATGACGATGGGCGGACGCCGCGTGGCCGCGATGTGGTCGGCGTAGCAGGCGAGCACCGCCTCCATCGGCGTGATGTTGTCGCGCACCGAGGGGCCGAGCACCACGGGTGCCTCGTTGGGCGCAAAGCGTTGCTGCGGAGCGGAGACGCAACCGGCGAGCGCCACCGTGGCGATGGCTGCGAGCGCGAAGGTGCGGGTGATGGGGTATTGCATGTCGCGTGCCCCCGTTCAATTGAGCACGCCGAACGCGCACGCCGAGCTGCCGCCGACGCTCGCGGTCTGCGCACCCGAGTTGCTCTGATTCGAGTTCAGAGCCTGGTTGGCCGCTCCCTGCACCTGCGTGCTGGTGCCGCCCACGATGGCCGAGCCGACCGCGCCGGAGTTGGCTTGCGTGGTGCCTACCGTCGCGCCGCCGAGGGTGCCTACCGCGGTGCGGCTGTCATTGCCCGAGGCATTCGAAGTCGCGCCCGAAGTGGAAGGCGAATTCGCGACCGTGCTGTTGTTGCCGTCGTTGCCCGTGGAGGTCGCGGAGACGTTGCAGTTGTACTGGCGACCGATGTTGTTGGTCGTGTTGTAGACCGGCGCCGAGTAGTAGCCGCTCTTCTGCTTGCGGATCATGTCCTGGATCGCGGCCTGGTTCACCTTGTCGGTGCTGGTCTGGAACTGCCATGCGGCGTTCTCGCCGACGTTGTTGGCGAGCGCAGCCAAAGGCGCACACACCAGTGCCATAAGAAATACACGTTGCATGACGGTCCCTCTCTGGAAGACGCACTTGATGAACTCATAAGTGCTACGTTTCGGGAGGGGATGCTAGGGATCGACGGCCACGGCCGGTATCCCGGGAACCGGTAGGAGGTATCCCGGGAACCGGTAGAAATGAGGAGGGCAACCCAAGGGCTCGCGCAGGCCGCAGGGGTCGCAGGCGCGCATGCAGGTGTGCGCGTCAGCAGGTCAGGCTAGTCGCCGAACCAGAACAACAACCAGGCGGTGACAGAGCCGAGCGTCACCATCACGAGAGCGACCTGGCGACCCGCAGGAAGTGGCCGGCTCATCCATCGCTCGATGTTTTTCGACATCTTCGTCCCCCGTTCTTCTAGTGAGGACCGAAGCGTGAAGCGCTCGCCGAGTTCTGTCAAAGCAGAAGAAATGCTTCATCGACTTTCCCGACCGCAGCCGGCAGCGCGCCTTCGTGCTGCAGCAAATGCCGCTTGCGGGCGACGCCGCCGGCGTAGCCCTTGAGGTCTCCGTTCTTGCCGATCACACGGTGGCACGGCACGACGATGCTGATCGGGTTCGACCCGTTGGCGGCACCGACATCGATGGCCGCGCGCGGATCGTCGAAGCCGAGTTGCCGCGCCAGTTCACCATAGCTGGTCGTGCGGCCTGCAGGAATGCGGCGAAGCGCCTCCCAGACCTGCTGCTGCAGCGCATTGCCCAGCCTTGCGACGGGCAGCGTTTCGATGGCCGTGAGATCGCCGTTGAAGTAGCGATCGAGGGCATCGGCCACCGTTTGCGGCGCGGCGCCTTCGGTCAGCTCCACCTCATCATGAAGTTCCCTCAGAAGGCGATGCAGGCGGGCGCGATGGTCCGCGAAATCCAGCGCATGAATGGCACCGGCAGCGTCGGTGACCAGCAGAAGTTCGCCCATCGGCGAAGCCAGATGGCTCAGTTGCAGCTTCATGTTCGTGTCCTCACAAAAGAGAAGGCGGCAGGGCCGCGAACATTCACATGCTGCGCGTTCCCCGCCGCCTTCACTCGCCGTATCCGGACATCGATCTCCGGCTCACGCCGGCGCTGCCTTCCCGCTCAGGCGTGTGCCTTGATCGAATCCGCCAGCGTGTTCACCAGCGTGTCGATGTGCGACTTCTCCACGATGTACGGCGGCGCAATCACCAGCACGTCGCCCGCTGGCCGCACCAGCGCGCCCTTGTGGAAGCAGTCGAGGAAGATTTCATAGGCGCGCTTGCCCGGCGTGCCCGCGATGGGCGCAAGCTCCACCGCTGCGGCAAGGCCGAGGCTGCGGATGCTGATGACGTTGGGCAGGCCCTTGAAGGTGCTGTGGAAGGCATCGCCCAGCACCTTGCCCATTTCACCGGCGCGCGCGAACAGATTTTCTTCCTTGAAGAGATCGAGCGTGGCAATGGCCGCTGCGCAGGCCACCGGGTGGCCCGAGTAGGTGTAGCCGTGGAAGAACTCGACCACGTGCTCGGGCGCGTCGGTCTTCATCATCGCGTCGTATAGCTTGTCACGGCAGATCACGCCGCCCAGCGGAATGACGCCGTTGGTCACGCACTTGGCGAAGTTCAGCATGTCGGGCACCACGCCGAAGTAGTCGGACGCGAAGTTGGTGCCCATGCGGCCGAAGCCCGTGATGACCTCGTCGAAGATCAGCAGGATGCCGTGCTTGTCGCAGATCTCGCGCAGGCGCTTCAGGTAGCCCTTGGGCGGCAGGTACCAGCCGGCCGAACCGGCCACGGGCTCCACGATGATCGCGGCGATGTTGCTCGGGTCGTGCAGCGGCAGGATGCGGGTTTCGAGCTCGACCAGCGGGTCTTCGGCCCACACCGGCTCCTCGTTGTGGATGTAGGCGTGGTTCACCGGGTCATGGATGAAGCGCATGTGGTCCACGCGCGGCAAAAAGGCCGAGCCGAACACCTTGCGGTTGCCCGGAATGCCGCCCACCGACATGCCGCCGAAGCCCACGCCGTGGTAGCCCTTCTCGCGGCCGATGAACACGTTGCGGTGGCCTTCGCCGCGCGCGCGGTGATAGGCCAGAGCCACCTTCATCGAAGTGTCGGCAGCTTCGGAGCCCGAGTTGCAGAACAGCACCTTGTTGAGATCGCCGGGCGCAAGCGAGGCGATCATCTCGGCCGCCTTGAAGGCCTTGTCGTTGCTGACCTGGAAGGCGGTGGCGTAGTCGAGCGTGTCGAGCTGCTTCTTGATCGCCTCGTTGATGGGCTTGCGGTTATGGCCCGCGCCCACGCACCACAGCGACGAGATGCCGTCGATCACCTTCTTGCCGTCGTGCGTGGTGAACTCCATGCCGTCGGCCGCGACGAACACCCGCGGGTCTTTCCTGAAGTGACGGTTGGGGGTGAAGGGCAACCACTGGTTGTCCATGTTGAAGTCCTGGAAGGCCATGCGTGTCTCCTGCGGTTATGTGGTCGAGGAAAATCGCGATTCTGGCACCCCTGCGACAATCACGCCCTGATGACGACCTCTACGCCTACCTCGCCCGCCTACATCCTGAACCTCTCCTGCCCCGACCGGACGGGCATCGTGCACGCCGTGTCGGGCTTCCTGCTCGAGCGCGGCGCCAACATCGAAGAGGCCGCCCAGTACAACGACCACGACACGGGTCTTTTCTTCATGCGGGTGCGCTTCGCCTGCGGCGACCAAAGCGAAGCCACGCTGCGCGAAGAGCTGAAGACCTTCGCCGCCGGCTTCGGCATGACGCTGCAACTGCACGCCGCCGCCGAGCCGATGAAGACGGTCATCCTGGTCAGCAAGGAAGGCCACTGCCTCAACGACCTGCTGTTCCGCTGGAAGAGCGGCCTGCTCGCCATCGACGTGCGCGCCATCATCTCGAACCACCGCGACTTCTACCAGCTGGCCGCCAGCTACAACGTGCCCTTCCACCACATCCCGATGACGGCGGCGACCAAGGCACAGGCCGAGGCGAAGGAGCTTGAAATCATCGAGGCCGAAGGCGCCGAACTCGTGGTGCTCGCGCGCTACATGCAGATCCTGAGCGACAACCTGTGCCGCAACCTGGCCGGCCGCGCGATCAACATCCACCACTCGTTCCTGCCCAGCTTCAAGGGCGCCAAGCCCTACTACCAGGCACACGACCGCGGCGTGAAGCTGATCGGTGCCACCGCCCACTACGTGACGGCCGACCTCGACGAAGGCCCGATCATCGAGCAGGACGTGGCCCGCGCCGACCACACCGACACCGTGGAAGACCTCACGGCCCGCGGCCGCGACACCGAGAGCCAGGTGCTGGCGCGTGCAGTGAAGTGGCACAGCGAGCACCGGGTGCTGCTGAACGGGCACCGCACGGTGGTGTTCCGCTAGGCCTCCGAAAAAAGCATGCCTCCGCTTGGGAGGCATGCATCCCGGTCAGCGTCAGTTGCGATTCGGGTTGTTCGGCCGACGGTCGTAGCGGTTCGGCACGCCATCGCCGTCACGGTCCCAGCGGCCTGCGTTGTACTGCCAGCGTCCGCCTTCCTCGCGCCACTCCGGCGCACGGTAGGCATAGCCCGGACGGGCACGCACCCAGACGCCGCGGGTCCATACATGGCGCCCACCGCGCCACTCATAGTGCCCCGGCGCCCACACATAGCCGCGGCGCGGCGGGGGCACGCGTTCGGAGCGCGGAGGGGGCGGCGCCACCTGTATGACCACGGGTTGCGCCTGCGCGGCCGTGGGAACAGTCAATGCGCCCACCGACAGAAGCGATGCAGCGCCGACGGAAAGAGCCAATGCGAGTTTTTTCATGAAGGACTCCTCATGAGTTGTTGGAGGAGCCTTCATGCTGCCCAGTCCATGTGAACCGCCTGTAAGCAATGCACGAAGTCTTGTGTAAAGCTGTGACTCGCCTTTGAGCGCCTTTGAGCGCCCCGGCGAGCGCTCACTCCTGCAATTCGCGCAGATCGATGGCCGTGGCCATCGCCGCATGGCCGGCCTTGTTGGGGTGCAGGTGGTCGCCCGAATCGAACAGCGGATTCAGCGCCTTCGGGTCCGCAGGGTCGCGCAATGCCGCATCGAAATCGACCACACCGTCGATGTCCTGCTGGCCGCGGATCCAGCGGTTGACGGCTTCGCGCATGGCCTCGTTGCCCTCGCTCCAGTAAGGCGTGTTCCTGAATGGCGGCACGGTGCCGAGCAGCACCTTCACGCCCTTGGCGCGGGCCTGCTTGACCAGTTGCTCCAACCCCTCGGTGATGCGCTCGGCCGTCGGCATGTCGCGCGGCTTCAGCTCGGCGCCCGGCACCTTGGCGAACAGGGTGCGGCCGATGTCATTGGTGCCCATAAGGATGATCGCGTGCGTCACGCTGCTCTGCCGCAGCGCATCGAGCTCGAACCGGGAGAGGCCGCTGGGCCCCAGGCCGTTGGCCAGCAGGCGATTGCCGCCAATGCCGGCATTGAGCACCGCAACGTCTTGCCCTTCGCGCTGCGTATCACGCAAGCGAGTGGCCAACATGTCAGGGTAGGCCCCGAAGTTGCCCTCCGAGGTGCCCATCGTGATCGAGTCGCCGAAGGCCACGACGGTGCGCACGGACTTGGTGGTGAGCACGTCGAGCCCGGTCACGATCTGGTTCAGCACCAGCGGCGAGGGGTTCTTCAGCTTCGGTGCCATCACTGCGTTGCCGGGCGCTACCCATGTCGCGCCCGGCTCCAGCATGGAGACAGTGGCAAACGGCGTGGTGCGGTCGAAGAAGGCGCTCACGACCACCGTTTGGCCCGCCTGCACCGGCAGGTCGATGCCGTCGCTCCAGGCGTCCGCGCCGGGCGCAACGGTCATGGTGGTGCGGCCGCCGAAGCGCAGCACGCGCAGCGTGGTCGGCGAGAACGCATCGGCGCCGGTGCCGCGTGCCGCGCTTGCGGCGGCAATGCGCAGCGGTGTCTTGCCGAAGCGGTTCGAGAAGCGGATGCGGATGCGCTCGCCATCCAGCGACAGTTCAACCTTCTGGCGCAGTGTCTGCCCGCGCAGGTCATTGCCGGCAGGCGACGAATAGTTCGCACCACCGGGGGCTGCGGCCATCTCCGTGAAATCGACCGGCGCCACGGCCCAGCTCGCAACCCAATGCGCCTCGGCGGGCTGCCGCGGATGGTCGTCGGGCGTCACAGCCTGCACGCCGACGGCCAGCACTGCGAGGCAAAGGGCTGCCACCCAGTGCGCGACGGTCACGTCGCGCAGGCGCTCTGCCCAAATGGAAACCAGTTTCATGCGCGCAAAGCGTCGCAGTGTACGGAGCCACTGTTCCCCCGCGCGTGACGAGGTCTAAGGCCGGGTTACCAAGTGTCTACGTAGGGAGCAGCAACGCTCGAGCCCTTCGTGGCAGAAGACAAGCCACGCACCAACCAGGTGCGCGTCTCGGCCGGATCGATCACCGCGTCGATTTCCAGCGTCTGCGCCATGTGGATCGCTTCGCCGTTCGCATACTGCTGCGCGACGAGTTTCTTGAACAGCGCATCGCGCTCCGCACCCTCGGGTGCAGCGGCCAGTTCCTTGCGAAAACCCAACCGCACAGCACCCTCCAGCCCCATCGCGCCGAATTCGCCGGTGGGCCAGGCCACGGTGAAAACCGGCGCGTCGAAGCCGCCCGCAGTCATCGCCTGCGCGCCCAGTCCGTAGCCCTTGCGAAGCACCACGGCGAAGAACGGCACGCGCAGATGCGAGGCCACCATGAACATGCGGCACACATGACGCACCTGTGCCTGCGCCTCGATTTCGGGCCCGACCATGAAGCCGGGCGTGTCGCACAACGAAACAATTGGAAGGCCGTGCGCATTGCAAAGCTGCATGAATCGCGCGGATTTGTCGGCCGCTTCCACATCGATCGCGCCGCCGAGGTGGTGCGGGTTGTTGGCCATCAGTCCGACCGGCCTGCCCTCGATGCGCGCGAGCGCAGTGACGATGCCCGCGCCGAAACCCGCGCGCAGTTCGAGCAGCGAGCCAGTGTCGGCCACGCCGCGCATCGCGGCACGCACGTCGTACACGCGCAGGCGGTTTTCGGGCACCACATGGCGCAGCGTGCGCGGGTCGGCGCATTGCCAGTCGATGGTCGCGCCCTGGAAGTACGACAGGTATTGCTTGGCAGCAGCGACGGCAGCAGCTTCGTCTTCCACCAGGATGTCGATCACGCCGTTGCGCGACTGCACGCTGCTGGGCCCGATCTGCTCGGGCGCGAAGGTGCCGAGCCCGCCGCCCTCGATCATCGCGGGGCCGCTCATGCCGATGTTGCTGCCCTTGGTGGCGATGATCACGTCGGCACACCCCAGCAGCGCCGCATTGCCCGCGAAGCAGCGCCCATGCACGATGCCCACCACGGGCACCTTGCCCGACAGGGCCGCGAACTGGCTGAAGGTGTGGTTGTTCAGGCCCGCGACGATCGGCATGTCGGTGTCGCCGGGACGACCACCGCCGCCCTCGGCGAACAGCACTACAGGCAGCTTGAGCTGATGCGCCACCGCCAGCAGGCGGTCGGTCTTGTGGTGATTGCGCATTCCCTGCGTGCCGGCCAGCACGGTGTAGTCGTAGGCCAGCACGGCGCAGCGCGACACCTCGGGGCCGAACTGCTTCGCGTTGATGCTGCCCAGGCCCGTGACCATGCCGTCCGCGGGCGTGTTGGCGATCAGGTCTTCGAGCGTGCGCCGCCGCGTCTGCGCAGCGATGGCGAGCGCGCCGTATTCGATGAAGTTGCCGGGGGCGGACTCGGTGTCGCACAGGTCGGCGATGTTCTCGCGCGCGGTGCGGCCGCCCTGTGCGTGCCGCTTGTCGACGGCGGCCTTGCGGTTGGCGTCGAGCGTGGGCGCGTGGCGGTCGATGACCTTCTGCAGATCAGGGCGGATCGCGTCCAGGTCGTGCTCGGCGCGCGCCTCGACCTCGACGGCCTGCGCATCGACGGCTTCCAGCTGCAGCAGCGACTGGCCTTCGACCAGGTAGTCGCCGGGCTCGGCCAGCAGCGCGACCACGCGGCCGGCCACCGGTGCGTGCAGCAGGTGTTCCATCTTCATGGCCTCGAGCACGCCGAGTTGCGCGCCGGCGGGCAGCACGTCGCCGACGGCAACTTCGAACTGCACGAGGCGGGCTGGCATCGGGGCCTTGACGGTCAGCTCGTCGGAGTCGTCCTCGGTGACGACCGCTGGCGCTACGGGTGCCACCACCGTCTTCTTCGCATGCTTTTCAAGCGCTGCCGCAACCGCCAGCAGATCGCCCAGATGCGCCTCCACGAAACGCGTATGCACCGCCTGCGTCGCAAACTCGGGCCGCGACGCGATGGCGCGCAGCAGCGACAGATTCGTGGCGATGCCGTCGATATGGCATTCGTCCAGCGCGCGCAGCGATCGGCGCAGTGCGTCTTCGAAACGCGGCGACGGCGAATGCACGATGAGCTTGGCGAGCAGTGTGTCGTAGTGCGGCGAGGGCGCGAGGCCCGCGTAGCCGTGCGTGTCCACGCGCACGCCGGGGCCTGCCGGCAGGTCGAAGCGCGCGAGCGTGCCGCCCGAAGGCCGCGCGTTGCCTTGCGCATCGAGCGTCTCCGCGTTGATGCGCCACTGCACAGCAAAGCCGCGCTGCGGTGCGGTGCGATCGGGTTCAACACCAAGTTCGCCCAGCGACTGCCCCGCTGCCACGGCGATCTGCAGCTGCACGAGATCCAGCCCCGTCACTGCTTCCGTCACCGTGTGCTCGACCTGCAGACGCGGGTTGGCCTCGATGAAGACGAAGGGCAGCGTCGTCGATGCCGCATCGACCAGAAATTCGAAGGTGCCGAGGCCGCGATAGCCCACCGTCTTCGCCATGCGCAGCGCAGCCTGCGTGACCTGCGCGCGCAAGGCCTCGGGCAGCGAAGGGCTCGGCGCGATCTCCACCAGTTTCTGAAAGCGCCGCTGCAGCGTGCACTCGCGCTCGCCGAGGCTGGCCACGGCGTGGCCGTCGCCCAGCACCTGCACTTCGATGTGCCGCGCATTGCGCATCAGCCGCTCGACATATACGCCCTCGATGCCGAAGGCGGCCTTGGCTTCGGACATGCAGCGCGCATGCGCCTCGGGCAGTTCTTCAGCGTTCAGCACCGCGCGCATGCCGCGCCCGCCGCCGCCGCCGATGGCCTTGACCATCACGCCCGCGCCCTGCGCATGCTGCTCGGCGAAGAAGGCCTGCGCCTGTGCGAGTGTCACTGCGCCGGCGCTGCCAGGCATCACGGGCACGTCGCATTGCGTTGCCAGTGCGCGTGCGCGGGCCTTGTCGCCGAACAGGCCAAGCTGCTCCGGCGTGGGGCCGATGAAGACGAGGCCGGCGTCCGCGCAGGCCTGTGCGAAATCGGCACGCTCACTGAGAAAGCCATAGCCGGGGTGCACCGCATCGCAGCCCTGCGCCTTGGCCATCGCGATGAGCGCCGCGACATCGAGATACGCCGAAGGCCCGGTCGCATCGAGCGCGACTGCTGTGTCGGCCAGCTGCACATGCAGCGCTGCCGTGTCGTCGCGCGCATGCACCGCCACGCTGGCAATGCCCAGGTCGCGCAGCGCGCGCACCAGGCGCACCGCAATCTCGCCGCGATTGGCAATCAGAACTTTGGAGAACAGCAAACGGAACCTCTCAGCTTTTGTCTTTGAGCAAGCGGCGCAGCACCTTGCCCGCGCCGGTCGTCGGCAATGCGTCGATAAAACTTACCGCGCGCGGCGCCTTGTAGCTCGCCATGTTGTCGCGCGCCCAGGCGATCAGCGCTTCGGCATCGAGCCCGGCACCTGGCTTGCGCACGATGAATGCCTTCACGACCTCGCCCTTCTCTGCATCAGGCTGCGCGATGACGGCCGCCTGCGCCACTGCCGGGTGCTTGATGAGGATGGTTTCGACCTCTTCGGGGAACACGCTGTAGCCCGAGACCTTGATCATTTCCTTGAAGCGGCCGATGAAGGTGAGATAGCCATCGGCATCGAGCTTGCCCATGTCGCCGGTGTGCACCCAGCCGTTGCGCAGCGTGGCAGCAGTGGCTTCGGTCTTGTTCCAGTAGCCCTTGAAGGTGCCTGGGCTGGTGAGCACGATCTCGCCGACTTCGCCCACCGGCATGTCGGCCTGCGTGTCCGTGTCGATGATGCGGATGGTCACGCCCGGCACCGCGATGCCCTGCGTGCCCCAGCGTGGCGCATGGTGCGGCGTGTAGGTGTCGCAGGTGTGGGTTTCGCTCAGGCCGTAGGCGGCCTCGAACGAAGTGCAGTTCGGTGCGTGCGTGCGCCATTGCCGCGCCAGCGGCTCGGTGAAGGTGATGCCGAAGCTCGTGACAGGATTCATCTTCAGGCTGCGCAGGTCGAAGCTGTCGATGTCGCTTACCTGCATGCAGGCCACGTTCATCGGCGCGATGCTGTACCACCAGCTCACCTTGTAGGCGGCAATGGCCTGCAGCACGGCGCGCGGGTCGAAGCGGTGCAAGAGCACCGATGCCGCACCGGTCAGCACCGGCACGTTGACACCCATCAGCATGCCCGCGATGTGATACAGCGGCGCGATGGACAGCAGCACATCGCCCGGCCCCACGCCGTTGCAGTCGGCCGCGGCGCGCGTCTTGAAGAGCGCGTTGCCGTAGCTCAGCATCGCGCCCTTGGGCAGGCCCGTGGTGCCCGATGTGTAGGTCATGAGCGCCACGTCGTCCATGTCGATGACCACGGGCTGCGGCTTGGCGTTGCCGCGCATCACGGCCAGGAAGTCTTCGCAGTCTTCGGGCACGCTGCGTTCGGCCTTGCGCTCTGCGGCCAGTTCGGCCGGCAGGTCGAGCGACGACGGGTCGGGCAGCAGGTCGGCGTAGTGCACCACGAACACGTGCTCGAGCGCACTCTCCGGCTGCACCTTGCGCACCACCGGCAGCAGCGGCGCGGCCGCGACGATCACTCGCGCCTTCAGGTCGTTGACCTGGTAGGCCAGCTCGTGCTCCTTGTTGAGCGGGCCGCTCGGGCAGACGATGGCGCCGATCTTCTGGATGCCGAAGTGCGCGACCAGGTACTGCGGACAGTTGTTGAGAAAGAGCACCACGGGCTCGCCCTTCTTCACGCCCAGCGCCTGCAGGCGCGCCGCGAAGGCGTCGCTGGCGCGGTCGAGTTCGGCCCAGCTCATCGCATGGCCGTACCAGAGGCAGGCGGTGCTGCCGCCACGCTCGCGTGCGTGGGTGCGCAGGTACTCGTGCAGCGGCTGCTGCGGGCGGTCGGGCAATGTCTCCATGGCGTCACTTTCTCAGGGTTATCGATAGCCGCCTGCACCGGGCAGGCGCTTGCCAATGGTGCATGGTGCACGAACAATCCTACCCATGGGTATAACTTCCGCGACACGGCACAAACCCTCTGGAGACCAGAGCGACACGACGGCGCAGCCGCACATGCCCCAGGGCACTGGCCGCCAGCGCGCGGCCACGCAGGGCACCGACCTGCAGCGCGAGCGCATCCTGCAGGCGGCCGCGCAGCTCTTCGCCGCGCAGGGCTACGCCAACACGACCATGGCGCAGATCGTGCGCGCACTGGGCGTGACCAAGCCCTTCGTGTACTACTACTTCCGCGACAAGCAGGAGATCTTCGAGACGCTGTCGTGGCGCCCGGCGGTCGACTGCTTCACCGCGCTCGACTTCGCGGCCACCGATCCGCGCCGCGCGAGCGAGAAGGTGCTCGAAGGCATCGAGCGGTTGATTCGCGCGACCATCACGCACCACCCCGTCGCCTTCTTCCCCTACCGCGAGCCGCAGGTGTACCGGCCGGAGTACATCGCGGCGCAGAAGAAGCTCGCGCACCACTTCTACGACCTGCTGTGCCCGCTGCTCGAAGAAGCGCGGCGCGACGGCGACCTCGACTTTGCGGAAACCAAGATCACCGCGCTCGCGGCCTGCAGCCTGCCCGGCTTCCTGTACAGCTGGTATCGCCCGGGCGGACGCCTGTCGCCCGACGAGGTGGTTGCCGAGCTCACGAAGCTCGCGAGCCGCGTGATCGGGCTGCAAGCGAAGAACTGACAAGACAACCACCAGGAGACAAACCATGAAGTTCAAGAAGGCGCCATTGGCGCGGATCGCCCTTGCCTGCCTGCTGGCCGCTGCCGGCGCCGCGCAGGCGCAAGCACAGCAGACCTACAAGATCGCCTACATCGATCCGCTCTCCGGCCCCTTTGCCAACGTCGGCGAACTGATGCTGATGCACACGCAGTACGCCATCGAAGACATCAACGCCAAGGGCGGCGTGCTCGGCGGCACGAAACTGCAGCTGCTGCAGTTCGACAGCAAGCTCTCGGCGCAGGAGAGCCAGAGCGCGCTGCAGGCGGCCATCGACCAGGGCGCGAAGGCGATCGTCACCGGTGGTTCGGGCTCGTCGGTGGTCACGGCGCTGGTGCAGTCGGTGGCACGCTGGAACCAGCGCAACCCGGGCAAGGAGCTGATCGTTCTGAATCACTCTTCCATCGACCCCGAGATGACGGGCAAGGGCTGCAGCTTCTGGCACTTCCAGACCGAAGCCAACACGGCGATGAAGATGAAGGCGCTGGCCAACTACATCAAGAAGACGCCCGATGTGAAGAAGGTCTACCTGCTGAACCAGGACTACGCGCACGGCAAGCAGTGGGCCAGCTACGGCCGCCAGCTGGTGGGCCTGGCGCGGCCCGACATCCAGTTCGTCGGCGAGGCGCTGCACCCCATCGGCCGCGTGAAAGACTTTGCGCCGTACATCGCCAACGTGAAGCAGAGCGGGGCCGACTCGGTCATCACCGGCAACTGGGGCCAGGACATGACGCTGCTGCTGAAGGCCGCGGGCGACGCGGGCTACAACCTGCGCTACTTCAACCACAGTGCGGGCTCGGTGCCGGGCACGGTCACTGCGGTGTCGCAGGCGAAACTGGGGCAGTTGACCTGGGTGGCCGAATGGCACCCTGGCGAGGCCGATACGCCGAAGGTCGACGCTCTGGCCAAGGCCTACAAGGCCAAGACGGGCAAGGACTTTCTCGCGCCGCGCATCGACATGACGCCTCGCCTGCTGGCCGCGGCCATCAACAAGGCCGGCAGCGCCGACACCATCAAGGTGGCGCGGGCGCTCGAAGACCTGACGTTCGACTCTGTGGTGGGGCCGGTGCGCATGCGTGCCGAAGACCACCAGTTGTTGCTGCCGCAGGTGGTCAACACCATCGTGCCGGTGGACGGCAAGACCGTGAAGACGGGTTGGGAAGGTACTAACTACGGCTTTCGTACTGACGCGGTCTATACCGGGAACGAGCTGGCGCAGGGGACTGAGTGCAAGATGGTTCGGCCCTGACTCGCTGACTTTCAGGGGGTGTGCGAAGAACACCGGGTACTCCCCTCCGCGAATGTCCCCCGCCTTCGGCTCCTCCTTTATTTCGCTGCGGGGAGCACCCGGTGCTCTTCGCACAGGGGCACGCTGCTGGTGATCTCGCGATGAACCACCGCTCTGCCCAACGCTCACGCCGATGGGGTGCCTTGCGCAGCGAAATAAAGGAGGAGGCCGCAGGCCGGGGGACATTCGCGGAGCAAGGCACCCCGTCGGTGTGAGCGCGCCCTGAATGAACTCCCCAGCCTAAGGGAAACCCCGTCCTGCCTGCCCCCCATGCCGTCGGGATACTCCGGTTGTTACATCCCGGATATCCGAAGCGGGTCCATTCCAAAGGCACAACAACCCATGGCAGGCAAAAACTCGCTCTACCCGATCCCGCATCCGGCGAAGAAACCCTTCGTCGGGAACCTGCTGTCGATCGGGTCCGACTCTCCCGTGCTCGACATGTGGAAGATCGCGCAAGACCTCGGTGGTATCTACTGGCTGGACATGCCGGGCATGCCGGTGATCGTGGTGTCGTCGCCCGCGCTGGTCGACGAGCTCTGCGAGGAGCCGCGCTTCGACAAAAGTACGCGTGGCGCATTGCGTAGGCTGCGCGCCGCGTCGCACGGGCTCTTCACCTCCGATACGCACGAGGAGACCTGGTCCAAGCCGCACAACATCCTGCTGGCCAACTTCAGCCAGCGCGCGATGCAGGCCTATCACCCGATGATGCTGGACATCGCGGGCCAGCTGGTCACCAAGTGGGAGCGCCTGAACTTCGACGAAGAGGTGGACGTGGTGCGCGACATGACAGCGCTCACGCTCGACACCATCGGCCTGTGCGGCTTCGGCTATCGCTTCAACTCGTTCTACCGCGAGGGCTTTCATCCCTTCGTCGACGCGATGGTGCGCACGCTGGAGACGGTGCAGAACCGCCGCGGCCTGCCGCTCGAAGAGCTGATGCTGAAGAAGGAGCTGGCCCAGCAGCGCAAGGACATCCGCTACATGCACAAGATGGTGGAAGACATCATCGAGGAGCGACGCACGAGCGGAGCCGACATCGCCACCAAGCCCGACCTGCTGAGCTACATGATCGCGGGCGTGGACAAGAAAAGCGGCGAGCAGCTCACCGACAAGATGATCCGCGACGAGTGCATCGAATTTCTCATCGCGGGGCATGAAACCACCAGCGGCCTGCTGTCCTTTGCCATCTACTTCCTGCTGAACAACCCCGAGGCCATGGCCAAGGCGCAGGCAGAGGTCGACAACGTGTTCGGCCCCGACGCCACGCAGAAGCCCACCTATGCGCAGGTCAACCGCCTGCAGTACGTGATGCAGGTGCTGAAGGAATCGCTGCGCCTGTACCCGACCGCGCCCGCGATCTCGATGCGCGCCAAGGAAGACACGAAGATCGGCGGCCAGTACACGATCAAGAAGAACAACATGATCATCATGCATGCGCTGGCGCTGCATCGTGACAAGGGCATCTGGGGCGAGGATGCCGACCAGTTCAACCCAGACAACTTCACGCGCGAAGCCGAGCGCGAGCGGCCAGTGAACGCATTCAAGCCCTTCGGCAATGGGCAGCGCGCCTGCATCGGGCGGCAGTTCGCCCTGCAGGAGGCTGTGCTCACGCTGGGCATGATCCTGCAGCGCTTCAACCTCGTGGACCACACGGGCTACAAGCTGAAGATCAAGGAAGCGCTGACGATCAAGCCGGAGAACTTCAAGATCAAGGCGCTGCTGCGCGATCCGGCCACGCGTCCGCGCGGCAACATGACCGACGCAGCCGCAGCCCCCGTGCAGCCCGTGCAAGCTGCCGCGCGCAAACCCCAGGCTGCACGCCACGGCACCTCGCTGCTGGTGCTGCAGGGCTCCAACCTCGGCACGGCCGAAGACCTTGCGCGCCAACTAGCCGAGGCCGGCGAAATGCGTGGCTTCTCCACGCAGCTGGCCTCGCTCGACGACTATGCCGAGCGGCTGCCGGCCAACGGCGCGGTGGCCATCGTCTGCGCCTCGTACAACGGCGTGGCGCCCGACAACGCGGCCGAGTTCCATCGCTGGCTCGACAAGGCCGACGATTCGCTCAACGGCGTGCGCTTCAGCGTGTTCGGCTGCGGCAACACCGACTGGGCCGCCACCTACCAGGCCGTGCCGCGCCGCATCGACGAACGGCTCGAGGCGCTCGGTGCCACGCGCGTGCATTCGCGCGGCGAAGGCGATGCGCGCGAGGACATGGACGGCGCCTTCCAGGACTGGAGCGACGCGCTCTGGCCCGAGCTGGTGAAGGCCTTCGACATCAAGACCGGCGCCGACACGCCCGTGCAGAGCGAACCGCTCTACACGCTCGAAGAGCTGCCGCCGCCGCAGAAGAACGCGATCGTCGATGCGCTGGGCGCAGTGGCGCTGCGGGTGATCGAGAACCGCGAGCTGCAAAGCGGAGGCAACGGAGAAGCCGGCCGCTCCACCCGCCATGTCGAACTGATGCTGCCCGAGGGCCTGATCTACCGCGCCGGTGACCACCTGAGCGTGGTGCCGCGCAACAGCCCGGCGCAGGTCGAACGCGCGATGGCACGCTTCGGCTTCGACCGCACGGCCCATGTGCGCCTGCATGCAGGCGCGGGCCGCAAGGCAGCGCTGCCGGTGGAGCAGGTGATTGCGGTCGACCGCCTGCTGGGCGACTACGTCGAGCTGCAGGACGTGGCCACGCGCAAGCAGATCGCCACGCTCGCGGCATATACCGAGTGCCCGTTCACCAAGCCCAGGCTCGCGGCGCTGTCGGGCAGCGACGAGGCTTCGCAGGCGGCATACAAGGCCGACGTGCTCCACAAGCGCAAATCGCTGCTCGACCTGCTGGAAGAGCACCGCGCCTGCCAGGTGCCGTTCGCTGTGTTCCTCGAAATGCTGTCGCCGCTGTCGCCGCGCTACTACTCGATCTCTTCGTCGCCGACGATGACGCCGGGCAAGTGCAGCGTGACGGTGGGTGTGGTGAGCGGCCCGGCCAAGTCGGGCATCGGCACCTTCGAGGGCGTGTGCTCCAACTTCCTGGCGCGCGCGGAAGCCGGCGACACGGTGCACGGCGTGGTGCGCGAAACCACGGCCGAGGGCTTCCGGCTACCGGACGATGCGAGCCGGCCGATCATCATGGTCGGCCCCGGCACTGGCCTCGCGCCGTTCCGTGGCTTCCTGCAGGAGCGCGCGGCACAGGTCGAGGCGGGCAATGCGCTCGGCGAGGCGCTGCTGTTCTTCGGCTGCCGCCATCCCGAGCAGGACTTCATCTATGCCGACGAACTCCAGGCCTGGGCGCACCGCGGCGTGATGAAGCTGCACACCGCGTTCTCGCGCGCGGGCGAGCGCAAGGTCTATGTGCAGGACCTGATCCGCGAGCAGGCGGCCGAAGTGTGGAAACTGCTGGAGGCCGGCGCGGTGGTCTACGTGTGCGGCGACGGCTCGCGCATGGAGCCCGACGTGCGCCGCACGCTGAGCGACCTTGCGCGCGAGCACGGGCAAGACAGCACGGCGTGGATGGACAAGATGATTGCCGACCAGCGCTACGTGCTGGACGTGTGGGCCGGCAGCTGAAAGGAAGACTGCGCAGGCCTCGTCAGGCCTCCAGTGCCGACGCGTGGTCCTCGAAGGTGCCGCGAACGTGCCAGCCGTCCGGGGTCAGCGCCATCACCTTGTCCGAGAGGCCGTGCGGCCCTGCCTCGGCCTTGACCTCGGCGGCAGCCGAGCACATGAGGCCCAGCATGGTCTCGGCCGTGATCGACTTCCCCCGGGCCTCGAAGCTCGCCCCGCTGTCCATGAAGTAGATGACGCTGCGGCTCGGCACCACGGCTATCAACTCGCCCTTGAACCCTTGTGACAACTGCTCCCAGAGGTCAGGCAGCAGCAGCATGCAGGCCTCGAAGCCGTCGCCCGTCACCAGCGCCTTGTACATGACGAGGTCCTGCGTATCGAGGTTGTGCGCCACCTGCCGGAGCATGTTGTCGATCGCGAGTTCGTACAGCGACTGCGGGTCGAGCCCCGTTTCCTCCATGCCCTCCTGGGTCAGCGTGATGAACTGCGTGGGCGTGTCGAGCGCGAAGGTCATCAGCAGATCGGATTCGCCGGCGAAGGGGTAGGCCACGGGCGTCTGCGCCTCGCGGTTGCCGCCCCGCGCCTCGATCTGGTCGAGCATCGGCTGCACGGCCTCGAGGAAGTCGACGTGCTTGATGCGGGGGTAGACGGGCGGCAGGTCGGGGTACATGGCGCCGCTATTGTTTTGGGCGGGGCCGCTGCGGCACAAGTGACGGAAGTCATGGTCGCGCGAGCCGGCTTTGCAAAACGCCCGCCCGGTCCCACCAGATTGTTGGGGCGATAGCAATCTATCGTGCTACTGGCGTTTCAGGCTCGAATTGCTACGATTTGCTTCGTCAGTCAGAACACCAGGGAGATTTCATGCCAATAGGCACCGCGCAGCTTGCGCGTGTTCTCACCGCTTCCTCGTCTGCAATGCCTGCGTTCGGCAACGAGCCGGCACTGGAGCCCATCGCGATTGAAGGCGAAGAGGGTTTGAGCCGTCTTTTTCGCTATACCCTGACCCTCGCCACCCCCGAACAGCAGGGCTACAACGAGCGTCAGGCGGCCAATGTCGCCATCAAGCAGTTGATCGGCGAGACGCTCACCACGCACATCGTTCTGGATGGCAGGCCCGGCTCAGGTCCGGAGCAGCGCCACATCTCAGGGCTGGTCACGCGCGTGCGCTTCCTGCGGCTGGAAAATCGCCGCGCGCTGTACGAAGCCGTCGTCGAGCCTTGGCTCACTCTGGCAACGCGCACGAGCGACTACCGCATCTTCCAGAACGAAGACGTGCTGGGCATCGTCAAGACTGTTCTCGGCAAGTACGGCTTGCCCTTCGAGATACGGGCCACGCGAAGCTATCCGGCTCGTGAGTTCCAGGTCCAGTACGGGGAAACCGACTACGACTTCATTGCCCGGCTGCTGCACGAGTGGGGCCTGTACTACTGCTTCGTGCACGAAGAAAACAACCACAAGCTGGTGATCGTGGACGACATGGCCTCTCACCAGCCCTTCGCGCACGCGGGCTATCAGACCATTCCTTTCCATGCCGCCGACGCGACCGCACGCGAAGAACGCTGCGACCGCTTCAATGCGCATGAGGAATTGCAAAGCGGCCGCTGGGTCACCGACGACTTCGACTTCAAGCGCCCCAAGGCCGAGTTGCAGCAAGTCAGTGCCATGCCGCGCAAGACCGCGCAAAACACATGGGAGCACTACAGATGGCCGGGCGACTACGTCGTCGAATCCGAAGGCGAGCAATTGGTGCGCACGCGCATGGAGGAGGTCGGCAGTCAGGGCGAGCGTGCCAGCGGCTCGGGCAACCTGCGTGCGGTGGTGCCGGGCTGTCTGCTCACGCTGGAGCGCCATCCTCAGAACGAAGCGAATCGGCAGTACCTCGTGACGAACACACACCTGCGACTGCAGGACGTGGGCGATGCAAGCTCGCAGCAGGAGTTCGAATGCCGGGTGGACTTCGAGGTCATCCCGACGAGCAAGGTTTTTCGTGCGCCAGTGCCGCCGGAGCCAAGGCCGCGCACCACAGGTCCGCAGACCGCCATCGTCACGGGCCCGGCGGGCCGCGAGATCTGGACCGACGAATACGGCCGCGTGAAACTGAGCTTTCACTGGAACCGCTATTGCACCAAGGACGAGAACAGTTCGTGCTGGATTCGTGTTTCCTCGCCTTGGGCAGGTACCAACTTCGGCGGCATCCAGATCCCGCGCATCGGGCAAGAGGTGATCGTCGACTTCGAGAATGGCGACCCCGACCGGCCTATCGTGACGGGCCGCGTCTACAACGCCGACAACATGCCGCCGTGGAGCTTGCCCGACAACGCCACGCAGAGCGGCCTGCTCACACGCAGCTCCGAGGGCGGCAGCGGTGCCAACGCCAATGCCTTGCGCTTCGAGGACAGGAAAGGCCAGGAACAGGTGTGGCTGCACGCCGAGCGCAACCAGGACATCGAGGTCGAGCATGACGAAACCCACTCGGTGGGCCGCGACCGCAGCAAGAAAGTGGGCCGCAACCAGATGGCCACGATCGGCATGGCCTACATGCACAACGTGGGCCTCGCCAAGATGGTGAATATCGGCCTGGCCTACTCCTTCAACGTCGGCATGCTGCGCAACACCGTCGTCGGCATGATGGACAACACCATGGTCGGCAAGACCCAGACCACCAAGGTCGGCGAGAAGTACCTGCTGTCCGTGGGCGGAGACAAGGGTAGCCACATCGAGATGGACGGCAAGACCATCTCGTTGCGGGTGGGCGCGTCGGTGGTGCAGCTCAAGGCCGACGGCTCGATTGCCGTCACGGGCAAGAAGATCAATATCACGGCGCAAGGCGACGACGTGACCGTCAACGGCGAGCACATCTGGCTCAACCCCATGGGCGGTGGCGCCGCTCTGCAACCCAACGCGGTGCCGACCCCACCGCCGGCCGAGCCGCCGGGCAGCCCGCTGGCGAGCCTGGGCGCACTGATGGGCGGCAACCCCGCCGACCTGCTTGGCAAGGCGGGGCAGCTCGCCTCGATCGCCCAGCAGGTGGCCGGGGGCGGCGGTGGAGGCGGCGAAGCTGCAGGCCATGCGACACAAGTGCTCGGCACTGTCTCGGCCGCGGTCTCCGCCGGCGTCGGAATGCTGGCGGCGGACAAGGGCAACGCCCATGGCTGAGCCCGCGCCGCCGATCCCCGCGCCGCGCCTGAGGCAATTGCGCAACGGCACCCCCTTTCCACACTTCCAGTTCGACAAGATGGGCAAGGGGCGGCGCTTCCACGACGTGGTGGTGGTGTGCGCGAGCTTCGTGCTCGCGCCCGGCCGGCTCGAACCGGCGGCGTTTCATCGCGGCCCGGTCTTCGCCGACGAGTCCTGGGATGCCGCGCACGCCACGCTGTCGAGCTTGCGCATGGCGACCGACGTGCTGCTGCTCAAGCCCGACGCCGATGTCTACGTGACGGGCACCGCGCACGCCCTCGACTGGACGCCAAGGCGCGATTGGCGCGCGGAGCTGCAGGTGCACAGGCACCATGACGCACCGCTGCTGCACAAGGCGCTGCGTCTGACCGGGCCGCGCCACTGGGACTGGCAGCCGGACGCCGCGCAGCGCAGCCTGTCCGACGCGCAGCCCACGCTCGCCGTGCCGCTGCGCTACGAGCTCGCCTACGGCGGATGGGGATTCGACCAGGGCGACGACGAATCGGCCCCGCCCCGCACCCACTCGGCCAACCCCTGCGGCACCGGATGGTTCGGTAGCGCAGCCCGCGAGGATCATCCCGGGGCGCGCCATGCCGCCGGACAGCCGTTCCCCGGCCCGCAGATCGAGCACACCGATGCACCGCTGCAGCACGCCAACCACAAGGACGCCCAGCCCGTCGGCTTCGGGCCGGTCGCGCGCTTCTGGCAGCCGCGTGTCGCGCTGGCGGGAACCTACGACGACGCCTGGCGCGAACGCCACGCTGGACAGCCCTACATGGACTACGCCGACGATTTCGACGAACGCTTCTTCCAGTACGCCCCCGCCGACCAGGTCGTGGCCGGTGGCCTGCGGGGCGACGAATCCCTTCGCATGAGCGGCTTCTTCGCCTCGACGCCCTGCACCGAGACCCAGCTCCCGCA
Source organism: Variovorax sp. YR266 (assembly GCF_900107295.1). Taxonomy (NCBI): domain Bacteria; kingdom Pseudomonadati; phylum Pseudomonadota; class Betaproteobacteria; order Burkholderiales; family Comamonadaceae; genus Variovorax; species Variovorax sp. YR266. Next base: position 51,655 of record NZ_FNPM01000012.1, read on the forward strand.
CCTGTGGATCGAGGCGCTGTGCAGGAACGGGGACGGCATCGAGCGCAGCGAAGCCATGAAGCTCGACACCGTGCACATCGACCTCGACGAGATGCTCGTGCACCTGACCTGGCGGCTCACGCTCGACCAGGCGCTCGACACGGTGGCGGTCGACCTCTTCGAGCGGCCAATCACCGAAGCCATCGCGGCCGATGGCGCCGCGCGTCAAGGGATACCGGCATGAGCGCCGAAAAGCACATCGCAGATGCGGAGTCGCGGTTCATGGTGGTCAACGTGGCGCCGGACTTCTGCATCGTCGGCAACCAGGTCGTTCCCTTCGACATCGTGTCGATCCTTCCGCCCGAGAAAGCGGCCTACTCGCACACCGTGTTCGCGCGCAGCGAGAAGGTGCTGATGGTCGACAGCATCGTCAAGGGCGTGGCGGGCAACGCGGGCAGCGGCGTGCGCTCGGGGGTCTCGCTCGGCGCGGGCAACGTGAAGATCATCTCCGGCTCGCAGACGGTCTTCGTCGAGAGCCGCCCCGTGGCCCGCCACGGCGATCTCTGCGAGATGAACGGGGCCGCCTGATGAGCTCGATTCCCGACGACAAGAAGACGCTGGGGCAGGTGCTGTCCACGTCTTCCTCGTCGTCGCCCTCTTCCTCCTTCTCGCCCCCCTCTTTCAACAGCAACGGCACGCTCGGCAGGGTGCTGACCTTCGAGGTGCCCAAGGGGCCGATGGTGCGGCGCCGGCCCGGCATCTGCAGCGAGCGGTACGAGCGGGAAAAGGCAGACTTCGAAAAGATACCGTGGTACGAGCGGATGTGGATCGGCACTGGTCGCGACGCGCGCCTTGAGCCCACGGATGCGCTGCAGGCCGCGAAGACATTTCAGCAGGCATGCGAAAAGATGCCAGATGAAATCCCCAAGTCGGCGCTGGACGACAAGCTCCAGCAGCTGAACGACCACTACACCGGCAAGAACCCCTTGCCGCCCGAACAGTCCTTGGAGCTCAAGAGAAGAGTCTCTTTCCTGCAGGACGTCTATACGCCGGGGCCACGCTGGGAGAACGGGCTTTCCGGCAGCGAAAGTGCCTGGCTGAGTGCGCAGAACCTGCGCTTCGGCAACACGCTGGGCATCGCCTTGCTGGGTCCGATCTTCGGCGCCCCCGGTGCGGCCACGCGTGTACTCGGAGGAAGCGAGGAGCAAGTAGCGGCGGCCAATCAAGTCGGCGCGGCCGCATTCGACATGGCCGCTGCGCATGTGGGTCTTGGCGGAAAGAAGAATGCCCCCGAGCCTCTGCCAAGACCCGGGGAGAACGCTCGCGGCGCCCCCCTCGAACCGGTCGGCCGGCCCGTCGGAGGAAAGTCTTCGACGCAGAATCCGCCACCGGAGCCCCCGGCACAAGGCACTGTCGTTCGACGCCTCCCGCCTCCCCCTCCAGCACCACCGCCAAGGCCTACGGTTCAGTACGACAAGAAACAACTACAGGCCAAGTACAAGCACGCCAAGGACTTCGGCGTGAACGATCCTTGGGGCAAGAATGCGGCCGCAAACTATCAATCAGCCTTGGAAGCGCACGTGCAGGATCCGGGCACACAGATGTTCAACGGAACGTATCGTGGCGACCCTGTCATCCACTACCTCAATCCCTCCACGGGCCTGAATGTCATGACGGATACTTCTCACAACTTTCTTTCCGGGTGGCGGCTCAATCCGGCCCAGATCAACAACGTCCAAACACGAGGCAGCCTGTGACGAACGACAAGTACGACTTCGACAAGGAAGTGAACATCACTCTGCCTCAAGCCAAGATGGCCATCCTGATGGAAATCTGTACCAAGATTGCCCAGTTTGGTCTCTCGCCGGAAGAAGAGCATGTCCTGAGAGAGATCGAATCCGCAGCCGAGTCAGAAATCGATTTCATCTTCGACCCGGACTACAAATCGGTGATGGAGAGCATCAGGAGAAAGCTCAGAGCCGAGCTTGACCTTTAGGCGTAGCCGCTCGGCTGCGCTTCCCGGATCTGACGAAGACCGACAGACAACCTCCTTCAGCTCTCTCGATCAGGGTCCGGATAAACCAGCGGCCCCAGCACTCCGCGATTGAAGGGCTTCCACTCACCCTCCGGCTGCGCCAGCCGGTCGGCCACGGCATAGAGCACAGCCGGGTGCGCACCCAGCCCCAGGTGGCTGGCGATGACTTCGATGTTCTCCGATTGCGGGCCGGTCTTCTCGATGCTGCAGCGCCATGCGACGACACCGTCGGTGCGGCTGAAGATCGAAGTGGTCGGCACGGGCGGCGTGGGCTGCACGAACTTCATGCGGCGCGGGTCGTGCGAGCTCTGGCCGCTCACGCCTTCGTACACGCGCCATGCGTTGGTGGCGCGCGGGCTGCCGGAGAACGGGCTGCCCAGCGTGATGACGTTGCGGATCATGGGCGCATAGGAAGACGCCAGCAGCCGCGCATACACGCCGCCCAGGCTCCAGCCGATCACGCTGACCTTCTGGCCGCTGTTGTCATGCAGGGTCTTCAGCAGCTCGACCATGCCGTCTTCCACGCCTTCGCGCGGACCGAAGTTGCGGCCCAGGCCCCAGCCGTGCGCGTCGTAGCCTCGGCTGCACAGGTAGCGGCGCAACAGCAGCGTGGAGCCGTCGCCCGCCACGAGGCCCGGCAGCACGAGCACCGGGTGTCCGTCGCCGCGCGGCGTGAGCTGCAGCAGCGGCCACATGGCGATGCCGGCACCGGTTTCCCAGAGCGCGCGGGCTTCAGCCAGCAGCAGCAGGCGCGACGGTGGCGCGACAGGTTCCTTGGCGTGGGTGGCGGTGGTCATGATGATGGATGGATCCCTTTTGGTTTTTATCTTCTTCAAGACGAACATGAGGCCGAAAGAATCAATGCCCCGTCGGACAACAACGTCATTTATCCGAGGTATTTGCCCCTCAGGTAATCAAGGTAAGCCCTCGATTCGCTGGAAACATACGGGGAAACCAGCGTGAGCGTGTAGAAAGCCGCCAGACCGGGGTCGGCCTGCGCCAGCGCGTCGCGCCCCGGCACGAGCCGTTCGAACGACAGCCAGCAGGTGGTGGTGAAGACCATCTGCAGCGCCAGGATGCGCGCCTGCTCCGCGCTGGTCTCGATCACGCCCGAGGCCACCAGGCCTTCGCACAGCGTTTGCGCGGCCAGCAGGTTCTGCGCGGTGAGGGCCTGCGCACGCTGGCCCAGCGCCGGGTATTCGCTGGCCAGGAAGGCCATGTCGCGGTAGATGAAGCGGTATTCGTCGATGGCCTCGAAGCGCAGGTGCAGCGCGAGCCAGAGGTCGTCGATGGCCGCGATCGATGCCGACGAGCCGTTCAGGGCCTCGAGCCGTTGCTCGAAGCGCCGGAACAGCCATTCGACGATCAGCTGCTTGGCCTTGAAGTGGTAGTGCAGGTTGCCCGGGCTGATGCCGAGCTCGGCTGCGATCTTGTGGGTCGACACGGCCGCGAGGCCTTGCGCGTTGAACAGCGCGAGGCTGGCCTGCAGGATGCGGTCGCGTGTGGTGTTGGAACTGGCCACAACCGGCTTGTCGGGTTGTCGCTCAGCGTTTGGCGCTGCGGCCACGGGAGGTGGCGGCGCCGGTGCCTTCGCCTTCGAGTTGCGCCACGCGTTCGCGCAGTTGCGCGATCTCGTCGCGCAGGGCCTGCACTTCGGCGGGGCCGGGCATGCCCAGGCGTTGCATGGCAGTGGCGACGCGCTGGTCGAACACGTCCTCGAACTTGCGGATGCCGAAGCTGTCGAGGCTGGGGACCTTGCCCTGCCCGATGCCGAGCAGGCCTTCGATCACGTTGGCCTGGCGCTTGGCGACGTCGTTGCGCACGTTGTCCAGCGCCTTGAGGCCGGCGCGCAGCAGGACTTCGGCCTTGCCGGGCTCCGCGGGCTTCTTTGCCGCGGGCGCCTTCTTCGCGACCGGCGTCTTCTTCGCAGGCGCCGCCCTCTTCTTCAACTTTGCAGTTTCGTCAGGACGGGTCGCCATGCAGTGCTCCAGATACCGGAAAAAAGAAAAGGGGCGCAAAGCGCCCCGGGGGTCAGGCCGCCTTGCGGGCAGCAGCGCGGCGAACCGGCTTCTTGGCGGCGGCAGCCTTGGCCTTCACCGTGCGAACCGGCTTGGCTTCTTCGGCGCCGCTCACGCGGGCTTCGATCTGCTTGGTGCCGGCGACGATCTTGTCGGCGATCTGCACCGAGACGGTGGCGATCGGCTGGTTCAGCGCGCCCAGGGCGTTGATCACCGAGGTGGCGACCGGCGATTCGACGCGAGCCACGCGGCTGGCGACCGATTCGATACCGCTGGTGGTGCCGGCGGCAACGCGGTCCATCACGTTCACGATGCGGCTGGTGTCGATGTCCAGGCGGTTGGCCAGGAAGCCGTTGATCTTTTCTTGCGCGCCGATCAGGTTGGCCTTGACCTGCTCGCTCACCAGCGGAATCTGGCGGCTGCCGAGGAAGTTGCTGTAGCGCGAAGCTGCGCCGCCCAGGAGGCGATGCACGCCGGTGCGGTAAGCGCCGACCAGGGTCTTGCCAGCGTCGTTGTATTGGCCGACGACGTGAACAGCTGCGGAAGCGATGGTGGTTTGCGTGGACATGGTGATTTCCTTGAAGTTGAAAGGTTCGCGAAGGAAACGGTATGTCTTTCGCGATGGGCCTATCTTCTTCTGTGGGGCCTAGGCCTGAAAAACTAGAACGGTCGGAAAACTAGTCCAACTGCCCCAATTTTCTTTCAGCAGGCCGGGGCCCGTGCGCCGATCATGCCGCAGCGGCCCTGGGGCTGCCGGAGCGCTTGGCCGGCGCGGCCTTGCGGGCCGGCGGCTTGGGCGTGGCCTTCTTCGCCGCGGTCCTGACCGGTGCCTTTGCAGCTGCTTTCACGGGCGCCTTCTTCGCTGCGACCTTGACTGGAGCCTTCTTGCGCGCGGCAGGTTTCTTCTTTGCAGCGGCGACGGGCGCGTGCCCGGCCTCGTCCGACGGCTCCTCGATCGTCTTCGCAGGCACCGGCGCAGGCGCCGCACCGGCTGCGGCCGGGTGCTTCTGCGTCAGCTCCATCAGCAGCTTGTGCTCGGCCAGCAGGTAGTCGCCGATCTCGGTGATGTCGGGCACGGCGCGGCGGCAGGCGATCAGGCCGTAGTCCATGCGGCCGTTGTAGCTCTGCACCGTGACGTTGAGCGCCGTGCCGTGGCTGGCGATCGACACCGGGTAGTAGCAGGTGACGAGCGCGCCCGCGAAGTACATCGGGAACGGCGCGCCGGCCACGTTCGAGATAGCCACGTTGGCCGCAGGCGGCAGCAGGTTGACGATGCCAGAGCGCCCCACCATCGACGCGATGCCCGACACCAGCCAGGGCGCGGCGAAGGTCGGGAAGTCGTCGAGGATCACGGCCTTGAAGCGGTTCATGGTCGACTTCGACGAGGTCGACGACGCGTTGATCGCCTTCAGCCGCTGCACCGGGTCGGTGATGTCGGTGGCCAGGCTCACGAGGATCATGCTGGCCTGGTTGTTGGCTGTCTGGTCGCCCGCTTCGCGCAGGCTCACCGGTACGCCCGCCACCAGCGGCTTGGCCGGCAGCTCGTTGTTATCGGCCAGGTAGTGGCGCAGCGCGCCGGCCACCGTGGCCATGACCACGTCGTTGAGCGACACGCCGAAGTGCTTGGCGATGTACTTGGTCTCGGCCAGCGAGATGGTGCGGCCGGCGAAGGTGCGCTGGTTGGTGATCGACACATTGAGCGAGGTACGCGGCGCGAAGAGGTTGAACTTCTTCGGCGCGGCGGCCGTGTCCTTCTCGGCCGCCTTCTCGTCGGGCTTGGCCAGGCCGCCGATGGCGCGCGCGATGGCGGGCGCCATCTTGAAGAGCTTCACGTACTGCTGCGCGGTGTTGCGCAGCGCAGCGGTGGCGAGTTCGGCCATGCCCAGCTGGTAGCCGCTGCTGCGCGGACGCGAACGCGGCGGCTTCACCACGCGGCCGGTGGCCTCGAGATCGAAGATGGCCTTGCCCACTTCCACGCCGGCCTGTCCGTCGATGCCCGCATGGTGCACCTTGGTGTAGAGCGCCGCCTGGCCGCTCTTGAGGCCGTCGATGATGTAGAACTCCCACATCGGCCGGCTGCGGTCGATCAGCGAGGAATGCAGCCGGGCCACGTATTGCTGCAACTGCCGGTTGGTTCCGGGCTTGGGCAGCGTGATGTGGCGCACGTGATAGTCGAGGTCGATGTCGTCGTCCTCGACCCACACCGGGTTGGTCATGTCGAAGGGCATCAGCGCGAGCTTGCGCGTGAACACGTCGGCCAGGTGGATGCGGCTGGCCATGAAGTTCTTGGCGTCTTCGTAGAAGTCGCCCTTGTAGCCCTTGGGCAGGTCGAGCACGTTCAGGGAGCCCACGTGCATCGGCATTTCCGGCGTTTCCAGGTGCAGGAAGGTGGCATCAAGACCGCTCAGGTGTTTCATGTGTTGTGTCTCCTTGGTGGGGCATGCGCCGCTAGGCAGGATAGCGCGGGCATCGCGTTCGTGGGCCTCTGGTTCTTCAGTGTTTCCACCGGGGGAAGGCACCAGCGCGACAGGGGTTTGCCCGAAGTAGCGAAAAAGTGCCAGGTGCCCGGCGGGCAGGGCAACAACTGCTCACATCGCCCGTTTCACACAGGCTCCGTACACTGCGGCCATGACATCCAGCCCCTCCCCGCAGCAGCATCAGGACGACAACCTCTGGCTCGAAGACATCGACGGCGAGAAGCAGCTCGACTGGGCGCGCGCGCAGAACGCGCTCACCGTGCAGGCCTATGCGCAGTCGCCCGCGTTCGAGGCGCTCCAGCAGGGCATCCTCGAGGTGCTCGACTCGGACGACCGCATTCCGATGGTCCGCAAGATCGGCCCGCGCTTCTATTACAACTTCTGGCGCGACAAGGATCACACCAAGGGCCTGTGGCGCCGCACCACGCTCGATGAATACCGCAAGCCGCAGCCCGTGTGGGAGACGGTGATCGATCTCGACGCGCTGGCCGCGGCCGACAAGGAGAACTGGGTCTGGCACGGCGCCGACTGCCTGGAGCCCGACTACAGGCGCTGCCTGATCTCGCTGTCGCGCGGCGGCGCCGATGCCGACGTGGTGCGCGAGTTCGACCTCGAAACCAAGCAGTTCGTCGAAGGCGGCTTCTCGCTGCCCGAGGCCAAGAACCACGTGGGCTGGAAAGACATCGACCACCTCTACGTGGCCACCGACTTCGGCCCCGGCTCGATGACCAGCTCCAGCTACCCGCGCATCGTGAAGGAATGGAAGCGCGGCACGCCGCTGGCCAGCGCGGTGACGGTGTACGAAGGCGCGCACGAGGACATGTCCGTCAGCGCCTACCGCGACAACACGCCGGGCTTTGAGCGCGACTTCGTCTCGCGCCAGATCGACTTCTACGAAAGCGAAACCTGGCTGCGCGGCGCCGACGGCAAGCTCGCCAAGATCGACGTGCCCGACGATTCGCTGGCCGAGATCACGCGCGAGTGGATGCTGATCGAGCCGCGCACCGACTGGGCCGTGGGCGGCACCACCTTCAAGTCGGGCTCGCTGCTGGCCGCGAAGTTCGACGACTACATGGCGGGCCGGCGCGAGCTCACCGTGCTGTTCGAGCCCGACGACACGACCGCGCTCGACAGCCACTCGTGGACGCGCCACCACCTGATCGTCAACGTGATGCACGACGTGGTGAACCGGCTCGAAGTGCTCACGCCGCCATCGAACGGCAAAGGTGCGTGGACGCGTGAAAGCCTCGGCGGCGCGCCCGCGCTCTCCACCATCGCGGCGGGCGGCATCGACGAGGACGAGAACGACGACTACTTCCTCACCGTGAGCGGCTTCCTGCAGCCGACCACGCTCTACATTGGCACCATCGGCCAGGGCGAGCCCGAGGTGCTGAAGGACAGCCCCGCCTTCTTCGACGCCTCGCGCTATCGCGTGAGCCAGCATTTCACCACCTCGAAAGACGGCACGCGCGTGCCCTACTTCGAGATCGCCGCCAAAGACCTGCAGGCCAACGGCAAGAACCCCACGCTGCAGTACGCGTATGGCGGCTTCGAGATTTCATTGCAGCCGAGCTACAGCGGCAGCATCGGCCGTGCCTGGCTCGACAAGGGCGGCGTGTACGTCATCGCCAACATCCGCGGCGGCGGCGAGTACGGCCCGCGCTGGCACCAGGCCGCACTGCAAGAGAACCGGCTGCGTACCTGCGAAGACTTCGCGGCCGTGTCCGAAGACCTGTTCGCCCGAAAGATCACTTCGCCCGGGCACCTGGGCGCGATGGGCGGCAGCAACGGCGGCCTGCTGATGGGCAACATGCTCACGCTGTACCCGAAGCTCTACGGCGCCGTCGTGAGCGAGGTGGCGCTGCTCGACATGCGGCGCTACACGCACCTGTCGGCGGGCGCCTCGTGGATCGCGGAATACGGCGACCCCGACCAGCCCGACGAGTGGGAATTCATCCAGACCTTCTCGCCCTACGAGAACGCGAAGCCGGGCCAGGCATACCCGCCCGCCCTCTTCACCACCTCCACGCGCGACGACCGCGTGGGCCCGGTGCATGCGCGCAAGATGCACGCAAAGATGGTGGCGCTGGGGTACGACAGCAGCTTCTACGAGAACCTGGAAGGCGGCCACAGCGCTGCAACGGACAACAAGGAATCCGCTTTCATGGACGCACTGGGCTACGCGTACCTGTGGCAACACCTGGAGAAGCCGTGATGAGCAACGTCAGCAGCACCCCCGTCACCCTCGAACTGATCGGCGCGCCGACCGACATCGGCGCCAGCGTGCGCGGCGCCGGCATGGGGCCCGACGCGCTGCGCGTTGCGGGCCTGCCCGAGGCACTGGCGCGGCAGGGCTACACAGTCATCGACCGCGGCAACCTCGCGGGCCCGGCCACGCCCTGGGCGCCGCCGACCAACGGGTTGCGCCACCTCGACGAAGTGATCGCCTGGAACCGCTCGGTCTACGCGGCCGTCGACACCGCGCTGGGTGCCAGCAACGTGCCGGTGATGCTGGGCGGCGACCACTGCCTGGCCATCGGTTCGATCAGCGCGGTGGCGTGGCATGCGCGCAAGCGCGGCAAGAAGCTGCGCGTGCTGTGGCTCGACGCGCACTCCGACGTCAACACCGAGACCACGAGTCCCAGCGGCAACCTGCACGGCATGCCGGTGTCATGCCTGCTGGGCCACGGGCCGGCCGTGCTCACGGGCTGGAGCGGCGAGCGCGCGGCGCTGCAGCACGACGCCATCCGCTTCATCGGCATCCGCAGCGTGGACGGCGACGAGAAGGAAGCCATTCGCACGCTGGGCCTGAGCGTGTTCGACATGCGCCACATCGACGAGCACGGCATGCGCACGACCATGACAGAGGCACTGCAGGACGTGGACGAAGACACGCACCTGCACGTGAGCTTCGACCTCGACTGCCTCGACCCGGCGGACGCGCCCGGCGTGGGCACCGGCGTGCGCGGCGGGCCGACCTATCGCGAGATGCAGCTGTGCATGGAAATGATCGCGGACACCGGGCGGCTGGGCTCGCTCGACGTGGTGGAGCTGAACCCGGCGCTCGATGTGCGCAACCAGACGGCGGAAGTGGCCGTCGAACTCATCGAGAGCCTCTTCGGCAAGTCGACGCTGGTGCGCTAGGAGTTCTTCAGGTCAGGGGCGCTCGACCTGCGCGGCCTTGGCCCGCGTCACGTAGCCCTGGTAGGCCGGCAGCGCGATGGCCGCGACGATGCCGAGTCCCACGATGACGGGCAGCAGCCAGGCACCGATCAGCACGCCAGTGGTGTTGGGCGGCGGCGGCGCGCCGAAGCGATTGCTGCCCTTGGTGCCCGACTTGAAGATCCAGATCAGCGCGACCAGCGGGATCAGCGCCAGGAACAGCATCCAGCCCGACCAGTCCATGTCGTGCGAGCGCTGGATGCCCGTAAGCACGTAGAAGACGAAATACGGAATCGCGAGCAGGAAGGTCAGCGCCACGATCAGCCCCTCGGAACGCCCGAGGCCGGCGATGCCGAGAATGAAACCCAGCAAGGTGGCCGCGACGATGAAGATGATGTACGAAAACATCGTGTACGCCAGGAAGCGCGCCCGCCCGATGCGGCCCTTGGCGGACCACAGCTTCACGGGCTGGACGCCCGCATCGCCTTCGTACACATCGGCTACCGTGGCGCGGGGCGCGGCATAGGGATTGGTCATCTCGGTCATGTGCTTTTCTCTCTCCTCTGCTGTGAAGTTCACATTTTGGGCAAAGACCTTTACAAAAGACCAGCCCTTTTGACGGCGTGATAGCGGTTCACCAACGCCACCGCGAGGTCGGCCGGCTCCACGTCTACCGAGAGCGGATCGTTGCCGACCACCCGCGCAAAAGCATCGCGGCGCGACTGCTCGAACAGATGCGCCGCCGCAACATCGACGGCGTCGCGCGCATGCACCAGCGGCTGGCTGGCGATGCGCCCGAGCACCCGCTCGCGCAGGCTCGCGACCAGCACGAGGTGCTTGCGGCGCAGCAGCTTGATCGCGGGGCGCAGCTCGGCCGCGTCCTCGTCGCGGAAGTTGGTCAGCACGATGACCAGCGCGCGCCGTTTCTGCACGCGCAGCATTTCCTGCGCGGCCAGCAGGTAGTCCGAATGGGTGGCGCCGGGCTGGATGTCGTGCAGCCGGTTCATCAGCGCGTTGAGGGTGGCGGTGCCCTTGCGCGGGGCGAAGTCGCGCCGCTCTTCGGCAGGGCAGCCGAAAGTCATGGCGCCGACCTCGTCGCCTTCCTTCAGCGCCACGTAGCTCAACAGCATCAGCGCATTGAGCGCCTCATCGAAGTGGCTGTTGGCCTTCAGCGCCAGCGCGCCCTCGTCGGCGCGCATGCGGCGGCCGCAGTCGAGCAGGAACAGCACGCACTGGTCGCGGTCGTCCTGGAACTCGCGCACGATCGGCCGGCGCTGGCGCTGCGTGGCTTTCCAGTCGATGTGGCGCAGCGAGTCGCCGGTCTTGTAGTCAGAAAGTTGACGAAAGTCGGTGCCGAGCCCGCGCTGCGCATAGGTCTTGATGCCGATCTGCGCCAGCCGCCGGTCGCCCGACAGCCACGCGTAGCGCGCCAGCGCGGCGAAGTTGGGGTACACGCGCAGCCGACGCGGCTCGCCCAGCGTCTGCCGCATGTCGAAGCAGCCGAAGCGGGTGCGCCAGCGCAGCTGGGTGGCGCCGAATTGCGCCACGCCGCGCTGCGTTGCGGTAGCGGTGTAGCGCAGCGCGACCTGTGAGAGTGCCGGCACGGCGACGGTCTGCGGCAGGCCCTCGAAGGTGAAGTGGGCGTCGAGCTCGTCGAACACCGACACCTGCCAGGCCTGCGCGCCTTCGTTCACCAGCGTGAGCGTGAGCACCGTGGGCACGCCGAGCGAGAAGGCGCCGGGCAGGTTGCGCTCGATGCGCAGCGGCGCGGCGCGCCACAGGCGCAGGCTCTGCCAGAGATCGACGCCCGCCAGCACGAGCCCCAGCGCAAGCAGCACGCCCGCCGCGATGGCGACGTAGCCCACCGGCATGCCCAGCAGCAGCGCCACGGACGCGGCCACGGTCAGGCCGGCCAGCGCCAGCACGGCCGCACGCGCGGGGATCGGAACAGCAGCGCGCATCCGCGGGCCTAGAGCCTTGGTGCCTCTACGCTGTCGCGGGCGGCGCGCAGCAGGGTGTCGACGCCCAGGCCTTCGAGCTGCGCGTCGGGCGAGATCATCACGCGGTGCCGCAGTGCGGGCAGCGCCTGGCGCGCCACGTCGTCGGGCGTGATGAAGTCGCGCCCGGCCATCAGCGCGGCGGCGCGGGCGGCGCGCACCAAGGCCATGGTGCCGCGCGGCCCGGCGCCGGACGAGAGGCCCGGCCAGTCGCGCGTGGCGCGCGCGATGCGCACCGCGTAGTCGATCACGCGTTCGTCGGCCTGCACCAGGCAGGCCAGCCGCTGCAGTTCGAGCACCTGCGCCTCGTCGAGGCAGGGGCGCACGGCCTCGAGCGGAAACTGGTTGCCGGCACGCTGGCGCGTGGTCAGCTGCACGATGGCGTTCTCTTCGCTGTGGCTCGGAAAGCCGATGTCGATCTTCAGCAGGAAGCGGTCGAGCTGTGCCTCCGGAAGCGGGTAGGTGCCTTCGGTGTCGATCGGGTTCTGCGTGGCCATCACCATGAACGGGCGCGGCAGCGGCATGGCCGTGCCTTCGAGCGTGACCTGGTACTCCTGCATGACTTCGAGCAGCGCGCTCTGGGTCTTGGCCGGCGCGCGGTTGATTTCGTCGGCCAACAGGAGGTTGGTGAACACCGGGCCCTGGTGCACGCGTAGCGTGCCGAGGCTGCTCTCGCCGCGCGCGGCGAGGTCGAGCACCGCGTGGCCCGTGATGTCCGAGGGCATCAGGTCGGGGGTGAACTGCACGCGCGCATAGCGCAGCGTCATGGCCTGCGCCAGCGCCCGGGCAAGCAGGGTCTTGCCGAGCCCCGGCACGCCTTCGATCAGCACGTGGCCCGAAGCAACCAGCGCAATCAGCGTCTGGTCGACCGCCTCGAGCTGGCCGACCACGGCCTGGCCGACCTCGGCGCGCAGCGTCTGCAGCCACTGGGCCGCACGCGTCAGTTCTTCGGGTTGGATGGCTTGCATGAGCGTCTCTCGGTTCAGGATGTGGTTGAAGAAGAAGGTGAAGGCATGAACGGCCCGTGGGCGTCGAGCCGCCGGCGCGCGGTTTCCAGCACCTCCAGGTCGACCGACATGGCGCCGGCATGGCGAGCCCGCTCGCCCATCGCCCGAACGAGCATGGCCGCCTCCAGCCCGGTGGCCTGCGCGATGGCGGCGGCGCGCGCGGCGGCATCGCGGCGCGCATAGCCGCGCAGCTGGCGGCCGGCGGATTCGTTCAGCGCGCGCAGCTGCGCGGCGTGCAGCGCGTCGGCGCCGTGCATGTGCAGGAAGCCGGCGGTGCCGCGCACCTGCTCGGCCATGGAACGCCGATGCGTGCCGGCCGAGGGCGCCAGCGGCCCGAAGCGCACGGCCGCTCGCCAAAGCGCAACAGCCAGCGCCAGCAGGCCCACGAGCAGGGCCGCCCAGCCCTTGTTCCAGATCCAGCGCAGGAAGGGTTCGCGCGTTTCCTCGGCAACGAACCAGACTTCGGCGCCGCTGCGCGCCTGCACCGCGGCAACGGCGAACAGCGCGTTGTCGCCGCGCGTCAGGCTCGCGTTGTGCCACAGGCCCCAGGGCATCACGGTGACGGTGCCGCGGCCGACCTGCACGCGGATCGCTTCGGTGCCTTTCGCGCCGAGCACGGTCCACAGGGGCGGCGGCTGCTTGTCGGCGGGCCGGTAGCGCGCTGGCGACCACCAGGTACAGATGCGGAAGCTGCGGCCACCTGTGAAGCTCGCGGGCACGGTTTCGGGCTCGGTCACCGCATGGCAATCCGCGTCCTTGGCGGGTTCGGCAAATTGCGACTTGGGCAGTCGCTTCCTGGGTCCGGATGACTCTTTCGACTCTTTCTTCTCGTCCCCGGCGGGCGGCTTTTCGCGGACCAGCGGGATCCAGCCTTCAAGCAGGTCGCTGTTGACGAGGTGGCTGGGCATCACGAGGTGCCCGCCCTGCTCGACCCATTGGCGCAGGCGCTGTTCGCGCTCGGGGAACATGTCCCAGTGGCTGGAGGCGAGCACCAGCCGTGCTTGCGCGGGGGGCATGGTGTCGAGGCTGTCGTGCTTGACCACCTGGACGCCGAGCTCGCGCAGCATCACCTGCGCGCCGTAGAACGAATTCTTCTTGGCCTCGCCGCTCGCGGGCGTTGGTATTTCGGTGTCGGCCCATTCGGTGGCGGAGACCAGCCAGAAGCCGATTGCCGCCAGCACGAGCACCGAGCCGATGCGAATCAGCCAGGCGTTCATGCGACGGCGCCCTTCAGATCGGTGACGGCTGGCGCGGCGGCGGAAAGATGCCGATCGAACTCGCCGCAGACCGCCAGCACCTGCGCGGTGGAAGGCAGCCGACCGCCGTACGCCCCCAGCTGCCAGACACCGACCAGTCGCACGAAGAAGGCCTGCGCATCGGGCGTCAGCCGGGTCGCGGAGAGCAGCATGCATTCGCCCTCGGTGCTCGCGGCTCGCACCGGCACCCCGTGCGCGTGCACGAGGCGCGACAGTGCACCGCGGTACAGCAGCGACAGTGCGGGCCGGTGCTGGCCGCGCTGCCAGAGTGCGGCCGCGGCATTGCCGATGTCGTCGGGCAGGCTTTCGGGCCGGATGTCGAGGCTGCCGACATGGCTGGGCAGCAGCCCCTTGCCGGGCCGGGCACCGCCGGCACGCACCTGCATCCAGCGGCGCAGGCGAACCACCAGCCAGGCCAGCGCCAGCGCGCCCAGCCCCCAGATGAGCCAGCGCGCGCCCTCGGCCACCGACCTGATGAAATCGCGCAGCCAGTCGAGGCTGTCGGTCTTCTTCTCGGGTTCGTCTTCCTCTTCGTCGTCGCGTTCCTTGAAGCGCAGCTTTCTTTCGGTCTTGGTGCCGGGCATGTTCGGATCGGCGCGCACCTTGTCGACTGCGGTCTTCACCTGTTCGCGGGTCGGGGCCTCGGCGGCGACTGCCGGCGGCGTCATCGCGACGATGGCGCACACGGCCAACACAGCCGCCGCGATACGAAGTGCGCGAAGCCTGGAGGTGTCAGCGGAACCCACGGCGGAACTCCTGCTCGATGTCCCACGCTTCAAGCTCTACCCGGCGGTTGAGGTACATCGCAAAACCGGCCGCCACGTAGAACGGCTCCAGCACGCCGACGACGAGCGCATAGGCCCCCGCCGTCAGCAGGCTCTGCAGCGGAACGTCCGACTGCGTGAGCCAACCGAACAGATCCTTCGCGCTGCCCTCCGGCGCAAACCAGAACAGCAGCGACAGCAGGCAGATGTCGAGCGCCATCTCCACGTTGGCGAACACCATCTGCATGCCCGTAGCCGCGCCGCGCCGTCCGCGCAGCAACTGCGTGCGCCGCTTGCGCCGTGCGCTGCCGCGCTGGCCTTCGAGCTGGTCGATTGCCTGGGTGAACGAACGCCAGGGCGAAAACCGCCGCCACAGCAGCGTGCGCAGCAATTGCCCGCCCCACACCGCGCGGCGGTTTTGCCAGAGGTCGGCCCAGCGCGTCTCCTGCCCGAACACCGCGCGCGAATGAACGAACAGCAGGCTGCGGTCGAACCAGGGCTTGAGCCAGAAGATCAGCAGGCTGGGCAGCCAGCCGGCGATCTCGACCGTGCAGAGCACCAGCAGCACGGTCACGATGTACACCGGCAGGAAGGTGCGCCACACCGAGCGAGCATGGCTGCGCACCAGCTGGGCGCCCAGATCCGCGGCCTCGGCCATGGGCCGTGGCCGCAGCGCGATGGCGAGGCCGTCAACCTGCACGGTCTTCAGCCTTTGCAGTAGCAGCAGCGGCGCGCGGCCGGCCCTGCCAGCCCAGGTACGCCAGCACCAGCACCCAGCAGGCGCCGCCCACGCCGTACTTCACGGCCGGCGCGATCCAGCGCGCCGACGACCAGAAGGCCTCGATCGCGGCGGCGATCAGCAGCAGCCCGATGACGCCGTAGACGATCACCACGGCATGCCGCGCGGCCAGCCGCAGCGATTCGAGCCGCGTGTAGCGGCCGGGCGCAACCCACGCATAGCCGAGCCGCAGGCCGGCCGCGCCAGCCAGCACGATGGCCGTGAGCTCGAATGCCGAGTGCGTGATGACGAAGGAACAGAAGTTCTCCGCATGCCCCGCCGCGATCAGGTAGCCGCCGACCGCGCCGATCTGCACGCCGTTGAACACCACCACCGCGGCACTGCCCACGCCGGCGAATATGCCGGCCGCGAAGCAGCGAAAGCCGATGCCGATGTTGTGCATGATGTAGAAGCCGAACATCTGCCAGTCGTCGCCCGCGCTGCGCGTGCGGCCCAGCGACTCGGCACTGTCGCTGTACATGGAATCGAACTGCTGCACGGCGCTGGCGTCGAGCAGGTGCAGGATGAAGCCCGGGTCGCGGTAGGCCGCCCAGCCCGCCGCCAACAGGGGCAGCAAGAACATCAGCGCGGACACCAGCAGGTAGACGCGATGCGCCCGCACCGCCTCGGGAAAGTCGACCAGCGCCAGCCGGGCGAAGCGCGCCAGGCCGTAGTCGTGCTGCCGGTAGATCAGCCGGTGCGCGCTCTGGGTCAGGCTTTCGAGCCGCTGCGTGAGGTGAATGGGGTAGGCGCGTGCCTGCGCCAGCGCCAGGTGCTCGCACACGCGGCGGTACAGCGTGGCGAGCCGCGCGCCGTCGAACTTGCGCTTGGTCTCGGCCACGCGGATGACGGCTTCGAGTTCGGTCCACAGCGGCGCGTAGGCTGCTTCGAAATCGAGTGGCGTCATCGCCCGCCTCCTCGCGCATCGGCGCCGGCGCGGCGGCCCAGCACCCACTGCGCCACGCCCAGCAGGCGTTGCGACGCGGAGGCGCCGGAAGTGTCGGGGCCCAGCACCGGTTCGGCGACGCGGGCGAGTTCGTCGAAGCGCTCGGGGGTCAGGCGCGTCGCGCGACCGGCCCACGAGACGATGGCCATCTGCTCGCGCGCCGACAGCGGCCGTGCGGGGGCCTGCGGTTCGGCCGCGGGCACCTCGCCGTGCAGGCTCACGTGGTCGCTGAACACCACCAGCGTGCCGGCGGCCAGGTCACCCAGCCGCTTGCTGTCGCGCCGCCACAGCATCGACACGATGCCCGCGCCGTAGAAGGCCGGCACGAAGTCGGCCGCGCGCAGCAGGTTGCGGGTGAGCGCGGCGGCAGGCGTCACGGGCAGGCCCGAGTCCATCACCACGCGCAGCCCCATCACGCGCTTGCCGGGCGTGGCCGCCGCGCGCGTGAGTTCGAAGATCACGGGGTAGAGCCACTCGAGGCAGAAGTAGCTGATGAGCAGGATGCCGAAGCCCATCTTGCCCATCATGCCGACGGCAATGGAGATCGCAGTGAAGATGCCGAGCCGGATCGCGAAGTCGATGAGATACGCCAGCCCGCGCGCGACCAGGCCGGCCGGGCGCAGCGAGAGCGCGATGCCTTCCGGGGTCTCGGCGGTGTAGAGCGTGTCGAGGCGCACTGGCGAAGCGCTCGCTCAGGCCTGCAACACGACGGTGTCGGCGATCTGGTCGTGCAGGCAGCGGCGCGACGCACGGAAGATGAAGAGGCTGTCGATCAGCACGTAGATCGGCCCGAGCAGCGGCCAGATGGTCGTGAAGAACGCCGGGCCGTCGCGCAGGGCCAGGATGCGTCCGATCTGCGCCCGCGAACCGTCGGGCCGGGCAATGCGGATCTTGAACAGCGCCTTGCCGATGGTCTGGCCGCGAGTGGCCAGCAGGTAGCCGTGCAGAACGAGGTAGAGAACGATGCCGGAGGCCGCGCTGGAGATGCGTGGCTCCCAGAGTCCGAGGCCGTCGTCCTCCCAGAGGTTGATGGGCGTGAACTTCGCCAGGAGCCATATCACGGCGATGGAGATGCCGGCGTCGAGCATCGCGGCGAGGAAGCGCGTGCCGCGCGTTGCGAGCTCGCCGGGCTGCGTCTGGCCCGGCTGCAGCACGTCCTCCACATGGGATTGCGGAGGCGCGTAGCGCGCGTCCTGCGACTGATCTTCCATGCCCGTCCCTCTCCGAAACGATTGATTTTCGGAAGATTCTAGTGGGTGGGCTGCTCCGGCAGTGGGCGAACAAGAGCACTCTGCAGGTTGCGCAGGTCGTCCAGGAGCAGGCTCAGGGGTGCGGCCAGGAGTGCATTCGACAGGGGGCCTTGCGACGCCTGCGCGCAGCGGTCGAGCCCGTCGAGGTCCGGTGGCGCGCCCTTGCCCGCGAGCGCATCGGCCATGCCGGCGACTGCGGCACCGGCAGCCTGCGCCGCTTCGCGCCATGCGGCGTCGGCCTGCGCGCCCTGCATCTGCCGGAACACGCGATCCAGCACCACGGCGTCCTGGAAGATGCGCGCCGCCAGCCGGGCCTTGTCGCGATAGGCGCTGTGCCCCCCGGCGGTGCCGCGGCGCCACCACCGCGCCTCCAGGTCAGCGCCGCCGGCCAGCACGGCCAGCCGGCCCAGCGACGCGCGCGTGCCCGCGTGAATGCGCTCCGCCTCGGCACCGGCAGGCCTTCGCGCAGCGGCCATGCGTTTCGCGATGCCGTGCAGCAACGCGGCGCAGCCCTCGTCGAAACGCGCGCCCGCGTGGTATTCGGACACGAGCGTCGAAACCGCCAGCGCCACTCCCACGCCGATGCCGATCTGCGCCATGCGCAGCAGCGCAACCTGCAGCGCCGAATGGCCGGGAATACCGCCGGCCGACAGGATGATCAACGCGGCCACCGGTGCGCTGCGCAAGCCCGGCGCGGCCGCGCTGGCAAACGCCAGCAACATGACGACGGCAAGCGTGGTCGCCAGCATCGGCGCGCCATGGTGCTGCAGATAGACGCCGGCCAGGCCGCACAGCGCGCCGGCGGCCGTGCCGCACACACGGTTCCATCCGGCATCGAGCGTGGAGCCGGCGCTCGGGCGCATGACGATCAGCACGCTCATCACCGCCCAGAAACTTTCGGGCAGGTGCAACGCGGTGGCGACGCCCCAGGCGATGGCCACCGCCGCTGCCAGTTGTACGCCGGGGCGCCAGCGGCCGTGGCGCCAGGGGCCAGTCAGGCGTTGCAGTGCCGGGGCGCCGTTCATGCCCCTGGCGCCGGTGGATCGCTGCTTTCCAGCGCGGCGGCGATGCCGTCGATCAGCCCGCAGGCCTGCAGCAGCAAGGCGCGCTGATCGGCATCGAGCGTGGCGCTGATCGCTTCGGCCAATGCCGCCTCGCGCGAACGCATGAGCGCCTTCAGACGGCGTATGCCCTCGGCCGTGAGAGACAGCAGCCATTGGCGCCCATCTGTCGGGTGCGGCGTGCGGCCGATCCAGCCTTCGGCCTCCAGCTCGGCCAGCAGCCGGGTCAGCGACTGGAGCTTGACGCGTTCGAGCCCTGCCAGCGTGGTGGGCGTGCACGGCCCATGCCGATGCAGTTGGCCGAGCACGCTGAGCTTGGCCACGCTGGGGCCATCAGGCGCGGCGCTGCCGCTGCGCAACTGGCGCGTCAGCTGCGACACCGAGGTGCGAAGGCGCGAGGCGCATTGCGCCGAATCCGGGATGGTGGAAGCCATGCCCAGATTGTAAGACGAATCTTGGTACTTTGGAGCCCGGCGTCAGCCCCGGTTCGGCGACGAGTTCACCGGATAGGTGACGGCGGGCTGGGCAGCGGCGGGAGCAGGCGGCGAGGCGACCGGTGTTGTTTCCGCGGGCGTCCCGGCTTCTCCCTCCCCTTCGGGGCCTTCGAGGAAACGGTCGAGCAGCGCGAAGAAGCGGTCGTAGAAGCGCTCGTCGGTCAGCGTTTCGCTCGCGACCTTCACCATCGCGTCGTCGCTGCCCGAGAACGGCAGCGAGAGCGAGCCGATCGCGCCCACCCCGAGGCTGGCCGAGTTGTTCACCTTCTTGATGCCGTAGCGGTCCTGCAGCGCGGTCGCAAAAGCCACGGTGCTCTTGCTGGCCTTGCCGCTTCTTGTGCTCTCGCGCGCGCAGACCACGCGGAACTCGACCTCGACATGCACCTCGGCCGCCGGCTGGAAGCTCTTGCGCCCGGTCACGAGATCGGCGTTGGCCGCCGTGATCATGTAGCCCTGGCTCAGCAGCGCGCGACGCGCGGCCTCGCAGGTCTGGGCCTCGGTGGCCTCGTAATCTCGGGTATGGGTGGTGGTCGAGCCGAAGGCTTCGGGCTCGTAATTCACGCGGCGCGATGTGCTGCCGCAGCCGGCAAGTACAAGGGCGGACAGCAGGCCGAGTACGAGAACCCGGGCGCGAACAACTGGGAAAGAAGTGAGGTGCATGGACGGCATGGAGCGGCGAATGCTAACCGGCGCCTTGCCGGCAAGGCTTCGAGCGCGCCCGCGCGCCAGCGTTCCCTGCCGCGCGAGATTTTCAGGACCAGGGCAGCACGTGATGCGCGCGCACCCGCGTCGCCGCGATCAGCCGTGCATTGGGCGCGTCGGTGCTCGCCACCCAGGCGCGCGCCTCCTCGGCGCTGCGGCCGAACTGCTGGTGGCGCCGCACCAGGCGCTCCTCACGCACCGCATCGTCGATGTCCACGTACCAGACCTCGTCGAACATCGCCGCCGCTCCAGCCCACGGGCCGACGTCGTGCAGCAGGTAGTTGCCTTCGCTGATGACGAGTTGAGTCGTCGGCAGCACCGCAATGGCGCCGGCAATCGGCTCCTCGATCTCGCGGCGGAATTCGGGGGCGTAGACGATGTCGCCATCGGGCCGCTGCTCGCGCAGGCGCTGCAGCAGCACGACATAGCCGGCGCTGTCGAAGGTGTCGGGCGCGCCCTTGCGGCCGGAGCGGCCGAGCCGTTGCAGCTCGACGTTGGCGAGGTGGAAGCCGTCCATGGGGACGACCTGGGCGCGATCTGCACCCACCGACTGGAGCAGCGCCGCCGCGAGCGTGGACTTGCCCGCACCGGGTGCGCCGACCAGCCCCAGCAGCTTGCGCTGCCCGCCGGCCATCAGGGCCTGCAGGCGGGCGACGCTGTCCGCTGGGAGAGGAGGAAGTTTCTGCGCGGGGATGGTGCTCATCCCCCGAGCGTACCGTCCCCGAGCGTCAAGAAATCATCAGGGGTACAGGCCGCGTTCTTGACGAGCCATCAGGATGCGCTCGCAAGCCACTGCATACGTCGCCGTGCGCAGCGTGATCTTGTGCTTGTCCGCCGTGTCCCAGATCTGGTTGAGCGCGTTCATCATGATGCGGTCGAGGCGCACGTTGATCTCGTCTTCGTCCCAGAAGAAGGACGAGAAGTCCTGCACCCATTCGAAGTAGCTCACGGTCACGCCGCCGGCGTTGCAGATCACGTCGGGCACGACCAGCACGCCGCGCTCGGCGAGGATGTCGTCGGCGGTCGGCACCGTGGGGCCGTTGGCGCCTTCGAGCACCAGCTTGGCGGTGGTCTTCTGTGCGCGCTCGGCGGTGATCTGGCCTTCGAGTGCGGCCGGGATCAGGATGTCGCAGGCGACGTTCCAGAAGTCTTCGTTCGGCACGATGTCGCCGCCGGCCTTGAAGGCGACCACGCCGTCTTTGTTGGCCACCGGGATCAGCTTGGCCAGGTCGAGGCCGTTGGTGTTGACGATGGTGCCGGTGTGGTCCTGCACCGCGACGATCTTGGCGCCGGCTTCCGCGAACAGTTCAGCCGCGACCGAGCCCACGTTGCCGAAGCCCTGCACGGCGATGCGCGCACCGCGCAGGTCCATGCCCAGGCGGCGAGCGGCTTCACGGCCGGTGACGAACACGCCGCGGCCCGTAGCCTTGACGCGGCCCAGCGAGCCGCCCAGGTGCAGCGGCTTGCCGGTAACGACGCCGGTGGCGGTGCCGCCGACGTTCATCGAGTAGGTGTCCATCATCCACGCCATGATCTGGCCGTTGGTGTTGACGTCGGGCGCGGGGATGTCGGTGTGCGGGCCGATGATGATGCCGATCTCGCTGGTGTAACGGCGGGTGATCTTTTCCAGCTCCTGCAGCGACAGCTTCTTCGGGTCGACGCGGATGCCGCCCTTGGCGCCGCCGTACGGCAGGTTGACTGCCGCGGTCTTGATGGTCATCCAGGCCGACAGGGCCATCACTTCTTCGAGCGTGACGTCGGGGTGGAAGCGCACGCCGCCCTTGCCCGGGCCGCGGCTCATGTTGTGCTGCACGCGGTAGCCCTCGAAGTGGGCGATGGTGCCGTCGTCCATCTCGATCGGCACGTCGACGATCAGCGCGCGCTTGGGGCGCTTCAAGGTTTCGACCCAGCGGGCCAGCGGGCCGAGGTACGGCACGACGCGGTCGACCTGCGAGAGATAGGTGCCCCACGGGCTGTTCGCGGTCGGATTGACGAAGGAGAGTTTTTCGCTCATGAGAGATCCCTTGGTTTAAACGGGTGGCCGCAACGATAGACCTCTCCCGCGCGTCGCGCCATGGCTTATGCGCGCCGCGCTGGCGGTTATGCAAGAGAGGTTTGGTTTCGCAGCCCCGGGCGGCACATCGCACCGATGTACCTGACAGAAACGTCATCTACGGGTTATCGACCCCGCGGATGCGCTTCGTAGAGTTGGCTTCACCAACCAAGGCAACCCAACCACCCTCAAGGAGTCCCGAATGAACAAGCAAGCTTCCGCCACCCGACTGCTCGGCACCGCCACCCTCGCCGCCCTGCTGGGCGTGATCGCAGCGCCGAGCTTCGCCGGCAACTACGCCGAGGGCGATCCGCGTCCCGTGCCGCTGACCTCGTCGACGACGCGCTCAGCGGTGACCGCCGACGCAGTGCAGTGGCTGAAGACCGCCCCCACGCAGGGCTACACCAGCGGCTATCAGCAAGAGGCGGTCGCAGTCTCGGCCAACACCCGCGCCGCGGTGGCGGCCGACACGCGGCTGTGGATCCAGTCGGGCCTGGCGGCCCAGCAGAGCGGAGAAGCCGGTGCCGATATGACGAAGCCCGGCTACCGCCAGGCGGCAGCCGAATACACCAAGCTGCGCGCGAGCCCCGCCTACGGCGCACTGGTCGACCAGCTCAAGAATCGGCAAGCGGCGGCACAGTCGCAGACCCAGGTTCGCTGAGAGCGCGCGAAAGAGCTGACGGCGCACGGCGGCGCCCTGGGTAGGCCAGGGTAGACCACCGCCAGCGCCTTGGTTCTATCTCCTATGGTCAGCGGTCATAGGCCGCATCTTCCGCCAGCAATCAGCGTTCGGGCCGGATAATCTTCTGATGCTCGACCTGGACCGCATCGATCTCCGGCTGCTGAAGATCCTTCAGGAGGACGGCCGCATCACCAACCTCAAGCTGGCCGAGGCAGTGGCGCTCTCACCCACCGCGGTGCTGGCGCGGGTGCAGCGGCTCACGCGCGACGGCTTCATCCTGGGCTACGAGGCTCGCCTCGATCCGCACAAGCTGGGCCGCGGCTTCACCGTCTTCGTCGAGGTGCTGCTCGACCGCACCACACCCAATGTGTTCGACCAGTTCAAGGCGGCCGTGCAGGTGCGCGACGAGATCATGGAATGCCACATGGTGGCGGGCGGCTTCGACTATTTGCTCAAGACCCGCATGGCCGACATGGCCGCCTATCGTGAGTTCGCGGGCACCGTGCTGTGGCAATTGCCCGGCGTGCGCGAGACGCGGACTTATGCGGTGATGGAAGAAGTGAAGAGCAGCGCGCGCCTCCCGCTGGGGGTGTGAGCGCGCCAGCTGACCTCAGGCGGGCTTGCGTGCCCGCCCACCGAAGATCGCCGTGCCGACGCGCACCATCGTGCTGCCTGCGCTGATCGCCGCTTCAAGATCAGCGCTCATGCCGAGCGACAGCGTGTCGAGTTCGATGCCCGCGTCGCGAATCGACTGGTACACCGCATGCGCGCGCAGGCACAACGCGCGCTGCGCCTCGAAGTCCGCCGCCGGTTCGGGGATCGCCATGAGCCCGCGCAGCCGCAGCTGTGGCAAAGCCGCCACAGCGCGTGCCAGCGCCAGTGCCTCTTCAGGCGGCACGCCGGACTTGTTGGCGCCGCCGTCCACATTAACCTGAAGGCATACATTGAGCGGCGGCAGGTGAGTCGGCCGCTGGGCCGACAGGCGCTCGGCAATCTTCAGCCGGTCGATGCTGTGGACCCAGTCGAAGTGCTCGGCCACGGGCCGCGTCTTGTTGCTTTGCAGAGGGCCGATGCAGTGCCATTCGAGGGTGGCGCGCAGATCGGCGAGGGCTTCGATCTTGTCCAGACCCTCCTGCACGTAGTTCTCGCCGAAGGCCGACTGGCCCGCCGCATGCGCCTCGCGCACCGCCTCCGGCCCGAAGGTCTTTGACACCGCCAGCAGCCGCACCTCACCCGGGTCGCGGCCGGCCGTTACACATGCCTTTGCGATCCGGCTGTTTACTTGCTGGAGGTCGTCGCCAATCATCGTCATAATCGTCCAAAATCGTATCAAAACGTCACCGAACTCGAGCCGAGGAGCCCCGTGGACATCACCCAATTGCTGGCGTTCAGCGTCAAGAACAAAGCCTCCGACCTGCACCTTTCCGCAGGCCTGCCGCCCATGATCCGCGTGAACGGCGACGTGCGCCGCATCAACGTCGACGCGCTCGATCACAAGGGCGTGCATGCCATGGTGTACGACATCATGAGCGACACGCACCGCAAGCACTACGAAGAGTTCCTGGAGGTCGACTTCTCGTTCGAGATCGACGGCCTTGCGCGCTTCCGTGTGAATGCCTTCAACCAGGCGCGCGGCGCGGCCGCGGTGTTCCGGACCATTCCCTCGAAGATCCTGACGCTGGAGCAGCTGAACGCGCCAAAGATTTTCGGCGAACTCGCGCTCAAGCCGCGCGGACTGGTGCTGGTGACGGGCCCCACGGGCTCGGGCAAGTCGACCACGCTGGCTGCGATGGTCAACTACCTCAACGAAAACGAGTACGGCCACATCCTCACGGTGGAAGACCCGATCGAGTTCGTGCACGAGTCGAAGAAGTGCCTGATCAACCAGCGCGAAGTGGGCCCGATGACGCTGTCGTTCTCGAACGCGCTGCGCTCCGCCCTGCGCGAAGACCCGGACGCCATCCTGGTGGGCGAGTTGCGCGACCTCGAAACCATCCGCCTCGCAATGACCGCGGCCGAAACGGGCCACCTGGTGTTCGGCACGCTGCACACCTCGTCGGCCGCCAAGACCATCGACCGGATCATCGACGTGTTCCCGGGCGAGGAAAAGGAAATGATCCGCGCGATGCTGTCGGAGTCGCTGCAGGCCGTGATCTCGCAGACGCTGTGCAAGACCAAGGACGGCCAGGGCCGCGTGGCGGCGCACGAGATCATGCTGGGCACGCCCGCCATCCGCAACCTGATCCGCGAGGCCAAGGTTGCGCAGATGTACTCCACCATCCAGACCGGCCAGGGCTCGGGCATGCAGACGCTCGACCAGAACCTGACAGAGCTGGTGCGCCGCAATACCATCTCGGCAGCCGAAGCCCGCGGCAAGGCGAAGATCCCCGAAAACTTCCCGGGCTGATTCAAGAAGAGCAGCCCCCAGGAGCACAGACATCATGGAACGCGATCAAGCCAGCCAGTTCATCAACGACCTGCTCAAGCTCATGGTGAGCCGCAACGGCAGCGACTTGTTCATCACCGCCGACTTTCCGCCGGCCATCAAGGTCGACGGCAAGGTCACCAAGGTGTCGCAGCAGGCACTGGGCGCGTCGCACACGCTGGCGCTCACGCGCTCGATCATGAACGACCGCCAGACGGCGGAGTTCGAGCGCACCAAGGAATGCAACTTCGCGATCTCGCCGACCGGCATCGGCCGCTTCCGCGTGAACGCCTTCGTGCAGCAGGGCAAGGTCGGCATGGTGCTGCGGACCATTCCCGCCAAGCTGCCGACCATCGACGGCCTGGGCATGCCGCAGATTCTGAAAGACGTGTCGATGACCAAGCGCGGCCTCACCATCATGGTGGGCGCCACGGGCTCGGGCAAGTCGACCACGCTGGCCGCGATGATCGACTGGCGCAACGAAAATTCGTACGGCCACATCGTGACGGTGGAAGACCCGGTCGAGTTCGTGCACCCGCACAAGAACTGCGTGGTGACGCAGCGCGAAGTGGGCATCGACACCGACAGCTGGGAAGCCGCGCTGAAGAACACGCTGCGCCAGGCGCCAGACGTGATCCTGATGGGCGAAATCCGCGACCGCGAGACCATGGAGCATGCGGTGGCCTTCGCCGAAACCGGCCACCTGTGCATGGCCACGCTGCACGCCAACAGCGCCAACCAGGCGCTGGACCGGATCATCAACTTCTTCCCCGAAGAGCGCCGCGCGCAACTGCTGATGGACCTGTCGCTGAACCTGCGTTCGCTGGTCTCGCAGCGGCTGGTGCCAACCGAAGACGGCCAGGGCCGTGTGGCCGCGGTTGAAGTGCTGCTGAACACGCCGCTGATTTCCGACCTGATCTTCAAGGGCGAGGTCGGTGAAATCAAGGAGATCATGCGCAAGAGCCGCAACCTGGGCATGCAGACCTTCGACCAGGCGCTGTTCGACCTGTTCGAAAGCCACTCGATCACCTTCGAAGATGCCATCCGCAACGCGGACTCGGCAAACGACCTGCGGCTGCAGATCAAGCTGAACAGCCAGCGTGCGCGCAGCACTGACCTGGCCGCCGGCACCGAGCACTTCGCTATCGTTTAGGCGGCAGTCAATCGATCGTTCGCTGCCACGCAGCGAAGATTCCCGCCGCCAGCGCAACCACCGCCATCGCGGTGAACCCGTCCAGCGAGGCCATGAACGTGGCCTGCTGTTCGAGCGTGCGGTACAGCGTGCCCAGCGCCATCGCATGCGCCTCGCCGGCAGCATGGCCCGCCGCCGCGAACCCACGGGTCAACGAATCCAGCGCCTGCATGAAGCTCGCGTTCGCGGGATTGGCCGATTCGCCGAGCCGCACCTCGTGCAGCGCCAGCCGGTGCTGCTGCAGCGCGATCACGCTCGAGGTCGCGAATGAAATCGCCAGCTGGCGCACGAGGTTCTTCAGCCGGTAGCCGTGCGCGAACTCCTCTGCCGCGAATGGCTTGAAAGTGAGGTTCGCCACCGGCAGCACGACGAACAGCATCAGCAGCCCGCGCAACAGCAGCGGCACCAGCAAGGCCTCGCGCCCCGCCTGCGGCGTGACCCGCGACAGCCACCACGCCGCCAGCGCCGCAATACCGAAGCCCGTGACGATGAGCCATTTCTTGCGGGCCAGCCGCGCCGAGTACTTCAGGTAGACGAACACCAGCAGCCCGGTCGCGAGCGAGGCCGCGCCCGTGAAATAGCCGGTGTTTCCCACGGTGAAGCCGAGCCCGCCTTCCATCATCCGCGGCAGCAGGTAGCTGAAGCCCGTCGAGAGGTAGTAGTAGACGACGTACAGCGCCAGCCCCACGCGAAACGATGCATTGCGCAGCGCATGCAGCCGCACCAGCGGCGCGGGGTGTTGCCATTGCTGCCAGCCGAACCACGCGAGCCCCGCCACGCCGGCGATGGTGAGGCCGATCAGTGCTGGCGATCCGGTGAACAGCTCGAAGTGCGAGCGCGTCAGCACCACCTGCAGCGCAGCCTGCGCGAGTGCGAACACCACGTAGGCGACGTAGTGCGGCTCGGTGCGCTCGTGCGGCTCGACGTCGCCGATGTCGGGCAGCGTCCAGAGCACGAGCAGCCCGATCAGCGCCGCAACCGGCGCGGTGCTCGCGAACAGCCAGCGCCAATCGAAGTTGGTCACGAGAAAGGCGCCCGCGATGGGCGCCAGAGCGCCGCCGAAGACGATCAGCACCATGAACGCCTTCAGCGCCTTGGCGCGACGCGCGGGCGGAATACCGATCTGGATCAGGATGCGGCAGGCGCCGAGCATCGGGCCGACGAAGTAGCCCTGCACGGCGCGCGCGAGCGTGAGCTGCATCGAGCTGTCGCACAGCGCCGCGCCCACGCCGCCCAGGGCAAAGGCGAACATGCAGACGGCCAGGTAGCGCCGGTAACCCAGCCGCTCGATCCACGCATGCTGATGCAGGATGCCGAGCACCGCGCCCAGCGCATAGGCGCTCGAAGCCCACACCAGTTCGTCGGGCGAGGCGTTGACGCCGCCGGCGATGTAGCTGGCGAAGAAGGCGAACAGCGCGTTGTCGAAATAGTCGATGGCCGTGACGAGGCCGATGGCCCAGGGCAGCAGCGCGGCCGCGGCATTGCCGCGCGAAGGCCACGCCAGAGCCGAAGTGTTCATGACGCCGGCCGTTCCTTGCGGCGCTGTTCGAGCGCCTCTTCCACCGGCTCGCCGGCCAGGCGACGCTCCACATAGTCGAGGTCGCGCCGCAGTTGCACCTGCAGCGAAGCCGCCTCCTTGAGTTCGCGGCGGACCTGCGCCACGCGCGCATCGAGCGTGCCCAGCTGCTCGGTGAGCGTTTCGCGCAGCGTCTTTAGTGACGCATTCGACAGCCGCGGGCGCCCGCCTTCGGCCGGCGCCTCCATCGGCTGCTGCAGCATCGTGGTGATGGCCGTGAGCGAAAAACCCAGCGAGCGCATGCGAAGCACGCGCGCCAGCTTGTCGAGGTCTGCCTGCTCGTACAGGCGGTAGCCACCCTCGCTGCGCACCGGCACCACGATGCCCAGCTCCTCGTAGTACTTGAGCGTGCGCGGCGTCACGTCGAGCCGGGCCGCGGCATCGCGCACGGTGATGGTCTTGGCGGGGCTCGGGTCGGTCATGGTGGAGGCATTCTACTCAAACCTGTACGTTCACGTACATGTTAAGGCCATCGCGCCTGTCGCGGAATGGCTTTAAGCTGTCGCCCCATGAGCAGCATCAACACCCGCACCTACGAATCCGTCCCCGCGCAGACAGTGGCTTTCCTCGGCCTCGGCGTCATGGGCGGCCCCATGGCAGGCCACCTGGCCAAGGCCGCCCACAGCGTCACGGTCTACAACCGCACACCAGCCAAAGCACAGGCCTGGGCCGCCGAGTTCGGCCCGCCCGGGCGCCATGCCGCCACCCCGCGCGAAGCGGCCGCCGGCGCCGACATCGTGTTCTGCTGCGTCGGCAACGACGACGACCTGCGCTCAGTGGTACTGGGCGACGACGGAGCTTTCGCCGGCATGAAGAAGGGCGCGGTGCTGGTCGACCACACGACCGCCTCGGCCGACGTGGCGCGCGAACTCTCCAAGGCCGCGCAGGCGCTGGGCCTGTACTTCATCGACGCGCCGGTCTCGGGCGGCCAGGCCGGCGCGCAGAACGGTGCGCTCACCGTGATGTGCGGCGGCGACGCGGCGGCGTTCGAACGCATCAAGCCCGTGGCCATGGCGTTCTCGCGCGCAGTCACGCTGCTGGGCGAAAGCGGTGCCGGCCAGCTCGCGAAGATGGTGAACCAGATCGCCATCGCGGGCCTGGTGCAGGGCCTGTCTGAAGCCATCGCCTTCGGCCAGCGCGCCGGGCTCGACATGGAGGCGGTGCTGGGCGTCATCAGCAAGGGCGCGGCCCAGAGCTGGCAGATGGAGAACCGCGGCAAGACCATGATCGAGGGCAAGTTCGACTACGGCTTCGCGGTCGACTGGATGCGCAAGGACCTGGGCCTGGTGCTCGACGAGGCCAAGCGCAACGGCGCGCGCGTGCCGGTGACGGCGCTGGTCGACCAGTTCTATGCCGACGTTCAGCAGGCCGGCGGGCGACGCTGGGACACGTCGAGCCTCATCATTCGACTCAAATGAAAAAAGCCCGCTGATGCGGGCTTTTTTCATTGCGACGCTGCTGCCTGTTTGTCAGCGCACCGGCGAGGTCGTCGCGTTGCCCGAAGGCTGCGTGGGCGTAGAGCCCGACGCAGGCAGCGGCTCCATCGGCGGCAGCGGCACGCGCGAGGTGGAAGAAGAAGACGACGACGAAGGCGTGGACGGCGAGGCCGACGTCACCGGCGCCGGGCCCGTACCGCCACGCTGCGCCGCAGCCTGGTTCGCCGCCTGGCTGGCTGCCAGGTCCGCTTCGCTCACGATCTCGACCACCCGCACCACCTTCACCACGCCCGAGATGCCGCGCGTGATTTCGGTAGCACGGTCGGTTTCGCGCCGCGTGGCGATGCCCATCAGGTAGACCGTGCCGCGCTCGGCCACCACCTTGAAGGAATTGGCGAAGATGTCCTTGGCATCGAGCAGCGAGGCCTTCACCTTGCCGGTGATGTAGAGGTCGTTCGAGCGGTCCTGGAAGGTGCTCGAGGCGCCGATGGTCAGTTCGTTCACCACCGAGCGCACGTTCACGATGCGGCTCACCTCGTCCTCGACGCGGCGGCGGTCGGCATCGCTGCCCACGGCGCCGGTCAGCAGCACCTGGCGGTTGAAGCTGGTGACGCTCACGTACATCTGGTCGTTGGCGATGTCGCGCACGCGGGCCGCGGCACGCAGTTCGATGCCCTGGTCATCCAGTTGCGCGCCCGAGCTGCGGCGGTCGGTGGCCACCATGCCCACGCCCACCACGGCCGCGCCGCCCACGACGAGCGGCACGCAGGCGGAAAGGCCTGCAACCAGTGCGGCGCCCAAGGTGAGGGCAAGGGCGAAACGCTGGGTCGATGTCGTCTTCATGGTCGTCATGGTCATGAGGAAGCTTCCTGTTCTCCGAGTAACTGGGCATCCACGCCGTCGCACAGGCAATGCAGCGCGATCTGGTGGATTTCGTGGATGCGCGCCGCACGCTCGTGCGGCACGCTGATCTGGACGTCGGTTTCGCGCAGCGCGCGGCCAATGGCGCCGCCCGAGCCGCTGCTGCCCGCGCCCGGAGCCGAAGGCACGCCCGAAACGGCGTTGCCCAGCAACGCGACCACGGTCATGTCGCGCTCGTGCGCGGCCGCCACCGCAGCCAGCACCGACGCAGACTGCCCGCTGGCGCTCAGTGCGAGCAGCACGTCGCCGGCCTGGCCGAGCGCACGCACCTGTCGGGCAAAGCGGTCGGAGTCCGCAGCACTGGCGCTGTCGGCCTCGGGGTCGGTGGTGTCGCCGGGCAGCGCGATGGCACCGAGCTCGGGCCGCTCGCGTTCGAAGCGGCCCACGAACTGCGCGGCGAACTGGGCCGCCAGCAGACCAGACACGCCAGCGCCGCAAGCCAGCACCTTGCCGCCGCTGGTCACGCAGGCCAGGATGGCCTGCATCGCTTGAGAGATGGGTTTGCTGAGGACCGGTCCGGTCTGGTATTTGAGGTCGGCACTATCGATGAAGTGCTGCTGAATACGTTGCTCAAGCATGAGGCGGGATGATAACTGGGGGTTGTGAAACAAGACGTGTGAGTTGTGGAGCCCTCGGCAGGGCTTCAGTTCCCCATGCGGGGCACTTCAGCCGGCATCGAAGGCGCCTTGAAGCCAGGTGATTTTCTCCTCGACCAGCACCACGTCGAAACGGCATGGCGGCACCACGCGCAGCCGGCTCAGGTAGTGCTGCGCGGCGAACACGATGCGCCGCTGCTTCATCCCTGTGATGCTGCCGCCCGCGCCGCCGTGCGTGCCGGCGCTGCGCTGACGGACCTCGACGAACACCAGCGTGCCGCCTGAGGAGCCGCGCGGATCGCGCATGATCAGGTCGATCTCGCCGCCGCCGCGCCCGGGCGTCCGATAATTGCGCGCGAGCAGCAACAGGCCGGCGTCCCGCAGGTAGTCGAGCGCGGCGTCTTCCGCCGCATCGCCCCGATGCTTCGTTGTGGTGGTCTTCATGGCTCCCTGCCTGCAATCTTCTTTTTTGTTCGTTCATTCCGACGGAGAAACCTCTTGGCTTCACTCGCCCCTGCTTCTTTCGGCGCCGCCCTCGCGGCCGCGCACGACGCCGCGGGTGCGCAGCATTATCCGCAGGGCACGCTCTACGTGGTCGCCACGCCCATCGGCAACCTGGCCGACATCACGCTGCGCGCGCTCCATGTGCTCCAGCTGATGGACGCCATCGCCTGCGAGGACACGCGCCACACGCAGAGCATGCTGCGCGCCTACGGCATCGACCGCCCCGGCGCGCGGCTGCTGGCGGTGCACCAGCACAACGAAGCCGAGGCCGCGCAGACCGTGGTCGCGCGGCTCGCGCAGGGCGAGCGCATCGCCTATGTCAGCGACGCCGGCACACCCGGCGTAAGCGACCCCGGCGCGCGACTGGCCGCAGCCGTGCGCGCGGCCGGGCAGCGCGTGCTGCCGCTGCCGGGCGCCAGCAGCGTGACCACGCTGATCGGCGCGGCGGGCCTCGTGGCCGATGGCGGCAGCGACGGCAATGCCAGTAGCAGCGCCTTCGTCTTCGCCGGCTTTCTGCCGAGCAAGGCTGGCGAGCGCGACACCGCCGTGCAGGCGCTGTTGCAAGAGCCGCGCGCCGTGGTGCTGCTCGAAGCGCCCCACCGCATCGAGAGCCTGGCGCGTGCACTGGCCATGCTGGGCGAGCGCCGCATCACCGTCGGCCGCGAGCTCACCAAGCAGTTCGAGGAAATCGCCACCGTCGCGGCCAGCGCCCTGCCCGAGTGGTTCAGCGCCGACCGCGACCGCACGCGCGGCGAGTTCGCGCTGGTGCTGCACCCCGTGGCGGTGAGCGGCGACGGCGGCGCGGAAGGCGAACGCGTGCTGCGCCTGCTGCTGGCCGAGCTGCCCGTGAAGACCGCGGTGAAGCTGGCTGCCGAGATCAGCGGCGCGGCGCGCAATACGCTGTACGAGACCGCGCTGCGCATTCGCAATGGCGCGGAAGAAGCCTAGGCGTCCAGCTCGGCGTAGCGCCTGAAGATGCCGTCTTCGTTGAACGCAATGCGGCGCGGGCTCTGCAGGTAGTCATGCACGCGCTGGCGGCGCCTGACGTTGGCATGCAGCTTCTCGACCGCGGGCGTTACGGCCAGCGCTCTCGCCGTGGCCTTCGGAAATGCGTAGTGCAGGCCGTCCACCAGCTGGAACAGCGACAGGTCCGCATAGGTCAGTACATCACTCACCAGGTGCAGGCTGCCCGCGGGGTTGCGCTGGAGCACCCGCTCGAACCAGTTCAGGAACTTCGGGATGCGCTCGTCACGAAAGGCCCGTGCACGCTGTACGGCTGCGTCGCGCTGGTCTTCGTAGTAAGCGCCAACCGAGATCGGATGGTGCGTGTCGTGCGCCTCGGCCACTACGTCGGCGATGGTGAGCTGCAGCTGGTGCGTCCACAGCCCGTCGGACTCGCCCACGCCAGACAGGCCGAGCCGAGGCCCCAGGTACAGCAGGATCGCGGCGGTCTGCCCAACCACGATGTCGCCATCGACGAGAAAAGGCGGTGCGAATGCGGGGCGCGCACTGTTGGGGTCGTCCAGCCGCTCGCCGAGGGCTGACTCGCCTCCGCCCTTGGCTTCAGGTAGCCGCGCCACGTCGACATAGTCGGCGCCAGCCGCCTCGAGCGCGAGCCGCACGAATTCGCCGCGGCCCTGGATGGTGGGCCAGTAATGGAGTTGGTAGGGCATGCGGCCATGGTGTCACGAGTGCGGGGACCATGGCAACCGTGCGTGCGCTGCGCAGCATCATGCGAAGAACGCCCCGTCACACCGCGCTGTTGAGGATCGTGTCCTCGAACTGCAAGTGCTCGAAGTTGCTGCCCGTGAAGTCGATGCCCTCGCCTCGCAATCCAAGGGCCTTGACCTGCGTGCCGGTGCATTCGAGCAGCTTGACTTCGGACCACCGGCCCTGATCGAAGTTGACTCCGTTCAACCGGCACTGCATCAAGCAACTACCGCTGAGTGTGCTTCGCCTGAATTCGGCGCGATCGAAGACACAGTTGACGAAAGTGCAGCCGGTGATGGAGATGCCGCTGAAATCGCAGGCATCGAAGACACAGTCGGTGAACCGGCAGGCCGTCCATTGCGCTTGGCGAAAAGTCGTGGCTACGAACCTGCTGCCAACAAACACGGAATCGGTGAACCGGGCCAGATCGAGGTCGAGACCGACATAGGCAGAGGCGTCCGTTTGCCCAGCCAAGGCGGCCGGAGCGCCACCCGCGCCTTTGCGCCAGAGGTCGTGGTTGAGGATGATTTCTTGCGAACTCATTACGGTCTGTTCATTCGTGGCTTTGCTGGCGAGGAGGCCACTCGATGCGCGAGAGCTGAACTGTGGGAGGGCGAGCATTCCAGGCTTCCAGGCAAGCCTCGCTGCAGCACGGCCACCAGCCGAGCGGCCCATCCGCAATCAACTTGCCACAGCCCACTCGACACCAGCGGGATTTTTGAAGTGTCGAGCGTGCCCGCAGGTGAGCGGATTTGGCGTGGTGCGGTTTTTGGGTAGGCGGATCTAGCTCCGCCTCGGGCTGGTGCGATTCCTCCGAATATTTCATTTTTTGCAAAACAGTTGCCTGGGATTGCTCCATTCACTCCAAATAGAGCGCATTGCCACTTCTTTCAATGAAGCGGCTAAATTTATGGGAGTCCAAATAATTCATGGAGACCTCTATGGTGCGCGAGTTATGGGAGGGAGGAGTTTACAAAATGCGTCTTCAATATTTTCGGCACTCGAAGACGTCTTCAGTGCAATTGGATAGGTCTTAACCCCTCTTGCTCCGGCAGTAAAACTCATCATGCGAAAGGTTTTTTCGCCGTCATAAAAAATGACTCCATCAAGCCCGTCGTGCACATTGGCCTTAGGGTCTCTGAATGAACGCAGCGCGCGACTCAATTTCAAAAATGATGGCGCATCTCGCATAAAAAATACCTTCCTAATTAGCTCATTTGTCACACCAGGAATACGGGCATTTAGATACAAGATCGAATCATTGCCTGTCCAGTTAATTCTACAAACCGAGTTCATGCGATCACTATTTGCAAACTCGTCAATTTTTCTTGAAACCTCCTGATCATCAGCGCCCCCTCCAAGACTGACCCAAGCAACAAAATGATCATCTCTAAATCCCGCGAAAGAGCTCGCAGAAAGAAAAAATAGAACAGCAACAAAGCACCTTCCAAAAACACGACCTCTAATAGTTTTCATTTTCCTCAGACCCTCAGTTGGTTTTAGTTTTGGTTTTTCTTTTTTTCGACTCAGGAGGGACGCCAATCACCTTATTCAGCGCATCAACATTCATCGCATCCAACCCGGGGCTTTCAAGATCTTTTCTGGCCTTCTCATAATAAATAGCGGGAACAAAGTATCGCAAATAATCAGAATTCTTCACAACCACCTCCTTTTCCCGCCCATCCTTACTAGCCACTTTCATCGTTTGCACCAAACTCATATTGAAGGGCGAAAATTTAATTCGATCATCTTGATTTCCGCCCAATAAAATCAAATCTCCCTCTCCTGCCTTTCCATACGCAAATCCAACGTGATATCCATGCCCACCCCTATACGTAGCAACCGAAATAGCACCATATATTGGCCTATCCAACTCAACAAACAAAGGATTTCGAATCTTTCCCTTTTCATCCATTTCATAAAATCCGTGTGCCCGCCCCATTGTCGCTCGACGATCTCGAAAACCCACGTTTTCTATTGGATACCCTGCCTTCAACAGGCACCAATTGACAAAGGCAGCGCACCAAGCCATTTTGGTCAGAAACTTTGAACCATCCCCGATCTCGACGTGATAGTCAATTTCGCCTTCCAATACTTCTTCATGCTTGCCATATCTAAGTTTCGCTTCTGCGATAGCAATGGCCATCCAAGGAGCACGCCCAGAAACTGGATTGATCAACGCCAGCACCTTGCCTGCTCCCTCTTTGGACCGCTCTGAATCCGATGGCTCTATGCTGGACAGAATTGGAGCTTCCGGTGGCGGAGGAAGACGTGGGCGCTTTGGCGGGATTGCCGGGGCTATTGGTGTCTCCACCGTTGTTACTAGTGGAGTCGCCAACTTATCGCTTGGTTTTACCTTGCCACTTCCATTGATCAGCAATACCTCGCCTGGATAAATCCTGTCACTGCTCAAGCCATTACCATCCTTGATTGCATCAACGCTGGTGCGATATAGCTTTGCAATTTTCCAGAGGCTGTCTCCAGGCTGAACCACATAGCTCATCGGCTTCTTCTTCCCTGCCGTGGAGCTGTTGATCTTCTCCGAACCCGCAACACCCTTCCACTTTCTGAATTTCGCCAAAAGATTGAAATCCTTGCCGGCGCTTCCTTGAATCGATCCAACTATCACTGGCTCCTTGGTCTTCGGGTCCATGACCTTGACATGCACGGCTGAGTTGTCTGCAGGATGAATCACGGGCGGGAAGCGCCCTGTTTCATCAGATTTAGCCTTTTCTTCCTTGCCTCCTTTTTGCAAAATTATTTCCGTATCAGGCAGAGGTTGACTGCCATTGGTAGCGTTGATTCTGCTTACGACAACCCAGGTTTCTTTTCGAGTCTCGGTATTGGCGTGATATCCCTCGATCTCCGAAATGCCGTTCGTTATTTTTTCGAGCTCTGCATCGGTGCATTCGCCTATTTTTCTGTGGGCTGGAATGCCGCTCGTCTTGAGTAAATCGCTCGTATATTTTTCTGTATTGTTTTCATTTTTCGGGGCATAGATGGGGATAGCCTCTGAGATGGTTCGCTCGCCGTGCAGCCGCTTCAGGTTTGCTTTCAACTCCTCTCGCCCTGAGTCTTCGTCGGGAAAGATCAGAAATGTTCTGTTCGATCGAGTTGTGGCAAACCCGATGTAGCCCTTTGCCTTCTTTGGGGCTGGCACACCATTTACCATTCGGGCTGTCAAATCTCCAGGATTGTTGATTCGCCATGGCAAGGTTCCGCCAGAGCGCAGCAAATGGCGGCCGTCTTCACAGATGAATTCGGCGACTTCGATATTGGGGTGGTAAGTTGCAGATATCAGCTTTGGCATGATCAGATTTAGCGCTTACGCCTGCCCTTTCAAATGGGCCTCCACCGCAGACTCAGAAAGAAAATGATTGAGACCGAAATTGCCCGTCGATTTGGCGAATCTTGAGTTTTCGATATCTGACGAGCTATCGCTCGAGCCATCGCTTTCGCCTTCGTCGTTTTCAGGCTCGAAAGCATCTGCATTGCTCCGTGCCGCACGAATCGTCGGAATGGGGCTCCAGCCCCAGACTTCTTCACCCACGATCAGCGTTGCCTCGTCTGGCGTCTCGAAGCTGATTCGCGGTAGCCGCCCATCGTCGGGAATGACTCCCTCAGCCTTGATCTGCTTTCGCTCGTCCAGAATCTTGTAGGGCAGCCCCGCCATTTCCATGTGCTTGAAGACTTCGTCGCTGCCAAGAGGTGCGAAGCGAACGCTGTACTTATCGTCGTGGCCGACACCCTCCATTCGCAGGAGCTTTTCCATGTCCATCGGCCCCGCGTAGCTATGGGTGCTCGCGTGCTCACGCCAAAGGCCTTTCGTCCCATGCACGATCCCCGAGGCGCTCCACTTGGTGAAGCTGCTGCCTCCATTGATCAGGATCTCTTCCTTGGCGGTGATGCTGATCTTGTTGGCCTCCAGCTTGATGTCGAGCTTGGCCAGCAGGTTGATGCTGTTCTGCAGGGCGACGATGTCTATGCCGGCGGTAGCGGCTGTCAGGCGGATGGCCTTGTAGGCGAAGAGGCGTGCGGCCTCCTTCACGCTGACCAGGAAGCCCTTGCCTGCGCTGATGCTGGTATGGCCACCGCTGCTCAACGCGTTGTGGGTGATGCTGGCGATGTGGGTGGCGCCCGCCGCGGTGCTCTGGATGCCGGCCGCGCTGGCGAGCACGAGGTGAGGTTCGCTGAGTTCCGGAAACGCGCCTTGCTGCGAGCCACCATCGCCACCCTTGCCCTTGATGGCGTCGTTCTGCTCCTTGAGAACCGTCGTGACCGCATCCTGGTCGCCCGCTTCGTGCGCCTTGGCTTCTTGGGCAGTTTGGCTCTGGCGTTCGTGCAGATCGCGTGCGGCTGTCAGGCGCGCCACGGTCTCCCCCAGGTCTGTGATGTGCGCCTGCGCATCGGGTCGTGTCTCGGTGGAAAGCAACAGGCCCCTGGCGGCGCGCACTGCGGCATGGCCATCGGTACGCAGTTCGGCGCCCTCGCCGCGGTCGTCCTTGCGGCCTGCCGTGTCATCGATGCGACCGATGTGGCCAAGGCTCAGGCTGCTGCTGAGGTGGTCGCTCTTGAGTTGCGCCTGGATCTTTCCGGGGTGGTCGTCCAGCGCCAGATGATTGCCGCGTGCTCCGCCCGTACCGCCCGAACCATCGTTTGCGCTCAGCTCGCGGCTGCGAATGCCTGAGAGATTCGTCTGTTCGGGCAAACGCCACGCCGGCATGTTCTCTGCGTTGAACACGCGTCCGGTGATGATGGGGTAGTCCGGATCGCCACTCAGAAAATCGACGATGACTTCATGGCCGATGCGTGGCAAGGCCGCTGTGCCGAAGGTGTCGCCGGCCCAGGACGTGGACACGCGCACCCAGCAGCTGGAGTTCTCGTTGCGCTGGCCGAGGCGATCCCAGTAGAACTGGACTTTGACGCGGCCGTACTGGTCGGCCCATATTTCTTCATTCTTCGGGCCGACCACGATGGCCGTCTGCGGACCACGCGTGCGAGGCTTTGGCGTGGTGCGCACCGGTCGCCATGCGTAGCTGACTGGCTGCGCTTCGAAGGCAAAGCGCTGGACGGAGCCCTCGCCGGCATTGGCACCTTCGCTGGCCTGGAGGTTTTCTTGCAGCTCGTATTCGACGCTGGTCAGAAGGTACTTCTGGTTCTGGTCGTCCCTTGGGTGGCTGGCGAGCTCGAATGTGTAGCCTGGCGCGAGCTCGCGCCGGTTGGAGCGCCCACCCGCAACACAGCGCGCGCTCAACTGCTCTTCGGTTCGAATGCGCGTATAGGTCTCTCCGTCGTCGTGCTGCTTGTAGCCGCCGGGCCATGCGTACAACTCGAAGTCGTCGAATGCATGACCCGAGTGCGTTTGCAGCTGACTCGAGAGGTCCGCCCTGGGTTTGAGGGGGTCGTATTCATTGGTGAAGTGAAAGCCGGAGCGGACTTCTTCGCCGGTCTTCCATTCGTAGATGCGCTCGTTCGGCCTCGGGCCTCCGCCGGTCATGCCCGCCTTCTCCAGGGGATGGAAGCGCACCGTCTCGCCACCGGGCAGCGGATCGTGCGATGTGGCGATGTCGTCCGCGAACACGAGCACCTGTTGCGAGGCCTCGTGCCTGAAGTAGTAATAGATACCTTCGTGTTCGCACAGGCGCGAGATGAAGGCGAAATCGGTCTCGTCGTATTGAGTGCAGTAATCCCACGTGCGGTAGCTGCGGCTGAGCTTCTGTTCGGAGGGAAAGCCGTAGCGCTCCAGCACTTCCATCACGATTTCGGGAACGCTCCTTGATTGGAATACGCGGAAATCACTGCGCCTCGTCGCGAGCCACAGCCAAGGCCGCAGCTGAAGGCGATAGAAGGAATGCCGGGCGTCTTCCTGCTGGAACCCGAATGCCGCGGCGATGCCGCCCAGGTAGCGCGTGCCGCCGCTTTCCGTTTGCACCGCCACGGTGGCGGGCTTTCCGAGCAGCAGTTTCGGATCGATGCCGTTGCTGCTGCCCAGCAGGTCGACTTCGAAATCGTAGAGCCGGCTCAGCGCCTCACGACCGGCAAGCCGATGGAATTGCAGCGCCGCTCCCAGCGGCGTTTGAATGGTGACGCGGCGGGTCATTGCACCGCCGAAGACGCAAAGACGCACGCCGGGCGAACATGCCAGCGCGTGCCATCGAAGATGGACATGGATCCTCCCTGAAATCGCTCCGCTCTAACGGCGGTAAGCTTTGTCAGAGTATGTAAGTGCCTGGAGCTTTCCAGCAGGCAGCAATGAGAAGTGCCTGCGAATCCGTGAACGAATACACGCGCCCAAAGTGGCTTGCGCGCCTCGGCAAGAACGTTGGTTCCGAGTGTTTACTAGTCGGTAGTCGGATCGCCCTCGGGCGCATCCGAAAAAAGAGCGTCTCTCAACAAACCCCAAGAGCTCTGATCGGGCGCGCAGATCAACCCGCCAGTGAGATGGTCCGGCTTGTACGGCGACCCGTCGAAATGGGCGCTGTAGCCGCCTGCCTCTTCATGAATGAGCCAGCCCGCGGCGTGGTCCCAGGGCATCAGCTTGTAATAGAGCAGCGCGTGGCAATGGCCCGCGGCCGCCATCCTGTATTCATGTGCAGCACAACGCATCCAGAAGTTCATGGCGACCTTCGGCAAACTCCGGATCACCGTCGAGCGCATAGGCTGCGGAAGGAAGTTGGTGCCAGCCACCACGTGCATCTGGTTGACCGGCACAGGGAGAGCGACCTTTATCTCCTTGTCGATCATGTCGGCCCCTTGCCGCCAGGCACCGCCCCCGCGCACTGCGAATGACGTGTCGTCGCAGACAGGGTCATGGATGACGCCCATGACAACCTCGCCTCGCACCGTGGCCGCGAGCATGACGCCAAAGAGAGGAACGCCGGAAGAGAAGTTCTTCGTTCCGTCGATGGGGTCGATGATGAACGCGAGGTCGGCCGTTGCGATCCGCGACAGCACGCCGGGGTCGCGACCCGCCGCCTCCTCGCCAATGACGAGCGCGCCTGGATAGAGCTGAAGCAGTCGCTGCGCAATCTCGCGTTCCGCAGCCTCGTCTGCATCC
Organism: Variovorax sp. YR266; assembly: GCF_900107295.1. Lineage (NCBI taxonomy): Bacteria > Pseudomonadati > Pseudomonadota > Betaproteobacteria > Burkholderiales > Comamonadaceae > Variovorax > Variovorax sp. YR266. The sequence continues at coordinate 91,733 of NZ_FNPM01000012.1, forward strand.
GTGACCACGTCGAAGGTAGAGGATTTTTCTCTCGTGCTGCTGGCCAGCGAGCCATTGAAGCGCGGCATGATCTCGGCGCGCGCGACTTCGGCCAGGATCTTCCCCGCGATCACCGCGTCATGGCGAGTGAATGTTTTCATGCAGAGGCATTTCTCCGGGGAAAAATGAAAAAGGCCGGAAGCTTCTGAAAGCTTCCGGCCTTGTATCTGGTCCGCCGCCAGGAACCCAAGCTCCCTCTGAAGACGGCCAAAATTTGGCACTTGTGCCCCCATTTGTGCCCCCAGCCTGCTTAGATTGCTCTATGAAACTGACTGACGCGAAGCTCCGGACGCTAGAACGCCAAGGCAAACACTCGGATGGCGGAGGCCTGTACCTCGAACTAACAGCTGCCGGGGGAAGGTATTGGCGCATGAAATATCGCTTCGGGGGCAAAGAGAATCGCTTGGCATTTGGAGTCTATCCCGACGTGAGCCTCAAGAAGGCCCGTGAGCGCCGCGACGCGGCACGGAAGGCACTTGAACGCGGCGAAGATCCGGCGGCGCTACGCAAAGCCGCCAAAGCAAGGATCAAGCATGAGGTGACCAACACGTTTGAAGCCGTCGCCCGTGACTGGTTGGCACACCAGGCGGGACGCTGGGAAGCCATCACGCTGCAGCGCACGCAAGCCTCCCTCGAAGCGGATATCTTCCCTGCCTTCGGCGACCGCCCAATGGCGTCTATCACCGCTCGCGACGTGATGCAGGCTGTAAAGAAGATTGAAGAGCGCGGCGCAAGCGAGATGGCCACTCGAGTCCTTCAGCGAATTAAGGCAGCCTTCCGCTACGGAATGACCCACGAGCGCATTGACAGCAACCCGATGTTGGACCTTGTTCCTGGTGAGATTCTGAAGCCTCGAAGGGTAACGCACCGCCCCGCCCTCGCAGAGCGCGAGCTACCCGAATTCATGGCTAAGCTGACCAACTACCAGGGCGACCCGCACACGCTACATGCTCTGCGACTCCTGATGCTCACCGCAGTTCGACCAGGCGAAGTACGAGGTGCTCGCTGGGAAGAGTTCGACCTCAGGGCCGGGCTGTGGCGGATCCCAGCTGAGCGCATGAAGATGCGCGCCGAACACGTGGTGCCATTATCTAAACAGGCCGTCCAAATTTTGAAGTCAATGCACGCGCTCAGCGGCCATCGTGAACTGACTTTCCCGAGTCCGTTCTACCCGAGCAAGCCCCTTAGCGAGAACACCATCAACAGCGCATTGGCGCGCATGGGTTACAAGGGTGAAGCCACTGCGCATGGCTTCCGGGCCCTTTTCTCAACCATCGCCAACGAAGCCGGCTGGAGCCCGGAGGTGATCGAGCGCCAACTCGCGCATGTGGAGCGCAATCAGGTAAGAGCGGCCTATAACCGTTCAACGTATCTGCAGGACAGAGTGAAACTGATGCAGTGGTGGGCCAATCGTCTGGACCCAGCCTAATCGAAACGGGTCTGCCCGCGCGACGACGTCAACCGATTCAGGGAGGATGAGGTCGCGCGCTTTGTCGAGAGCGAGATCAATGTAAGTGGGTGCCGCTGGTACGCCGCCGCATTCAGAGATACATCAGCGATCACGCCTTCAGTAACTTGACGCCAAGCCGCTCTTCTATGCGATTAAGGTCTGCATACATGCGAGTAGCTGCAAGTTGAGCGTCATCAAAGGCGAGCGCCAGCATGCGGGTGATATCGGCTTCCGTGCTCTGTCGTCTCGCCAAGACGTTTTTCATGCCCTGCGTCAAGATTCTGACGCAATCATGTCCCTGCACCAGAACCCATTTTCCATACTTTTGCAATCCTGCAAGATGCAAATCAAGGTCTTCCTGGGTCAATCCCGACAGTTGCAAGAATTGCCGGTGCAATTCATTTAGATTGAATTCCCAATTATCGGCCCGAACAAATCTGTAGGGGGATAAAAAATCAAAATTGACACCAAGGTGATTTTGATAATTTAAAAATCTCAGCTCCCCAAATTTTCTCGCTATTGATTCAATGTAATCGCTTACAGTTGCACGGATTGAGTCTTCAAATACAACCACTCTATCCATTTCGGCAAAGTGATCTAAAAAGCGACTTAGGCAAGGACTTCTAAGCAATGTGACCTCAAGGTCATTCTCGTCAGTTATTGCAAGAAAGTCGGCGTAGTGGCGAACTCCACTCAAATGATCAAAGTCTGCGTCATAAACGCCGACCACATAATTTTTCCCTGCTTCAGAAGCGTGTCGAGCAACCTCAATAAGGTTTTGTTTGCCTTCACAATCGACGATTGTGACCTTCCTTGGTACAGTTCGTGCCTTCCAGAATCGTGAATCGTCGTGGCCTTCGACGATGAACCCAGTAGTTTGCTCCACAGCTCGAAGCATTTCAATCTCCGCAACTACTACGCCAGGAGTTTTATTCGTGAACATTGTGTTCAATCGAAAGTCGACTCAAGCTGGCTGGAAGAAAGCACAGCCATCAAATCTGCTCGATCTCCGACAATATATGGAGAATGGGTGGCAAGCAGTACGTCAAATCTCGCAAGTTTAATGACTTCCAGCAAATCATCGAGGAAGCTTCTCTGCCAGCTAACATGAAGAGATAATTCGGGCTCGTCAATAAGAACCAATGTATTCGGCGATGTTTTGAAAAGCAAATCATACAGGAGCACAATTTCATGCTGCTCTCCCGACGACAACGCATTAATTGCGATCTTTTGATTGTCCGCACCCTTGACAATCAAGCCAGATTCACGTGAAATTCCAACAGTCTTGTTGGTAAATTTCTTATTCAAAATATTAAGCAGAAGCTCGACGCGAGATGCAAGGCTTTCAAGAACCTCCAACTTCATTACCGTGTCCCTCGCATACACGGACATAACTGAGATTTGCGTCGAATCCAAGCTATCTAATTGCGCGATTTGCAGCGGATAAGGATTCTGCGCTTCTTCCCCACGGTCGAGCAATCCAATTGTGCGAAGGCGGCCGCGCGAAACCTCAACGCGTTGCATTTCTCGCTTCAAAATGTCCAAAGGAAATGGCTGAACGCTACCTTCAATCAATCTCTGAGGAAAACTCTGATCAAGTTTTTGTGATTGCTTCGCATAATTGGCAAGAGTGGCGTCGACTTGCTTTTTCAAGTCTTCAGAATACGCTCGAACTGTTTCCGTCATGCGCGATGATGTAGGCCGATACCGCCATTCAGGACCACCCCCATGAGAGACCCGAATTAGTCGCTGCGCCTCAATGAAATGAGATTTGATTCGATTTCGAAGGGTACGCAATCCCTTGGGCTCTTTTGATGTAAATTTTGCGCGAGTCCGTGGGTGAGCATCACCATACCGCTCTATTAACACCTCGGCCGTCAATAATTCTTCTGAAGTGCGGTCAATAAACTCTTCTGGACCAACTTGACTAATGAAAGGCAATTGCTCCGCGAGATTAGCCGCATGCTTGTTGATATTGAGCGCATCGCCATGTAAATCCGCCTGCGCCGACTCTCCTTTGGAGTCCGTGAATTTCACGGTGATGGAGTCGGAAATATTCTTTTCTTTTGATCGCACCGATATCAATTCAGCCACGCTACCGTCGCTGAACATGACTTCGAAGGTATCAAATTGCACTTTTGCGAACTCGGCATATCGACCCGAGATAAAGGCGTGAGTGAGCTTTAAGAAAACTGTCTTTCCAACCCCATTTGGCCCATGAATTATTGTGACTCGATCATCTGTCAGAGTAACGTTGTGAATATAAAGGCCAAAAAGTCCTGAGACTTTTATCGATTTAACTCGAACTAATTCTTCTACTTCGCTCATACGCCTCCCAATTTATGAACTGGCCGAGCCTCGCAGATTTCGGCCCCACAAGAAAGTAAGCTTTTGTATCACACACTACAGCTGACTGCTTCAGTTGTTTGGTCGACGATGTCCGCTTCAGTGTTCAAGCATTGACTTGGGGCGTCGGGAGTAGGCCCGCAGACACGAACTCCAGAAGTCATTTTTGTGCGATCTAGAAGCTCGTCGAGACAGCGACGCTTGCGCGCCTCTCAGACCATTGAGTTGCCCGCTTGAGCTGCGCGTGACCCTCCTGTAAGCGCTTCGGCGTCTCTTGGTCCTGAGGGAGCATCGACAGGACCACGCACCGTAGCGCGCAGTCTTGACCCCGCCACGCCTGCGCTCTAAATGCCCCTGTTTCGACGGCACCGTCGAGCGACGGTACAGCACTCACATCCCCAGCGTGGAACCTTCCGAGCGGGATGTTCTATCTTGTCGAAATTTGACGCTTTTTTGGGCCTACCCGTGCGCTAGGGTGAAGCGCCCGTGACGTCACGTGCAGGGGGAGCCACAGGACCCGGCTTAGAGCTTATCGATGACTTCGATGCTTGCACCATCAGTGGAGACACGCCGGACTGCCCCTGTCGCTGGGTCGTAAAGCACAACCGCATTGAAGGTCGCAAAAACTACCCTACCGCGATGCTCCTGCCCCTCGGATTTCTTGACAGAAACGCAAGTTGTCGCTTTGATCTTTGTGCCCCCTCTTTGCGCGGACACCGGCTTCGATTGCAAGCGCGCGTCACGTCCTATCAGGGGTGTGCAGACTGTTGGGCCGACCACCCAATCATCTATGTGCGTAGATCCTGCCTGGAGGCCTGCGATTGGAATGATGCTCAGGAAGCAAGCGAGCAGTACGAGCCCGACCAGGACCACAAGCGAGGCCAGAGGCATGACCACGAGAGGGGTTCCCAAAATGAACAAGGGAACGCCGACGATGACCGCAACTCGCCTGTGCGCCGACGCGAAGCCACGTGCCTGCTTCACTGCGCCACTCAGGCCCGTCCAACGGCGCAGGAGGGCAGGAACGGCGAGCGCTAGTGCACCGACGAGGAGGATCGCAACCGCGACGATCAACGCGATCTTCGTGGCGGGCCAACTCATCTCCCATATCTCTGCGTAGAAGCCCCATTCCGACAGTTTGCTGAGGTACCCCAGCATCTGCATCACCGCCCAGCTACCGAGCGTCAGAAGGTCGGAGGTGGAATTGAAGACGACCGCATGGGGGATTCCGAACTTCGTTTCGACGGACAGTGCGACTCCGTAACCAAGTAGGGCGAGCACGATGGCCGCAGCCGACGAAACCGAGAGAAAGACGGTCAGCAACTGCGTACCGGAAAACTTGCGGGCGCTGGTGGTATCTGTCATGTACGGCCTGGAGGTGTTTGGCACGAAGATAACCGCCCGCCAAAAGGAAAAGGGCACTCACGCGCGGTGTGTGCCCTTTATTCGTCTTCAACTGTGTGAGGTCAAACCACTGACCCTAGTCGATCGTCGCCGTTGTGGACGTCGGCATGTCGGGGCATTCGGGCTGTCCATGAGCGCTTCCTTCGCGCAACACACGCATCTTGCGCATCTGGCCCGCCGCCGCGACCGAGATGAACGCGCGGCTTCACGGCCTTGCCGTTGTCGTCGAAGTCCCAGTAGTCGAGCGCGGGGTGCAGGCGCAGCACTTCGGGCACATTGGCGAGGATCAGGCCACGCCCGCGTAGGTACGTATGCACCGGGTCGCCTTCGGTCACGGGTACTGACGTACTCCAAAGCGCATCGATGCGCTCGCGGCGGTCTTGTCGCGCTTGGACTGCGAGCGGTGCGCGGCCATGCGTTGCTCGTGCATGCGGCGCTCTGCCGACGTCATCGCATCGGCGCTGCGGCTGCACCACGTGGCATACAGGCCCGTGCGCCAGTCCCAGAAGGCGCCGGCCGCGACCTGGTCGAGATGCAGCACGTAGCCGCCTGCGGTGTCGCTGCGCTTGCCGTTGGTGCTGAAGCGGTGGATGCGGCCGTCGGCCACAAGGGACTCGGGCGGCGTAAGGCCATGCGCGGCCATGCTGGCGGCGAACTGTTCGAGGGGGTGCAACACGCTATTCATGCGGCACCGCCCGTCTTCTGGAGTGCGGCGATGCGCAGCTGCGCAGGGATGCGCGCGACGGCCTCCAGCCATTGCCCCGCAGGGTGCATGCCGAACATGAGGTTCAGCGCCGCGCTGGAGCGGTCCTCAGTTTTGTTGCACCAGAAGCTGCTGCCGTCGCGCATCTCGCAGTAGGCGAACACGAAGGTGCTGTGCGTGTCGGTGAAGACGTGCGCAATGGAGGCGATACCGCCGCCCTCGATGGCGGGATGAATCTCGGAGTTGCGGTAGCTCAGATGCATGCCGACCTCCGCACGGTGGTGGCTTGCACGGCCAGCACGCTCAGCAAGCGCACGCCACCAGCGCCGATGACCTTGGCGTTGAACGCTTTCATTGCACACCGCCTTCGGTCAAGGCCATGCGTACCGATTCAATCGTGGTATCGGCGGTATCGATGCGGCGCTGCAGTTCGGCGTTCAGCAATTGCAAGAGCGCGCTGAGTTCACTGCGGGTCGCATAGACCTCTTCCGAATCGTTCACGCGCTGCGGCGCGATGAGTTTTTCGAGACACGCATACGCGCGCTGCACGTCGTGAATGTTGTCGATGTCGTCGGATGCCCGCAGCGCGAGCGATTCGGCGCTGTCCTGCAGGGGGCATGAGCTCATGGCTGCTGCGGTATCAGGCCTTGGCACTGCGTCGGGCGCAGCGGTGGCAGTTTCAGAAGATGCGGGGAGCGAGGGGGCGTGCGCGGACGCGCGAGCGGATCTAGCCATGAATGGCCTCCAAGAGCTTCGGTTTGCTAAAACCGCCGCTCCCGAGACCAATCGAGGGCGGCGACTCGACGGGTTGGTCTACCGGGAAGCTCTTGCGAGAACCGGCCGGGCTCGCGCCCGCCCATCGAGCCGCCAAAACTGGAGGCACGAACGGCAAAGCCGCAGACCCTGCGGGGAAACTGCGGCTTTCGTCGCAGAGCTTCAACGGGAGACCAATCCCGATCACACCTTTTTTTGACGTGACGGGCGCAGTATAGCGATGGGGGCATCCCATGCTAGGCGGATGGCAACGATGCAGGCGGCGGGCTTCATGGCGAGTCCCCGCGCGTTGCGTTGGGCACTTCGTCGTCCGGGCCGCCGATGATTTCGCCCGCGGGAGGCAAGTCCGCCGTGCGCAACCTGTCGAGCGCATCGCGAAGCCGGTTGCGATGCACGACCAGCGACAGCGGCACGTTCAGGCCCGTCATGATCTGCGTGGGCAGGCGCAACCAGCGATGCACCTCGCCCAGCAGCACGAACGCAGCGCCGCACGCCGAATTGCCGCAGCTGTAGCTGATCTCTGTCACGAGGGTGGACGGTTGCCGTGTGCGCGTTGAGGTCGCGGGATGGCCGCAGTTCGGACACTTGATGTGCAGCCTCATGCATGGGCCTTGCGCTTGGCAGTGGGTCGATGCGAAGCCGCCTTGCGGGACGCGGGTGCGGCGCTCTTCTTGACCGGCGCTTTCTTTGTCGGCGCCGCCTTCGTCGATGCCGCATGCTTGGGGCGCGGCTTCGCAGACTCGACCTGCGCAGTTGGCTCCGTGACCGAAGGCCGGGCGGCGATCCAGCGGTCAATCTCCGACTTGCGCCACGCCACCGCGTAGTCGGTCACCCGCACGGCCTGCGGGAAGGTACCGGCTTTCACCGCTTCGTAGATGCTGCTCTTGCCCAGGCCTGTGAGAAACCGGACCTCGGGCAGGCGCACCAGGCGGTCGGCATTCACGATATCGGCGGCATGTGAAGCAGCGGCGGCGCGCGCGGCTCTGTCGCTCTTGCCCGACCCATCCGGCGCGTGGTGGCTTGTACGCATGTTCACTCCTTTTCCTCGTTCGCTTTGCTTCGGTGTCGTCCATAGTCGGCCGCCGCGTTCAGGCGGCCAAGCTCGTCCGTAGTTGCACAGCCTGTGCAAACACGGGTCTCAAAAATCTGTGGGGTCCGCGAGTCAGTTGCGGGCGATGCGCAGCGCGGCGGCGCTAGTCCACCGGTGGCGGCGAACCAGCTACCGGAAGGCTCTGCAGCTGCTCGATCAGCACGCGGCGGCGCAGGTGAGCGCTCAGCGGAAGCCGAACGCCGTGATTCGGGATAGCCGAGGGCGACACCGTGCGATTGATCTCGGTGACCGCTGCAAAGACATGCCCCCACGCCGTGTTGCTGCAGGCGTAGTAACTCTCGCGGGTGAGGCTGGAGATTTCGCGGCTGGTGCGGACGTGCGCCGGGCTCTCGCAGTGAGGGCAGCGCATCTTCATACGCTTCGTGCCTTCATCGACGGGGCTGCAACGGGCTGGTTTCTTTGCATGCGCCAATGGTCCGTCGCCGTGCGCAGTTGACCAAGGACTTCCGGTTGTATAAGCCGGTTCTACAACTCAAAGTCTGCAATTCGAATCGGCAATGGCTTCTTGGTGGATCTTGGACTCAAGACTCCTTACCTAATCTGGACATCGCTCACGCAGCTTGGCTGAAAGGCACGCGTGCGGATACGATCCGTCGGCGATACGTCGGCACGGCTGGAGCAGTTCTCGGCATCGAAGATTGCGGTGTGTCGCGCGGGGCGATGTAGATCCAAGACCAAACAGAATCGAGGACGCGCATGCAAGACAACATCGATCAAGCCTTCGACGCATTCGAGAGACTGCTGGTTGAACTGCCCGCATTCGAGGCAACGTTAGACAACGAAGCCGACATTCGGCTCAAGGTCATTGACACCGTATTGATGGATGTTCTCGGTTGGACAAAAGCCGAAATCTCTCCCGAAGAGCCATCCGGTCCCGGGTTCCTCGACTACAAGCTCTCCGTGGAAGGCGTCGGCCGAGTCGTGGTCGAAGCGAAGAAAGCAAGCCGTGAATTTGGCCTAGCAGGACGAGAGGCTGGCGCAACTTACAAGCTGTCAGGCCCCGTATTCAAGAACGACGACTTGCAGGAGGGCATTAGGCAAGCGATCCAGTACTCGGCGTACAAGAACACTGAGCTTGCCTGCGTCACCAATGGCTTCGAGTGGGTCATTTTTCGTAGCAACCGCATCGGTGACGGTACCAACACGCTGGATGGAAAAGCATTTCAGTTCGACTCACTACAAAGCATTCGAAGCAACTTTCGCATCTTTTTCGATTTGTTGGATCGAAGCAAAGTGGCGAACCTGGTGTTTCGAGCTCTCTTCCAAGAAGCAGAGGGAAAGATCATTCGGCATGGCGGCTTCAGGAAAGTCCTACGCCCAGCAACCTCGGCGGTTTTCCTGAGTCAACCAGAAATCATCCCCGAGCTAGACCGGCTGATGACATCTTTTTTCCAGCGGCTATCTGACGAACGAGACCGGGAGATGCTCGAATACTGCTTTGTTGAGACCAAAGAGAGTCAAGCCGCAGAGAAACGACTGATGCGCCTTGCGGAAGATCTTGTAGGTCACATCAGAGCGTTAGATACGCAGTCCGGCATACAGCTATCAGATTTGTTAAGCAGGGCGACCGCAGCGAGTCTGAATCAGTTCATTCTGTTGGTAGGAACCAAGGGGGCCGGCAAAAGCACTTTCATTCATCGATTTTTTAATAGCAAGCTTTCGGCATCGCTTAGAGAGTCAGTCGTGCCGATCACCGTCAACTTAGCGGATAGCGACGGGGATGAGAGCTCTGTGCTCGATTGGTTGCGCAGGCAACTGCTTGCCAAGGCGGAGCTGGCCCTTGCCGACGATGCTCCGACATGGGAAGAACTCATTGGTCACATGTTCTTCGGCGAGTACCAGCGCTGGAGCACGAGCACCATGGCGCCGCTGTACAAAGCCGACAAGGAGCAATTCAAAGTCGAATTTGGCAAGCATGTGGAGGCAATCCGGAGAGAGAACCCTGTTGACTACATACACGGTCTTCTACGCAACTTTGTCAAAGGCCGAAAGCGACTACCCTGCTTGATCTTCGACAACGCGGACCATTTCAGCATCGATTTTCAGGAGCGAGTCTTTCAATTCGCGAGATCGCTCTTTGAGCGAGAAGTCTGTGTCGTACTTATGCCAATAACCGACAAGACCAGTTGGCAGCTTTCACGACAAGGGGCCCTTCAGTCCTTCGAAAATGAAGCCCTTCTTCTGCCAACTCCATCGGCCAAACAAGTGCTTGAAAAGCGCATCAACTTCGTCCTCAAGAAGATGGACGAGGACGCGCATAAAGATCGCGGAAGCTACTTTGTCGGCAAAGGAATACGCGTGGGTGTCCCTGATCTGATGAAATTTGTGCGAGGTCTTGAAGAGGTTTTTCTGAATACAGACAAGGCTGTCTATGTGATTGGTCAGCTCGCAAACCACAGCATCAGAGAAGTGCTGGAGCTGGCACGCGACATAGTTAACTCACCGCACATCGGTTTAGATGAAGTCTTCAAAGCATATGTCTTAGGTAGCGCCGTACACATTCAAGACTATAAGACCCGCAAGGCCCTCATCCGCGGCCGATACGACATATATGTCCCCAGCAGTTCCAAGTACACACACAACGTGTTCGACCTGAACACCGAACTCGATACATCCCCGCTCTTGGGACTACGGATTCTTCAGGCGTTGAAAGACGGGGTGGTGATGTCCGGAGACACGAAGAGCAGGTACACATCAAAAGCAGACCTACAGAGCTACATGCTTGCCATGGGGTTCGAACACAGAGCGGTGTCGTTATGGTTGGACGCACTGCTCAAGAAGGCGCTGGTATTGAACTACGACCCCACACGCATAGATGCGGAGACGGCAACACAGTTGGAGATCTCACCTTCCGGTGAACTTCATCTCTATTGGGGACGGGGAAACTACGACTACTTGCTTGCTATGGCGGAGACGACTGCTTTACTTGATCCTGGATCGTTTGCTGCGATGGAGAACGCGAGCAGAGGGCAAGGAAGCAGACGTGTACAAGAAGTGATCGGTGTGTTTGTTTCGTATCTCAAGGGGGAAGATCACCTGTTCTGCAGAGCGCCCGATCATGAAAGTTACTCGGGTCAACACGAACTGGCCTTCAGACTTGGCAGCTAGCGCCTCATCCAAGCGCGAGCCGGCGGACGAAGACGTCTTACTGAAGATCACAGCATTCCCACTCACCAAGAGTTCAAAGCTCGCGGGGGAAAGTGCCCCCAGTTCAGGGAGATGTGCCCCCTATTGCCCCCGGATGACAGCGGTCGCAGATGGACCACTACGGACAGGCGTATGATCGTTTTCAGAGGGGAAATAAAAAAATCCGGAAGAGTTTGAACTCATCCGGATTTGTAACTGGTCCCGCCGCCAGGAATCGAACCTGGATCTCAGCCTTCGGAGGGCCGAATTCTATCCGTTGAAATACAGCGAGGAATTGGGGTCCGGCATGCACCGGAGCCACGCATTATCGCCTATCAGGCGGCGACCGTTTCGGCTTCAGCCGCAACAGCGGTGCCCGGCAGCGGCCGGGCGAACCCAAGCCCCGCCAGATAGACCCGGAAAGTGCGCCTTCCAGTCTGCACCAGGTCGAAGGCCTCGGGGTCGAGCAGCCAGTTCTGGATGAGCCCGCTGATGAGTGCGTGCAACCCCTGCGCCGCCGCGTTGCCCGGCAGCGGCAGCTTGATATGGCCGCGGCGCGCGGCCAGGCGCAGGGCCTTCTCGAAGTCGCCCACGCAGGCGTTGCGGGCGTCGAGGTGGCGCTGTTGCACCGAGGCCATGTCGTGGGTGTATTCGACCTTGTGGGTCGCCACATCGAATACGCGGCGCACCTGGGGGTCGGTGGCCATGAGGGTGAGCGCGTGGATCATGCCTTCCTCGATCTCGGCCAGGGGGTCGTCGGTGACGCCTGCGGTGGCGGGCTTCGGCGCGGCTTCCAGCGGCAGGATGACCCGCTCCATCATCGCGTTGAAGAGGTCGGCCTTGTCCTTGAAATGCCAATAGATGGCGCCGCGCGTCGCGCCGGCCTGCTGCGCGATCTGCTGCAGCGTGGTCTGCGAAACGCCCTGCGCCTGAAACAGCAGCTCCGCGGCATCGAGCAACCGATGCCGCGTGGCCAATGCTTCTTCTTTCGTCCGACGTGCCACCAAGTCTCCTGATTTGTAAAGACAACGCCCTCTATGTATCGTGGGGCCATTCGCGGTTGTCACTATACATCCATGAATGTATGTAAACTCGCCGGTTTCCTCGATGGCCCACCTGGCTACACAGGTTTCCGGTTTGTTCCGCGAACGCGCCATCTCCCGTCTTCGCTTCAAAGGAATCGCATGCCTCTCCTGCATGTTTCGCGTCATTCGTCCTTTTCGCCGCGTCTCGCGACCGTGGCCGCCGTCGTCCTGCTGGTCCTTGCGGGCTGTGGCAAGAGCGATGCGCCCGCCGGTCCGGGCGGCGCCGGCGGTGGTGGTGGCCATCCCCCTGCACCCGAGGTGGGCGTGGTGGTGGCTGCGCCGACCGATGTCGGCCTCGTCACCGAACTGCCCGGCCGCCTCGAGGCCTCCCGCGTCGCCCAGGTCCGCGCCCGTGCCTCGGGCATCCTGTTGAAGCGCGAATTCCGCGAAGGCAGCGACGTGAAGGCCGGCCAGCTGCTGTTCCGCATCGACCCCGCCCCGCTGGTGGCCGCCACGCAGAACGCCCAGGCCACGCTGGCCCGCGCCGAAGCCAATGCAGTGCAGGCCAAGGCCCTCGCCGACCGCTACAAGCCGCTGGTCGAAGCCAATGCGGTCAGCAAGCAGGAATACGCGACCGCCGTGGCCTCTGCCAAGCAGGCCGAAGCCGATGTGGCCTCGGGCCGCGCGGCGCTGCAGACCGCCAAGATCAACCAGGGCTACGCCGACGTGACCTCGCCCATCGCGGGCCGCATCGGCCGCGCCCTCGTCACCGAAGGCGCACTGGTGGGCCAGGGCGACGCCACCGAGCTCGCCGTGGTGCAGCAGATCAACCCGCTGTACGTGAACTTCACGCAGTCGGCCTCCGACGCGATGAAGCTGCGCCGCGCCGTGGCCGCCGGCCAGTACAAGCGCGCGAGCGGCGAGGAAGCCGCAACCATCCGCGTGGTGCTGGAGGACGGCACCGACTACCCGCTGGAAGGCAAGCTGCTGTTCTCCGACCTCACGGTCGACTCCACCACCGGCCAGGTCACGCTGCGCGCCGAAGTGCCCAACCCCAAGGGCGAGCTGCTGCCCGGCCTGTACGTTCGCGTGAAGCTCGAACAGGCACAGGCCACCAACGCGATCACGCTGCCGCAGCAGGCCGTCACGCGCACCCAGCAGGGTGACACCGTGTCGGTGGTCGACAAGGACGGCAAGATCAGCAAGCGCACCGTGAAGATCAGCGCCGCCAAGGACAACCAGTGGGTGGTGCTCGATGGCCTGAAGGCCGGCGAGCAGGTGATGGTCGACGGCTTCCAGAAGCTGCAGATGATGCCGCCCGGCACGCCGGTGAAGGCCGTCCCCTGGACCAAGCCGAACCCGAACGCTGCGGCCACGCCGGCCGCAGCGGGGTCCGCACCGGCGGCGCCTGCCGCGGCCGAGAAGAAGTAATCAGGAGCGCGCCCGCAAATGGCCAAATTTTTTATCGACCGACCGATCTTCGCCTGGGTGATCGCACTGTTCATCCTGGTGGTGGGCGGCGTGTCAATCACCCAGCTGCCGATCTCGCAGTACCCGCCGGTGGCGCCCCCCGCCATCGTCATCAACGTCGCCTACCCCGGCGCCTCGGCCCAGACGCTCGAGGACAGCGTGCTGTCCGTCATCGAGCGTGAAATGAATGGCTCGCCAGGCCTGATCTACATGGAATCGGTGGCTCAGGCCGACGGCACCGGCTCCATCACGATCAGCTTCGAGGCCGGCACCAACGACGACCTCGCACAGGTGGACGTGCAGAACCGGCTGTCGCGCGCAACGCCGCGCCTGCCGGCTGCCGTGACGCAGCAGGGCGTGCGCGTGGACAAGTCGCGCAACAACTTCCTGATGTTCGTGATGCTGTCCTCGGACAACCCGAACATCGACCCGGTGGCGCTCGGCGACTACACCGCGCGCAACGTCGTGCCCGAGCTGCAGCGCGTGGTCGGCGTGGGCCAGGCCCAGCTGTTCGGCTCCGAGAACGCGATGCGCGTGTGGATCGATCCGGCCAAGCTGCAGGGTTTCAACCTGTCGGCGACCGACGTCAACAACGCCATCCGTGCACAGAACGCCCAGGTGTCTTCGGGCACGCTCGGCGACCTGCCCAACATCCCCGGCCAGGCCATCGCGGCCACAGTGACCGTGAACGGCCAGCTCGTCAACGTTGAGCAGTTCAAGAACATCGTGCTGCGCGCCAACACCGATGGCTCGACCGTGCGGCTGAAGGACGTGGCACGCGTCGAACTCGGCGGCCAGTCGTATGCCACCTCGGCCCGCCTGAACGGCGTGCCCGCGGTCGGTATCGGCGTCCAGCCCACGCCCAACGGCAACGCGCTGCAATCGGCCAAGGCGGTTCGCGCCAAGATGGCCGAACTCGAGCGCTACTTCCCGCAGGGCGTGAAGTGGAACATTCCGTACGACAGCTCGCGCTTCGTGCAGATCTCGATCACCGAAGTGGTCAAGACGCTGCTGGAAGCCGTGGCGCTGGTGTTCGTGGTGATGTTCCTGTTCCTGCAGAACTGGCGCTACACGATCATCCCGACCATCGTGGTGCCGATCGCGCTGCTGGGCACCTTTGCCTCGCTGCTGGCGCTCGGCTTCTCGATCAACGTGCTGACCATGTTCGGCATGGTGCTGGTGATCGGTATCGTGGTGGACGACGCCATCGTGGTGGTGGAGAACGTCGAGCGCATCATGAGCGAGGAGGGGCTGCCGCCTCTCGAAGCCACGCGCAAGGCCATGAAGCAGATCTCCGGCGCCATCATCGGCGTGACGGTGGTGCTGATCTCGGTGTTCGTTCCGCTCGCGTTCTTCGCGGGTTCGACCGGCAACATCTACCGCCAGTTCTCGGCGGTGATGGTGGCTTCGATCGCCTTCTCGGCATTCATGGCTCTGTCGCTCACGCCGGCGCTGTGCGCCACGCTGCTCAAGCCGGTGGAAGCCGGCCACCATCACGAGAAGACCGGCTTCTTCGGCTGGTTCAATCGCGGTTTCGCGCGCACGGCCAAGGGCTATGAGAGCGTGGTCGCCCGCATCCTGCGCCGCGCTGCCCGCTACCTCGTGATCTACCTGGCCATCATCGGCGCGGTGGTGTTCACCTACACCCGCCTGCCGAGCTCGTTCCTGCCGCAGGAAGACCAGGGCAACATCATCGTGAACGTGCAGTTGCCGCCTGGTGCGACACAGGAGCGCGCGCTGTCGGTCATGCAGCAGGTCGAGGGCTTCATCCTGAAGCAGCCCGAAGTGCAGAGCATGGTGGGCGTGATGGGCTTCAGCTTCTCGGGCCAGGGCCAGAACGCGGGCCTCGCCTTCGTGACGCTGAAGGACTGGGATGAGCGCAAGGACCCGGCCCACTCGGCCAGCGCGCTGGCCGGCCGTGCCTTCGGTGCGCTGTCGGGCATCCGCGACGCCTTCATCTACCCGCTGAGCCCGCCGCCCATTCCTGAACTGGGCAATGCCAGCGGCTTCAGCTTCCGTCTGCAGGACCGCTCGGGCGCGGGCCACGAGGCGCTGATCAACGCACGCAACCAGCTGCTGGGCATGGCCTCGCAGAGCAAGGTCCTGGCGCAGGTTCGCCCCGACGGCCTGGAAGACGCGCCGCAGCTGCAGATCGACATCGACCGCGACAAGGCGAATGCGCTTGGCGTGAGCTTCGACGCGATCAACGCGACGCTGTCGACCGGCCTGGGTTCGAGCTACATCAACGACTTCCCGAACCGCGGCCGCCTGCAGCGCGTGGTGGTGCAAGCCGACGCTCCGGCGCGGATGCAGCCCGACGACCTGCTCAAGCTGAACGCCAGCAACACGCAGGGCCAGCCGGTGCCGCTGTCGGCCTTCGCGACCACCAAGTGGGTCACGGGCGCCACGCAGACGGTGCGCTACAACGGCTACCCGGCGATCCGCATCAGCGGCGACGCCGCCGCCGGCTATAGCACGGGCGCCGCAATGGCCGAGATGGAAAAGCTCGCCGCGCAGCTGCCGCAAGGCTTCGGCTTCGAGTGGACCGGCCAGTCGCGCGAAGAAAAGCTCGCGGGCTCGCAGGCCATCGTGCTGTACGGCTTCGCGATCCTGGCGGTGTTCCTCTGCCTGGCCGCGCTGTACGAAAGCTGGTCGATCCCGCTGTCGGTGATTCTGGTGGTGCCGCTGGGCGTGCTGGGCGTGCTGGTGGCGACGATGCTGCGCGCCTATTCGAACGACGTGTACTTCCAGGTGGGGCTGATCACCATCATCGGCCTGTCCGCGAAGAACGCGATTCTGATCATCGAGTTCGCCAAGGACCTGCAGGCGCAGGGCAAGGGCGTCATCGAATCGGCGCTGGCCGCCGCCCACCTGCGGTTCCGACCGATCATCATGACCTCGCTGGCCTTCGGCCTCGGGGTGGTGCCGCTCGCAATCGCCTCGGGCGCCGGCTCTGCCAGCCAGCGCGCCATCGGCACCGGCGTGCTCGGCGGCATGGTGACGGGCACTGCACTGGCCGTGATCTTCGTGCCGGTGTTCTTCGTGGTGGTGCGCACCCTGTTCAAGGGCAGCGCGCGCCAGCATGAAGCCGACAAGCGACACGCCGAAGCCGCCGGCATCGCGGAGGAAAAACATGACTAAGAAACTGATTCCCACAGCCCTGGCTGCCGCGATGCTGCTGGCCGGCTGCTCGCTGATTCCGACCTACGAGCGCCCGGCGGCGCCTGTGCCCACCACCTACCCGGGCGACCCGGCGCAGCCGCCCGGCCAGGCCGCAGCCAACCTGCCCTGGCAGGACTTCTTCACCGACGCGCGGCTCGCGGGCCTGATCCAGACCGCGCTCGTGAACAACCGCGACCTGCGGGTGTCGGTGCTCAACATCGAGCAGGCGCGCGCGCAGTTCCAGATCCAGCGCTCGGCGCTGTTCCCGGCTGTGGGCCTCACTGGTTCGGGCTCGCGCTCGAGCCCGAACCCCTACCAGGCCTTCGACTCCAGCGTGGGCAGCGTGTCGTCGTCGTACAGCGTCAACCTGGGCTTCAACGCCTGGGAGCTGGACTTCTTCGGCCGCATCCGCGCGCTGAAGGACCAGGCGCTGGCGCAGTACCTCGCCACGGACGAGACGCGCAAGGCAGTGCAGATCAGCCTGATCGCGTCGGTCGCCAACGGCTGGCTCACGCTGCTGGCCGACGATGAGCTGCTCGAGATCACGCGCCAGACGATGGTCACGCGCGAAGAGTCGGTGCGCCTCACGAAGATGCGCTTCGACAACGGCGTGTCGTCGGAGCTCGACTTCCAGGCCGCCAACTCGCTGCTGGAAACGGCGCGCGCATCCTATGCGGAGCAGCAGCGCGCGCGCATGCAGGACGAGAACGCCCTCGCCCTGTTGCTGGGCGCGCCGGTACCGCCCGACGCCACGGCGGGCGGCATCAAGGGCCTGGACGGCATCAAGCCGATGCCCGACGTGCCGGCCGGCCTGCCTTCCGACCTGCTGGCCGAACGGCCCGACATCCGCTCGGCCGAGCAGCAGCTGATTGCGGCCAACGCCAACATCGGCGCGGCGCGCGCGAACTTCTTCCCGCGCGTGTCGCTGACGAGTTCCATCGGCACCGCGAGCAGCGAGTTCTCGGGCCTGTTCGATCGCGGTTCGAAGGCCTGGTCCTTCGCGCCGACGGTGACGCTGCCGATCTTCGACGCCGGCAGCAACATCGCCACGCTCGACTCGGCCAAGGCCGGGCGCGAAATCGCGGTGGCGCAGTACGAGAAGTCGATCCAGACCGCGTTCCGCGAAGTGGCCGATGCCCTCGCGGGCCGCGCCACGCTGGGCGAGCAGGTGCGCGCACAACGTGCGCAGGCCGATGCGGAGGCGGTGCGCTTCAAGCTCTCCGACCTGCGCTATCGCAACGGCATCGCCAGCGCGCTCGACCTGCTCGACGCACAACGCTCGCTGTTCACGGCGCAGCAATCGGCCGTGACCACGCGCCTGCTGCAGCTGCAGAACCAGGTCACGCTGTACCGGACGCTGGGTGGCGGCTGGGCCACACGCGACAAGGGCTGAGACGCCAAGGCGTCCGATAAGGGTGGTCCCTTGTCCGTTCGGGCAAGGGGCCTCTCTATAATCGCCGGTTGGTTAGGACAAGCCCCCCGACGAGCCCCCGATAATTGAGGACGCCAATGAGCGCAGACCCGCATTACCAGGCCACAGAAGAAGCCCACACCGGGCCGATCAAGAACCCGAAGCAACTGCTGCTCGCGGTATTTTTCTCCTTCATAGCCCCGATCCTGATCATCGTGGGTCTTGTCTCCTACGTGGTCTCGGGCACCAAGCCCGCAGGCATCGCGGAGGGCGACAGCATGTCGCTCTATGGCGTGACCAAGGAAGCGCGCGACCGCGAAGTGGCCGAACGCCTCAAGAAGGTTGGCGCCATCGAGATCCGCGACGCCAACCGCCCGCTCGCTGCAGGCGAGGTCGTGTTCAAGGCCCAGTGCGTCGCCTGCCACGGAGCGCCCGGCATTCCCGGCGCCCCGCACTTCCAGGACGCAGCCGCTTGGGGTCCCCGTATCGGCCAAGGCTATGCAACGCTCCTCGAGCATGCCCTGAAGGGCAAGGGCGCCATGCCCCCGCAGGGCGGCGGCGACTTCGAAGACCTCGAAGTGGGTCGTGCAGTGGTCTACATGGCCAACGCCGGCGGAGCCAAGTTCCCGGTGCCGGACCGTCCGGCCGCTGCTGCACCCGCTGAAGGTGCCTCGGGTGCGGCCCCTGCGGCCAGCGCTCCTGCGAAGTAAGCGTTTTCCCTAGTCACGCAAGAAAGCCGGCTCAGCGCCGGCTTTTTTCATGGCTGTGCGACAGGGGCTGGTGTGGCCGAGTCGGCGTGGCGCTCAGCCGGGCTCAGCACGTGTCCGAAGCGGCCGGGCAGCTCGCTGGCCTGCACCGCCTCCGGTATCCACAGCCCGCGTTCGACGGCCTCCGCAGCGATGCCCACGTCCTGCGTGTGCACCAGCCCGAGCCCGAAAGGCGAAACCAGATACAGCCGGCCGTCCTCGTCGAGCAGGCAGCCCGACACCTCGGTCGCCTTGCCCGTATGGGCCGTGACGGTGAAACCACTCCCCTCGTCTTCGGCGACCCGCCATACCAGCGGCGAAGCCTCCAGCTCCACATACACGCGCTGCGGCCCGTTCTGGAAGAACCACTGGCCCTCGTCGTCGTGCTCGTAGTTGCGATGGATGAAGTCGATCAGCTTGTCGTGCCGCAGCATCGAGCCCTTGGCCGCGCGGAACGGGCCCATGGCCTGTGTGCGGTCGTCGCGCATGTACCAGTTGCCGCGCGCGTCGAGGCCGAGCCAGCCGTAGCAGTGCGGCACGTTGGGCCACTTGGCCAATGCTTGTTTGACGATGTCGTCCATCGTGTCATTCTCGTCCTGGCGACAAGCCCCTACCGTCAGCCGAAGCGCCGCCATGCAGCTGCAGCCAGCCGCCCACCTGCTCCGGCATGCCGCGCACGTGCCCCGGCGGCAGCCCCATCGGAAAGCCGACATGCCCACCGTGCGCGGGCTGCCACAGCGTGACGTGCGCCCCCACCTCGCCGGGCTTCGGAAGGCTGCGCGCCGGAATGAACGGATCGTTGCGCGCATTCACCACCAGCGCAGGCACGCGGATCGAAGCCAGGTGCGGCTTGGCCGAGCCCCGCGACCAGTAGTCATCGACGTCGCGAAAGCCGTGCAACGGCGCGGTGAAGACGTTGTCGAAGTCGTAGAGGTTGCGCGACGACATCAGCCGCTCGCGGTCGAACAGGCCCGGAAACTGCGCCAGCTTGGCCAGCGCCTTGGGCTTCATGGTCGCGAGGAACATGCGCGTGTAGACCAGCTTGTTGAAGCCCTGGCCAATGGCCTCGCCGCCCGCCGCAAGGTCGAGCGGCGCGCAGACCGAGGCCACCGCGCCCACCACGCCCGAAGCGGTCTCGCCCGCTTCCGAGGCCCATCGCATCAGCGCATTGCCGCCGAGCGACACACCCGCAGCCAGCACCGGCCCGCCGCCCTTTTGCGCATGCTGGTCGCGCATGCGCGCCAGGATCCAGCCGATCTCCTCGAAGTCGCCCGAGTGGTATGCGCGCGGCGCCAGGTTCAGCTCGCCGCTGCAGCCGCGGAAATGCGGCACCGCGAAGGCCATGCCGCGGGACGCTGCAAAGGCAGCGAAGGCTTCGGCGTAGTGGCTGCGCGACGAGCCTTCGAGCCCATGGAACAGCACCAGCAGCGGCTTCGGGCCTGGCGCTGGCGCATCCACGAAGTCGACGTCGATGAAGTCGCCGTCTGGCGTAGGCCAGCGTTCGCGCCGGTAGACCGGGGCCGGCCCGTCGAAGCGCCGGGCGTAGAGCGCAGCCCAGATGGTCTGCAGGTTGCCGCCGGGCAGCCAGCGCGGCGCCGCGTAGTCCATCGTCTGGAGAACAGCAGGAGAAATAGCGGAAGAAGAAGCAGCGAAGGAAGGCATCAATGCAGGGTCTGGGGCGGATCGTTCGCGTCGTCCGGCTCGCGCGCGCTGCCCGGGCTCGCATGGTGCGCCACCATGCGCCAGCCCTGGGCGGTCTTGTGATAGACGTTGGTGGCAAGCACGAAGGCATGGCGCGGGCCTTCGGCCGTGAGCACCTCGATGCGCTCGAGCACGTTGTGCACGGCGCTGCCGAGCGACTCGATCTTGCGCACCCGCGCCGGCATGGCGTGGATCGCGCCGTTGCCGAACATCTGCTCGAAGGCCGCGCGGATCGCCACGGTCCCCACCAGCCGTGGGCCGCCGGGGTGCACGCAGAACACTTCGTCCTCGTCGGCCCAGCAGGCCATCAGCGCATCGATGTCGCCGCGTTGCAGCGCTTCATAGAAGGCCGCTTCGACGTCGTCGGCAGTGCCGCCGATGGCCGCGGCGGCGCGGAGTGGGGTCTTGGGCATTGCGCGATTTTGCCGCGCTGTCCGTGACGGCGGCACTGCACCGCTTTGGTCCGGGCTGCACCGTGCTGCCGCAATCCGGCCAGAACATCTGCTCCGTTTTGGACCAAATGGTCAAAACGCGGACGCCGATTTTCCATAAGTCATTGATTTCAAATGGCTTATCCAACTGGCACGGCGCATGCAAGGAGCTTCACGACCTCGCAACAGGAGCCCCTCCATGAACGTCGGCATCTTCATTCCCATCGGCAACAACGGCTGGCTGCTTTCCGAAAACGCACCGCAGTACAAGCCCAGCTTCGAACTCAACAAGCAGATCACGCTGAAGGCCGAGCGCTACGGCGTCGACTTCGCGCTGTCCATGATCAAGCTGCGCGGCTTCGGCGGCAAGACGGAGTTCTGGGACCACAACCTCGAGTCCTTCACGCTCATGGCGGGCCTCGCGGCGGTCACCAGCAAGATCAAGCTCTTTGCCACCGCTGCCTCGCTGGTCATGCCGCCGGCCATCGTGGCGCGCATGACGTCCACCATCGATTCGATCTCCAACGGCCGCTTCGGCCTGAACCTCGTCACCGGCTGGCAGCGGCCCGAGTATTCGCAGATGGGCATGTGGCCCGGCGACCAGTTCTTCGGCACGCGCTACCAGTACCTGAGCGAATACATCCAGGTGCTGCGCGACCTCTGGGGCACCGGCCAGTCAGACTTCAAGGGCGACCATTTCAAGATGGACGACTGCCGCCTGAGCCCGCAGCCGCAGGCCGACATGAAGGTGATCTGCGCCGGCCAGAGCGACGCGGGCATGGAGTTCTCGGCCAAATACGCCGACTACAACTTCTGCTTCGGCAAGGGCGTGAACACGCCCAAGGCCTTCGCGCCCGCGGCCGAGAAGCTCATCGAAGCCACCACGAAGACAGGTCGCCACGTCACCACCTACGTGCTGATGATGGTGATCGCCGACGAGACCGACGAGGCCGCGCGCGCCAAGTGGGAGCACTACAAGGCCGGCGCCGACCACGAAGCCATCGCATGGCTGGGCCAGCAGGGCGCGGCCGACACCAAGTCGGGCGCCGACACCAACGTGCGCCAGATGGCCGACCCAACCTCGGCCGTGAACATCAACATGGGCACGCTCGTGGGCTCGTATGAAAACGTCGCGCGCATGCTCGACGAAATGGCCGAGGTGCCCGGCACCGAAGGCGTGCTGCTGACCTTCGACGATTTCCTGCAGGGCGTCGAGGCCTTCGGCGAACGCATCCAGCCGCACATGAAGAGCCGCGCGCATGTGCAGAGCCCCGTGCCGTCGCGGGTCGAACCCGAACGCCTCGCGGCCTGAGCAGGAGCGTCACATGAGCACTCCCGCACGCAACACCACCCTCACATCGAACACCCCCGTTGGCGCACCGCGCCTGCCGGGCGCCCCGGCACCGCTGGTGCTGCCCGCACGCCCCGAGCCGCTGGCACTGCACGCGAGCGACTCCGCGCTGATCGTCGTCGACATGCAGAACGCCTATGCATCCATCGGCGGATACGTCGACTCGGCCGGCTTCGACATCTCCGGCGCGCAAGGCACCATCGCCAACATCGCGCGCACCATAGCGGCTGCACGCGCGGCCGGCATGCTGGTCGTGTTCCTGCAGAACGGCTGGGACGCGGCATACGTGGAGGCCGGCGGCCCCGGCTCGCCGAACTGGCACAAGTCGAACGCGCTCAAGACCATGCGTGCAAAGCCCGAGCTGCAGGGCAAGTTCCTCGCCAAGGGCGGCTGGGACTACGAACTCATCGAAGAGATGAAGCCGCAGCCCGGCGACATCGTCGTGCCGAAGACGCGCTACAGCGGCTTCTTCAACAGCACGCTCGACAGCACGCTGCGCGCGCGCGGCATCCGCCACCTGGTGTTCACCGGCATCGCCACCAACGTGTGCGTCGAATCGACGCTGCGCGACGCCTTTCACCTCGAATACTTCGCCGTGATGCTCGAAGACGCGACGCACGAACTCGGCGGGCCCGCGATCCAGAAGGCATCTGTCTACAACGTCGAGACCTTCTTCGGATGGGTCTCCACGGTGGAGCACTTCTGCCGCACCTTCGCACCCGCATCCATCACCCAACCCGCACCGGCCGAAGCGGCCACTGTCTGATTCTTTTCAAGGAGCTCTCTTCATGCCCAAGCAAGCCATCATCCCGCCCGGCACCGGCGTGCCACTCGCCCCTTACGTTCCCGGCACGCTCGCCGACGGCGTGCTCTACGTGTCGGGCACGCTGCCCTTCGACAAGGACAACAACGTGGTCCACGTGGGCGACGCGGCCGCGCAGGCTCGTCACGTGCTCACCATCATCCAGGGCGTGGTCGAGGCAGCGGGCGGCACCATGGACGACGTGACCTTCAACCAGATCATGATCAAGGACTGGGCCGACTACGGGAAGATCAACACGGTGTATGCCGAGTTCTTTCCCGGCACCAAGCCCGCGCGCTACTGCATCCAGTGCGGCCTGGTGAAGCCCGATGCCCTGGTCGAGATCGCCTCGATCGCGCACGTCGGCAAGAAGGGCTGAAGCACATGCCGTCGCTGCACTACGAAGTGCACGGGCCGTCCGATGCCGCAGCCACCGTGCTGCTGTCGTCGGGCCTCGGTGGCTCGGCCGGGTTCTGGCAGCCGCAGCTCGGCGCGCTGATTGCCGCCGGGCACCGCGTCATTGCGTACGACCAGCGCGGCACCGGCCGCAGCCCTGCCGCATTGCCAGAGATGTATGCCATCGAAGACATGGCGAAGGACGTGCTCGAAATCCTCGACGCCACGAACACTTCGCAATGCCACTTCGCGGGCCATGCACTCGGCGGCCTCGTGGGTTTGCAGCTAGCGCTCGACGCGCCTTCGCGCATTGCGAGCCTCGTGCTCATCAACGCGTGGTCGAAGCCCAACCCGCATTCGGCGCGCTGCTTCGATGCG
Organism: Variovorax sp. YR266; assembly: GCF_900107295.1. Classification (NCBI taxonomy): domain Bacteria; kingdom Pseudomonadati; phylum Pseudomonadota; class Betaproteobacteria; order Burkholderiales; family Comamonadaceae; genus Variovorax; species Variovorax sp. YR266. Next base: position 115,559 of record NZ_FNPM01000012.1, read on the forward strand.
CGGCTCGCACTGCTCGGCGCATGCGGCCCGCGCGCGTACGTGGAAGCGCAGCCGATCTTCCTGTACCCCGCAGCCTGGGCCGCCGAACACGCACAGCGCGTGACCGACGAAGTCGACCACGCCTTCGCGCACTTTCCGGGCGAGGCCAACATGCGTGCGCGCATCGCTGCCCTGCGCGCCTTCGACATCGACGCTCGCCTCGCCGACATCACCGCGCCCACGCTCATCGCCGCGGCGAAAGACGACACGCTCGTGCCCTGGACCTGCTCGCAGCGCCTGGCCGATGGCCTGAGCGACGTCACGCTCGACTTCATGCCGCACGGCGGCCATGCCCACAGCGTGACCGAAGCCGAAGCCTTCAACCGCAGCCTGCTCGACTTTCTCTCGCGGGTCAGCGCATCCGCCGTTCCAGCATGACCACAACTCTTGCATCCACACTCGACGACGCCGCGCTGTCGCTTCTCTTCACCGGCGCGCGCACCCACAACGGCTGGACCGACGAACCCGTCACCGACGCACAGCTGCAGCAGATCTATGCGCTGGCGAGCCTCGGCCCCACATCGGCCAACTGCTCGCCCGCGCGCTTCGTCTTCGTGCGCACGCCCGAAGGCAAGCAGCGCCTCGCACCGGCTCTCTCCAAGGGCAACCTCGACAAGACCATGGCCGCACCGGTCACGGTCATCGCCGCGTGGGACCGCAAGTTCTACGACAAGCTGCCCACGCTGTTCCCGCATGCCGATGCGCGCAGCTGGTTCACCGGCAGCCCCGAGGCCACGCACGAAACCGCCTTTCGCAATGCCAGCCTGCAGGCGGGCTACCTGCTGCTCGCAGCGCGTGCAGTGGGCCTCGATGCAGGCCCGATGTCGGGCTTCGACATGGCGAAAGTTGACGCGGCATTCTTCGAAGGCACCGACTGGACCGTCAACTTCCTCATCAACCTGGGCCACGGCGATGCGTCGAAGGTGTTCGGCCGCCTGCCGCGGCTGCCCTTCGACGAGGCCTGCGTGCTGGCCTGAAGGACTCACCACATGCTGCTGAATGCCATGGCCTCCCACGCTGCTTCATCGTCATCGAACCCCGCCGGCCTGCTGCCGAGCCTGGAGAAGGCCGACTACCGCAACGCGATGGCGCGGCTGGGCGCGGCGGTGAACATCATCACCACCGACGGCCCCGCGGGCCGCTCCGGCTTTACGGCATCAGCCGTGTGCAGCGTGACGGACGAGCCGCCGACGCTGCTGGTGTGCCTGAACCGTTCGGCCTCGGTGTACCCGGCGTTCAAGACCAACGGCGTGCTGTGCGTGAACGTGCTGGCCGCGGGGCACCAGTCGCTGTCCGCATTGTTCGGCGGCAAGACGCCGATGGACGAGCGCTTCGCCGCCGGCCAGTGGAGCCGCAAGACCACCGGTTCGCCGATGCTCGACGACGCGGCCGTGTCCTTCGACTGCCGCGTGGTGCATGCGACGAGCGCGGGCACGCACGACGTGCTGTTCTGCGAAGCGGTGGCCATTGTCATCGGTGGTGCGACGCAGGGCTTGATCTACTTCGACCGGCGCTATCACGAGATCGCGGCGCCGCCGCACTGACCTCCTCCCGAATCAGCGCGGCGTGATGCCTTGAAGAAAGATGCGCTGCACGTTCTCGACGGTCTTCTCGAAGAACGCCTCATCGTCCAGCGTATGCCCCGACAGCGCCTGCACCTGCACCCCGAAATCCGCGTAGTGCTGCGTCACCGCCCACAGCGCGAAGATCAGGTGATGCGGATCGACGGGCGCCAGCTTTCCCGCTTCGACCCAGGCGCGAATCACCTCAGATTTTTTCTCCACCAGCGTGCGCAGTTCGCGGTCGAGCTCGTCGCGCAGTAGCGGCGCGCCCTGGATCATTTCCAGGCAGAAGAGCCGTGATGCATCGGGCCTGTCTCGCGAAACCACGAGCTTGCGGCGGATGTAGTCGCCGATGGCCTCGCCAGGGTCCTGCTCGGCACTGAAGCCGCGCAGTGGCTCGAGCCACAGCGCGAGCAGATCGCGCAGCACGTTGACGTAGAGCTCTTCCTTGTTCGCGAAGTAATAGAGCAGGTTGCTCTTCGATACATCGGCGCGTGCCGCCACCTGGTCGATCGACGTGCCATGCAGGCCGAAGCGAGAGAACAGCCCCAGCGCCGCACCGAGGATCGCGCTGCGCTTGTCCTCGATCTGGCGCAGCCGGCGGCTCACCGCGGACGCACTGCGCACCGCAGGTTTTGCGCGCTTGCGCGCCGGGCTCTTCTCTTTGCTGGCACTGGCAGCCAGCGCTTTGGTCTTCGGCATCTTCCCTCGCTCTTGTTCGTTCGTTGGTGAATCGGCAGACAGCACAGCGCACCACTGTAAGGCCGTGGTGCATCGCCTTGCGCCGCAGCCGCCTTCGCAGCGCGTCGTTGCGCACCATGCTGACGCGACGAATGCGTTTTGTCCATTTGGTCCAACTGGCACAGACGTTGCATGGCGAAAGGCATGCCAAGCATGAGGAACCTGCCATGACCCTGCTGTCCGTCCCCATCATCGATCTAGCGCCCTACTTCGCGGGCACCGCCGAAGGCAAGGCCGAGGTCGCGAAGAAGGTCGACGAGGCCTGCCGCAGCATCGGCTTTCTCGTCATCACGAACCACGGCATTGCGCCCGAGCTGATCTCGCGCGTGTCGTCGCTCTCGCGCAAGTTCTTCGACATGCCATTGGGCGAAAAGCGCAAGGTCGACCGCCCGCGCGAAGACGCGGTGCGCGGCTACAGCGCGGTGGGCGAGGAAGGGCTCTCGTACAGCCTCGAAGAAGCGGCCCCCGGCGACCTGAAGGAATCTTTCTCTATCGGCCCGTCGAACGTGCCGCAAGACGACTACCACCGCGGCCCCGCCGCCGGTCCGCACTTCGAGCCCAACAGCTGGCCGCCCATCGAAGGCTTCCGCGAAGCCTACGAAGGCTACTTCGAGGCGATGAGCGATCTCTCGCGCTCGCTGATGCGTGTCTTTGCGCTCGGCCTGTCGCTGCCCGAGACCTTCTTCGACGACAAGATCGACAAGCACATCAGCATGTTCCGCGTGCTGAGCTATCCGCCGCAGCGCGAACAGCCGCTGCCCGGCCAGCTGCGTGCGGGCGCGCACAGCGACTACGGCAGCCTCACCATCGTGCTGCCCGACGACAAGGGCCTGCAGGTGTTCAACAAGGCCGGCCAGTGGGTGGACGTGCCGCAGGTCGAGGGTGGCCTGGTGGTCAACATCGCCGACCTCATGATGCAGTGGACCAACGACCAGTGGGTGTCCACGCTGCACCGCGTGATCAACCCGCCTTTCGAGATCGCGAGCACCAACCGCCGGCAATCGCTGGTGTTCTTCCATCAGCCGAACTACGACGCGATGGTCGAGTGCCTGCCTAGCTGCCTCGCGCCAGGGGAGTCGGCGAAGTACGCGCCGATTTCTTCTGGGGACCACCTGACCTCGAAGTTCGTCAAACAGACGACCTTTGGTGGCACGAAGGCGATGGCTTGAGATGACTGCCTGCTGTTCTTCGGGGTGCGATCACGCCGACGGCGTGCTCGCACCCCGAACAAGAACAACAGCAAACGCCCAATGAGCAACTGAACATGGCCCACCTCTCCTACGTCAACGTCTTCGCAAAAGACGTGGTCGCACTCAGCGGCTTCTACCAGCGCGTATTCGGCTTCCCCGAAATCGAAGCGATCCGCTCCCCCATCTTCCGAGGCCTGGACACCGGCAAGTCGAGCCTTGGCTTCAACGCACTCGATGCCTACGAACTGCTGCACCTGAGCGAGTTTTCAGACACACGCGGCGTCAAGTTCCTGCTGAACATCGACGTCGACAGCCAGGCCGACGTCGACCGCATGGTGCCGGTCGCACTCGAAGCCGGCGCCACGCTCGTCAAGCCGCCGTACGTCACTTACTACAACTGGTACCAGTCGGTGCTGCTCGATCCCGAGGGCAATGTGTTTCGCATCAACTTCATGATGTGACGTGCGCTGCGCTCGTTCTCTTTTTTCCGTCCTCCCTTTCTTCAAAGCCTCTCACCAAAGGTAGTCCCATGCAGTTGCGCACCCTCACTCCCGGCCTGGGCCTCGCGATGACCATCGCGGCCAGCGGCGCGTTCTTCACCACACTGCCCGCCGCGGCCGCCGACGGCTTCACGCTGAAGGACAAGCCGAAGATCGCGATGCTCTACTTCGGCCCGAAGAACGATGGCGGCTGGACGCAGGCCTTTGACGAGGCCCGCGTGAAGATCGAAAAGGAAATCGGCCAGAAGATCCAGTTCGTCGAGAACGTGCCCGAAGACGCATCGGCCATCAAGCCCGCTGCGGAGAAGTTCATCCAGCGCGGCGCCAACATCGTGATCGGCACGGCCTTCGGTTATTCCGACAGCTTCAAGGACCTGGCTGCCAAGTACCCCGATGTCGCCTTCCTCAACGGCTCGGGTACCACCAACGGCAGCAACCTCGAATCGTTCTACGGCCGCACCTACGAAAGCCAGTACCTCTGCGGCATGGCCGCAGGCGCCGCATCGAAGACGGGCAAGCTCGGCTTCGTCGCGGCCAACCCCTTCGGCGTTGTGAACTGGACCATCAACGCCTTCGCGCTCGGCGCGCAGAAGATGAACCCGAACGCCACGGTCAACGTGATCTACACCGGCGCCTGGAACGACCCGGTGAAGGAACGCGCCGCCGCCGCCGCGCTCATCGACCAGGGCGCCGACGTGATCGGCCAGCACGTCGACAGCCCCACGCCGCAGATCGTCGCGCAGGAGCGCGGCGTGTACGGCACCGGCCACCACCGCGACCTGCGCCAGTTCGCGCCCAAGGCCACGCTTTGCTCTTCGGTGTGGGTGTGGGACCGCTTCCTGACGCCTGAGCTGAAGAAGGTGATGGCCGGCAACTGGAAGCCCGCGCAGTACGGCGCCTTCATCGAGATGAAGGACGGCGGCACCGACATCGCGGGCTTCGGCCCCGCCGTGCCCAAGGACAAGGCCGCGGTCATCACCGCCGAGCGCGACGCGATCATGAAGGGCAAGCAGGTCTACGCCGGCCCGCTCGCCGACCGCGACGGCAAGGAGCGCGTTGCCAAGGGCGCGGTGCTGTCCGATGCGGACCTGTGGAAGATGGACTGGTTCGTCAAGGGCGTGGTCACGCAGAAGTAATTTCATGCCCAACAACGCGCTAGAACTCACTGGCATCCGCAAGTCCTTCGACGGCTTCGCGGCGCTGACCGACGCTCACTTTGCCGCGCGCTGGGGCGAGGTGCATGCGTTGCTGGGCGAGAACGGCGCGGGCAAGTCTTCGCTGATGAACATCGCGGCCGGGCTCTATGCGCCCGAGGCCGGGCAGCTGCTGGTGAACGACAACGCGGTGCGCTTCGCCGGTCCGCGTGACGCGGCAAAACACCGCATCGGCATGGTCCACCAGCATTTCAAGCTGGTGCGGCCTTTCACGGTGGCGCAGAACATCTTGCTCACCGCGCCGCCGCCGGCCGAGTTCCAAAGCCATGGCGAGCGGCTGCGCGAGATCGAGCGCGACATCCGCAACAAGGCCTCGGAGCTGGGTTTCGACATCGATCCGTCGAAACGCATCGATGCACTGTCGATTGCCGAACAGCAACGCGTCGAGATCCTCAAGGTGCTGCTCGCGGGTGCGCGCATCCTGATCCTCGACGAGCCCACGGCCGTGCTGACCGATCAGGAGGCCGCGCGCCTGCTGCAGACGGTGCAGGGCTTGGCGCGCGCCGGTTCCGCCGTGGTGCTGGTCACGCACAAGATGGCCGATGTGAAGACCTATGCCGACCGCGTGACGGTGATGCGCGGCGGGCGCACGGTGGCCACGCTGAAGCCGGGCGAAGCATCGGTCGCCGAGCTGGTGAAGCTCACGGTGGGTGAATCGATTGCCACGCAAGGATTCCAGGCTTCGACCGCATCGCGCGGCCCCGTGCGCCTTTCGGTGCGCGGGTTGCGCACACCCGCCTCGCCCGAAGGCCGGCGCGTGCTCGACGGCGTGAATCTCGAACTGCACGCGGGCGAAATCTACGGCCTGGCCGGTGTAGGCGGCAACGGCCAGGGCGAGCTGGCGGGCGCGATCATGGGCCTGCCGGGTGAAGCCACGGAAGGCGAGATACGACTCGAAGGCCACGGCGACCTGAAAACCATGGCCGCATCGGCACGCCGCGGCATCGGCATTGCAGCCATTCCGGCCGACCGCTACGGGCTCGCGCTCGCGGGTGGCCTTTCTGTCGCCGAGAACTACGCCATCGGCCGCGTGCACACCGGCCGCTACGGCCCCGTGTGGCGCCTGCGCCGCGGCCGCATCCAGAGCGACACGCAGGAGGCGGTGCGCGCCTTCGACGTGCAGGGCGTGCGCTCGGTCGCGCAGAAGGCCGCGCTGCTCTCGGGCGGCAATGCGCAGAAGCTGGTGCTCGCGCGCGAATTCGGCAAGTCGCCTACGCTGGTGCTTGCGCACAGCCCGAGCCGCGGGCTCGATGTGCGCGCCAGCGCCGAGGTGCACGCGCGGCTGCGCGCCGCGCGCGACAGCGGCGCGGCAGTACTGTTGATCAGCGAGGACCTCGACGAAGTGCTGCAGCTGGCCGACCGCGTGGGCGTGATGACGCGCGGACGCATCGCCGGCGAGTTCGCGCAGCCCGCCGACCGGCAGGCCATCGGACAGGCGATGGTGGACCATGGCTGATGCCTCGCTCTCCGTCGACATGGCACAAGCGCCCAGGACCCAGGTGAACTCGCAGCAGCACACACAACCGCTCGCGCGCCGCCGCTACGCGCTCGAAATCCGCCAGCACATGGCCTGGCGCTGGCAGGCGCTGATCCTCGCGGCCGCATTGCTCGTGGGCTTCGCCATCTCCGCGGCGATCCTCGTAGCCGCGGGCGTGCCCGCCGACGAACTCGCCAACGAGTTCGTGATGCAGACCTTCTTCGACGGCCAGAACTTCCGCGCCGTGCTGTTCCAGGCCGCGCCAATGATCCTCGTCGGCCTCGCGGGCTCCATCGCATTCCGCGCGCGCTTCTGGAACCTCGGCCTCGAGGGCCAGATGATCTGGGGCGCCATCGGCGCGACCACCGTCTCGATTTGGCAGATCGGCCCCGAGAACCTGCGCCTGCCGCTGATGTTTGCGGCAGCCGTCGGCTGCGGCCTGCTGTGGGTGCTGGGCCCCGCGTGGCTCAAGCTGAAGCTCGGCGTGAACGAGATCATCTCGACGCTGATGCTCAACTACATGGCGGCCAACTTCCTGCTGCACCTGGTCTACGGCAGCTGGAAGGACCCGAAGGACAACTTTCCGTACTCGCCGCAGTTCCGCGTGTTCGAGCGGCTGCCCGAGCTGGGTGCGGGCATCGGCAGTTCGATCCTGCTTGCGGGCATCGTCGCGCTGCTGGCGTGGTGGCTGGTGAGCGTGAGCCGCGTGGGGCTCTACCTGCGCTTCGTCGATGCGAACCCGCGCGTCGCGCATGCCAACGGCGTGCCGGTGCGGCGCACCATCTACGGCGCGGTGCTGCTGTCGGGCGCGATGGCCGGACTCGCGGGCTTCGCGGTGGTCGCGGGGCAGGAGGGCCGGCTCACTCAGGCCTTCTATCAGGGCTATGGCTTCTCGGGCATCCTCATCGCCTTTCTCGCGCGCAACAACCCGCTCGCGGCCACGGTGGTGGCGCTGCTGGTGGCGGCGCTGTTCGTCACCGGACGCAGCCTGCAGGTGTTCTACCAGGTGCCGTTCTCGATGGTGCAGCTCATCCAGGCGGTGATCGTGGTGTGCGTGGCGTCGAGCGACTTCTTCATTCGCCACCGGCTGCGCCGCGTGGGCGGGGAGGCTGCGCAATGAGCGGCAGCATCATGCTCAACTGGCTCGCGAGCACGCCTGACTTCGCGGTGCCGTATGCGCTCGCGGCACTCGGCCTCATCATCTGCGAGCGCGCGGGCGTGCTCGCGCTCGGCGCCGAGGGGCTGATGCTGGTCGGCGCACTCGCCGGCATCGGCGCGCAGATCGCCATCGGGCAGCCGGCCGTGTCGCTGGTGCTCGCGATGCTCGCGGCCAGCGTGGTGTCGGTGCTGTTCGCGGCAATGGTGATCTGGCTGCGCGTGAACCAGGTGATTGCCGGTCTCGCGCTGGTGTTCTTCTGCCAGGGGCTCACGGCGCTGGTCGGCTCGATGGCCGACTGGACCAACCATGCCACCGAAGGCATCGGCGCGATGGCGCTGTGGCCGTTGTCGCTGCTGCCGGTCGTGGGCAGGCTCTTCGAGCAGAACGCGATGGTGTGGCTCACGCTGCCGATCTTCGGCGCGGTGGCGTGGTTCTTCGCACGCACCTCCACCGGCCTGCGGCTGCGCGCGGTGGGCGAGAACCCGCAGGCGGCCGACGCGGCCGGCATCCGCGTGACGGCATGGCGCTTCGCGGCGGTGCTCGCGGGCTCGGCGCTGGTGGGGCTGGCGGGCGCCTACATCTCGGTTGTCAGCACCAAGCTGTGGATCGCGGGCATGACCGGCGGACGCGGCTGGATCGCGGTGGGCCTGGTGATCTTCGCGCGCTGGTCGCCGTGGAAGGCGCTGGTCGGCGCGCTGCTGTTCGGCTGCATCGAGGCGCTGATTCCGCAGCTGGCCGCAGCCGGCGTGCAGCTGCCGCAGTACTTCGTGATGATGACGCCGTATGCGGTGACGCTCGGCGTGATGGTGTGGGTCGCGCTCTCGCGGCGCGGCGCCGATGAAGAGCCCGGCGCGCTGGGCCAACCCTACGTGAGAGAAGAACGCCGATGAAGGCCTGGGTCTACAACGAAGAGCGCGAGCTCGACGCGGCGCAATTCGCCGACTACCTGAACCCCGCCACCACCGCGGTCGTCTCCATCGACATGCATCGGGGCCACCTCGACGACAGCCCCGACTGCCCCTGCCCCGCGCCGCGCGCACGCGACGTGGTGGCGCCCATCGACAGCTTCCATGACGAAGTGCGCGCGCTGAGCGTGCGCATCGTGCACATCAAGTCGGTGCTGCGGCCCGATGGCGTGGACGACATTCGCGGCATTCCTTCTGCATGGCGGCGCACCTTTCCGCTGCATGTCGGCGAAATTCCGAATGCCGACGCGCACGCCATCGAAGGCTCGAAGTGGACCGAGTGGGTCACGCGCGTCGAGCCCGGCGACATGCGCGTGGACAGCAAGCGCCGACTGTCGGCCTTCTACCCGACCGATCTCGACTTTCTGCTGCGCAACCAGCGCATCGAGACGGTGGTGCTCAACGGCGGCTTTACCGACTGCTGCGTGCTCAACACGGCCTTCGACGCCAACAACCACAACTACCGCGTGATCGTGCTGCGCGACCTGGTGCGCGGCACCGACCCGCACCTGGAGGGCGCGGCGCTGGCAATGGTGTCGCTGCACCTCGGGCTGGTGGTCGATTCGGCGGAGCTGCTGCGCCAGTGGCGCGGGTGAATTAACCCGATACGCCAAGCCAGCGTGCGGCCACGCCGGGCATGTCGCCCTGGGCGGCCTGCCACACCATTTCGGGTGCGGCCACGTGCACGCCCGGCGGCGCGATGCGCAGCGCCACGTCGACCAGCTCGGCCACCTTCGATGCGCGCACCGGCTGTTCGCTGCTCGGCACCATGAAGCGCACGACGGACAGCATCCACGCGGCCAGCCGCTCGAGCGGGTTGGCGAACTTCGCATTCACCGGCTTGCGCGCCGAGCGCACGAGGATCACGCGCTCGAAGCCGCAGGCCACCACCGCCTGCTCGTCGAGGCTCGCGAGCCCCCGCTTGAGCGCCTCAGGCAGCCGGCCCTGGTCGTGCGGCTGCACGATGGCCAGCGTCTGCACGCCGCAAGCGCGCAGCCATCGGGCCAGTTCGGGCAAATCTGAAGGCTCGGGCACCCACAGCGCGCGTTCGCGGTCGTGGTACAGCCGCGGCGGGTCGAAGGCGACGATGGCCGTGTGGGCCGAAGTCAGCGGCCATTGCGCGATCGGCGGGGCCGGGCTCAGGTAGGTTTCCACGCCGCGCAACCCGTCGCGAATGGGCTCGCGCGCCAGCACGCGGGTATGGGCGTGCCGGTGGCTGCCGGCCAGTCGCCGCAGCAGCTCCGCTCCCAGCGCACCGGTCGCGCCCGCGATCAGCAGCGTGCCGAAAGCGTCGGAAGCAACGGGCAGTACCGCACGGTTGGCGGCCTGCAGGGCTTGTAGAGGGTCGAGGGACATGGAGCCATCTATGCTACCTTCCGGCAATTCTGCGGAGGTAATGCAAATGATGATGAAGCGCTGGCTCTTGATTCTCGCGGCGGTCTTGTCCCTGAGCGGATGCGGCTACAACCAGTTCCAGTCCCTCGACGAGGCCAGCAAATCGGCCTGGAGCGAGGTGCTCAACCAGTACCAGCGGCGCGCCGACCTCGTGCCCAACATCGTGGCCACCGTGAAGGGCGAGGCCAGCTTCGAGCAGGACACGCTCACCAAGGTGATCGAGGCGCGCGCCAAGGCCACCTCGATCCAGGTGACGCCCGAGACGCTGAACAACCCCGAAGCCTTCAACAAGTTCCAGCAGGCGCAAGGCGAGCTCTCGTCGGCGCTGTCGCGGCTGATGGTGGTGTCGGAGCGCTATCCCGAGCTCAAGGCCAACCAGGCCTTCCGCGACCTGCGCGTGACGCTGGAAGGCACCGAGAACCGCATCACCGTGGCGCGCAACCGCTACATCGAAAGCGTGCAGGAGTACAACGTGCTCGCGCGCAGCTTCCCGACCAACATCACGGCCAAGATCTTCAGCTACGCGCCGAAGCCCAACTTCTCGGTGCAGAACGAGGCGCAGATTTCCACGCCGCCTACTGTCGACTTCAGCGCTCCGAAGAAGTAAGCCAGCACCAATGGCCATTGCCGCACTGCTCCGTCGCGCACTGGCCGCGCTCGTTCTCGCGACCCTGGCCGGGGTCGCGCTGGCCCAGGGCCTGCTGCCGGTGCCCGCGCTCACCGCGCGGGTGATCGACCAGACCGGCACGCTGGACAGCGCGCAGCGCAACGGCCTGGACACCAAGCTCGCAGCCTTCGAGCAGCGCAAGGGTTCGCAGATCGTGGTGCTGATGGTGCCGACCACCGCGCCCGAGGACATCGCCAGCTACACGCAGCGCGTGGGCGACGCCTGGAAGATCGGCCGCAAGGACGTCGGCGACGGCCTGCTGGTGGTCGTGGCCAAGGACGATCGCAAGATGCGCATCGCCACCGCCAAGGCGCTCGAAGGTGCGGTGCCCGACCTCGCGGCCGTGCGCATCATCGACGAGGAGATGAAGCCGCGCTTTCGCAACAACGACTTCGCGGGCGGACTGAACGCGGCGGTGGATCGGCTCATCGGGCTGGTCGACGGCGAGCCGCTGCCGGAGCCTTCGCGCGACACGGGCAGCGGAGGCGGCGGTGGTGGCTTCGACTGGGAGAACCTCGCGATCTTCCTGTTCGTCGGCGTCTTCATCGGTGCGCCGGTCGCGCGCGCCGTCCTCGGCAAGAAGCTGGGCACGATGGTCGTGAGCGGCGGTGTGGGCGTGGTCGTTTTCTTCATCACCACCAGCATCGCCATCGCGGTGATCGCGGCGCTTGTCGCGCTCATCGTCTCGCTGGTCGCAGGCGCCGGGCGTCCGGGCGGCGGTGGGGGTGGCGGCTGGAGCTCCGGTGGAGGCGGAGGCTGGAGCGGCGGTGGTGGGGGCGGCGGCGGAGGAGGTTTCAGCTCCGGCGGCGGCGGCAATTTCGGCGGCGGCGGCGCGTCGGGGGACTGGTGAACACGATGACGACGACCAATCCAACCGACGCCAGCTTCTTCTCGAAGCTCGGCCGCATCTGGCGCCATCGCTGGATCGACGAGTCCGAGGTTCGCCGTGCGCTACCCGCGGCCGCGCTGGAACGCCTTGCAGGCCGCGTGGCCGCGAGCGAGCGACGCCACAGCGGCGAGATCCGCATCTGCGTCGAGGCCGGCCTGCCGATGTCGTACCTGTGGCGCCATGCGCCGCCGCGCGAACGTGCTGTCACGCTGTTCGGCAAGCTGCGCGTGTGGGACACCGCGCACAACAACGGCGTGCTCATCTACCTGCTGCTGGCCGAACACGCCATCGAGATCGTGGCGGACCGCGGCATCAATGCTCGCGTAGACGATGCCGAATGGGCCGCAATGGCGCAGCGCATGGGCGCGGCCTTTCGCGAAGGCCGTTTCGAGGATGGGCTCACGCAGGCGCTGGAAGAAATCTCGGCCCTGCTGGTGGAACACTTTCCGCTGGGCGAGGGCGAAGTGGACGTGAACGAGCTGCCGGACGAGCCGGTGGTGCTCTAGCCTTCCTGCGGCGGCAAGGCCCACACGGCATCGCCACCCACCGCATGAAAGCGCCGCCCCGGCGCCGATTCCATCAACCACCCGCCCGTGAACTCGCCAAAAGCCGGCAGCACGGCCTGCTGCGCATCACTCACGAAACACGGCAGCCGCACGCTGTCGCGCCCCGGTCCGTGGAGCCTGCAAACGGGATGCAGGTGCCCCGCCAGCACGAAGTGCGTCGCATGGGTCTGCGGATGGTGGCAGCAGGCGAACGGCCCGAGCAGAAATGGCTCGTCGACCACCTCGATGCCGAGCGTGTCCGGTGGATCCCCCGCGCGGCCGTCGTGGTTGCCGCGCACCAGCGTCATCGCGACGCCCGCATGGCGCGTGCGCCAAGCCTCCACCGTGGCGAGCACGGTGCGCGCCTGCGCCGCGTGCAGGAAGTCGCCGAGAAACACGATGCGCTGCGGTGCATGCCGTTCGATCAGCACATCGAGCCGCGCCAGGTTTTCCCGCGTGGTGCCGCCCGGCACCGGCTGGCCGAGCGCGCGGTAGGTCGCGGCCTTGCCCAGATGCAGGTCGGCCACGAACAGCACGCGCGCATCGGGCCACCACAACGCCTGCTCGGGCAGCAGGTGCAGCAGTTCGCCCGCCCAATGGACAGGGAACGACGATGCGGAGGAGTCTGGAAAGGTCACGGGCTGCCAGTGTCGCAAAAGACGCTCTGGCAGGCGACCGTCTTGCAATGGGCTCTAGCAGCCCCCAGTTTCTACAGATGACCGAATCGCCCCCGCTGCACATCGTCTGCCCGCATTGCCACACGACCAACCGCGTGCGCGCGGCACAGCTGGGCAGTGCGCCCGACTGCGGCAGCTGCCACCGCCCGCTGTTCGCCGGCCATTCGACCGCGCTGCCGGACGAAGCCACCTTCGACCGCCACATCTCGCGCAACGAGATCCCGGTGCTGGTCGACTTCTGGGCGCCTTGGTGCGGCCCGTGCCGCCAGATGGCGCCGGGCTACGAGCAGGCCGCGGCCCAGCTCGAACCGCAAGTGCGGCTGGCCAAGGTCGACACCGAGGCCGTGCCTGCCCTGGGCACGCGCTTCAACATCCGCAGCATCCCGACGCTGGCATTGTTCCGCGGTGGCCGCGAAGTGGCTCGGCAGGCTGGTGCGATGAGCGCGGCGGACATCGTGCGGTGGGTGAAGGCGCACGGCGCCGGCTGACCCGCTCAAAGCGGCGGCAACGGACGCGAAGGCCGCCTGCGCTCGCGCCGAGCGCCTGATGACGACTTCGCCGGCTTGCCCGGCCCCTCCTGACCGAAGGCCAGCGTGCCTTTCACGCGCTCCACGCCACCAGCCGTGACAGCGCCACCTGCAGCCTTCTCCAGCTGCTCGACCATGCGCGCAATGCGGTCGGCCACGTTCTCGTTCGACAGCTTCTCGCGGAACAGTTCGACCATCAGCGGAAACGAGAACGGCGTCGGCCGCGCCAGCGGCTTCAGCACGAGCTGCTGCGTGGCCATGCGCTCGAGGCTGGCGCGCAGGCGGCCGATTTCGAGCTCCTGCGAGAGGAGTTCCTGCTCGGCCTGCTGCAGCAGCCTGTTGCCGGGGTCGTACTTGCGGAACACCTCCCAGAACAGCGAGGACGATGCCTGCAACTGCTTGCTGCTGCGCTTCTCGCCCGGATAGCCTTGGTAGATGAGCCCCGACACGCGCGCGATCTCGCGGAAGCGCCGCTGCGCGAGTTCACTCGCGTTGAGCGACGCCAGCACCTCGTGCAGCAACACCGCATGCGCGTCATCGCCTTCCGGCAGCCTCAGCACCTGCGGCAGCAGCGCGGCCCAATCGACCTCGGTCGCGCTCAGCAGCTCGAAACCATAGTCGTTGACCGCAATCGAGAAGGTGCGCGCCTCGTGCTGCGCGACGCGCCAGGCCAGTAGGCTCGCGAGCCCAAGGTGCACATGCCGGCCCGCGAACGGATAGAGGAACAGGTGCGAGCCTTCGCGCGTGCTCAGCGTTTCGGCCAGCAGTGTCTGCGGCGTCGGCAGTGCCGACCACTGCTGCTGTATTTCGAGCAACGGGCGCACGCATTGCAGCTCGGGCGAGTCGTAGTGCCCCTCGCCGGCCAGCGCCAGCTGCTGCACCACCGCATCGGCCAGCGTGTTCGACAGCGGCATGCGCCCGCCGCTCCAGCGCGGCACCGCAGGGCGCTTGCCACTGGCGCGCCGCACCCAGGCCGTCATGTCGTGGATGCGCACGAGTTCGAGCAACCGGCCGCCGAACAGGAAGCAGTCGCCGGCCTTCATGCGCGCAACGAAGCTCTCTTCGACGTTGCCTATCTTCGAGCCGCCGAGGTACTGCACCGACATGCTCGCGTCGCTCACGATGGTGCCGATGTTCATGCGATGCCGCCGCGCGAGCCGCGCATCTGGCACGCGCCAGACGCCTTCTGCATCGGGCACGGCGCGCTTGTAGTCCGGATAGGCCGCGAGCGAGGGGCCGCCTTGCGAGACGAAGTCGAGGCACCACTGCCAACTCTCGCGCGAAAGGCCTTCGTACGCGGCCGTGCCTCGCACCTCTTCGTACAGGTCGCCGGGCACGAAGCCACCGCCCAGCGCCACCGTCACCAGGTGCTGCACCAGCACGTCGAGCGGCTGGTCGGGCGAGCGCCGCGCCTCGATGTGGCCCGCCGCAATGGCCGTGCGCGCTGCCGAGCCTTCCACCATCTCGACGCTGTGCGTGGGCACGAGCGTGATGCGCGACGGCCGCCCCGGCGCATGGCCCGAACGGCCCGCGCGCTGCAGCAGCCGCGCCACGCCCTTGGGCGAGCCGATCTGCAGCACGCGCTCGACCGGCAAAAAGTCCACGCCCAGGTCGAGGCTCGATGTGCAGACCACTGCCTTCAGCTCGCCGCTCTTCAGGCCCAGCTCGACCCACTCGCGCACTTCGCGGTCGAGCGAGCCGTGATGCAGCGCGATGAGGCCGGCCCATTCGGGCTTGGCTTCGAGCATCGCCTGGTACCAGATCTCGGCCTGCGAGCGTGTGTTGGTGAAGACCAGCGCGGTCTTGCTCGCGGCAATCTCGCTGATCACCTGCGGCAGCATCGTGAGGCCCAGGTGTCCGCCCCATGGAAAGCGCTCGGCGGTGCCGGGCAGCAGCGAATCGATGACGAGCTTCTTCGGCACCTGCCCCTGCACGAGCACGCCTTCTTCATGCCCCAGCAGCGCATGCATCGCCTCATGCAGATTGCCCAGCGTGGCCGACATGCCCCAAATCGCAAGACCGGGGTTCCAGCGCTTGAGCCGCGCGAGCGCAAGCTGCACCTGTACGCCGCGCTTGTTGCCGAGCAGCTCGTGCCATTCGTCGACCACCGCCATCTGCACGTGGCCGAGCACCTCGCGGGCATCGGCACGCGCGAGCAGCAGCGAAAGGCTTTCGGGCGTGGTGACGAGCACCGTGGGCAGGCGCTGGTTCTGCGCGCTGTGTTCGGCAGACGTGGTGTCGCCGCTGCGCGCGCCCGCGCTCCACGGATGCACCTCGGCGCCTAGGGCTTCGAGCGGTTGCTGCAGGGCGCGCAGCGTGTCGGCCGCAAGCGCGCGCATGGGTGTGAGCCACAGCACGGTGAGCGGCGGGGCCACAGGCCGCGCGCTTGCCTTGAGAGCCTGCGAGAAGGCTTGCAGTGCGCCGAGCCACACCGCGTAGGTCTTGCCTGCACCGGTAGTGGCATGCAGCAGGCCGGACTTGCCTTCGCCGATGGCCTTCCAGACCTCGCGCTGGAACTTGAAGGGCTTCCAGCCGCGCGCAGCGAACCACACGTCGAGCGCCTGCTTGACGGCCCTTTTCATAGGGGCAACAACGCCGCCAGCGTCTGCAGGGTGTCCGCTTCTTCCACCGGCTTGTCTTCCCGCCACCGCAGCATCCGCGGAAACCGCACCGCGATGCCGCTCTTGTGCCGCGTACTGCGCGCGATGCCCTCGAAGCCCAACTCGAACACCAGTGTCGGCTTCACGCTCTTCACCGGCCCGAAGCTTTCCACCGTGGTCTTGCGGATGATTGCGTCCACGCGCGCCATCTCTGCGTCCGTGAGGCCCGAGTAGGCCTTGGCGAAAGGCACGAGCTTGCGGTCTTCCTGCCCGGGCGGGCCGTCCCACACGGCGAAGGTGTAGTCGCTGAAGAGGCTCGCGCGCCGGCCGTGGCCGCGCTGCGCGTAGATCAGCACCGCATCGATGCTGAGCGGGTCGATCTTCCACTTCCACCATACGCCGACGTCCTTGGTGCGGCCCACGCCGTACTGCGCATCGCGGCGCTTGAGCATCATCCCTTCGACGCCCATGGTGCGTGCCGCTTCGCGCTGGCGTGCGAGCTCGGGCCAGTCGGTGCCCGTGAGCATCGGGCTCGGCAGCAGCGAGGGATGCTGCATGCGCGTGACCAGGTCGTCGAGCAGCGCGCGGCGCTGCGACTGCGGCAGCACGCGCAGGTCGCGGCCTTCCCATTCGAGGAGGTCGTAGGCCAGCAGCACCACGGGAATGTCGCGAAGCAGCTTCGCGCCCAACGTCTTGCGGCCGATGCGCTTCTGCAGTTCGGCGAAGGGCTGCACGCGGTCGTCGCGCCACACGGCGATCTCGCCGTCGAGCACGGTGCCGTCGGGCAGGGCTTCACCGAGAGCGGCAAGCTCGGGGAAGCGCTCCGTCACCAGTTCTTCGCCACGCGACCACAGCCACACGACGCCCGCGCGCTTGATGAGCTGTGCGCGGATGCCGTCCCATTTCCATTCCACGATCCAGTCGGACGGGGGGCCCAGTACGGCGTCGAACTGCTCGAGCGGCAGGTTGAACGGATGCGCGAGGAAGAAGGGGTACGGCTGGCCGCTGGTCTTCTGCACCTGCTCGGCGCTTGACTCGGGGGCGATGAGCGTGCGGTAGTCGTCGGCCCTTGGCCGCGCGCCGATGTGCGTGTAGCCCATGAGCCGCTGCGCGACGCGCTTGGCATCGATGCCGCCGACCGCGGCGAGCGCCTGCGTGACCTGCAGTTTCGACACGCCGACACGGAACGCACCGGTGATGAGCTTGAAGTACACCAGCCGCTCTTCGGCAGCAAGCTGCCGCCATTGCGCGCGCAGGCGGTCTGCAAGCTGCTCGGGCGAGGTCTTTGCGGCTTCGCGCAGCGGCAGCAGATGCTGCTCGACCCAGTCCGCGAGGCCGAGCTCATGCGCCTCGCTCGGTGGCGGCAACAGCAGCGCAATGGTTTCGGCGAGGTCGCCCACCGCGTCGTAGCTTTCGTCGAACAGCCATTCGGGCAGGCCCGCCGCTTCCTGTGCAAGCAGGCGCAGCAGCTTGGTGGGCACGAGCTGGCGCGGCTTGCCGCCGGCGAGGAAGTAGACGGCCCATGCGGCATCGGCAGCATCTGCGTCGCGCAGGTAGCGCTGCAGTGCCGCCTGCTTGGCGAGGCTCGACGTGCTGGCGTCGAGGTCGCGGTAGAGGGCGGCGAAGGCTTTCATGCCTCTGCCTCCTGATCGTCCTCGTCGCCGTACTCGGTCTTGAAGCCCTTCGCGTCGAGGCCGATCTCGGTGAGCCATCGCACCATCACCTGCACGCTGCCATGCGTGACGAACACGCGCTCCGCGCCGGTGCCTGCAATTGCCTGCTGCAGTCCGGGCCAGTCGGCATGGTCGGACATCACGAAGCCGCGGTCCACGCCGCGCCGCCGCCGGGTGCCGCGCAGCTGCATCCACCCGCTCGCAAAGGCATCGGCGTAGTTGCCGAAGCGCTTCATCCACGGCGAGCCCTGCGCAGAGGGCGGCGCGAGCACGAGCGCGCGCTTCAGCAATGCGGCATCGACGCCTTCATCGCTCACGCGCAAGGTAGGCGGCAATGCCACGCCTGCCGCCCGGTACACGGCGTTGAGCGGCTCCACCGCCCCGTGCACGACGATCGGCCCGATGCTCGCGTCCACCCCATGCAGGATGCGCTGCGCCTTGCCGAAGGCGTAGCAGAACAGCACCGACGCGCGCCCTGCTTCCGCGTTGGCGCGCCACCACGCATCGATCTCCGCGAACAGCACGGCCTGCGTGGGCCAGCGGTAGATCGGCAGGCCGAAGGTCGACTCGGTGATGAAGGTGTCGCAAGGCACGGGCTCGAAGGGCGTGCAGGTGCCGTCGGGCTCGGTCTTGTAGTCGCCCGAGGCCACCCACACGCGCCCACCGTGTTCGAGCCGCACCTGCGCCGAGCCCAGCACATGGCCGGCCGGATGCAGCGAGACGCGCACGCCGTGGTGCTCGATGGCCTCGCCGTAGGCCAGCGTCTGCAGGTCGATGTCAGGGCCGAGCCGCGTGCGCAGCGTGCCGGCGCTGTCGGTGTGGGCCAGGTAGTGCGCGTGACCGGGGCGCGCGTGGTCAGAGTGCGCGTGCGTGATGACGGCGCGCGCCACCGGCCGCCACGGGTCGATGTAGAAATCGCCGGGCGGGCAGTACAGGCCCTCGGGCCGGGCGACAACGAGAAGGTCTTCTTCCTGCTTTGCGGGCATGGCACGCCATGGTAGGCGCAGCCGGGTTTTCGCGACAGGCTACGGCTTCTTGGGCCGGTTGTTCATCATGTCGAGCACATTCATCTTCATGCCGTTGGACATGACCATGTCGCCCGGCTTCTGGTCGGCCTTGCAGGGTCCGATCCACTTCGCTTCCATGACGCTCGCGCCTTCGGCGCGGCCCATCAGCGGCGGGTTGTAGGTCGACTTGCTTTCCATGCGATAGGCGGTGCTGAAGTCGCCGCTCATCACTGCATGCGAGGTGGCGACGGTGTTGCCGATCTTGCAGACCGAGTCCATCACCAGCTTGCCGCCGTCGGCGCGCAGCTCCTGCTTGGAGCACATGTCCTTGCCCATGCCCTGGCCCATGTCGCGCAAGGCCTTGTCGCTGGCCGCGTCGATGCACTGCTGCATGGTGTGGCCGGCGCCCTTGCCCGTGGGGTCCCCGGACTGGATTTCCCACAGGCCGGGCTTGCGCGAAGGGAAATCGAGCGCGAACGCGGGACACGCGATGGCGCTGGCCGCCATGCAGGCAGCGACGGCGGACAAACGGATCTTCATGACGGGCTCCCGCAGCGGTGGACGACGATCCCCGGGGTTGTACCGCGTGCACCGCGGCGGCGGAATAGCGCAATCGGCCTAAGCCGGACGCGCCTGCTGCGCCGGCGCGAGCACCGGGCCGCGCTGCCGCGTGACGACACCGAGCGCCACACCCAGCGCGAGGCCACCCAGCACGTCGATCAGCACATGCTGGCGCACCGCCATCGTCGAATAGACGATGCCCGCGGCCCAGGCCACGTTCACGACGCGAAGCCAAACCGGCGCACCCACATCGCGCAGTTGCCGCGCCAGCATGACGCAGGCGAACACCGAGAACGAGACGTGCAGCGAGGGAAAGGCGTTGCCGGCCGAATCGACCATCTTGAGGAATTGCAGCGAGGTGCCCGGGGCCGCCTCGACCGCGAAGTTGGGAATCGCCGTGGGCATGAACCAGAACACGAGCAGCGCCAGCGCCGTCATGGCCGCGCAGCCGAAGGAGAAGCCCAGCAGCTCGCGCTTGTCTTTGGCCAGCAGCACCGGCAGCGCGATGTAGCCCCAGAGCGAGAGGTACACCGGCAGCAGCGCCGGCCAGAAGGCGATCAGCCGGTCGATGGGCGTGAGCGGCAGCACCCAGGCCTGGCCGGCGTTCTTCATGATCCAGAAGTACAGCGGGAAGAAGCCGAGGGTGGCGACCGTGTTGCCGACCAGCTTCAGGGGGAACAGCGTGATGCAGCGGCGCCAGAGGCCGGCGAGCCAGGGCTGCGTTGCCGATGAAGTGGAAGAAGCTTCGGATGCGGAAGGTGTCATGGAGGCCTGTGCAGCGCGTCGCGCGCTACCAGGGCGTCCACTTTAATTCGCTTTTCGACGAAGCCACCGTGCGTTCGATGAAGCGCACCCCACGCGCGCCGTCTTCCACGCGCGGGTAGTCGGCATCCAGCGGATCGGCCGGCTGGCCCGCGAGCCGGGCGCGGATGTCCGCCGCCACGCCCGCATAAACATTCGCAAAAGCCTCGATGAAGCCTTCGGGATGCCCCGCCGGCAGCCGGCTTGCGCGCCGCGCCGATTCGCAAAGCCACGCCGCGCCACGCGTCAACACGCGCAAAGGTCCGTCATGCGGCAGGTGCACCAGCCGGCTCGGCTGCTCCTGGCGCCATTCGAGCGTGCCCAGCGTGCCCGACACGCGCAGGCGCAGGTCGTTCTCCAGCCCGGTGTTGATCTGCGAAGCGATGAGCACGCCGCGCGCACCGCCCTCGAAGCGCAGCAGCAGGCTGCCGTCGTCGTCGAGCATGCGGCCCGGCACCAGCGCGCCGAGGTCGGCGCAAAGGCTTTCGATCTGCAGTCCGGTGACTGTGGCCACGAGGTTCTCGGCGTGCGAGCCGATGTCGCCGATGGCGCCGGCCGCGCCGCTGCGTGCGGGGTCGGTGCGCCAGTCGGCCTGCTTGTTGGTGCCGCCTTCGACATGGCTTGCGAGCCAGCCCTGGTTGTATTCGACGACGACCTTGCGCACCTCGCCGATCTGGCCCGAGCGCACCATCTCGCGCGCCTGCCGCACCATCGGATAGCCGGTGTAGTTGTAGGTGACGCCGAACACCGTGCCCTGCTTCGCCACGGTCGTGACCAGCGCGTCGGCCTGCTCGCGCGTGTGCACCAGCGGCTTGTCGCAGACCACGTGGAATCCCGCTTCGGCAAAGGCCTGCGCCACCGGAAAGTGCACGTGGTTGGGCGTGACGATCGACACGAAGTCGATGCGCTCGCCCTCCGGACGCTTCAGCTCGTCGGCCAGCAGCGCCTGCCAGTCGCCGTGGTTGCGGTCATCGGCCAGGCCGAGGTCGCGGCCCGAGGCGCGCGCCTTGTCCGGGCTCGACGACAGCGCGCCGGCCACGAGTTCGATCTGGCCGTCGAGCGCCATGGCCTTGCGGTGCACGCCGCCGATGAAGGCGTCGCGACCGCCGCCGACCATGGCGTAGCGGAGCTTGCGTGAAGCGATCTCGGTCACCTTAGAAAGGCGAGTTGGGGTGGTAGAAGTCTTTCGCGTTTTCCTTGGTAATGAGCACCGAAGGAATGATCGTCGTCGCCGGCAGCTTCTCGCCCTTCAGGCGTGCCTCGGCCGTCAGCTTGATCGCGTCGTAGATGAACTTCGGCGAGTAGCTCACGTCGGCGGTAATGCGCTTGTCCTTGCCGTCCATGATGGTCTTGACCATGCCCTTGGCGCCCGCGCCGCCGAAGATGATCTTGATGTCGTCGCGCTTGGCCTGCTCGATGGCCTTCAGCACGCCAACGGCCATGTCGTCGTCGGCGGCCCAGATGGCATCGATGCTCTTGAAGCGCGTCAGGTAGTCCTGCGTGACCTTGAATGCGTCGTCGCGGTTCCAGTTGGCGTACTTGGCGTCGAGCAGCTTGATGTCGGGGCTGCCCTTGAGCACTGCGTTGAAGGCGTCCATGCGTTCGTTGTCGAGCGTGGTCGCAATGCCGCGCAGCGCCACCACGTTGCCCTTGCCGCCCAGCTGCTTCACGATGTACTCGGCCGGGATCTTGCCGAAGGCCGTGTTGTCGCCGGCCACATAGGCATCCTGTGCGCTGGTGTCGGTGAGGCCGCGGTCCACCACGGTCACGTAGGCGCCCTTGGCCTTGACCTGCGCAACCGGCTTGGTCAGCGCGGCGGATTCGAAAGGGAACACGACCAGCGCGTTGATCTTG
The DNA here is from genome assembly GCF_900107295.1 of Variovorax sp. YR266. Lineage (NCBI taxonomy): Bacteria > Pseudomonadati > Pseudomonadota > Betaproteobacteria > Burkholderiales > Comamonadaceae > Variovorax > Variovorax sp. YR266. The sequence continues at coordinate 137,602 of NZ_FNPM01000012.1, forward strand.
GTGACGGTCGACAGGTCTTGCAGCTGGTTGGCCTGCTCGGGCGCGTTGGCCGCCGTCTTGATCGTGATCTTCAGGTCTTTGTGTTCCTTCTCCAGGTCTTTCTTCGCCTGGTTGGCCCAGTAGTTGATGCCGCCCATGAAGCTGTGCGTGGCCGCGGGAATCGAAACGCCGAGGTTGACCTTTTCCGCGGCAAGCGCGGGCAGGCTGGCGAACGCTGCGGCGGCAACCGCCGTGAGTGCGAGGCGTCGGGTGAAAGTCGTCATGCTGGGTGTCTCCTTGTGGTTGATGGAACGAACGGGAAAGGGATTAGCGGCGACCTCGCTGGAGGAACGCGACGATGATGATCACGAAGCCCTGCACCGCAGCGTTCAGGTACACGCTGATGATGCTGGTGAGGTTCAGGATGTTGCTGATGACCGAGAGCAGGATCGCGCCCACCACGGTGCCGGTGATGCTGCCCGCGCCACCTTTGAGCGCGGTGCCGCCGACGATCACCGCGGCGATGGCTTCGAGCTCCCACAGCAGGCCGGTGGTCGGCGAGGCCGAGCCGAGGCGCGGCACGTACAGCAGCGTGGCAATGCCTACGCACACGCCGAGCAGCACGTAGGTGAGGATCTTCACGCGGTCGACGTCGACTGCCGCGTAGCGCGCCACCTGTTCGTTCGAGCCGATGGCCTGCACGTAGCGCCCATACGCTGTGCGATTGAGGATGATGCCGCCGATGACCGCGACGATCACGAAAACCCACACCGGCACCGGAATGCCCGCGAGGCTCGCGTAGTACACCGGCGCGTAGAGGTCCGACAGGTCGTTGTCGAGCGTGAGCGCGCCGCCGTCGGCAAAGTACGTGAGGTATGCGCGGAAGATGCCGAGCGTGCCCAGCGTCACGATGAAGGGCTCGATGCGCCCCTTGGTGATGAGCAGGCCATGCGCGAGCCCGAACACCGCACCGAGCACCACCGCCAGTACAGCGCCCATCACGACCGCGAGCAGCGGCGAGCCCGAGGCCGGGCCGGCCCAGTTGATGAACATGATCACGCTGCCCGCGATGAGTGCGGCCATCGAGCCCACCGACAGGTCGATGCCGCCGGAGATGATCACGAAGCACATGCCCACCGCGATGATGCCGATGAAGGCCGTGCGCGTGAGCACGTTCATCGCGTTGTCGAGGGTCGCGAAGTCGCCGTTCAGCAGCGTGCCGGCAATGCACAGCAGCACGAGGCCGATGACCGGGCCGAGCCCGTGCAGGCGCTGCACCCAGCCCGGCTTGGCCTCGCTGCGGTGCTGCTGCTGCGCGGCTTCAAGCGTCTGCGGTGGTGTTGGCTGTTCCGGTGGCATGAGCGATGAGCTCCTCTTCAGTCAGATGGTCCGCGTCGAGCGTGGCAACGAGACGGCCCGCGCGCATCACCGCGACGCGGTGGCACAGGCCGATCAGCTCCATCAGCTCCGACGAGACGACGATCACCGCGAGCCCTTCGCGGGCGAGTCGCTGGATCAGGAAATAGATGTCGCGCTTGGCGCCCACGTCGACGCCGCGCGTGGGCTCGTCGAGCACCACCACCTTGGGCTGCGGTTGAAGCACCTTGGCGAGCGCGAGCTTCTGCTGGTTGCCGCCCGAGAGCGACGATGCCTTGACGTCGAGCGAACCGGTGCGAATGCCGTAGTCCTTCACCGCCTCGGCCAAGGCGCCGCGTTCGGCCTCGGGCTTGAGCCAGGGCTGGGCATAGCGTTCGAGCGCCATCAGCGTGAGGTTCTGGCGCAGGCCGAAGTTGACGTGCAGGCCCTTGCCCTTGCGGTCTTCGCTGAGGTAGGTGAGGCCGTGCTTGGCGGCATCGCGCGGGTTGCGCCAGCCCTTGTCGTGGGGCACGGGCTTGCCGAGCATCTCGACGCTGCCGCTCGCGGGACGCAGGCCTAGCAGGCCTTCGAAGAGTTCGGTGCGGCCCGCGCCGACGAGGCCCGCGAAGCCGAGGATCTCGCCGGGGCGCACTTCGAAGCTCGCGTCCTGCGCCCAGCCGGGCACGCTGAAGTTCCGTATGCGCATGGCGGGCGCGTCGGCGGCGACGACCACGTCGCGCGGCGGGTAGAGGTCGGCCAGTTCGCGGCCCACCATGAGGTTGGCCATCTGCTGGCGCGTGACCTCGGACGTCGGCGCACGCGCGACGAAGCGGCCGTCGCGCATGACGATGACTTCGTCCGTCACCTGCTCCACTTCGTCGAGCTTGTGCGAGATGTAGACGATGGTGACGCCATCGGCGCGCAGCTGGGCGATGAGCTTGAACAGGCGCTCGGTCTCGCCCGGCGTCAGCGTTGCCGTGGGCTCGTCCATGATGAGCAGACGCGCGCGGCGGGCGATGGCTTTCGCGATCTCGACGAGCTGCTTCTCGGCGACGATGAGCTTTCGCACCTTGGTGCGGGGGTCGATGTTCAGGCCCACTGCTGCAAGTGCGGTGGCGGCGTCGCGTTCCATCGAGGCGTCGTCGAGCAGCCAGCCCTTTTTCTTCTCGTGGCCGAGGAAGATGTTCTGCGCCACGCTCAGGTCTTCGGCGAGATTGAACTCCTGGTGGATCAGCACGATGCCCAGTGCTTCGGCATCGCGCGAGCTCGCGAACTGCTGCGGCTGTCCGTTGACGCGCAGCGTGCCTCCGCTCAGCGGCTCGTAGCCAGCCAGGATCTTCATCAGCGTGGACTTGCCTGCGCCGTTCTCGCCGAGCAGGCCGTAGACGTGGCCGGGCGCGAGCGCAAAGCTCACGCCGTGCAGCACCTGCACGGGGCCGAATGCCTTGACCACGCCATCGAACTCGACAGCGACGCTGCCCTTGATGTTCTCAGCCGCGTTCATGGCGCCACTCCGCGGGCCTTCAGGGTCTCTTGCATCGCGAGCACGCCGGCGCCGATCAGGCCGCCCTGCATGCCCAGCGGCGTGTACTGGATTTCCAGATGCCGCGTGGAGAGCGCCAACGAGCGCTGGTACACGCTCTGCCGCACGGCCGCAAGAAACAGCGGGCCGATGCGCGTAATGCCGCCGCCGATGAACACATGCGACGGATTGAAGAAGTTGACGACCGACGCGAGCATCTGCCCGATCAGGCTGCCCGCACGCTGGATGATGGCGTTGGCGGCCGTGTCGCCGCCGCGGCTGGCCTGACCGACGTCGATGGCGTCGATGCGCCCATGCACGCGCAGGCACTCGGCCAGCGTCGCACTCTCGCCGGCCTCGGCCGCCTGCATCGCCATGCGCGTGATCGCGGGGCCGGCGGCCATGGCCTCGACACAGCCGAGGTTGCCGCAGTGGCAGCGGGGGCCTTCCTGGTCGACGCAGATGTGGCCCACGTCACCGGCCGAGCCTGCGGCGCCGCGGTATACCTCGCCGTGGCAGACGATGCCGCAGCCGATTCCGGTGCCGATCTTGATGACGAGGAAGTTGGTCAGCGAGCGCTTGAGGCGCCACAGTTCGCCGAGCGCCATGAGGTTCACGTCGTTGTCGACGAAGACGGGCGCCGCGTAGTCCTCGCGCAGGTAGTCGCGGATGGAGAAGCTGTCCCACGCGGGCATCAGCGGCGGGTTCACGAGCTGGCCGATCTCGAAGTTGACGGGGCCGGGCACGCCGATGCCGATGCCGAGCACGTCCTTGGCGCTCGCGTTGCAGCGGGCCAGCAGTTCGCGCATGAGCGCGCGCACGCGGGCCAGCACCACGGCCGGGCCTTCGCGCACGTCGGCCGGTTCGTCGTGCTGCGCGAGCACAGTGAGGTCAGGCCGAAGCACGGCCACGTCGAGGCTGGTGGCGCCGATGTCGATGCCGACGAGCACGCCAAGGCCGGCATGCAGTTGGAGGTTTTCCGCGCGGCGACCGCCTGAGGAACGTTGCAGGCCGGCTTCGGCGAGCAGGCCCTGGTCGACGAGGCCGGCGATCAGCCCGTTGGCTTTGCTCTTGGAAAAGCCGAGTTGCTCGGCCATGGCGTGGCGCGAGCCGCCGGCCGACCAGAAGGTCGTTTCCAGCAGCCGCATCTCGTCCGCAGTGATGCCACTCCAGGGTGCCACGCGCTTTGTCTCCGGTGTTCTTTTGCTTTGCGCCCGCAGCCCCGGCTGCTGGACGAAGGCGAATACTAGGCGGCACCCTTCAGCCAGACAAGGCCGAACTTCGACCATGTTTCAGCCAAAGATGATCGAGCGAAAGCGTACAGACGCAAAAAAGCCGCCCGAAGGCGGCTTCTTGTCGGAGCAATCGGGAAGACCGATTACTTCTTCTGGCGGTACTTGCGCAGGGCGGCGATCTGGGCGGCCATCACGGCCAGCTCTGACTGAGCCATCGCGATGTCGATGTCGCTCTTCGCGTTCTTCAGCGCTTCCTCGGCGGCGGCCTTGGCTTGGTTGGCCTTCTCGTCATCGAGGTCCTTGCCGCGGATCGCGGTGTCGGACAGCACGGTGACGGCGTTGGGCTGCACTTCGAGAATGCCGCCGGCCACGAAGACGAACTCTTCCTTGCCGTCGGCCGTTTCAATGCGCACGGCGCCGGGGCGGATGCGCGTGATCAGCGGAGTGTGGCGCGGATAGATGCCGAGCTCACCGGCTTCACCGGGCAGCGCGACGAACCTGGCTTCACCCGAGAAGATCGACTCTTCCGCGCTGACCACGTCGACGTGAATGGTGTTTGCCATCTGAGTTCCTATGCCGCCTTAAGCGACCTTCTTGGCTTTTTCGAACGCTTCGTCGATGGTGCCCACCATGTAGAACGCTTGTTCCGGCAGGTGGTCGGCTTCGCCGTTCACGATCATCTTGAAACCACGGATGGTTTCGGCCAGCGGCACGTACTTGCCGGGCGAGCCCGTGAACACTTCGGCCACGTGGAACGGCTGCGACAGGAAACGCTGGATCTTCCGGGCACGGGCCACGGCCAGCTTGTCGTCGGGAGCCAGTTCGTCCATGCCCAGAATGGCGATGATGTCGCGCAGTTCCTTGTAGCGCTGCAGCGTGCCTTGCACGGCGCGGGCCACGTTGTAGTGCTCTTCGCCGACCACGTTCGGGTCGAGCTGGCGCGAGGTCGAGTCCAGCGGGTCCACGGCGGGGTAGATACCGAGCGAGGCGATGTCGCGCGACAGCACCACGGTCGAGTCCAAGTGAGCGAAGGTGGTGGCGGGCGACGGGTCGGTCAAGTCGTCGGCGGGGACGTACACGGCCTGGATCGAGGTGATCGAGCCGACCTTGGTCGACGTGATCCGCTCTTGCAGGCGGCCCATTTCTTCTGCCAGCGTCGGCTGGTAGCCCACGGCGGAAGGCATGCGGCCCAGCAGAGCCGACACTTCGGTACCGGCCAGCGTGTAGCGGTAGATGTTGTCCACGAAGAACAGAACGTCACGGCCTTCGTCGCGGAACGACTCGGCGATGGTCAGGCCGGTCAGCGCCACGCGCAGACGATTGCCCGGGGGTTCGTTCATCTGGCCGTAGACCATGGCCACCTTCGAGTCCTCGAGCTTCTCGAGGTTCACGACGCCGGAGTCGGCCATCTCGTGATAGAAGTCGTTGCCTTCGCGGGTACGTTCACCCACACCGGCGAACACCGACAGACCCGAGTGAGCCTTGGCGATGTTGTTGATGAGTTCCATCATGTTCACGGTCTTGCCCACGCCGGCGCCGCCGAACAGGCCCACCTTGCCGCCCTTGGCGAACGGGCACACCAGGTCGATCACCTTGATGCCGGTTTCCAGCAGGTCTTGCGAGGGCGACAGTTCGTCGTACGCGGGAGCCTTGCGGTGGATGGAAGCGGTGAGCTCCTGGCCCACTTCGCCGCGCTCGTCGATCGGACGGCCGAGCACGTCCATGATGCGGCCGAGCGTGGCCTTGCCGACCGGCACGGTGATGGGTGCACCGGTGTTGGTCACGATCAGGCCGCGGCGCAGGCCGTCGGACGAGCCCAGTGCAATGGTGCGCACCACGCCGTCGCCGAGCAGCTGCTGAACTTCGAGGGTCAGCCCGCCGCCTTCGAATTTCAAGGCGTCGTACACCTTGGGCATCTGGTCACGCGGGAACTCCACGTCGACCACGGCGCCGATACATTGGACAATTTTTCCTTCAGCCATGGCGTTTCCTTCTGGATGGATCTCAATAAATTTGCGACAGGTTCTTGCAGAAGCGTCCTGGTGCCAAAACGGGCCGCTTTTGCAAGAATGCCGGACGGGCCGGCACCCTTGAATCTCTACTTCTTCTCGTCAGTTCATCAGCACTTCATGGCCGTCGCTTGCGCAGCGAAAGCGTCCGAAGCAGCCTTGCAGGCCTGACCCAACGCGGCCTTGTCGGCGCCCATCGAAGCCCAGGTGGCTTTCGTCTGGTCGAGACTGGCCTTCATCGCGTCAGCAGCGGCGCCGCTTTGCGAACCCACGCAGGTCTGCACCTTGGCCAGGTAGTCGTTGCACTCCTGCGGCAGGTCGGCGGCCGATGCCGTCGGGGCTGCAGCGGGAGCAGCCGGCGCTGCTGCGGGAGCGGGGGCAGGAGCCGGAGCGGCGGGTGCAGCAGCGGGAGCCGGTGCAGGCGCCTCTTCCTTCTTGGAGCAAGCAGTCAGAGCGGCAGCAATAGCCACCAGAGCAAGAATCTTCTTCATTTTGCGCAGAGTCCCCTTAAATAAAGGCCTTGGGTTACCGGGCGCGCAGAGCGCATCCGATCAGCAACGCGGCCTGTTGCATTGCCTCAATCAAACGCCTGCGGCCGCGGCCGCGCCGGACACGATTTCGGACAGCTCTTTGGTGATGCCTGCCTGACGGGTCTTGTTGTAGACCAGCTTCAGTTCGCTGATCACGTTACCCGCGTTGTCGGTCGCAGCCTTCATGGCCACCATGCGCGCCGAGTGCTCGGACGCCATGTTTTCGGCCACGGCCTGGTACACCAGCGATTCCACGTAGCGCACCAGCAGCTCGTCGATCACGCTTTGCGCGTCGGGTTCGTAGATGTAGTCCCACGAATGATGGCCCGACTCGGTTTGCAGCGTCTCGGCCTTCAGCGGCAGCAGTTGCTCCACCATCGGCTCTTGCTTGATGGTGTTGATGAACTTCGTGTAGCACAGGTACACCGCCGACAGCTTGCCTTCGGCATAGGCGTCCAGCAGCGTCTTGACCGGCCCGATGAGCTTGTCCAGATGCGGCGTGTCGCCCAGCTGCGTCACATGGGCCACCACGCGGGCGCCGATGCGGTTCAGGAAACCCAGACCCTTGTTGCCGATGGCGACCGACTCGACCACGTTGCCCGCTGCCTGCGCTTCGCGCAGCTTGCCGGTGACGGCGCGCAGCAGGTTGGTGTTCAAGCCGCCGCACAGGCCCTTGTCGCTGGTCACGATGATGAAGCCGACGCCCTTGGCATCGGTCGTCTTCATGAACGCGTGGGTGTACTCCGGGTTCGCCTTGCCGAGGTTGGCTGCGATGTTGCGGATCTTTTCGCTGTAGGGGCGAGCGGCGCGCATGCGTTCCTGCGCCTTGCGCATCTTGGAAACCGAGACCATTTCCATGGCCTTGGTGATCTTCTTGGTGTTTTCCACCGATTTGATCTTGCCGCGGATTTCCTTACCAGCTGCCATGAGAGCTCCTTCTTGCGTCGATCAAGGGGTCGATCAGGCGAACGACTTCTTGAACGCGGTGACGGCTGCCAGCAATTCGGCTTCCGCTTCCTTGTCGAGCGCCTTGGCCTTCTCGATCTTGTCGAGCAGCGGGGCGTGGCTGGACTTCAGGAACTGGTGCAGGCCATGTTCGAACGGCAGCACCTTCTTGATTTCGAGGTCGTCCATGAAGCCCTTGTTCACGGCGAACAGCGACGCGCCCATCAGCGAGATCGGCAGCGGGCTGTACTGTGCCTGCTTCAGCAGTTCGGTCACGCGGGCACCGCGGTCGAGCTGCTTGCGGGTGGCTTCGTCCAGGTCGGAAGCAAACTGCGCGAACGCAGCCAGTTCACGGTACTGCGCCAGGTCGGTACGGATACCGCCGGACAGGCCCTTGATGATCTTCGTCTGAGCCGACGAACCCACGCGCGACACCGAGATACCGGCGTTGATGGCGGGGCGGATACCTGCGTTGAACAGGTTGGTTTCCAGGAAGATCTGGCCGTCGGTGATCGAGATCACGTTGGTCGGCACGAAAGCGGACACGTCGCCGGCTTGCGTTTCGATGATCGGCAGTGCGGTCAGCGAACCGGTCTTGCCCTTGACTTCACCCTTGGTGAAGGCTTCGACGTAGTCGGCGTTCACGCGGGCTGCGCGCTCGAGCAGACGGCTGTGGAGATAGAACACGTCGCCGGGGTAGGCTTCGCGGCCCGGCGGGCGGCGCAGCAGCAGCGAGACCTGGCGGTAGGCAACGGCCTGCTTGGACAGGTCGTCATAGACGATCAGGGCGTCTTCGCCGCGGTCGCGGAAGTACTCGCCCATCGTGCAGCCCGAGTAGGCCGACACGTACTGCATGGCAGCCGATTCCGAAGCGGAAGCCGCAACCACGATCGTGTAGTCCATGGCACCGGCTTGTTCCAGTGCGCGCACCACGTTCTTGATCGACGAAGCCTTCTGGCCGATCGCAACGTAGACGCAGGTCATGTTCTGACCCTTCTGGTTGATGATCGCGTCGATGGCCACTGCCGTCTTGCCGGTCTGGCGGTCGCCGATGATCAGCTCACGCTGGCCACGGCCGACGGGCACCATCGAGTCGATGGACTTCAGGCCGGTCTGCATCGGCTGGTCGACCGACTTGCGGGCGATCACGCCCGGTGCGACCTTTTCGATCACGTCGGTCATCTTGGCGTTGATCGGACCCTTGCCGTCGATCGGCTGGCCCAGTGCGTTCACCACGCGGCCGATGAGCTCGGGGCCCACGGGCACTTCCAGGATGCGGCCCGTGCACTTGACGGTGTCGCCTTCGGAGATGTGCTCGTACTCGCCCAGAATCACGGCGCCGACCGAGTCGCGCTCGAGGTTCAGCGCCAGGCCGAACGACGGCGTGCCGTCTGCCGTGGGCGGGAATTCGAGCATTTCGCCCTGCATCGCGTCGGACAGGCCATGCACGCGCACGATGCCGTCCGTCACCGACACCACGGTGCCTTCGTTACGGATGTTGGCGCTGACCCCGAGGCCCTCGATGCGGCTCTTGATCAGTTCGGAAATTTCTGCGGGATTGAGTTGCATGACTCTTTCCTTCTTTCTTTGAGGCTACAAGTAGAGGGCTGGAAACCGTCAGGCTGCCAGCGCAACTTTCATTTGTTCAAGGCGCGCTTTGACGGAGGTGTCGAGCACCTCGTCGCCGACCACCACACGAATGCCGCCGATCAGTTCCGGCTCTTGCTGGACCGTGACCTGGAGCTTGCGACCGAAACGCTTTTCGAGCGCGGCCGACACATTGGCCAGCGCAGCGCCGTCGATCGGGAAGGCGCTGTAGACCACGGCGTCGGACGAACCGCTCTTCGCGTTGGCCAGTGCCCGGAACTGCTTCGCAATTTCCGGCAGCACCGAAAAGCGCCCGTTCTCGAGGAGCGCACCCAGGAAGTTCTGGGCATGAGCGGCCAACGGTGCACCGAATGCACCGGCGACCACGCCGATCACCTGTTCGGCCGTGGCCTTCGGGTTGTCGGCGAACTGCTGGAGCTCCGGATTGGCCGCGATGGCGGCAATCTTTTCGAGCCAGGCGCTGGTTCCGGCGACGTCGGACGACGACGCCTTGAAGAGCGCCTCGGCGTAGGGGCGTGCAATGGTGGCGAGTTCTGCCATGGCTTCTATCAGAGTTCGGTCTGCAGACGGGCGAGCAAATCGGCGTGAACGCCTGCATTCACTTCCTTGCGCAGAATCTGCTCTGCGCCCTTGACGGCCAGTGCGGCAACCTGCTCGCGCAGTGCTTCACGGGCCTTCAGTGCCTGCTGGTCGGCTTCGACGCGTGCGGCTGCAACGATCTTGTTGCCTTCCTCGGTCGCGCGGGCCTTGGCCTCTTCAACGATGGCCTGGGCGCGACGTTCGGCGTCGGCAAGACGTTGTGCGGACTCGTTGCGTGCCTGACCCAGCTCGGCTTCCACGCGCTTGTTGGCGGCGGACAGCTCGGACTTGGCCTTGTCGGCAGCAGCGAGGCCTTCGGCGATCTTCGCAGCGCGGTCGTCCAGCGCTTTCGCGATCGGCGGCCACACGTACTTCATCGTGAACCCGACCAGGATCAGGAACACGATCATCTGAACGATCAGGGTACCGGTAATGCTCACTTTTCACCCTCTCTTTGGGATTGAATCGAAGCCATTCGCTAGACGCCAGAGGACTAGGGAACGACGACGCAGGTCCGACGAGAAAGACTTACTTCGGCAGGTTGGCGATCTGAGCCAGGAACGGGTTGGCCGTTGCGAACCACAGAGCGATACCGGTGCCGATAATGAAAGCGGCGTCGATCAGACCAGCCAGCAGGAACATCTTGGTTTGAAGTTCACCCATGAGTTCAGGCTGACGTGCGGCCGACTCGAGGTACTTGCTGCCCATGATGCCGATGCCGATACATGCGCCCACAGCGCCCAGACCGATGATCAGGCCGGCGGCCAGTGCAACAAAGCTAATAACTTCCATGATGACTCCTAGAGGACTTTGGTTGAAGAGAAAACAAAAAACAGAAACGAAAACTGATGATCAGTGGTGATCGTGGGCCTGGCCGATGTAGACCAGCGTCAGCATCATGAACACGAAGGCTTGCAGCGTGATGATCAGGATGTGGAAGATGGCCCAGGCCGTGCCCGCGATGATGTGGCCGATGGCCAGGCCGATGCCGGTGGCCGACATGGACCAGGCACCGCCCATCAGGGCGATCAGCAGGAAGATCAGTTCACCGGCGTACATGTTGCCGAACAACCGCATGCCGTGCGAGACCGTCTTGGCGACGAACTCGATCATCTGCATGGCGAAGTTGAAGGGGTACAGCGCCCAGTGGTTGCCGAAGGGTGCGGTGAACAGCTCGTGGATCCAGCCGCCGGCGCCCTTGATCTTGATGTTGTAGTAGATACAGATCAGCAGCACTGCCACCGACATGCCCATGGTCACCGAGAGGTCGGCGGTGGGCACGACGCGCAGGTAGGCGTGGTGCGGGTCTTCGCCGGCGATGTGGAAGATCTTGGCCCAGATTGCCGGGAACAAATCGACCGGAAACAGGTCCATTGCGTTCAGCAGGAAGATCCACACGAAGATCGTGAGGGCCAGCGGTGCGACGAACTTGCGGCTCGTGGCGTTGTGGACGATGCCCTTGGCCTGCTGGTCGACCATTTCGACGAGCAGTTCGACAGCCGCTTGAAAACGGCCGGGAACACCCGAAGTGGCCTTGCGGGCAGCCAGCCAGAGCAGCCAGCAACCCAGGATGCCGAGCGTGATCGAGAAGAAGAGCGAGTCGAAATTGAAAACCGAGAAGTCAGCAACACCTCCGGGCTTGGAGCTTTGCAGGTGCGTCAAGTGGTGAACGATGTATTCACCCGCGGTCTGACCATGTTCCGCAGCGTTTTCAGCAGCCATTCCGTTACTCGTCTCTCTGTTGCCGGCGCCGGGGCGAGAACATCACCGCCAACCAGGCCGCCTTCATTGTCACCACCAGGCCGATCAGCATTGCTGGCCAGCTCAGCGCCGTTATCAGCCTTGGCGCGGCGATCAGCATCGCCACGGACAAGGCCATCTTGACCATTTCCCACAGGAAGAATCCGAACACCGCAGTGCCCGGATTCAAGGAAGAAAACCGACCGGTCAGCCCGCGTGCGAAAACCGCCGATGGAACAACCACCGCGATCGCACCGTAAGCGGCGGACCAACCCAGATTTTGCCTCCCCGTCAGTCCCCAGGCGGCCAGAGCCACCACCAGACCGACAACCAACTGACCCGCGATCACCCGCCATGGGGAGACCGAAGGGTTCTTTGCTCGCAGTTCACGCGCCTCATCGGCGGTCAACGGCTTGAATTCTGCATCGAGGTCTTCAGCGACCTCCGAGTCTTGACGGGCGATTGTTTTCATTTCGAATGAAGCCCGGATGACGACCCAGAATTTCTACAAAGCCATTGATTATAAGTAAAAACCCAGCCGGTCCCGCCACCCCGCGCTGTCGCGCATGCAAATCGACGCTGCATTCCCTGACGCGAACCCGACGCGGCGCACACAACCATAATTCCTTCATGCACCCTATCACCGACGCCCTGCCTGCCACGCTTTGTTACCTCGACGGCGAGTACACCGCCCTGCGCGACGCGAAGATCAGCGTCCTCGACCGTGGCTTCATTTTCGGCGACGGCATCTACGAATACGTCCCCGTCTACTTCGGCCAGCCCTTCTGCTTCGAGGAGCACATGGCCCGCCTCGACCGCTCGCTCGCCGAGCTGCAAATAGAGAACCCGCTTTCGCTCGAGCAATGGCGCGAGATCGTGATGCGGCTGGTCGAGCCCGGCGGCGACGAACCCCAGTCAGTGTACTTTCAGGTGACGCGCGGCGTGGCACCACGCGACCACGCGATGGTGCGCGGCCTGCGCCCGACGGTGTTCGTGATGGTGAACCCGCTGCCACCCATCTCCGACGCCATCCGCGCCAAGGGCGTGGCCTGCGTCACCGCGGCCGACTTCCGCTGGCAGAAGGCCCACATCAAGAGCACCAGCCTGCTGGGCGCCGTGCTCGCGCGGCAGATCAGCGTGGAAGCCGGTGCGGCCGAGACCATCATGTTTCGCGACGAATGGCTCAGCGAAGCCTCGTCGAGCAATGTGTGGATCGTGAAGGACGGCAAGCTGATGGGCCCGCCCAAGAACAACCTCGTGCTGACCGGCATCCGCTACAGCCTGTTCGAACGCCTGTGCAAGGCGCACGGCATTCCCTTTGCGCTGCGCCCCATCTCGCGCGAAGAGGTGTTCGCCGCCGACGAGCTGCTGATCTCCTCGGCCAGCAAGGAGCTGCTGCCCGTCGTCACGCTCGACGGCCAACCTATTGGCAACGGCCGCCCCGGCCCCATCTACAAGAGCTTGTACGCGGCCTACCAGCAGGCCAAGCAACACAACGCACAGAAGCACGGAGCCCTGGCATGACCGACAACGCGACCACCACCGACACCAACGCGATCCCCGACCCGCGCAAGGAGTCGCTGATCGAGTACCCCTCGCAGTTTCCGATCAAGGTGATGGGCGCCAAGGTCGACGGCTTCGTGCATGCCGTCACGCAGATCGCCGAGCAATTCGACCCGACCTTCGACGCCACCACCGTCGAGCTGCGCGACAGCAAGGCCGGCAACTACCTCGGCGTGACCATCACCGTCACGGCCACCAGCCGCGAACAGCTCGACGACCTGTATCGCGCGCTGTCCGCGCACCCGATGGTCAAGGTCGTGCTTTGACCCACAAGCGGCCCGCGCGGCGGACCATGCCATGACAGACACCGCCACCGTCCCCGCCATCGAGCTGCACCCTCTGGGCCGCGTCGACTACGCCGATACCTTCGCAGCAATGAAGCAGTTCACGCTGGAACGCACGCCCGACACACCCGATGCGCTATGGATTTGCGAGCACGCTCCGGTGTTCACGCAAGGCATCGCGGGCAAGCAGGACCACATCCTGAACCCTGGCGCGATCCCCATCGTGCAGACCGACCGCGGTGGCCAGGTCACCTTCCATGGCCCCGGCCAGGTCGTGGCCTACCCGCTGATCGACCTGCGCCGGGCGGGCTACTTCGTCAAGGAATACGTCTACCGCATCGAGGAATCGGTGCTGCGCACGCTCGCCCATTTCGGCGTGACCGGCCACCGCGTGTCCGGCGCGCCGGGCATCTACGTGCGCCTGGACGACCCGTTCTCGCACGCCGCGCTGACCGGCCCGATGCCCGCCGCCGACCCGTTCCGCGGCCTCGGAAAGATCGCCGCGCTGGGCATCAAGGTGAGCCGCCACGCCACCTACCACGGCGTGGCGCTCAACGTACAGATGGACCTCGAACCCTTCTCCCGCATCAACCCTTGCGGCTATGCAGGGCTGCAAACGGTCGACCTTTCTACAATCGGCATCCAAACCACATGGGAAGAAGCCGCCACGGTGCTGAGCCAGAAGCTCTCCACTTTCCTGGCGCCTTGACACACCAATGAGCACCACAGAAGTCGTCCGCGACGCCCAGAGCGCCGAAAACTACAACCCCCTGGCCAAGCAGAAAGCGGCGGCCAAGCTCTCGCGCATTCCCGTCAAGGTGGTGCAGACCGGCGAAGTGCTCAAGAAGCCCGAGTGGATCCGCGTCAAGGCCGGCAGCCCCACCACGCGCTTCTACGAAATCAAGCAGATCCTGCGCGAGAGCAACCTGCACACCGTCTGCGAAGAGGCTTCGTGCCCGAACATCGGCGAATGCTTCGGCAACGGCACCGCCACCTTCATGATCATGGGCGACAAGTGCACGCGCCGCTGCCCGTTCTGCGACGTGGGCCACGGCCGCCCCGACCCGCTCGACAAGGACGAGCCGCTCAACCTCGCCAAGACCATCGCCAAGCTGCGCCTGAAGTACGTGGTGATCACCAGTGTCGACCGCGACGACCTGCGCGACGGCGGCAGCCAGCACTTCGTCGACTGCATCAAGAACATCCGCGAGCTCTCGCCGATGACGCAGATCGAGATCCTGGTGCCCGACTTCCGCGGCCGCGACGACCGCGCCCTCGAGATCCTCAAGGCCGCCCCGCCGGACGTGATGAACCACAACCTCGAAACCGCGCCGCGCCTCTACAAGGAAGCGCGCCCCGGCAGCGACTACCAGTTCAGCCTGAACCTGCTGAAGAAGTTCAAGGCGCTCCACCCCAACGTGCCGACCAAGAGCGGCATCATGGTCGGCCTGGGCGAGACCGACGAAGAAATCCTGCAGGTCATGCGCGACATGCGCGCCCACGACATCGACATGCTGACCATCGGCCAGTACCTGTCGCCGTCGGGCTCGCACCTGCCGGTGCGCCGCTACGTGCACCCCGACACCTTCAAGATGTTCGAGGAAGAGGCCTACAAGATGGGCTTCAGCCATGCGGCGGTGGGCGCGATGGTGCGGTCCAGCTATCACGCAGACCAGCAGGCAGGACACGTTCTGGCCGGCGCCCCGTCGCTCGATTGAACAACGACACGGCGACGGCCCCCACACCGGACGCGCCGCAGTCCGGCAAGCCCCTGCACATCCTGCTGGCGATGTGCTACCTGCTGCATCGCACAGGCGCCGAAATGTTCACCCGCGACCTGGCGATGTGGCTGCGCCGTCGCGGACACGCCGTCACCATCTTCGCGACGGCCTTCGGCGACATGGCGAACGAATTGCGCTTCGCCTCCATCGCCTGCGTCACCGATCTGGCCGACATGGCTGCGCGGCCGGACGTGATCGTCGGCAACACGCACCACGAGACGGTTCGCGCGCTGCTGCATTTCCACGACGTGCCGGTCCTCACGATATGCCATGACCGCAGCGACGATCACGGGCGCCCGGCGCAGTTCGCACAGGTCGTGTGCCATGTGGCCGTCGACGAGAACTGCGCGCAGCGCCTGGTGCACGAGTTCGGCATCGCGCGCGAGCGCATCGAGCTGATCCAGAACGGTGTCGACCTTTCGCGCTTTCCCCGGCGCGGCGACCTGCCGGCGCAGCCCCGCACGGCGCTGGTCTTCAGCAACTACGCCTCGCACAACGCGCAGCTGGAGGAAATCCGCGCCGCCTGCGTGCAGCGCGGACTGTCGCTGGACGTGATCGGCAGCGGCACCGGCAACCACCTGCCCGACCCGGCGGAGGCGCTCGGCCGCTACGACATCGTCTTCGGCAAGGGCCGCTGCGCCACCGAGGCGCTGTGTACCGGCAACGCGGTGGTGGTGCTCGACCCGGTGTGGGGCATGGCCGAGATGGTGACGGCTGCAACCGTGGCCCATGCACGGCACTGGAATTTCGGCCGGGCGCTGCTGATCCGGCCGATCACGCGGGAGAGCGTGGGCGCCGAACTCGACCGCTATGACGCCGGGGATGCGGGCAAGGCCGGCGAATGGATGCGCGCGCATGGCAGCCTCGACGCCACGCTCGGCGCGCTCGAGAGCTGCGTGCAGCGCATGGTCCGGCAACATCCGGTGATCGAGGTTCCAGCGAACCAGCGCGCGGACGAGATGTCCCGCTACATGCAGGACTGGATCCGGCGCGGCAGCCCTTCGGCGGCACACTTGACCATTGCGTCTCTGCATCAGCACGTCGCAGGCCTTCAGCAGTCCTTCAACGACCATCAGCGCATGTATCAGGACCGGATCGACGCGCTGCATGCAGAGGCACTGCGCCAGTCGGAGCATGCGACACAGTCGAACGCCGATTGCAATGCACGGCTGGCCGGAGCCGAGCAGCAGGTCCGGCAGGCGCGCGCCGAACTCGCCCTGCTCCAGGCGCAGTTGCGCGAGGTCTATGCCAGTCACTCATGGCGTGTGACCGGTCCGCTGCGCCGTATCTCGACCCTTGTCCGCCCGGGCGGCCCAAGCGCATGAAGCCGCTGGTGATCGCCGCCCATTCGGGCCACGAACTGCTGCTGTGGAAGTGGCTGCGCAACGAGCGGCCGGACTTCGTGGTGCTGACCAACGGCGCCGGGTCAACCGGTGTGCCGCGGCTCGAGCCGACGATCGACAACCTGGCGCAAGCTGGTGCCAACTGGATTCCAGCCGTTGTGCAGCCGGTCGCCGATGCCGACATCTACCGGGCGCTGCTCGAAGGCGACACGCGCTTGTTCACACAGTGGGTCGGTGCCTTGACGACGCACGTCGTCGAACAAGGCATTGACTGCATAGTCGCCGACGAAGCGGAGGACTACAACCCGTCGCACGACCTGTGTCGCCTGCTGGCCAACCAGGTCGCCGCGCACGCCGCAGCGCGCGGCTGCGAGGTCGTCTCGCTCGGCTATCCCACCGTGGGCCATCCCAGCCCGTCGGCGCGGCTGGCTTCCGAGCGCCATGTCATGGTGGAACTCGACGAGCACGAGCTGCAGGCCAAGCTGGACGACATGCACGGCTATGCGCGCAGCTTCGGCGGCCAGCTGGAGCGGGAGCTGGCGGGCTTCATCGCCGAGTTCGGCGTCCAGGCCTATGGGCGGGAATGCCTCTTCGTCGCACAGCCCACGCGCTACGAACTGGCGGAAGCGCCTGCAACCAAGCCCTCTTTCGAAATCATCGGCGAAGAACGCGTTGCCGCCGGTGTCTACAAGCACGTCATCCGCGGCGCTCACCTGCAGACCGTGGCCGACCGGCTGCGCGACGCAATGAGCTGACACAGCCATCGACGCCGCGATGTCCTTCACGACGCCTGCCATCGACGACGACAGCGCGGCCATCGTCGCCGACCCCATCGCCACCTTCGCGGTTCCGCTCCCGCTCGACGCTCCGCTGGCCCATGCAGTCGTGGGCCTCGGCCGCTTCGGCTGCGTCCATGCCCGAAAGCTCCTCGCCCTGAGCGGCTTCCACCTGCGTGCCCTGGTGGATTGCTCGTCGTCGGCCCGCGCTGCCAGCGAACTCGCAGCGCTGCCGCTATTGCAAAGCCTGGACGATCTGCCGTCGGGCATCGCGTCGGTCACAGTCGCCACCAGCGACGACGCGCACGCCGAAGTCGCGATGGCATTGATGCGGCGCGGCTGCCACGTGCTGGTCGAGAAGCCGCTTTGCATCGACCGGCACGAAGGCGCCCTGATGATCCACACCGCCCGGCAATGCGGCGTCACCCTGAGCACCGGGCACATCGAGCGCTTCAACCCGGTGTTCGACGAAGCCGTGCTAATCCGGCTTCGGAACGCGGCGGCAAGCCACAGCAGGGGCCAGCAGGGCCGGCGTCCCTTCATGCGGTTTCGCCGCTATTCGACCCGCGTCGCCACGGCCAGGGACAGCGTACTGGACCTGATGGTGCACGACATCGACCTGTTCGCCTGGCTGTGCGCAATTCCCGTGGAAGCACCGCTGGAAGTGCTCGCGCGGCACATCGGCGAACAAAGCATCCGCGCCCGAGTGCGGCTGGGTGCCCTGATCGCCGAATTCGAGAGCGGCTACGGCAGCATGCCGGCCAGCGCCCGGTTGCATGTGTGCGACGGCCACCGTGAGCAGTTGCTGGATCTGCGCCGTTCGACAGCGACGACGACCGGCGACGATGCCCTGGCACGGCAGTACCAGGGCTTCCGGCGCGCCATCCTGGGTCAGGCCAGCCGCGTCGCGTCGGGTGCCGACGGCCTTGTGGCTGTCACCCGGGCCTGCCAGATACTGCACGCATGAAAATCCCGCTGTTCCGGCCGGCGGCTTCCGCCGAACCGATGGCGACGCGCCTGGCCCAGGCCCTCGCCGCCGTGCTGCGCAGCGGCACGTACATCCTCGGGCCGCAGGTCCAGGCTCTGGAGGCGCGGCTGTCGGCGCTGCTGCATGGCCGCGAGACCGTGGCCGTGGGGTCGGGTTCCGAAGCGCTTTTGCTGGCCTTCAAGAGCCTCGGCATCGGAAGCGCGGGCGGAGGGGACGCGCTGGACGAGGTCCTGATGCCCACCTACACCTTCGTCGCGTGCGCGGAAGCAGTGCTCGGCGCCGGCGCGCGGCCGGTCTTCGTCGACAGTGCGCCAGGCAACTTCCTGCCAACGCTTGCGCATTTCCGCAATGCCCGAACGCCCCGGACCCGCGCGATCCTCGCGGTCGGCCTCTTCGGCGACCCGAGCGGCCTGCCCGAGCTGGCCGCCTACTGCCGCGACGAAAAACTGCTGCTGGTCGAGGACGTGGCCCAGTGCCTCGGTGCCCGGGCCAGTGACGGCATCGCGGCGGGCAACGCCGGCACCTGGGGCGATGCCGCGGCAATGAGCTTCTATCCGACCAAGACTCTCGGTGCCGCCGGCGACGCCGGTGCACTGGCCTTCAGGGACCCGCTCCACGCCAGCAAGGCCCGCCTGTTGCGCAACCACGGCTACCACGACGGCCAGCACCACTGCCTCGGGCACAACAGCCGCATGGACGAACTGCAGGCCTGCCTGCTCAATGCCGCCCTGGACGATTTCCCGGACCACATCGCGCGACGGCGTGCCATCGCCGCACGCTACCTGGCGGCCTGGGCGGACTTGCCGATTCGCTTGCCGCCAGACTCGCCCGGCCACGCGTGGAACTACTTCGTCGTCCGGCTGCCTGGCCCGCGCGAACGCGAAACCTTTGCGGCCCGGCTGGCCGCATCCGGCATCGCCACCCGCATCTACTACGAGCAGCCGCTGCACCGGCACGAGGCACTCCAGCCCTGGCACGGCAACGGCGCCCTGCCGCACAGCGAGACGCTGGCCGGCTGTTCGCTCGCGTTGCCGCTCTACCCGATGCTCGACGACGAGGAAATCGAGTACATCATCGGTGCCGTGCGGCGAGCTGCTGCGACTGGCGCGTGATACGGGCGAACGCGGCGATCAAGGCAAGTCGAGCCGGTACCCCACTCCATAGATCGACCGTATCAACTCCTGCCCCCGGCTCGCCGCGTCGAGCTTGCGGCGCAGGTTCTTTACATGGCTGTCCACCGCCCGATCGGTCACCGCGCGCTGGTCTGCATGCACATGGTCGAGCAGCTTGTCGCGCGACAGCACGCGGCCCCGAGCATCGGCCAGCGCCTTCAGCAGGCGGAACTCGATCGGCGTGAGCCCCAGCGGGGTGCCGTGCAGCGTCGCCTTGTACGTCTGCTCGTCGATCTGCAGGGGCGATGCCTCGCGCGACGCATAGCCGCTGCGGCGCAGCAGCGCCTTCACGCGCGCCACCACCTCGCGCGGACTGAATGGCGTCTTGCAGATGTAGTCGTCAGCGCCGATCTCGAGGCCCATCAGGCGGTCGGCCTCCTCGACGCGCGCCGTGAGCATGATGACGGGCACCTCGCTGAACAACCGCAGCTCGCGGCACACGCTCATGCCGTCCTGTCCGGGCAGCATCAGGTCGAGCAGCACAAGGTCCGGCCGGCGAGCCTTCACGGAGGGCACAACCTCCAGCCCGTTGGCGATCCATTGCGAGGTGTAGCCCGAGGCCTGGAGGTAGTCGGCGAGCAGCGCCGCCATGCGCGGCTCGTCCTCGACGATCAGGATGTGCGCGGACGAAGAAGAAGCAGTTGCCATGATCGTGTCGTTCATTGCGGTAGCCGCACCGCAATCCACAGCCCGCCCAGCGGTGAAGCCTTGGCCTCGATGGTGCCGCCATGCGCTTCGACGATGCTGCGGCAGATGGCAAGGCCGAGCCCCGCGCCGCCACTGGCCCGGTTGCGCGAACCCTCGCCGCGGAAAAAGCGCTCGAACAGGCGCGGCAGCAGCGCCGCGTCGACGCCCGGCGCCGAATCCATGAGATCGATCGCGATCTGGTTGTCGGCCTCGCGCGCCTCGATGCGCAGCACGCCGCCCGCGTCGGTATAGCGGCAGGCGTTGAGCACGAGGTTGCTGAAGAGCTGCTGCATGCGCCGCTCGTCGGCGAACATCATCAGCGGCTGCGCGGGCAGCACCAGCTCCAGTCGCAGGCCAGCCGAAGCCAGCCTCTCGCGGAACGAATCCACGCTCAGCTCCAGCAGCTCGCGCAGGTTGATGTCGGCCTTGCGGTACGCGAGTGCGCCCACGTCCGCCATCGACAGGTCGTACAGGTCGGTCACCAGCTTGTTGAGCATGCCCACTTCGTGCTGCAGCGAGCGCACGGCCTGCGCGTCGAGGCGGCGCACGCCGTCTTCCATCGCCTCCAGCTCGCCGTGCAGCACGCCCAGCGGCGTGCGCAGTTCGTGCGACACGTCGGCCATGAACTCGCGGCGCATCCGCTCGTTGCGCTGCAGGGTGAAGGCCAGCGAATTGAAGTCGCGCGCCAGTTGCCCCACCTCATCGTGCGATGCCACCGCCACGCGGCTCGCGTAGTCGCCCGATGTCAGTCGGTGCGTGGCCACCGCCACGCGCTTGACGGGCGCGAGCAGCACCCGAGCGATCCACCATGCGATGCCCGCGGCCAGCAGCACGCACAGGCTGCCGATGACCCAGCTCGCGCGCAGCTGGTTTTTCTGGAAGCGCTGGTCGCCGGCCTCACTCACGCTCTGGAACGGCATCATCGCGACCCAGCCCACGGTCTTGCCGTCGACCACCACGGCGCGTTCAATGGCACCCTTGCGAATCTCCCTGAAGCCCACGATCACCTTCCTGTCCGTATCGAGCAGCGCGATGCGCAGCACGGCGCCCGTCAGGTCGGACACCAGCGCCGGGGTGCGCCCCGGCTCGAAGCGCTCGCCCGAGGCTGTAGGCGCGGGCCGCATGATCTCGAACCAGGGGCGGGGGTCGTCTCGCAGGAAGTCCCAGCTGCCGTTCTGCCGGTAGGCCGCAACGGCGTTCGGCAGCACGGAGTCGAGCCGCTCCACGCCCTGCTCGTTGAGGTAGCCGACAAAGCCGCGCTCGAAGTTCCAGCGCGAGGCGGCGCCCATCGCGACCACGGCCAGCACGGCGGTGGCCAGCACGGCGAGAAAGAGCTTGGTGGTGATGCTGATCTTCATGAAGGGCCACAAGATAAGCCA
This sequence comes from Variovorax sp. YR266, assembly GCF_900107295.1. Taxonomy (NCBI): domain Bacteria; kingdom Pseudomonadati; phylum Pseudomonadota; class Betaproteobacteria; order Burkholderiales; family Comamonadaceae; genus Variovorax; species Variovorax sp. YR266. The sequence continues at coordinate 159,078 of NZ_FNPM01000012.1, forward strand.
GATGAGGCCCGCGCGGTGCATTCAGCGCCCATGGCCGTGCATGCCGCAGGGACCTCCACATTCGCTCCACATTCACTGAAGACCATGGATTCCAAACCCAATTGGAATCTTCTGAACATGTCTTCCCGCTTCATCCGCACCGGCCTCGCGTGCGCCCTGGCCTTCGGCCTGCTGGGCGCGATCGCGGGATGCTCCGGCTCCTCTTCCGCACCGCCCCAGCTCCCCGCCGCGCAAGTCGGCGTGGTCACCATCCAGCCCGAGAACCAGCCGATCACCACCGAGCTGTCGGGCCGCACCCGCGCCCGCCTGAGCGCCGAGATCCGCCCGCAGGTCGGCGGCATCGTGCAGCAGCGCCTGTTCGAAGAAGGTGCGCTGGTCAAGGCCGGGCAGGTGCTCTACCAGCTCGACCCCGCCAGCTACAAGGCGTCCTACGCCAGCGCGCAGGCCAGCGTCGCCAAGGCCGAGGCCACGGTCAACTCTGCGAAGGTCACCGCGCGCCGCAATGCCGAACTCGCGAAGATCGACGCCGTCAGCCAGCAGACCAACGACGACAGCCAGGCCACGCTGCAGCAGGCCGAGGCCGAACTCGGCGTGGCCCGCGCCTCGCTCGACACGGCGCGCATCAACCTCGGCTTCACACGTATCACCGCGCCGATCGCTGGGCGCATCGAGGCCTCGACGGTCACGCCGGGCGCGCTGGTCACGGCCAGCCAGACCACCGCGCTCACCACCGTGCAGCAGCTCGACCCGATCCATGTCGACGTGACGCAATCGACCACCGATCTGCTGCGGCTGCAGCGCGAACTGGCGGCCGGCACGCTCAAGAGCAGCAGCGACAAGAGCGAAGCCTCCGTGAAGCTGCTGCTGGAAGACGGCACGGTCTACGCCCACGCCGGGCGCCTGCAGTTCGCGAGCGTCACCGTCAGCGAAGGCACGGGCGCGGTCACGCTACGCATCCTGGTGCCGAACCCCGAACGCACGCTGCTGCCCGGCATGTACGTGCGCGCAGTGCTCGAAGAGGGCGTGGCCGAACGGGCGCTGCTGGTGCAGCAGCAGGGGGTGACGCGCACGGCCAGCGGCGATGCATCGGCACTGGTGGTCACTGCCGACAACAAGGTCGAGAAGCGCGCGCTGAAGGTGTCGCGCGCTGTCGGCAACCGCTGGCAGGTGACCGACGGGCTGAAGGCGGGCGAGCGCGTGATCGTCGAGGGCTCGCTCAAAGTCAAAGTGGGCGACACAGTGAAACCCGTGACCGCCGACACCACCGCAACGGTGGCCAGCGCGGCAAGCGCCGGCACCAGCCGCTGAGGAAGCAACGCACATGGCACGCTTCTTCATCGACCGGCCCATCTTCGCGTGGGTCATCGCCATCGTCATCATGCTTGCCGGCGGGCTGTCCATTGCCACGCTTTCGCTGGAGCAGTATCCCAACATCGCACCCACCAAGGTCTCCATCAACGCGACCTACCCCGGTGCCTCGGCCAAGACCATCGAGGACTCGGTCACGCAGGTGATCGAGCAGAAGATGAAGGGCCTCGACCGGCTCGTCTCGATGTCGTCGAGCAGCACCTCGTCGGGCACCGCGCGCATCGAGCTCACCTTCGAGGCCGGCACCAACGCCGACGTGGCGCAGATGCAGGTGCAGAACAAGCTGCAGCAGGCCGAGTCGCAGTTGCCGCAATCGGTGCAGAGCCAGGGCGTGACGGTCACCAAATCGGGCACCGACTTCCTGATGATCGTCTCGCTGGTCTCGCAGGACGGCAGCGCTTCGGCCACCGACATCGGCGACTACATCTCCAGCAGCCTGCTCGACGTGCTCAGCCGCATCGACGGCGTGGGCGACGTGCAGACGCTGGGTTCGGGCTATGCCATGCGCATCTGGCTCGACCCCGCCAGGCTGCAGAAGTATTCGCTGATGCCCTCGGACGTGACCACCGCGCTCACCAGCCAGAACACCGAAGTCTCGGCCGGGCAGCTCGGCGCGCTGCCGGCGGCCGCGGGCCAGCGGCTCACCGCGACCATCACCGCGCGCAGCAAGCTGCGCACCGCCGACCAGTTCCGCGAGGTGATCGTCAAGTCGGACAGCAGCAGCGGCGCGATCGTGCGGCTGGGCGACGTCGCGCGCATCGAGCTCGGCAGCGAGAGCTACACCGTCAGCTCGCGCTTCGACGGCAAGCCGTCGTCCGGCATGGGCGTGAAGCTGGCCACCGGCGCCAACGCGCTCACGGTGTCGAACGCGGTGAAGGCCAAGCTCGCGGAGCTGGCGCCCTTCTTCCCCAACCAGATGAAGGCCGTGGTCGGCTACGACACCACGCCCTTCGTGCGCATCTCCATCGAGGAAGTGGCCAAGACGCTGGGCGAGGCGATGGTGCTGGTCGTGCTGATCATGTACCTCTTTTTGCAGAATCTGCGCGCCACGCTGGTGCCCGCAATCGCGGTGCCCGTGGTGCTGCTGGGCACCTTCGGCGTGCTGGCGCTGCTGGGCTACTCGATCAACACGCTGACCATGTTCGGCATGGTGCTGGCCATCGGCCTCCTGGTGGACGACGCCATCGTGGTGGTGGAGAACGTCGAGCGGCTCATGACCGAGGAAGGGCTCTCGCCGAAGGAAGCCACGCGCAAGTCGATGCGCGAGATCACCGGCGCGCTGGTGGGCATTGCACTGGTGCTGTCGGCGGTGTTCATTCCCATGGCTTTCTTCGGCGGCTCGACGGGCGTGATCTACCGCCAGTTCTCGGTGACCATCGTCGCGGCCATGCTGCTATCGGTGCTGGTGGCGCTCACGCTGTCGCCGGCGCTGTGCGCCACTCTGCTCAAGCCCGTGGAGGCCGGCCACCATCAGGAGAAGCGCGGCTTCTTCGGCTGGTTCAACCGCAACTTCGAGCGCAATGCAGACCGCTACCGCTCGGGCGTCGGCGGCCTGCTGCGGCGCGGCAAGCGCAGCCTGCTGGTGTACGCGCTGCTGGTGGGCGTGCTGGCCGTGACCTTCATGCGCCTGCCCACCTCGTTCCTGCCCGACGAAGACCAGGGCACGCTGATGGCCCAGGTGAAGCTGCCCGCCAGCGCCACCGACGAGCAGCTGCAGCAGACCATGAAGAGCTTCGAGCAATACCTGTCCTCGCAGAAGGAAGTCAGCCACTACATCACGCTGACCGGCCTGAGCGGCGACCAGGCCACGGGCAATGCCTTCATCACGCTGAAGGACTGGAGCGAGCGCGGCGGCGACGGGCAAGACGCCGCATCGCTGTCGCGCCGCTTCACGATGGAAATGGCCGCGCGCACCAGCAACGCCAACGTGTTCGTGATGCTGCCGCCGGCCGTGCGCGGCCTGGGCTCCAACGCGGGCTTCGACGTGCAGCTGCAGGACCTGGGCGGCATCGGCCACGATGCGCTGGCACAGGCGCGCGAGCAGTTCCTGGCCCTGGCCAAGAAAGACCCCGCGCTGAGCCAGGTGCGCAGCAACAACCTGGACGACACACCGCAGTTCGCCATCGACATCGACGACCGCAAGGCTTCGGCGCTGGGCCTTTCGACTTCTGACATCAACGACACGCTGTCCAGCGCCATGGGCGGCAGCTACGTGAACGACTTCATCAACAACGGCCGCGTGAAGAAGGTCTACGTGCAGGCCGACGCGCCCTTCCGCATGCAGCCTGACAGCGTGAACAGCTGGTACGTGCGCAACGCCAGCAGCGAGATGGTGCCGTTCTCGGCCTTCGCCAGCAGCCGCTGGACGTACGGCTCGCCGCAGCTGTCGCGCTACAACGGCATGTCGTCGTTCGAGCTGATCGGCGACCCCGCCGCGGGCGTGAGCTCGGGCGCGGCGATGGACGCGGTGGAAAACATCATGAAGCAGCTGCCGCAGGGCATCGGCTATGAATGGACCGGCAGCTCGTATCAGGAACGCCTGTCGGGCTCGCAGGCGCCGCTGCTCTACGCGGTGTCGATTTTGTTCGTGTTCCTGTGCCTGGCCGCGCTGTACGAGAGCTGGTCTGTGCCGTTCTCGGTGATGCTGGTGGTGCCGCTGGGCGTGCTGGGCGCGGTGCTGGCCACGAAGCTGGCGGGGCTGTCGAACGACGTGTACTTCCAGGTGGGGCTGCTGGCCACGGTGGGGCTGTCGGCGAAGAACGCGATCCTGATCGTGGAATTCGCCAAGCAGCTGCAGGACGAAGGCGTTGCGCTGGTCGAGGCCACGCTGCAGGCCGTGCGCCTGCGGCTGCGGCCCATCCTCATGACCTCGCTGGCCTTCATGTTCGGCGTGCTGCCGCTGGCACTCAGCACCGGCGCGGGCTCGGGCAGCCGCCGCGCCATCGGCGTGGGCGTGCTCGGCGGCATCGCGACCGCCACGGCGCTGGGCATCTTCTTCGTGCCGCTGTTCTTCGTCGTGATCCGGCGCTTCTTCGCGCAAAAGAAAAAACCCGCGGCGGCATCCACGCTGACCGCGCTGCCTGAGGCATGAATGCCATGACCCGAATTCATTTCAGACTCTCCGCTCTCATCACGGCCGCGCTGCTGGCCGGCTGCGTCAACCTCGCGCCCGTGTACTCGCGGCCCGAAGCGCCGGTGCCCGCTACCTGGCCGGCCTCCACGGGTGCGAAGGAGGCCAAGGACGCAACCGTCTCCGCCACCACCGGCTGGCAGAGCTTCATCACCGACGACCGGCTGCGCCGCACCATCGCGCTCGCGCTGACCAACAACCGCGACCTGCGCGTGGCGGTGCAGAACATCGAGAAGGCGCGCGCGCAGTACGGCGTGCAGCGCGCCGAGCTGTTCCCCAGCGTCTCGGCCACGGCGGGTGCCACCCGCGCGCGCACCTCGGCGGCAACAAGCAGCAGCGGCGAATCGTCCATCGGCTCGACGTACAGCGCGTCGCTGGGCTTCAGCAGCTACGAGCTCGACCTGTTCGGCCGCGTGCGCAACCTCAACGAGGCGGCGTTGCAGAGCTACCTGTCGACCGAGGCCACGACCCGCAGCACGCAGATCAGCCTGGTGGCGGAAGTCGCCTCGGCCTGGCTCACGCTGGCCGCGGACAACGAACGACTGAAGCTCGCGCAGGACACGCTGGCCAGCCAGCAGCGCACGTATGCGCTGACCGCCCGCATGCATGAACTGGGCGCCAGCTCGGCGCTGTCGCTGGCCCAGGCGCAGACGACCGTTGATTCGGCGCGCGTGGACGTGGCCAGCTACACCGCGCAGGTGGCGCTCGACCGCAACGCGCTGGACCTGCTGGCCGGCGCCACCGTGCCCGGCGACCTGCTGCCGGCCGCAGACATGGCCACGGCCAGCGCGCTGGTCGACGTGCCCGCGGGGCTGCCTTCGACGCTGCTGCAGCAGCGGCCCGACGTACTGGCCGCCGAGCACACGCTGCAGGGCTCGAACGCCGACATCGGCGCGGCGCGCGCGGCCTTCTTCCCGACGATCTCGCTGACCGCGAGCTCGGGCTCGTCGAGCACGGCGCTGTCAGGCCTGTTCAAGGGCGGCAACAGCACCTGGAGCTTCGCGCCATCGGTCAGCCTGCCGATCTTCAACGCCGGCAGCAACCGCGCCAGCCTCGACTCGGCGAAGGCGCAGCGCGAGATCGACCTCGCCACCTACGAGAAGACGGTGCAGACCGCGTTCAAGGAAGTGGCCGATGCGCTGGCCACGCGCGGCTCGATCGGCGAGCAGATTGCGGCGCAGCAATCGCTGGTCGATGCCACGCAGAAGAGCTACACGCTGTCGAACGCGCTCTACCGCAGCGGCAGCTACAGCTTTCTCGAAGTGCTGGACGCGCAGCGCTCGCTTTACACGGCGCAGCAGACGCTGATCGGCCTGCGGCTGTCGGAGCAGAGCAACCGCATCACGCTCTACAAGGTGATGGGCGGCGGGGACACGGTGCGGGCCGAGACCACGGCGTCGGCACGCTGATCGACCCGGAGTCTTTCAGCCGCGCGTGGCGTTCTCTTTCATCTTCGCCAGCGCGATGGCAATGGCCGCGCCGCCCAGCGTCTTGATCAACCCCGAGTGCTGCGCGTAGAACTGGCTCACCTCGTCGATGACGCCGGCATGCTGCTGCTCGGCGTGCGTGGCGATCTCGGTCACCTGCGCGGGCGACAGCTGCGAGGCCTGGTCGGGCGTGACCTGCGTCTGCCCCGGCTGCAGCACGCGCCCGAGCACGCCGCCGGCCAGCGCCGAGGCGGCGGCCGGGCCCAGCGTGGCCAGGATCTGGTTGAGTACGCCAGCCTGCTGCGTGGGCGACGACTGGCCGAACAGCTTGCCGACCGTGTCGCCGAAAGGCGGCGTCTGGTCCGAGCGCATGGCCGCGGCGAGCCCCGCGCCAAGTTCGCCGGGCGAGGCGTGCTGCGCGACCTGGTCGATGTGGGCCTCGGGGTTGTTGCTGTTGTTGCCGATGGCCTGCTGGAGGATGTCGAGTAAACCCATGGTGAGCTCCTTGGTGGTCGGGCATCGTGGCCCCGCCTTCCTGATCGGCAACTGACGGCGCTGTGTCCTGCACCGGCAGGCGTCGCCCAGGCGCTGGCCACGCGCGACAGGTCCGCTATCCTGCCGGCTGGCCAAGATGAAGGACTGACTCTCCCATGCACCCCGCTGTTCAAGCCTCTATGGAACGCAGTTTCGGCGCCATTGCCGATCTGGTTCGCCTCCACGCACAACACACCCCCGATCACGCCGCGCTGGCGGATGCCACGCGCACGCTGGACTACCGCGCGCTCGACGCGCTGATGGACCGCGTCGCGGCCAGCCTGCAGCGCGACGGGCTCAAGGCGGGCGACGCCATTGCCATCTGCGCCTCGTCGTCGGTGAACTACGCAGCCGTGTTCCTGGGCGCGCTGCGCGCGGGCGTCGCGGTGGCCCCGCTGGCGCCCGGCTCCACGCCCGCCAGCCTGGCCCGCATGATCGAGGACGCCGACGCGCGCATCCTGTTCAGCGATGCCTCGGCCGCCGAAGTGATCGGCCCCGCGAAGGAAGGCGGCATTCCGCGCGTCGCGTTCGACGGCTCGCAGGTCGGCCGCGACATCGAAGGCTGGCTGGCGCCGGCCGGTTCGCAGCCCGAGGCCGTCGAGGTGCAGCCCGCGTGGGCATTCAACATCATCTATTCGTCGGGCACCACCGGCGAGCCCAAGGGCATCGTGCAGGGCCACGGCATGCGCTGGTCCCACGTGCAGCGCGGCGCCAGGTACGAATACAGCACCGACACCGTCACGCTGCTGTCGACGCCGCTCTACTCCAACACCACGCTGGTGGTGTTCTTCCCCACGCTGGCTTTCGGCGGCTGCGTGGTGCTGATGCCCAAGTTCGACGCGCTCGGCTATCTGCAGCTGGCCGAGAAGCGCCGCGTGACGCACACCATGCTCGTGCCGGTGCAGTACCAGCGGCTGATGGCGCACCCGCGCTTCGACGAGCACGACCTGTCCTCCTACAAGTTCAAGTTCAGCACCAGCGCGCCCTTCAACGCCGCGCTCAAGGCCGACGTGCTCAAGCGCTGGCCCGGCGGGCTGATCGAGTTCTACGGGATGACCGAGGGCGGCGGCACCTGCATCCTGGAAGCGCACCTGCACCCGACCAAGCTGCACACGGTGGGCCAGCCCGCCGAGGGCAGCGACATCCGCCTGATCGACGAGGAAGGCAACGAGCTGCCGCGCGGCAACACCGAGGTGGCCGGCGAGGTGGTGGGCCACTCGGGCGGCATGATGACCGGCTACCACCGCCAGCCGGAGAAGACACGCGAGGCCGAGTGGTTCGACGCCAGCGGCAAGCGCTTCATCCGCACCGGCGACGTGGGCCGCTTCGACGCCGACGGCTTCCTCACGCTGTTCGACCGCAAGAAGGACATGATCATCAGCGGCGGCTTCAACATCTACCCGAGCGACCTCGAGGCCGTGCTGCGCGGCCATGCGGCGGTGGCCGATGTGGCCGTGGTCGGCGTACCGTCGGAGCAATGGGGCGAGACGCCGGTGGCCTTCGTGGTGCGCCGCGAGGGCGACGCCACGAGCGAAGACGCGCTGCTGCAATGGACCAACGCCCAGCTCGGCAAGACGCAGCGCCTGGCGCGGCTGAGCTTCATCGACGAGCTGCCTCGCAGCGCCATCGGCAAGGTGCTCAAGCGCGAACTGCGTGAACGTGACCACGGCTGATGCGCAGCAGCCCGAAGGCGGAGCAGGATCGCGCCAGATGAAATCCCTGCGCGGTCAGTTGCTGTTCTTCTGGGTGCTGTTGTTCGGCATGTGTGCCGCGCTGGCCGTGGTGATGCTGACGCTGTACCGCAGCAGTGCGGGGGCGCAGGTGGCGGCGGGGCGCACGGCCACCGAGCAGTCGTGCCGGGCCATTGCCGCGCGCTATGCCAGGTCGGCCACCGCGCCCGCCCCCGCACAACCCCAGGTCGACCTGCTGCAAGTGCTGCTGCAGCTGGTGCTGGTCGAGGCGCCGCACGTCGAAGGCGGCGTGTGGCAGGCCAGCGGCGGCCAACTGGCCTACGCCTACCCCACCTACGAAGGCAGCGGCGTGAAGCGCGACGTGCCTGCCGCCGAGCAGCCGCTGATCGCCGAAATGGCGCAGCTTGCGGCCCGCACGCAACAGCCGCAGACCGACGTGGTGCGCGGCAGCCGCGAGGCGCTGATCGTCGCGGCCTGTCCGCTGGCGGCGCCGGGCAACGACCTGGCGGCCTGGACCATGACCCGCACCAACGGCGGTGCGCTGGCTGCGCAGGACAGCCTGCGCACCGGGCTGGGCGTGTTGCTGCTGCTGGTGCTGGCTTCGGGCCTGTGGCTGGGCTTCATCCTGCTGCGCGGACTGCGCCACGTGCAACGCCTGGAAAACCGGCTGGCGCAGGCCGATGCCGACGGCGGCGCCATGCCGGAGCTGCCTCGCACCGGCGTGCGCGAGCTCGACCGCATCGTCGACGGCTTCAACCACTACCGCCAGCGCTTCGAGGAGGCTCGCGCCCACCTGCGCGCGGCCGCCCAGCAGCGCAGCCGCGACCAGCGCCTGGCCGCGCTGGGCCGCATGACGGGCGGCATCGCACACGAGATCCGCAACCCCATCGCCACCATGCGGCTGAAGGCCGAGAACGCGCTGGCCGCCACGCCCGAGAAGCAGGGCGAGGCACTGCGCGTGATCGTCGGGCAGATCGACCGGCTCGATGGGCTGGTGCAGAGCCTTCTTGCGCTCGTGCAGCCGGTGACGCTGGCTCCGGTAAAAGTGGAGCTGCACCGCTGGCTCGACGAGCGTGTGGCCGCCGTGGCGCCCAAGGCCGATGCCGCCGGCGTGCAGGTCACGCTGCAGCACGACAGGCCCGCCAGCGCCGTGTTCGACCCGGTGCACCTGGCGCGCGCGGTCGACAACCTGCTCGACAACGCGGTGCGCCATGCGCCGCGCAGCGGCCACGTCGTGCTCTCGGCCCTGCAGCCCGAAGCGCACACGCTGGCCATCCGCGTGGACGACGACGGCCCCGGCGTGCCCGAATCGCTGCAGGCCAGCCTGTTCGAGCCCTTCGCCACCGGCCGCGCCGACGGCACCGGGCTGGGCCTGGCGCTGGCGCGCGAGGTGGCGCTGGCGCACGGCGGTGACTTGCATCACGTGCCGCTGACACCGGGCACCCGCTTCGAACTGGAACTTCCATGGCGCACCTCCTGATCGTCGACGACGACGACGCCTTCCGCGACACGCTGGCCGAAACGCTTCAGGGCCTGGGCCACGAGACGGTCGCCGTCGCCAGCGGCAACGAGGCCATCGAGACGCTGTCGCGCGAGCGCTTCGACGCCGTGTTCCTCGACCACCGCATGCCCGGCATGGATGGCCTGCAGACGCTTGCGGCCCTGCAGGCGCGCATGGCGCGGCTGCCGCCGGTGATCGTGCTCACCGCGTTCTCGAGCGCGGGCAACACCATCGAGGCGATGCGGCTGGGTGCCTTCGACCACCTGGCCAAGCCGATCAGCCGCGAGGCGGTGCGCGAGGTGCTGGAACGCGCGTTGCAGCGGCACACGGCAGCCTCGCCGTCCGCCAGCAACACCGGGGACGACGACACCGACCTGATCGGCCCGAGCCAGGCGATGCGCGAGGTGCACAAGCGCATCGGCCTGGCCGCCGCCAACGCGATGCCGGTGCTGGTGCTCGGCGAGACAGGCACCGGCAAGGAAATGGTGGCGCGCGCCCTGCACCGCTACTCGGCCCGCGCCGAACGCCCTTTCGTGGCCGTCAACTGCTCGGCCATTCCGAAGGAACTGCTCGAAAGCGAACTCTTCGGCCACGTGCGCGGCGCCTTCACCGGCGCCACCGGCGATCGGCCCGGGTGCTTTCGCGCGGCCGACGGCGGCGTGCTGCTGCTCGACGAGATCGGCGACATGGCGCTGGACGTGCAGGCCAAGATTTTGCGCGCGCTGCAGGAGGGCGAGGTCACGCCGCTGGGCAGCCACAAGACGGTGAAGGTCGACGTGCGCGTGGTCGCTGCCACGCACCGCGACCTGGCCGCCGCCGTGCGCGAAGGACGCTTCCGGGAAGACCTGCTGTACCGGCTCGATGTGCTGTCGATCCGCATGCCGCCGCTGCGCGAGCGACTGGCCGACATCATTCCGCTGGCGGAGCACTTCCTGCGCCGCGCCGCCTTGCAAGGTGCGCCCGATGCCGTGCCCAAGGCGCTGTCGGCCGAGGCGGCGCAGTGGCTGCTGAGCCACCCGTGGCCGGGCAACGTGCGGGAGCTGCGCAACGTGATGGAGCGCTGCCAGGCGCTGGTGCGGCATCGCGTGATCGGCGGCGCGGACCTGGACCTCGCGCTCGGTGCCGCAGCTCCCGGCGAAGCCCCCGCCACGCTGCCCGCCGACTGGCTCGAGGGCGAACTGCCAGCCGCCGTCGAGAAGCTCGAGCGCCTGCTGATCGCCCACGCGCTCGCGCAGACACAGGGCAACCGCGCCGAAGCGGCACGCCGGCTGGGCATTCACCGGCAACTGCTGTATCGCAAGCTGGCGCAGTACGGGCTCGAATGAGCCGCAGGTGTCCGCAAACCGGACACCCGGTGTCTCCGGATCATGCGGCAGCAAGCCGCCGGACGCACGCAAGTCGTTGATTTAAAAGGATTCATGCGCTGGCACGTTGTGTGAGATGTCCTTGGGCATCCATCCACACAAGGAGCTGACCATGACACCCCGCATCACCTTCATCGCCGCCGCCTGCCTGCTGGCCGGCAGCGCCGCCTTCGCCCAGATGCCGCCCCCACCACCGGGCGGACCGATCCCCCGCAGCGGCCCGGCGCCACCGCGCCACTGCCACACGCCGTGCCGACAGCGGGCACGGTCGCCAGCGGCCGCGCGCAGCAATGGCTGCTCAACCCGAACGGCGAGGCCGACGGGCTGCTGCTGGCCGACGGCACGCAGGTCGCATTTCCGCCGCACCTCTCGGCCGCCGTAATGCAGGTACTCAGGCCCGGCGATACGGTGCAGGTCAGCGGCTGGCGCGCACCCGGCGTGCCGGTGGTGCGCATGCAGTCGCTCGCCGCCAACGGCCGCAGCGTGACCGACGAGCCGCCGGTGCCCGGCATGGCCCCGCCGCCGCGCGAGCCGGGCGCGCTCGTTGCCCTGTCGGCGGGCGGGCGCATCGATCGCCTGCTGTACACCGACCGTGGCGACGTGCACGGCGTGCTGCTTGCGGACAAGACCACCGTACGCTTTCCGCCGCACATCGGCGCGATGTACGGCGCGCAACTGCAGCCCGGCGCCCAGTTCCATGCGCGCGGCTGGGGCACGCGCGGCGCACAGGGCACGGCGTTGCAGGCCACCAGCATGGGTCCGACCGCGGACACGGTGCGCGAGGTGTTCGGCGGCCCGGGGCTGGTGCCTGCGCACCGAGGCCCCGGCGGCCCCCGCGGCGCGAGGGGCACCGGCCCCGCGCCATACGCTCCGCTGATGGCGCCACCGGCCCCGATGCCGGCGTCCTGATCTTCCAGTCCAGCCTGCCATGACCTCCTCCGCCGCACCTTCGCGCCGCAGCCTGCGCGCACTCGACGCACTGGCCTTCTTCGCGCCCGACATCCAGGGCGGCGTCGGCCCGTTCCTGATCGTCTTCATGGCCGGCACCCTGGCCTGGGACCCGCAGCGCATTGGCACCGTGATGTTCGTCTCGGCGCTGGTCGGGCTGCTGGTGCAGGCGCCGGCCGGTGCGCTGATCGACAGCGCACGGCACAAGCCGCGCTGGATTGCGGGAGCCATTTCGCTCATCGCGGTGTGCCTGGTGGTCATGGCGAACTGGCCGGGCTACGGCGTGATCCTGGCGGGCCAGTCGCTCATCGGCGCTGCGGGCACGCTGGTGGCGCCGGCCATCGCGGCCGTCAGCCTGGGCATGGTGGGTCGCGCCGGGCTGGATGCGCGCGTCGGCCGCAACGCCGCAATCACAGCGGCCGGCACGGTGCTGTGGGCGCTGGGCACCGGCTGGGCGGGCCACGCGTTCGGGCCGCATGCCATGTTCTTCTACGCGGTGGCGATGGCGCTGCCGACCATCGCGGCGGCCATGCTGATCCGCAAGCGCGACGTCGATCCACGGCTGGCGCGCGGCGCCGATGCCGATCACGAGGAGGCCGACGCACCGCGTTCCACCGCACGCTGGTACGACCACCGTTTCATCGTGCTGCTGGTCTGCGCCTTCCTGTTCCACCTGGCCAACGCCGCCATGCTCACGCTGGTGGCGCAGAAGGTCGGCACGCAGGCCGGCACCTCGGCCACGCTGTGGCTGTCGGGCGGCGTGATCGTCACGCAGCTGGTCACCATTCCGATTGCCCTGGCGGTCGGGCGCTGGGCGCCGCGGCTGGCGCGCAAACCCATCTTCCTGGCCGGCTTCGCGGTGCTGCCGGTGCGCGGGCTGCTGTACCTGCTGGCCGACAGCCCGGCCGCGCTGCTGTCGCTGCAGGTGCTGGACGGCATCGGCGCGGGCATCTTCGGCGTGATGCTGACCTTGATGATCGGCGACATCACGCGCGGCAGCGGGCACTTCAACTTCGCGCTGGGCATCGGCGCGGCCTGCGTGGGGCTTGGCGCGGCGCTCAGCAACCTGGTGGCGGGCACGGTCGCGCACCTGGCCGGCTATGGCACGGCCTTCGTGATGCTGGCGGGCATCGCGGCCGCTGCGCTGACGCTGTTTGCGCTCGCAATGCCGGAAACTCGCGACCGGCGCCGTTCGATGGCGAACGCGCCGGCCGCCTCCGCACTGACCACCGCCGCTCCATGACCAAAGACACCGTGCCGACCCTGGCATCTTCCTCCTCGTCCGCCGCTTCCGGGGCCGACGCTCCCGCAACCCACGAAGGCGGCGGAAACGGCCTGCTCTGGGTGCTGGTGGCGGTGGCGGTGCTGTTCGCCTTCGTGCGCCCGCGCGCGCCGATGGACTGGCTCAAGCTGATCGACTGGCAGACTGTGGGGGCCCTGGCCGGGCTGCTCGCCATCACGCAGGGCGTGGAAAAGAGCGGCATGCTGCAGTCGGCCGCCCAGCGGCTGCTGGCGCGCACCACCAATCTGCGCCAACTGGCGCTGCTGCTCACCGCCACGGCCGCCGTGCTGTCGGCACTGGTCACCAACGACGTGAGCCTGTTCCTGCTGGTACCTCTGACGCGCGTGCTGGCCACGCAGGCGCACCTGCCGCTGGCGCGGCTGGTGGTGCTCCAGGCCCTGGCGGTGAACGCGGGCTCCGCGCTCACGCCCATCGGCAACCCGCAGAACCTGTACCTGTGGCACCGCACCGGCGAAAGCTTCGGCGGCTTCATGCTGATGATGGCGCCCACCGTGCTGGTCATGCTGTTCTGGCTGTTCGTGGCCGTGTGGCTGCTGGTGCCGCGCACGGCCATTGCGCTCAAGCCGGCGGCCGAGGCCTCACCGGTGCAGCCGAGGCTGCTGGCGCTGTCGGGCGTGCTGTTCGTGGGTTTCGTCGTCGCGCTCGACCGGCACTGGCTGCTGGCTGGCCTGGCGGTGGTGTTCGTCGCCTACCTGCTGTTCCAGCGCCGCGTGCTGCTGGGCGTCGACTGGGCGCTGCTGGCGATCATCGCGCTGATGTTCGTCGACCTGCGACAGCTGGCGGAACTGCCGGCCGTGGCTTCGCTGATGGGCCAGTGGCCGATTGCCGAGGGCTGGCGTGCGTATCTTGCGGCCATCGTCACCTCGCAGTTCATCAGCAACGTGCCGGCCACCATCCTGCTGGACCGTTACGTGCACGACCTGCCCGCGCTGGCGGCGGGCGTGAGCGTGGGCGGCTTCGGCTGCGTGCTGGGCTCGCTGGCCAATCTCATCGCGCTGCGGCTGGCCAAGGTGCCGCACGGGTTGCGCGAGTTCCATCGCATCGGCATTCCCTTTCTGATCGTGTGCGCGGCATCGGCGGTGCTGCTGCGGCTCGGTTGATCGCGCTTTCTGCTTCACAAACATACTGACAAAGGACATCCCATGCCACATCCTCACGACACCCTCGACGTCTGGTCGGTCGAAGGCCGCTTCCAGCACCTGGTCTACAGCCCCAAGGGCCACATCGAAGGCGTGCTGATCGACACCGACGGCGTGCCCACGCAGTTCGTGTTCGATCGCCACGACGAATGCGCTGCGCCCGCGTTTGCCGGCCTGCAGGCCGGCCAGGCGCTGGTGATCGAGGGCATCGAACAAGACCCCTCGCCCAAAGGCGAAACCGAACACACGGTCTACCGCTTCGAGCGGCTGGCCTCGGTCGACGGCAAGGCGCCGCGGCAGGTGGACACCGGTGAACGCATCGACGGCACGGTAGTCCGCTTCAACTACGCGCGCCACGGACAGGCCAACGGCGTGGTGCTGGACACCGGCGACTTCGTCCACACAAAGCCCGACGGCCTCGCGCGGCTGGCGCTGAAGGTCGGCGACAAGGTGCGGGCCGAGGGCCGCTCACAGCCGCTGGCGACGGGCCAGGGGCGCGTGGTCGAAGCGGTGCGGGTCAACGGGCAGGCGCTGCAGGACGTCGACGGAAGCTGATGCTGCCTGTGGCATTGCCGGGGCGCTGCGCGGACAATCCATGACAGCCCATGCCTGTCCTCGGTTCCTCCCCGTCGCCCCACCATGAACTCGCCCTGCGCGACTACGGCCACTCGCATGGCAGCCACGCGCACGACCACTTCCAGGTGCTGATCGGCCTCGACGGCGTGCTGGAGATCGAAGTGGAAGGCCGGGGCGCCGACATCGGCGCGGGCGAGGCGCAGGTGGTCGCCCCGGGCGACCGGCACGACTTCAGCGCGCGCAAGCACGGCAGCCTGTGCCTGGTGCTCGACACCACGCAACCGGCATGGGCCCGCTGCGCCGAGCGTGCACCGCCCGACGCGCCGCAACTGCACGCGCTGGCGCGCTACCTGGCGCAATGCATGAGGCAGCCGCAGGCCTCGGTCCTGGCCTTGCAGCATGGCCCCGCGCTGTTGCTGGAGGCCTGGAGCCCGACGCCGGCATCTGCCGATTCGCGCCGGCGTCGTATCGACTGGCCCCTGCTCGCCGACTGGGCCCGGGCCCGCTGGCACGAGCCGTTGAGCGTCGCCGACCTGGCCGATGTCGCCTGCCTGAGCCCAAGCCAGTTCGCGCAGCGCTGCCGCGACGAGCAGGGCGTGAGCGCGATGCACTGGCTGCGCTCGCTGCGGCTGGCGCATGCGCGTGAGCTGCGGCTGGGCGGCATGAGCGTGGCTGAGACGGCGCGCCGCACGGGCTACCGGTCGCCCTCCGCACTCACAGCCGCACTGCGCCGCTGACTGCGCCTTCCCCGGCGCAAGACCGTCGTTGCGCGACGACGGACCGTCATTGCGCGACGACCGCGTCGCTTAGCCTTGCGGCCCATGTCGTCCACCGTCTACGCCCTGCTGGCCATCGCGCTCTGGGCCACGCTCGCCTCGCTCGGCACTGCGCTGTCGCATCTGCCGCCATTTCTCCTGACCGGCCTTGCGCTGATCATCGGCAGCGTGCCGAGCTGGCCACTGGTGCTGCGCGACCGCTCGGCCTGGCGGGTGCCGCCGCGCACGCTGGCACTGGGCATCTACGGGCTGTTCGGCTTTCACTTCCTGCTGTTCATCGCGCTGCGGCATGCGCCACCGGTCGAAGCCAACCTCGTCAACTACCTGTGGCCGCTGCTGATGGTGGTGCTGGCGCCGGTGCTGCTGCCGGGCATGTCGCTGCGGCCGCTGCACGTGGTGGCTGCCCTGCTGGGGTTCGCGGGCGCGGCGATCGCGATCCTCGGCGCGCGCGGCGGCGGCGCGGCGGCAACGGGAGCGCAGGAGTACTGGGGCTTCGTGCCGGCGTTGGGCTCGGCCTTCGTCTGGGCGAGCTATTCGCTCTGGACGAAGCGCGTGGCGGCCTTCCCGACCTCGGCGATCGGCCTGTTCGGGCTGGTCTCGGGTGTGCTCTCGCTGGCCTGCCATGTGGTGCTCGAACCCTCGGTGGCGCTGTCGGGCCGGGACTGGCTGCTGCTCGTGCTCTGCGGCCTCGGCCCGCTGGGCGCGGCTTTTTTCGTGTGGGACATCGCGCTCAAGCGCGGCGACGCGCGGCAGATCGGCATCCTGAGCTACCTCACGCCGCTGGGCTCGACCGCGCTGCTGCTGCTCGTCACCGGCCGGCCGCTCACCTGGACCATCGCCGTGGCGGCCTGGCTCATCGTCTCGGCGGCGGTCATGGGCACGCGCGCGCGCTGACTTGCGCAGAATCAGGCTGTATCCGACGGCTCGGCGTCTTCTTTTCTGGCTAGAGTGGAGGCTCAGGAATAAAGGAGCCAACCCACATGGACGACAAGAACAGGGATTTCGAGATCACGCCCAAGCTGGTGTTCGACCTGAACCTGGCGCTGTACCTCGACCTGGTGGCCGCGCTGGAGGGTGCGGGCGCCGTCACCTACCGCCAGATGGCGGCCCGGGTGCTCAACATCAGCATGGACGCGCGCGGCGACGGCGACACCGGCCTGTCGACGGTGCTCGAAGGCATCGCCAGGGGTTTCGCCGGCCACGGCGACGGCATGTCGATCGAGCTGCTGAAGGCCGCGCGGGGCCTTCGCGAAGACGAGGCGATGGGCGACATTCCTATGCGGCCCGACGAAAGCTGAAAAAGCGCCTTTTGCTTCTTTTTCAGGCTTGCGCCACCTGCAGCACCAGCTTGCCGAAGTTTTCTCCGGCAAAGAGCTTGTTGAGCGACTCGGGGAAGGTGTCCAGGCCCTTCACGATGTCTTCCTTGCTCTTCATGCGCCCGTCTTTCAGGTAGCCGGCCATCTCGGCGATGGCGATGTGATAGCGGTCGGCGTAGTCGAACACCACGATGCCTTCCATGCGCGCGCGGTTCACCAGCAGGCTCAGGTAGTTCTTGGGGCCGGCCGCGGGCATGCTGTTGGCGTTGTTGTACTGGCTGATGGCGCCGCAGATGATGATGCGGGCCTTGCGCGCGAGCCGCGCCAGCACCATGTCGAGGATTTCGCCGCCGACGTTGTCGAAGTAGATGTCCACGCTCTTCGGGCAGTGGGTCTTGAGGCCTTCGCGCACCGCGCCTGCGCCGGCCTTGTAGTCGATGCAGGCGTCGAAGCCCAGCTCCTTCACGACCCAGTCGCACTTGGCGGCGCCGCCGGCGATGCCGACCACGCGGCAGCCCTTGATCTTGGCCAGCTGGCCCACGGTCTGGCCCACGGCGCCGGCCGCGCCGGAAACCACCACCGTCTCGCCGGCCTTGGGCATGCCCACGTCCATCAGGCCGAAGTAGCCGGTCATGCCGGGCATGCCCAGCACGTTGAGCCACTGGGTGATGGTGCCCACGCGCAGGTCGATCTTGACCAGGCCGTTGCGCTTGACCTGGTCTTCGGGGATCAGGATGTATTCCTGCACGCCCAGCGTGCCGTATACGGTGTCGCCCACCGCGAACTGCGGGTTCTTGGAGGCAATGACGCGGCCGACGCCGCCGGCGCGCATCACTTCGTCGATGCCCACGGGCGGGATGTAGCTCTTGGCGTCGTTGAGCCAGCCACGCATGGCGGGGTCGAGCGACAGAGACAGCGTCTTGACCAGCACGCCGCCCTCGGCCGGCTCGCCGACGGGTTCGGTGGTGAATTTCCAGTTTTCGCGGGTGGCCGTGCCCTCGGGGCGTTTGGCGAGGCGAACCTGGTGGTTGGTGAGTGAGCTGCTCATGGTGTCTCCTTGACCTTGAATGCCGGACGCTGGCACGGAGGCGCATCGTAGCCGTGGCCTGCGGGCGGGCTGGTAGCGCAGGTGACAGCGCCCCCGCCGGGCCGCCTTGCCTCAGGCCAGCCTGACGATGATCTGCAGCCCCGGCCCGGCGTTGCGCACCGTCAGCTCGCCGCCGTGCGCCTCGGCGATCAGCCGGCACAGGTACATGCCGAGGCCGACGCCGCCGGTGGCGCGCGCCCGTGCGCCGTCGGTGCGGTAGAAGGGCTCGGTCAGCCGTTCGAGTTGCTCGTCGTCCACGCCAGGGCCGTGGTCGCGCACCTCGATCTCGATGCCCTGCTTCCTGCCGTCGAGCACCGCGCGCAGCGACACGCACGGCGGCCGCGGCGCGTCGGCGCTGTAGCGCAGGGCGTTGTCCAGCAGGTTGCGCACCAGCAGGCGGATGCGCATGCGGTCGACGGCATGCGGCGGCAGGCCTTCGGCCAGGTCGAGGTGCACGTTCTGCGCACCGGGCATCTCGGCCACGATCTCGCGGATCAGCGCCGCCAGGTCGACCGGTTCGCGCTGCAGCGCCACGTGCGGGCTCGCGAGGCGTTCGCTTTCGAGCAGGTCGCTGATGAGGTCGCGCATCTCGTTGAGGTCGCGCAGCAGCGCCTCGCGCTCGGCCTGGCCTTCGGGCGTGATCGGCAGCAGTTCGGCATTGAGCCGGGCGCGCGTGAGCGGCGAGCGCAGTTCGTGGCTCAGGGCGAGCAGCAGACCGCGCTTGGCGTCGAGCATGGCCTGGATGTCGTCGGCCATGGTGTTGATGCGTTCGGCAAGGTCGCCGAGGTCGTCGTTGCGGCGCACCGGAATGGGCTGCGTGAACTCGCCACGGCCGAAGCGCTGCGCGCCTTCGCGAATGTCGATCAGCGGCCGCAGCAACCGGCTCACGTAGGCATAGCCCAGCAGCACGCACGACAGCAGCACGCCGAGCGTGGCCCAGCCGGTGGCACGCGGCGCCAGCTGCCAGAGCTTGGGCGCCCAGCCGAAGATCACGCGGTGGCCGTCGGCCGTGGGGCGGATGAACCACTTGTCGCCACCGAACACGTCTTCGCGGTCGTGCATCCAGCCGCCGGGGCTGTTCGCGCCGCCGGGGTTGGAATCCCAGTTGACCTTGGGTCCGACGATGCGGATGGTGATGGGCAGCCGCGCCACCAGCGCCTGTGCGCGCGCCACGTCGGGCGGCGTGCCGATCTCCGAGACCAGGCGGTCGGCGTAGTCGGTCAGCATCGGCTTGGCGGCTTCGGCCCAGCCGGTGGAAAAGGCCTTCTTCATGCCGCCCATGAACACCGCCGCCATCACCATGGCCAGCACCACGAACATCAGCACCAGCCGAACACGCAGCGAGCGGCGCCAGCGGCGCTTGCCCTGCACCTTCTCGTTCCAGCGCGCATGCCACTTCGCATGCCAGTCCTCGCGCGATTGCTCGTCGCGGCACTCCTCGCTGCGCCACCTCATCCTGCGGGATTCCCGACGGCCGAGACTCATTGAAATACCTTCGCGCTTCGCGCTGCGGTGCGAGCTTGCTTGGGGCGGCCCGGCGCTGCGCTCATGCAGGCTCGCTGCGTGCCACGGCAAGCGCATAGCCGGCGTTGCGCAGCGTCTTGATGCAGTCCAGCGGCTCGAGCTTCTTGCGCAGGCGGCTCACCACGATGTCGACCGCGCGGGTGTAGAGCTCGGCCTCGTGACCGCGCAGGCGGTTGAGGATGTCGTCGCGGCTGAACACCTTGCCGGGTTCGGCGGCCAGCAGCGCCAGCAGTTCGAACTCGGTGCCCGTGAGCTCCACGCGCTCGCCATGGCGCAGCACCTGGCGCCGGTCGAGGTCGATCGACAAGCCGTCGAACACGCGGTGCTGCGTGCCGTTGATCACCGCCTGCGGCACGCTGCGCTGGCGGCGCAGGATGGTCTGCACGCGCGCCACCAGCTCGCGCGGCTCGAAGGGCTTGGGCACGTAGTCGTCGGCGCCGAGTTCGAGGCCGACCACGCGGTCCATCACTTCGCCGCGGGCGGTGAGCATGACGATGGGAATGTCGCTTTCCTTGCGGATCTCGCGGCACAGCGCGAAGCCGTCCATCTCGGGCAGCATGACGTCGAGGATGGCCGCGTCGTAGGTGCCGGCGCGCAGCTTGGCGAGGCCTTCGCTCGGGCGCACGGCGCTCTCGAGCGTGCAGCCGAAGCGTGCGAAGTAGGTAGTCAGCGGCGCGGCGAGGTGTTCGTCGTCGTCGATCAGCAGGATGCGCGGCATGGCGGGATTGTGCCTCCTGGCAAGGAAATGGCGGATGACCTCGCTGACCATCAAACCTGCCGGCATCGCACCGCCCAGGTCAGGCCCGTCACGAGGAGTGAGAGCAAAAGCGCGTGGTAGACCACGTCGGGCACGGTGCGCGGACCGATGCCCGCCACGATGGTGCCGAGCCCGACCAGCGTGCCCAGCAACGCGAAGCCCTGGCCGAAGATGGCGGCGCGGCGCGCGTCCTCGGGGCGCAGCCAGGTCTCGACCGTGGCGAGCACCAGCACGGTGGCGATCACCGCTTCGGCGATGCGGGCGTGCCCATGCGCATAGCCCGGCACGATGCGGCCGGCGTGCACCATCGATGCGAGGCCGAGCGCGAGCGCCTCGGTCAGCATCCATGCGCGTGCGGCCTGCGGGCGCATGACGGGGACTGTGCCGCGTTCGCTCACCATGGATCGGCCTTTCCGATGCGGCCCAGGTGCGTGGCGGCAAAGCCCGCCGCGTACTTGAGCCCGTAGCCGAGCGCGCGATCGAAGCCGATGTGGACCAACCAGATCAGGCTGCCAGCCACCGCCCACGGCATGGCCCCAAGCACGCCGAGCGCCAGCAGCAGCACCGGACCGACGTAAGAATGCGCAACGTTGTAGAGCGCCGCACCCACGCGCGGCCCCGCGAGGTAGCCCAGCAGCGAGAGATCGGGCGCGAGCAGCCAGAGCGCGAACACGCCCCAGCCCGCGCCGAACTGGGCGTAGGCAGCGAGTGCCACGCCGAGCACCACCGCGCCTTCGACCCGCAGCAGCGCACGCACCCCGCCGGCTGCCGCTGCCTGTTCGGGAGATACGGTGGAGCCGGCTTCGCCGGTCCACAGCTGTCGCCCCCGGAGAGGGGGAAGGCGAAGCGACACGAAGTGCGCGAAGCCTGGGGTTGAGTGGAGCCTATCCACGATGGCTCCAGCGGCGGCCACCTCGGTCCATGAAGTCACGCACCTTCTGCTGCTGCGCGGCGTTCAGGTTGTCGTAGAAGTCGGCGGCTGCGGCAATGATCTCGGGGCTGCCGTTGCGCACTGCGGCGGTCTTCTCTTCGACCAGGCGCGTGGCGCCGGCCTGGTCGAGCTTGTTGCCCGCGAACAGCGCCTTGAACTGCGAGCGTGGGTCGCCCGAGCCGCCGGCGCCACGCATCGCTTCGCGCTGCGCCTGCAGCTTCTCGGCCAGCACGGTGAGCTTCTGCTTCTGGTTGGCGTCGAGTTCGAGCTTGCTGCCCACGCGCTCGATCATCTTCGCGCGGAACTCGGCGCTGTCGCCACCGCCCCAGCCGTGCCGTTGACCGGCACAGCCGGCGATGCTGCCGGCAACCATCGCGGCGCCCGCAAAACCGAAGAGAGTTCGTTTGATCCAGTACTTCATGGTGATTCCTTGTGTTGTCTGTGAGGAGGAAGCTCCATGGTGCGATCTGCACCGGGCCAAGTCCTCTCGCTGCGGTTGCGGCGTGTTTCGTTTTATTGCGACGCGCGTGGAGGCGAACCAGACGGCTTACAGGCGGCTGCTCTTGGCGTTGGCAGCCGAGGCGCGCGCGTCGACGGGGTTCTGCATCGTCGAGATGACCTGGCTGTTCACGCGCGAGCTGGCCGACACGTTCTGGTCGGGCGCAGCGGTGGCGCGCACGGCTTCGGCGACGATGCGACCGCGCTCGGTCGACACGGCCATGGTCTCGGCGCCGCGCGAACCGCGCACCACGTTCTGGTTGGGTGCCGATGCGGTGCTCACGGCTTCGGCGCTGACGTCGGCGCGGCTCTTGGCCGACACGGCGGGCTGTACGCCCTCGTAGCTTTCAGCCTTGGCGCCGGCTGCTGCGAGCATGGCGAAGGAGCCGACGGCGATGATCTGGGTCAGGGAGAGAGATTTCATGATGCAGGCCTTTCTTTCAGGGTTGGAAGAGGAGGCCTGATCGTGCTTGCGGGGTTCCCGCAAGTCCTTTCGCCGCAGTTTCGGCGTGTATCGTTTCTTTTCACCCACCCGCCAGGGTGAGTGAAAAGTACGCTCAACCCGCCATCATGGCGGCAGGGTCGTCGGACTCGAGCACGCTCTTGGCCCATGCCTCGAGCTTGCTGGTGTCGGCGCGCAGCACTTCCTGCTTGACCGCAAGAATGCGCGAGGGGTGCATCGAGAAGCTGCGCAGGCCCAGGCCCAGCAACAGGCGCGTGAAGGCCACGTCGCCCGCCATCTCGCCGCACACGGCCACGCCCTTGCCCTGGCGACGGCACTCGGCGATGGTGTCGGCCACCAGGCGCAGCACCGCCGGGTGCGCAGGGTCGTAGAGGTGCGCCACCGATTCGTCGGCGCGGTCGATGGCCAGCGTGTACTGGATCAGGTCGTTGGTGCCGATCGACAGGAAGTCGAAGTGCTTCAGGAAGATGCGCAGCGTGAGCGCAGCCGCGGGAATCTCGATCATGGCGCCGAGCTTCACCGGGCCATGCACCGCGCCGCGGTTGTCGAGCTCGGTGCGCGCGAAGTCGATCAGCGACAGCGTCTGGCGGATCTCGCTCGCGTGCGCGAGCATGGGGATCAGCAGGTGGATTTCGCCGTGCGCCGCCGCGCGCAGGATGGCGCGCAGCTGCGTGAGGAACATCGCCGGGTCGGCCAGGCTCCAGCGAATGGCGCGCAGGCCGAGCGCGGGGTTCAGGTGCTCCTGCTTGTTGGCCGACTTGCTGTCGAGCGGCTTGTCTGCCCCCACGTCGATGGTGCGGATGGTGACGGGCATGCCCTGCATGCCCTCGACCGCGCGCTTGTAGGCCTGGTACTGCTCTTCTTCGTCGGGCAGGCGGGTCTGGCGCGTGGTCGACTCGCGGCCCATGAAGAGGAATTCGCTGCGGAACAGGCCCACGCCCACGGCGCCGGCCTTGACTGCGCCCACGGTGTCTTCGGGCATCTCGATGTTGGCGAGCAGCTCGACGCGCTGGCCGTCGAGCGTGATGGCCGGCTTGTGGCGCAGACGCGCGAGCCGGCCGCGTTCGAGATCGCCCTGGCGCTGCTTGAAGCCGTACTCGGCCAGGATGATCGGAGACGGATCGACGATCACCACGCCGGCGTCGCCGTCGATGATGACCCAGTCGTCCTGGCGCACCAGCTGGCTCGCGGTGCGCGCGCCGACCACGGCCGGGATGTCCATGCTGCGCGCGACGATGGCGGTGTGCGAGGTGCGCCCGCCGACGTCGGTGACGAAGCCGGCGAACACGCTCTTCTTGAACTGCAGCATGTCGGCCGGCGAGAGGTCGTGTGCGATGAGCACCAGCGGCACGTCGATGCCGTCGCCCGCGGTGGGGTCGTCGTTGTCGTCGTCCGAGGCGGCGGCGCGCTTGCGGCGCGGCGGGCTCGGTGCCAGCACGGCGGCCGTGCCCTTCATGCGATGCAGCAGGCGCTCGACCACCTGTTCGAGGTCGGCCTTGCGCTCGCGCAGGTACTCGTCCTCCATCTCGTCGAACTGACGCGCAATGATTTCGAGCTGCGTGGTCAGCGCCCATTCGGCGTTGTAGAGCCGCTCGCTGATCCAGTGCTTGACGCCGCCGCTCAAGGCCTCGTCCTGCAGCAGCATCTGGTGCACCTCGAGCAGCGCCGCGAGTTCGTGCGGCGCGTCGTTGGGGCCCATCAGCGCGACGTTGGCCTGCAGCTTGGCGAGCTCGTCGGCCACCGCGTTTCGCGCGGTGCGCACACGGTCGATCTCGGTCTCGATCTCTTCGGGCTTGATGAAGTAGTGGGCCACGTCGATGCGGCTCGACACCACCATCACTGCGCGCCCGATGGCAATGCCACGGGCGACAGGGAGGCCGTGGACTGCGAAGGTCATGGGACGGTCCTTACTCGCCTTCGCCGAACTTGTCGTCCATGAGCTGGACGATGGCGTTCATCGCTTCTTCTTCCTGCGCACCGTTGGTCTCGAGCTCGACGGTCGAGCCGATGCCGGCGGCCAGCATCATCACGCCCATGATGCTCTTGGCATTGATGCGACGGTCGCCGCGGGAGAGCCACACCTCGCAGGGAAAGCTGCCTGCGAGCTTGGTCAGCTTGGCCGATGCGCGTGCGTGCAGGCCCAGCTTATTGCTGATGGTCACGGATTTCTTGATCACTGTGCTTTCTTTTCGCCTGATTCTGGGGAGCCGCCACCGCCACCTGCATGACGCCCGCGGTGCCGCCCGCGAGGGCGCGCTGCACCAGCGTCTCCAGAGGCTCATGCCGGTAGGTGACGGCGCGCAGCAGCATCGGAAGATTGACCCCCGCCACCAGCCGCGACCGGACGCCGTCCACCAGCTTCTGCGCCACGTTGCAGGGCGTGGCGCCGAACACGTCTGCCAGCACCAGCACCTGCGAGCGCGGCGTGTGCAGCTGCTGCGCAAGCGTGATGCGCGCGGCCGCCAGCGTTTCTTCGGGCGACACGTTGGGCAGCACGTCGAGCGCGACGATGGCCTGCTCGCAATCGGGAAACACATGCAGCGCACACTGCCGCAGCGCGTGTGCGAACGGTGAGTGGGCGATGATGAGGATGCTGTTCATGCGGGACGGAGGACGACTCGTCGATTATGCGGGGGCGCCCAGGGGAAGTAGATATACGACATAACGCAGCAGCCCCGAAAAACAGACAACGCCGCGCGAAATGAGACAGCCGTGTGTCCACACCTGTCGCGGGAGGCACTATCAAAACAATAGCGAATGGTGCGATCGTTCACGGAAGCCGCAGGCCCTCGAAGAATGTCTTCGACGCTTCGGCCGAGGAAGGCTTGCCCAGCACGGTGGCTTGGTAAAGCGCCACGGTGCCGTCTTTTTGCGACTGGGCGAACCAGAGCACCTGTACCGGCGCGGCGCCCTGCTGCTTTGGCTGGGCATCGAGCCGCAACGGGGCGGGTGTGGCGGTCGCGCGCTGCACGCTAGCGGGGGCTTCCGTCATCTGCGCTTCGCCAAGCTGGCCGCGCGTGGCGGCGTGCCATGCGCTGAGCCAGGCCTCGGCCTGTTCGGGGCCTTTGGCGGAGGCATGCGCGATGGCGAAGGTCGCGCCGCCGGCTTCGCAACCCGCCATGTCGACCTGCACCGATTCGGCGCCCAGCGGCAGGGCGCGGCTTGCGCGGTCCGGCTTGCAGGGCAGCAGCGCGATCAGGCCCGATTCGGCGACCGGCACTTCGCGCCAGTTGAAAGTGGGGCTGCAGGCTGCGAGCAGGGCTGCCGCGGCCAGCGCAAGCCAGGAAGAAGAGAAAGCGGGCGACGACGGCATGGGGCAGCGATTATCGAACCGCGCGAGGGCCGCCGGAGCGCCGCCAGCACGATCCGGCACGCGGAACTAAAATCGCGCCGCCCTTCTCTTGCTTGAAGCCATGAAAAAATACATCGCCGCTGCCGCCGTCGTAATCGCATTGGCCACCGGCGTGGGCGTGTACCTCGGCTCCGGCGCCACTGCCGCGCCGGCCTCGACCTTCGTGCTGCTCGACGGCACGAAAAAGAGCACGGCGGACCTGAAAGGCAAGGTCACGCTGGTCAACTTCTGGGCCACAAGCTGCGTGACCTGCGTCGGCGAGATGCCCAAGGTCATCGCCACCTACGACAAATACAAGGCGCAGGGCTACGACACGCTGGCCGTGGCCATGAGCTACGACCCGCCGAGCTACGTCGTCAATTTCGCCCAGACGCGCAAGCTGCCGTTCAAGGTGGCAATCGACAACACGGGCAGCGTGGCGCAGGCGTGGGGCGACGTGAAGCTCACGCCGACCACCTATCTGGTCAACAAGCGCGGCGAGATCGTGAAGCGCTATGTGGGCGAGCCGGACTTCGCCGAATTGCACAAATTGATCGAAAAGCTGCTGGCCGAAGCCTGATCTCCGGTCTTCCCAACGAAAAGGCGCTCCGAAAGAGCGCCTTTTGTTTTTGCGATGCGGCTTGCTTATTGGTTGCGGAAGCTGTCGTGGCAAGCCTTGCAGCTCGCGGCGGTCGGGCCGAACTGGGCCTTGAGCGCGTCGAGGTTGCCGGCCTTGGCAGCGGTCACCAGCTTGCCGGTTTCTTCCATCAGCTTCTGCTGGCGCTCCTTGAACTTGGCGTCTTCCTTCCAGACTTCGGGCTTGGCCTTGCCGCCCTCGGTGCCGGCACCAAAGCCGGCCCAGGGCAGCTTCGCCATGTCGGCGACCACTTCGGCATTGGCCGCGGCAACGCTGGCGTCGTAGGGCGCACGGCCGTTGGCCATGGCGCCGAGGCGAGCGAAATGCTGGCTCATCACGAACAGCGCGCTCTGGCGGTACTTGATGGCGTCCTCGGGCTTGGCAAACTGGGCCGCGGCGGGAAGAGACATGGCAGCGCAGGCGGCTGCAAGGGCGAACGAAGCTAGTCGGGTCATCGTGGGTCCTCGTTGTGGGGAAAGCGCCGTCGAATGCGGCACTGCCGGCGAGTGTAGGGGCGGCCCGTGTCCAGCGCATAGCAACAACCCGAAGCAGACTGGGGCCCGGACTTTGCTAATCTGCGCCTTCCGCAGCATTGCGCCCCCTTGGCGCCTTCTTCGATGACCGACTCCTCCGTGGCCGCCTTTCGCGCGGCCTCCGGCCCCGGTGCCCGCACGCGGGTCTGGGACCTGCCGACGCGCCTTTTCCACTGGGCGCTGGCCATCGCCGTCATCGGCATGATCGGCACCGGCCTGGGCGGCGTCATGGAATGGCACTTTCGCCTTGGGTACATGGTGCTTTCGCTGCTGCTGTTCCGGCTGCTCTGGGGGTTCGTCGGCGGGCGCTGGTCGCGCTTTGCGGCCTTCGTCTACGGGCCGGGGTCGGTCGTGGCGTACCTGCGCGGACGGGCCCATCCGGACCATCTGATCGGGCATACGCCGTTGGGTGCGCTGTCGGTGTTCGCGGTGCTGGCGATCCTGGCGTTGCAGGTCGCTACCGGGCTGATGGCGGACGACGAAATCTCGGCGTCCGGGCCGCTCACTCGTTTCGTCTCGGGCGAGGTCGTGAGCCTGGCCACGAGTTGGCACAAAGCACAGGGCAAGTGGGCCGTGATTGCGCTCGTGAGCCTGCATGTGCTGGCGGTGCTGTTCTACGTGCTCGTCAAGCGGCATCGCCTGGTGCGGCCGATGGTGACGGGCGACAAGCTGGTTTCCGCAGAGAGCGGGCAGGTAGCGCCAAGCCGCGACGACGCGGCCTCGCGCTGGCTTGCGCTGGTGTTGTTCGCGCTGTGCGCGGGCGTGGCTTATTGGGTTTCTTCGTTGCGCGTATGAGCTTCTCTGTGTCACGCCCCCTGCCGCTGTCGGCGATGCCGGCCGTCGTGTTGCTCACGCCCGAAGAGGCGCACGAGATCGAGGCCGCGCGCGCGATCTTCAGCGACTACGCGGGTTCGCTGGGCATCGATCTGGACTTTCAGGATTTCGATAGTGAGCTGGCGCAATTGCCCGGCGAGTACGCCGAGCCACGCGGCACGCTGTTGCTGGCGCTGGTCGATCCGGTCAATGTATCGGAAGACGCCGGGCGCCAGGCGCCGACGCTGCAACGTGCCGACGGCACGCTGGCGCATGTGGCGGGGTGCTGCGCGCTGCGGCCGCTCGACAGCGCGGACTACGCGAACGCCGCGGAAATGAAGCGCCTGTACGTACGCCCCGGGTTCCGCGGCCTTGGCCTGGGCCGTCAACTGGCCGAGGCGATCATCGATGCCGCACGCAGCGCGGGATACGGCTGCGTGCTGCTCGACACTCTCGACGACATGGAGTCGGCGCGGGCCCTCTACGAAGACCTGGGCTTCGCGGAGGTGCCGCCCTACTATCACAACCCCGTCGCCGGGGCCCACTATCTCAAGGTGGATCTCTGACCGACCGGAGCGGCCGATCAGCCGCGGGCTTGCGCCAGCAGGGTGTCGGCGTCGCTGACTTCGAACTTGCCCGGTGCCTCGACGTTCAGCGTCGCGACCTTACCGTCCTTCACGAGCATCGAATAGCGGTTGCTGCGAAGGCCCATGCCACGCCCGGTCAGGTCGAGCGTGAGGCCGGTGGCCTTGGCGAAATCGGCGCTGCCGTCGGCCAGCATGCGCACCTTGGCGCCGGTCTTCTGGTCGCGCGCCCAGGCGCCCATCACGAAGGCGTCGTTCACGCTCACGCACCAGATCTCGTCCACGCCAGCAGCCTTGAAGTCGTCGAAGTGCTGCACGTAGCCCGGCACGTGCTTGGCCGAGCAGGTGGGTGTGAAGGCACCGGGCAACGCGAACAGCGCGATGGTCTTGCCCGCCGAAGCCTTGCTCACGTCCACGGCGTTCGGGCCGATGCTGCAGCCTTCGCCCTCGACCTCGGAATATTCCTGCAGGGTGGCCGAAGGAAGGGTGTCGCCGACTTTGATCATTGAATGTGCTCCTGAAAAAGAAAAACGGCCCACATTGTGGGCCGTTTCTAGATGGGCTGTATCGAGCCGGGGATGATCAGACCAGAACGGCCTTCTCGACCAGACGGGTCACGACCCAGTTCTTGGTCTTCGAGATCGGACGGCTTTCCGTGATCTCGATGGTGTCGCCCAGCTTGTACTCGCCCTTTTCGTCATGGGCGTGGTACTTGCTCGTCTTGGCCACGATCTTGCCGTAGAGCTCGTGCTTCACACGGCGCTCGACCAGCACGGTCACGGTCTTGGCACGCTTGTCGCTGACCACCTTGCCGATCAAGGTGCGCTTGAGGGATTTTTTAGCTTCCGTCATGTTCACTCCTTACTTGGCGGCGGGGGTTTCTTGCTGCTTCTGAGCAAGAATGGTCTTGGCGCGTGCGATGTCGCGACGCGTAACGCGCAGCGTCGAGGTGTTCGACAGCTGTTGCGTGGCTTTCTGCATGCGCAGGCCGAAATGGGCCTTCTGCAGATCCTTGATTTCGGCTTGCAGGCCCGCGACGTCCTTCGTGCGCAGGGTTGCGGCCTTCGTCACCTTGGCCGGAGCCGCGGTTTCTTTTTTCTTACGTGTTGCCATGGATGTTCTCCTCTCAGGCGCCGAGCTGGCGAGCGACGAACGTCGTACGCAGCGGAAGCTTGGCGGCGGCCAGGCGGAACGCTTCGCGGGCGAGTTCTTCGGGCACGCCGACGATCTCGAACACGATCTTGCCAGGCTGGATTTCAGCGACGTAGTACTCGGGGTTGCCCTTACCGTTACCCATCCGCACTTCAGCGGGCTTGGTAGAGATTGGCTTGTCCGGGAACACGCGGATCCAGATACGGCCACCGCGCTTCACGTGACGCGAAATCGCGCGACGAGCGGCTTCGATCTGGCGCGCCGTGAGGCGGCCGCGGTCGGTGCATTTGAGACCGAAGTCACCGAACGCAACCGAGTTACCCGTGGTTGCGATGCCGGTGTTGCGGCCCTTTTGTTCCTTGCGGAACTTTCTGCGTGCAGGTTGCAGCATGTTTTGTTACTCCGTGAGGGCCCCAGGCACTTGCGTGCCCGGGAGCGACCGATTACTCGGTCTTGGCACCGTCCGCTGCTGCAGCGGGCGCGGCTTTGCGGACGCGCTTAACGGCGGGTTTCGAGTCTGCACCGGCACCGCCGGTTGCTTCTGCGGGCTTGTCGCTGCCATCGGCCGGGGCGGTGTTGCCACCGATCGGGCCACGGGCACCGGCGCGCGGGCCGGGACCACGACGGTCGCTGCCCGGACGGTCGCCACCAGGGCGGCCATCACGGCGCGGACCGCGCGGACGACGTTCTTCTTCAGGACGCGGCGTTTCGACGGCCGGCAGGTCGTTACGACCCAGCGTGTCGCCCTTGTAGACCCAGACCTTGACGCCGATGACGCCGTAGGTGGTCTTGGCTTCCGAGGTGCCGTAGTCGATGTCGGCGCGCAGGGTGTGAAGCGGCACGCGGCCTTCGCGGTACCACTCGGTACGTGCGATTTCGATGCCGTTCAGGCGGCCAGCCGACATGATCTTGATGCCCAGGGCACCCAGACGCATGGCGTTTTGCATGGCGCGCTTCATGGCGCGGCGGAACATGATCCGCTTTTCGAGTTGCTGCGTGATGCTGTCGGCGATCAGCTGCGCATCGATTTCGGGCTTGCGCACTTCTTCGATGTTGACCGCAACCGGCACGCCGAGCTGCTTGCCCAGTTCGCGCTTGAGGTTCTCGATGTCTTCGCCCTTCTTGCCGATCACGACGCCCGGACGTGCCGAGTAGATCGTGATGCGTGCGTTCTTGGCGGGACGCTCGATCATGACGCGCGAGACCGAAGCGTTCTTCAGCTTCTTCTTCAGGTATTCGCGAACCTTGATGTCTTCGGCCAGCATGCCCGCGAAATCGCGGTCGCTTGCGTACCAACGGCTGGACCAGTTACGGGTGACCGCAAGGCGGAACCCGGTTGGGTGGATTTTCTGTCCCATATTTCTTCCAGGCCTTCTTAGTTGCCAACCGTCACGTACACATGGCACGTGGGCTTGCTGATGCGATTGCCGCGACCCTTGGCCCGCGCCGTGAAGCGCTTGAGCGTTGCACCTTGCTCGACGTAGATGGTCTTGACCTTCAGCTCGTCGATGTCGGCACCGTCGTTGTGCTCGGCGTTGGCAATTGCCGACTCGAGCACCTTCTTGATGATCACAGCAGCCTTTTTCTGCGTGAACTGCAGAACGTTGAGCGCTTGATCGACCTTCTTGCCGCGGATGAGATCCGCGACCAGACGGCCCTTGTCGACCGACAGGCGGACACCGCGGAGGACTGCACGTGTTTCAGACATGGTCGTTCCTTACTTCTTCTGGACTTTTTTGTCCGCGGGGTGCCCCTTGAACGTGCGCGTGAGCGCAAATTCGCCGAGCTTGTGGCCGACCATCTGGTCGGTGATGTACACGGGCACGTGTTGCTTGCCGTTGTGCACAGCGATGGTCAGACCGATGAATTCGGGCAGGACCATCGAGCGGCGCGACCAGGTCTTGATCGGCTTCTTGTCCTTGGTCGTCACGGCCTTGTCGGCCTTGGCCACGAGGTGGTGGTCGACGAAAGGACCCTTTTTGAGAGAGCGAGTCATTGGCTATCCCTTACTTCTTGCGACGCGACACGATGAAGACCTGCGTGCGCTTGTTGTTACGGGTGCGATAG
Source organism: Variovorax sp. YR266 (assembly GCF_900107295.1). Lineage (NCBI taxonomy): Bacteria > Pseudomonadati > Pseudomonadota > Betaproteobacteria > Burkholderiales > Comamonadaceae > Variovorax > Variovorax sp. YR266. Next base: position 190,528 of record NZ_FNPM01000012.1, read on the forward strand.
CCCTTGGTCAGATTGCCCCATGGGTCGACAGGATGGCGGCCTTCGCCAGTCTTGCCTTCGCCGCCACCGTGCGGGTGGTCGACCGGGTTCATCACGACGCCGCGAACGGTCGGGCGAATACCCTTCCAGCGCTTGGCGCCTGCCTTGCCGAGTTGGCGCAGGCTGTGCTCTTCGTTGGCAACTTCGCCGATCGTCGCGCGGCATTCGATGTGAATGCGGCGGACTTCGCCCGAACGCATGCGGACCTGGGCGTAAACGCCTTCACGGGCCAGCAGCGTGGCCGACGTACCAGCCGAACGTGCGATCTGCGCGCCCTTGCCGGGTTGCAGTTCGATGCAGTGGATCGTCGAGCCGACCGGGATGTTGCGGATCGGCAGGGTGTTGCCGGCGCGGATCGGGGCTTCGGCGCCCGACAGCAGCGTTGCACCGGCTTCAAGACCGCGCGGGGCGATGATGTAGCGGCGCTCGCCGTCGGCGTAGCAGACCAGAGCGATGTGGGCGGTGCGGTTCGGGTCGTACTCGATGCGTTCGACCTTGGCCGGGATGCCGTCCTTGTTGCGCACGAAGTCGACAACGCGGTAGTGGTGCTTGGAACCACCGCCACGGTGACGGATCGTGATGTGACCGTTGTTGTTACGGCCGGCCTTCTGGAACTGGGGTTCCAGCAGGGCTGCGTGAGGAGCACCCTTGAACAGGTGGTCACGCGAGATCTTCACCGCGCCGCGTTGGCCCGGCGAAGTGGGTTTCATCTTGATGACGGCCATGATTAAGCGCCTTCCCCGACGAGGTTGAGCTCTTGACCGGCCTTCAGCGTCACATAGGCCTTGCGAACGTTGTCGCGGCGGCCGATGGACTTGCCAAAGCGCTTGGTCTTGCCCTTGGTGTTGAGCACCGACACGCCCTGGACTTCGACCTTGAACATCAGTTCGACAGCGGCCTTGATCTCGGGCTTGGTGGCGTCTTGCAGCACCTTGAAAGTGACAGCGTTCGACTTCTCGCCGACCATCGTGGCCTTTTCGGACACGATCGGGGCGACCAGCACCGCCATCAGGCGGCCTTCTTCGAACGTACGTTCAGCGGCGGTAGGGTTCACGCGGCTCATGCGAACATCTCCTTGAGCTTGTCGACGGCACCCTTGGTGACCAGCACCTTCTTGTAGTGAACCAGCGACACCGGATCGGCGTAGCGGGGTTCGACCACGAGAACGTTGACCAGATTGCGCGAGGCAAGGTACAGGTTTTCGTCGACTTCTTCGGCGATCACGAGCACGGACTCGAGATTCATCGCCTTGAAACGGGCTGCCAGCGGCTTGGTCTTGGGCGAGTCGACCTTGATCGAATCGACCACGGCCAGACGGCCTTCGCGAGCCAGCTGCGAGAAGATGGACGCCATGCCGGCGCGATACATCTTCTTGTTGATCTTCTGCGAGAAGTTTTCGTCAGGCATGTTCGGGAAAATCCGGCCACCCCCGCGCCACAGCGGCGAGGACGTCATACCGGCACGGGCGCGGCCCGTTCCCTTTTGCTTGAAAGGCTTCTTGGTCGAGTGCTTGACCTGTTCGCGGTCCTTCTGGGCGCGCGTGCCTTGGCGTGCGTTGGCCTGGAATGCAACGACGATCTGGTGAACCAGGTCTTCGTTGTAGTCACGGCCGAACACGGTCTCGGGGGCGTCGTACTTCGACGCGGCCTGGCCTTGTTCGTTCAGGAGTTCGAGTTCCATTACTTCGCTCCTTGGGCCGCTTGCGGCTTGGCCTTGACGGCGGGACGCACGGTGACGAAGCCACCCTTCGAACCCGGAATCGCGCCCTTGATGAGCAGCAGTTGACGTGCTTCGTCGATGCGGAACACGTCGAGGTTTTGCGTCGTGCGGGTGACGTCGCCGAGGTGGCCCGTCATACGCTTGCCGGGGAACACGCGACCGGGGTCTTGTGCCATACCGATCGAGCCGGGAACGTTGTGCGAACGGCTGTTACCGTGCGACGCGCGTTGCGAGCTCATGTTGTGACGCTTGATCGTGCCAGCGTAGCCCTTGCCGATGGAAGTGCCTTGCACGTCCACCTTCTGGCCCACGGAGAAGACGCTCGTCACTGCGATTACGCCGCCAGCCTTGTGCTGACCAGCGGTATCGGCGGTAACGCGGAATTCCTGGATGATTTCGCCTGCTTCGACACCTGCCTTGGCGAGGTGGCCGGCTTCGGGCTTGGTCACGCGCGATGCTTTGCGCGAACCGAACGTCACCTGCAGGGCGACGTAGCCATCGGTCTCTTGGGACTTGATCTGGGTCACACGGTTGTTGGACACATCCACCACCGTGACAGGAACTGCGTCCCCGTCATCGGTGAAGAGACGCATCATCCCCACCTTGCGGCCCAGCAACCCGAGGGAGTTGCTCAGACTCATTTGTTTTCTCCAAAAATGGAAACTCCCTACGCCGCTGCCACTTCAATTGGCGACAGCGTTTGCCGGGCTTCCCCGACAGCGTAAGAAGGTTGATAAATCTCTGCCAGAACGACACCCATGCGGACGCAGCAAGGGCAGAGCCAGCGATTATAGCCCGCGATGCGGGCTCCGCGCAAGCACTGCAGTTGTGGCCGTTTTGAGGGCGCCGAAGCCCCGTTTCCGGGGTCTTTCGCGGCTTATTTCGGCTCTTTGGCCGGCAGCGAGATGATTTTTTCGCCTTCCGCGGACGACTTCATCTCGCCTGCAGCCTTCATGGCCGGGGCGGCCGAGCCGGTCTGCACGGGGATGGCGACGATGCTCATGGCGCCGTTCTGCGTGACAAAGACGTTCAGGTAGGCAAGGCCTTCGCGGTCGCTCGTCACCGTGGCGGTGGCGATCGTACGCTGGCCAGCGGGAAGGGCCAGGCTGCTGCTTGTGGCCAGGGTCAGGCCGGCATCGGTCGTCAGGCGCGCGGTGGCACCCGCCGGATCGCTCACGCCGTCGAACTGCAGAACAACAGAGACCGGCCGGCCAACCTGGGGCGTGCCCTCTACCCTGAACTGGATCACGACACCGGAATCGTTGGGCTTGCGTGCCGCGACCGTCATAGGCGCAGCATTGCGGGACGAGGCTGCGTGCTTCGCGGTGCGGGGCGCCGGCACGCCATCTGCAAAGACCGGCGCCGACGCGGCGGCTAGCGTCAGGCATGCCACAACGGCAATCGTCGAACTGGAACGGAGGTTCATGGCGGCCTTCCTCGCTGCTACTGAATGATCACGCCGAAGCAGGTGCTGGTGGCGGAATTGTTGAGATCGTTGACAACCAGAACATAGTCGCCAGTCGACAGGTTGACCGAACTGGTGTTTCGGCTCACCACGCCACCCCGATAGATCGCGTAGTTGGGATTAGCGCCCCCCGGCGGGGAGATCGTGAACTGGTAACCACGGTTGGTGGGCGCCGTGAAACGCAGGTACGCGAAGCTTCCGAGCTTGTTTCCGTCACGCTGAGGATCCGCAGCGTTCGTCACACAGGCCGAAGTGGCCGTACCAACCACTGCCTGCTTGTACATCGGCAACGCGATCGACACGCCGCCATCATTGCCCTCCCCCGCGCCGTAGGCATCGTTGACCGTGATGCTCTGCCCCGTGAGCAACGCGGCCAGCGTAGATGCACTACCCTGCGCTGTCGCGTTGAATGCCACGGCGAACGGATGAATCGACGTGACCGGCGCACCGCTCCTGAATAGCGCCCCCGTCATCGTGTCGTGGATCGGCTTGAAACCGACCTGCTGATTCAGATTCCAGAAGATCGACTGAATCGAGGATTCGCGGAACCATCCTCGGTTGGTCGCCGGCCCCTGCGTGAGATCGAGGCTGCCGCCCTGGGCCTGGCCAGGGCCACCCGAATCGACATAGTTGCTGCGCCCCAACGCAATGCCCGACCAGCCGTTGCCCCATCCTTCGGAGAAAGCGAGGCGGCGGTCGATGAGTTCACTCGTGGAGTGCGCGCCGCCCGGCGAATCGTCGCGGCTGAAGGAGGCCTGGTAGTAGTGCCCCCATTCGTGCGCGATCACGGGCGCGTCGAATTCGTCGGTATCCACATCTTCCTTGCCGAGCACGTAGATTTCGGCACCCGAACTTCTGCCAATGAAGAACGTGGTGCCAATCTGGCCCAGCGCGATGCTGCCGCCGGAGTTGGTGTTGTTGACACTCCAGAACACCTTCAGCGACGGAAACGCAGTCGCCGGAGCCACCGACAGCACTTTCTGCATCGCGGTGTAGACCGTGTCCATCACGGCGAACGGCCCGGACACACGCTGGCTGGTGTAGCTCGACCCGCCCCATCCGCTGCCGGCGCGCAAGTCGCGGGTGAGCGCCGCGGTGCCGGTGGAGAATGCCGACGACTGCATGGAATAGATCGCGTTCGACTGCGTGTTGTCACGCACGGTGACGTCCCAACTCGGAAGCGCGCCAGTGCGGGTCAGTTGAGCGCGCACGCGGACAACGACGTTCGCGTTTGACGGAACGCTCGCCGAGTAGGCGCCGTTGTCATCGGTGGAAGTCGTGGCCAGCTGGCTGCCACTGGTGGCGTCGAGTACTTCGACAAAAGCACCACGCACCGGTTTGATCGAGATATCGGAATACACGAGGCGGCCACTGGGATTGGGCACCGACTCGTAAGTGGCCGTGCCACTCAGGGCAACTGGCGTCGTCGGAAGCACGGGCAGCAAGGGAATGCCGCCACCGCCTCCTCCCCCACCGCCGCCACATGCGGTCAGCAACGCCGCCGCGATGCAAGCCACCAAACCCGACGCAAAAGAGATGCTTTGTCTCATAGCTGTGCTGCCCTCGTTTCAGCTGTCCGACGCCTCGATGGAGGGAGGCTGTCGTCCGGCGAGGATGCCACATCTGCGTGACATAAAGCACAAAGCCCGCCTGCATTTCTGCAGGCGGGCTTCACAAATAACCGCGACGCGAGGTCGAACGGATTACTGCAGCTTGATCTCGACGTCCACGCCGGCCGGCAGGTCGAGCTTCATCAGCGCGTCCACGGTCTTGTCGGTCGGGTCGACGATGTCCATCAGGCGCTGGTGCGTGCGGATTTCCAGCTGGTCGCGCGACGTCTTGTTGACGTGCGGCGAACGCAGGATGTCGAAACGCTTCATGCGGGTCGGCAGGGGCACGGGGCCCTTGACGATCGCGCCGGTGCGCTTGGCGGTGTCGACGATTTCGGCTGCCGACTGGTCGATCAGCTTGTAGTCGAATGCCTTCAGGCGGATGCGGATTTTTTGCTTGGTAGCCATGGTGATTCCTTTGCGTCCGGCTTAGATGTCGAGGATCTTGGCCACGACGCCCGAACCCACGGTACGGCCGCCTTCACGGATGGCGAAGCGCAGGCCTTCTTCCATCGCGATCGGG